>JANPFD010000065.1:0-5606 GCA_031423255.1 Myxococcales bacterium | reverse complement strand
CGCAGGCGCGCAAGTACGACCCAGCCCTCCCGAAGACCTACTTGGCACGCGCGATCAGGTATCAGCGCAAAGGCTTTCGGCCGCAGACGTTGATTACCTCGATGGTCGACGCGGAGGCTCACCCCGCCGCCGAGGTCGTCGCGCTTTACCATGAGCGCTGGGAACTTGAGTTGGGGTACGACGAGATCAAGACCGAGATGCTCGACCGCCAGGAAACGATCCGAAGCCGCACGGTCAAAGGGATTGAGCAAGAGGTCTGGGGCATCCTCCTCGCGTACAACCTCGTCCGCGTCGAGATGGAACGCACCGCAGACGACCTCGGTGTCGAGCCCACGCGCATCAGCTTCGTCGCCGCTCTTCGCATCGTCTGCGACACGTGGGCCTGGTGCGCCATCGCCTCCCCCGGCGCACTGCCGACTCGTCTCAAAACCATGCGCGAATTCTTCACCCGTCTCGTCTTGCCTCCACGTCGGACATCACGTCGCTACCCGCGTGCCGTGAAGATCAAGATGAGCAACTACGCCCGCAAGCGCCCTGCCCATGCGTCGTCTTAACCGAACGGCATTGCGGCTAGTCGAGTCAAGATCGGCTCGGTGGCGGTGACGTTCGACGACGACCCGCCGTGGATCGCCAAGGCCATCTCCGACGGTTTCGAGCTGACGCGGATTCCGGCGCCAACGAAGATCGAGCGCGGACAGCCGACGAAGCTGGTACATCGATGCCGGTCGCTGCTCGGGCCATGCTACCGTCCGCTCATGGGCGGGCGGCCGTACGTGGAGAATCTCTCTTGCAGTACCGCCGAGATGGACCTGCGTCGGTTGTTCGCACCGCTCGGGACCGTGGCCGACGCCAAGCTGGTCATGCCCTCGATGACCACGCTGGAGCTGAACGGTTTCATGCGACGCTCAGCAAAAGGAGACCTGACATGACCCTGTGCCCGATCGCGATCGTTGCCGGCTGCAAAAAGTGCCCGGCATTCAAGGTCTGTCCTCTGAAGGGCGTCATCGGCGACTACAAAGGCGACGAAACCGCGGGGAAACCGCAGGCCGCGGACAGTCACGAGAAACCGAAGAGTTGACCAAGAACGAAAAGAGAAAATGAGCGAGTTCACGTTCCAGGGCGAGGGAACCCATCTGCGCATCGATACTTTTGTCTCAAAGGCGGGCAAATCGCTCCTGACGCTCATCTTCGAGACCAAGGGACAGTATCCACAGATGGTCCCGATCAAGGTCTTTGGGCGACTCGCGGAGCAGGCAGCGGAATGGACGCCAGGCTCGGTGTTGTCCGTCAGCGGTCGGCTCGGCGGATGCGACTGGCAAGGAAAAGTCTACGGCGACATCGTGGCCAACAGCGTTGAGGTCGTCACCAAGTCCGCCGCCGAAGATCTTCGTGGCCCCTCCGGCGTTGAGCCGCCATCTGATCTGGGCGCGCCCCCGCTCGGCGACGACGACGTACCTTTCTAGGAAATGGGGCGGGAGGCACACGTGCCGAGGATTGTGCCCGGACGAGTCCGAGCGCTGACACGAACTTCACGACTGGCGTCGAAGCTGCCAACGTGCTGCCGGGCACTGGCATGACCTCCCGACGATCTGGCGTCGACGCGCCAGCACAGGAGGACTTGCTGGGCAGACGGCCGTTTGCTCGGCGCATCGCACGCATCGCCGCGGACGCACCCAAAGGATACTCGGTGCGGATCGGGGTGTACGGCGGTTGGGGTTCCGGGAAGACAACCGTTCTCGGGTTCGTGGAAGAGATGGCGAAGGCGGAGCGGCACGTGGTCGTACGGTTCAACCCTTGGGGCCACGTCCAGACGCGCTTGATGTGGGCGGAGTTCGTGAAAGAGCTGCGTCAGGCCCTCGCCGAGGCGGGCGTCGACAATGAGTGGACCGCCTACTTAGGCGAGATAGCCGATGGGCTCGAAGGCACCGCAGACGTCGCGGAACAGGTCACGGGCTCAGGGATCGCTGAGCGAGTCGTACGGGCGTTGCTTCCGAACCCGAAGCGCGGACTGGCGGAGATGGCTGTCCAACTCGGGAACGTCGCTCGTAGCACAAAGAAACGGATCGTAGTCCTCGTCGACGACGTGGATCGGGCTGACCCCGGGCTGATCCCGCAGCTGTTGTTCGCAGTTCGCGAGATCCTGGACATTCCCGGCCTGAGTTGGGTGCTCGCTCTCGATCCAGAGACGATCGGTGCGGCGCTGAAGGAACACCACCCAGGATTTGCCGACAGGCGTCAGTTCCTTGAAAAGATCGTCGAGTACCCGCTCAACGTTCCGACGACGAAGCCAGAGCAGCGGTGGCGGCTCGCACAACGTGATCTGCGCGATCTCTGTCCCTTTGTGGATTCCGCTGCCGTCAAGCAGGAATTCGGGTTCTTCCCGGAGAGCCCGCGTGCCCTGCGAACGTTCATTCGCTCTCTTGCTACCCTCGCCCCAGAGGTTCAGCGACATCAGGCCGGGGAGATCGACTGGACACTTGTGATCTTGACGTCTCTGATTCGGTTCCATTTCCCAGGTATCGCGGCGCGCCTGTTCGTTCCGGGAGAGTTGGTGAAGGCTGTGAGCCAGGCGAGTGTGATGCGTCTGGTGAGCCGAAAGGATGGCGAGCACAAGAAAGAGGCGGATGAGTTCCGGGTGACGATCGACAGTGTGGTGGACACGGCCAAGCTGTCCGACAACGACGCGAAGACGCGAGCGCGTGACCTTCTGATGGCGCTCGCGGATCGACGGTTCTGGCCCAGTGAGCAGATTCTCTATCACGCCGACCTGGGGGAACGCCCTGACCCGGTCACGTGGAAGGAGTTTTACGAAATCTTCGATCGCTTCCCCGATCTCCCGAGCGTGGACGCGCAAGGATGGATCGTGAAACATGCTGATTCTCGGGGCGAAACGCATGAGCGGGTGTGCGTGGGGCTATTCGAGACGGCGCTCGCATATCACCAGCGCCAGATGGAGTCGGCGATCCATGCCGCGACCGGCACGGCACAGAACGAACACATTGCGTCTGCCTATAAGGCGATCGGGCTCGCGGAATTCCTTGCCTTTGACGTTGGTAGAGGCGGGACGTGGCTCAGGCTCGGAACGGAACAGTTCCGCCGGGTGTTCCAGCGGGTGATGGAGTGGGCTCATTTCGAAAGTTCGGAGTACCAGGCGCTCCGGCCGCGCGAACAGGGTCTGCTGGTCAGACTTGCGCGCGAAGCGGATGGCGATCCGGCGGAGTGGCTGGACGTCGCCCGCCCCTGGCAGCGCCGGCTTCACCCAGAAGGTGCCGCTCCACGCGCGAAGGTAATCGGCGCGGTCACGGAGGTACTTCTGCCCAAGGTTGCGCCGCTCGCGCTCGCCCAATTTCGAGTGGCTGGCGGCGTCGCTGCGGTCGCACATCGGACCGAGTACGTCTCCCATCGCTACGTTCTGTTCAGAGTGAGCAGCCCTCTTTGGTCGTTCGACCACCGGGTGGCAACGCTGAAGAGCCTCGAAGGCGGTGACGAGATCATCATTGACAACCTGTACGACTTCCTCCGATTGCTGGCCCCAGGCCGGGATTCCAACATCCATCCGAAGGAAGCCGAGGCGTTCCTGAGGGACAAAGCCCTTGTGACGCAGCTATGGGCACTGGCGTCGGTTCCCCCGGTGAACCCCCGTGGATTCACCACCATCACCAGTACTCGGGCAGCCCTCGAAAGGCCCTCGGTGAACCACTAGCGACGCCCCCTTGGTGGGGGTCAGTCGAGAAGCGGCAAGCCGAGTTGGCGGCTCGCGGAAAGAGCATCGAAGACAACGACGATGACTGACGTGTGCTTGCGGCCGGCGGGCCCACTTTTACTCCTCGAACCACGGCCGCCGCAGTCGTCGGCACCGGGGTGGCGTCTGCGGCCGGCGCGGAGTCGAACTGGAAGGTGACAGAAGGGAACTTCGTGGCCTTGCCGCGAACGCTTGCGGGCTTGGGACCTTGCAACCGGACTGGACCAGAGCTGTCCGCCGCAGCCATGGGATGGCCCTCCCCGCCGCCTTCATCGAGGCTGTTCTATCGCGGACGCGGGCGGGATACGTTACTCGGCCGGCGTTCGATGACTCGGGCCAGCGTCTGCATATCCACCGGCTTGACCAGGTACTCGTCGAAACCCGCGTCGAAGGCCCGCTTCCGGTCCTCGGGCTGGCCGTAGCCGGTCATGGCAACCAGGAAAACGTCTGGGCGCGCGGCCCGCCGTATCTCTCGCGCCAGATGATAGCCGTCGAAGCCGGGAAGACCGATGTCCACCAGGGCGACGTCGGGCCCCCACGTGAGCACCCGGTGCAGGCCCTGGGGGCCGTCGACCGCGGACTCAACGATGTGGCCCAGTTCGATCAGCGTCTCCTCCAGCATCTCGCGGATGTCGCTGTTGTCCTCGACCACCAGGATGCGGCGACGATCAGGGGACGAGGTAAGAGCGGAAGCCGAGACGGGGACTGTGTTCACGGCGCCCAGGTGCAGAGGCAGCCGCACCTCGAACTGGCTGCCGCGGCCCGGTCCCTCGCTGCGGGCGGACACGGTCCCGCCGTGCATCTCCACCAGGGTTCGCACCAGAGTCAGGCCCAGCCCCAGGCCTCCGCGGGTCCGGTCGAGGGTCGTCGGCGTCTGGGCGAACAGATCGAAGATCCTTCGCAGGTGCTCCTCGGCGATGCCGGTGCCGGTGTCGCTGACCACCACCACGGCCTCGGTGTCCTGACGGGCGACGGTGACGTCGATCTGACCGTTGCGCGGCGTGAACTTGATGGCGTTGGTGAGGAGGTTGGTCAGCACCTGCTCCAGACGGACCACGTCGCCCAGGACCAGCGTCGGCCCGGGCGCGGCCGTGAACTTCATATGCAGGCCATGGGTCTGGGTCAGAAGCTCGCTGCTCTGCACGCACCGCTGGCACAGCAGGTTCAGATCCACCTCGGCCCGGTTGATGGTCACCTTGCCCGAGGTGACGCGAGCGACGTCCAGCAGATCGTCGACCAGGCGGCCGAGGTGTCGGGACTGCCGCTCGATGAGGCTGACCTGCTTGGCCAGCCGCGGGTCGGGCTGGCCGCGCAGCCCGATGATCTCGATCGCCAGCACGATGGCGCCCAGCTGGTTGCGCAACTCGTGGCCCAGCATCGCCAAGAACTGATCGCGCCCCTCGATCGCCCGCCGCGCCTCGTACTGCCGCAGCCGTGCCCGTAGCGCCGCCCGCGCCGCGATGATCATCGTCCGGCGCTGCACCGGGCGGTCCACGAAGGAGACGTTGCCCAGCGAGGCGATCCGCTTGACGGCGTCATTGCGAAGGTGGTCGTGCCCGGAGGCGAAGGCAACGATCGGCAGGTCCGACCACGGCGGCTGCGCATCGAGAAACTGCGCCAGGCGGTGGACCTCGGCGCCGGTGAGCATCTCCTCGGTCACCAGCAGGGCGCCCACCGGCTGGCTCATCAGATCGAAGACCTGATCGAAGCTCGCGCAGGGGACGGCCTCGATGCGGTTGCTGCGAAGCATCTCGCACGCCAGACCGCAATCGCGCCCCTGCGGCGCGAGCACCAGGACAGATTGAGCCAGTGTCAGACGAGATCCCCGGTCTTCCCGCTGAATGTCGGTACGCCGGTCAGTTTG
>JANPFD010000064.1:0-6301 GCA_031423255.1 Myxococcales bacterium | reverse complement strand
GGAATCTGTACTGGGGCGAGGAGGGGAAGTTCGACATGTACAACGGGTCGGACCTGCGGAAGGAGATCGAGGGCCGCGGAGGCAAGACGCTCAACTTCCCGGACGTGGCGGACCGGGTGTCGGAGGCAATCAACAAGGACCGGCTGCCCATACACAAGGCGGTCGCGGAGCTGTCCTTCGGATCCCGGATCGAACTCCAGAGGTGGCAGGGCGAGTACAAGATGATGCTCGCGGAGGTCGTCCGTTGAATACGATCGAGGAGTCATTCTCGAAGCTCCTCGGGAGGCAGGCGACCGACAAGGAGAAGCAGGAGCTGTACCGGGTCCGTGATGCGCTGAACCTCGGGAACAACGACGCCGTGTGGCTCCTCCTGATGGTCCTGGGGCACTACGAGACGTTGTACGGGAGGTTCCCGGCGCTAATACAGAAGGCGGCATCCGAGACGCTGGTGACGGCAAAGGCGACCGCAGACGCGGAGTTCAAGGCGGCGTCGGCTCGTGCCCAGGCGGACCTGGCGCAGGCGGTGGCGAAGAGCGCGCTGGACATCGCCGCCCGCGCCGCGAGTACGAAGCGGTGGCAGTGGATCAGCGGGTGCGTGGCGGGGTCGACGCTGATGTTTACGCTGGTGGGAGTGTTGAGCTACCGCGCCGGCAGGACAACGGGGGATGCGTCCGGCCTCGCCCGCGGGTACCAGGCGGCACGCCACGAAGAGGCAGCCGCTTCATGGGCGAATACACCGGAGGGGCAATTCGCCTACAGCCTCGCCAAGGCCGGGACTCTTCGGGAACTCGCTTCCCGTTTCGGCCGAGGATCCGTGAAAAAAGGAACCGGACGATGACCATGCACGCTGGGCGCCTCGGAACAAGTTACCTTCATGTATACGAGATATGATGGTATCTTGTATCAGATGCGAGGTGACCACTCGGCGACGGGGCCCTTCGCTCCGGCAATCGGCATCCTCCAGAAGCGCGGAGGGATGGTGCGCATGTCCCAGGCGCTGAAGCTCGGGATTAGCCGGAGGTCCCTCTACGGGATGCGGGATGCGGGGATCATCCAGCCGCTAGGGCGTGGCCTCTACCGTCTCAGTGCGGCGGCGCCCCTGGCGAATCCCGACCTCGTCACCGTGGCAACCCGCGTTCCCCGCGGCGTTGTGTGCCTCATCTCCGCCCTCGCCTACCATGACCTCACGACCGAGATCCCCCACGAGGTCCAGATGGCCATCGAGCGCGGCTCGGAGCGGCCAAGGATTAAGTACCCCCCGACCCGGTTCTTCTGGTTCTCGGGAGCAGCTTTCTCGGAGGGCGTCGAGACGCACACGCTGGACGGCGTCGCGGTGCGGATCTACAGCCCCGAGAAGACCGTCGCCGACTGCTTCCGGTACCGCAACAAGCTGGGCCTCGACGTCTGTCTGGAAGCCCTGAAGACCTGGCGCGAACGGCGGCACAAGAACCTCGACGTCCTCGTCCGGTACTCCCACCAACTGCGAGTCGAACGTACGCTACGCCCCTATCTCCAGGTACTGCTGTGACCCCCCTGAAGAACATTACCGCCTCGGTGCATGACCGGCTCGCCAACCGCGCCCGGTCCAGCAACCCGGGGGCCGACGGGGGGAAGTTTACAGAAGGGACCTTATCGGCCACAAGTGACGCCGTAGGACGGGTCGCTTGAATCACCTATGCACCCAGCAAGAACCCGTCATCGACGTCCACCAGATTGCGGGCTATCTGATCCATCCAAAGGCCATCAGGGCTTCGGCTGATGCCCGCGATCTCGACCTTCCTCGTCGCAATGTCGATGACGAAGAACACGTAGAAGCGCACCAGGCCCTTCCACGTCAGCACTTCGACATTGAAGAAGTCGGCCGCCGCAATCGCCCCGAGATGCTCCTCGATGAACGAAGCCCAGGGAGTTTGTCGCCCACGCTCAGGAGCAGGATCGAGCCCCTCCTCCCGCAGCACCCGCTTGATCGTGTTGCGGCCGATCTCGTGCCCCAAGTTCCTCAAGGCGCCCCGGATACGCGTGTAGCCCCATTTCCCGTTCTCCATGGCCATGGTGACGATCAGGCGCCTGATCTCGGCTGCCCTGCGCGGCCGCCCCGGCAAGCGTTTCTTGGCGCCATCGTACTTGGCGGCGACGAGTTCCCGATACCATCGCAAAATGGTGTCTGGGTTCGCGACGCTCGCCACTTGCGCAAGCACCCGACGGCTGATCTTCATCGCTGCGGTCGCGATGCGACGGCGACCCGTAGCAGTGAGACGGACCTGCTTGCGCCCGGTACTTTCGAGCACAGACCGAAGTTCCGCGCGCAGGTAGTCGATCACCGCCGCCTGTTCCGCATTCATCCAAGCCGCCACTGCCAAGACAAGGAACTGCAGCGGGGCAGGAAGGGCGGCGACAACTGGACGCCGCGCCCGAGTTGCACGCGTCGCGCGACGAGGATGGAGGTTTCTGGCCAGAGCGATCGCCTGTTCTCTCGGCGCCCCCTCCGAGACCATTCCCCATCGGCCATGAATGCCACGGACTTGAGACCGCAATCACAATGCGACCCGCGAAACCCGTGTGAATGGACCCCTCGAACTGCGGTCAACCCACCGCAGGGACCTACGATTCCGCCGGTAGACCTTCGACGCCGGCTACTGTGACCAGCGCACTTCGCAGGCGTCGCGGTCGGTGTCGGCGCAGTACCGGAGACTCACCTGCCTACCAGTCGAGTCCACGATCTGCACGGCCCTGCCACGTACATCGTAGGTGATCGTTCCGCTCACCGGATTCCCGGCCCGGCTGACACGAGTCGCTGCCATTCCCCCGAGGACGGCCAGCATCAAGACAACGCCGAACACCACGCGCTTCATGGAGACGAGTATCGCTTGGGGACGCCGACGACACAATTGCTCATCGCCACAAGTAACCATCAGGAAAGACTCGCGTTCCCACCGATCGAGTTTCGGCACAGGACGCCCTGCGCTCGCCCCTGGTTTGCGACGTCAACTCGAGAACGCCGGCGAGTCCTCGTCCCCGGGCCCTGGCGACCACGCGTACGACCACGCGGACCAACTTTTAGGATGTCAGTCCGGCCGCCGCCCCGTTTCCTTGGGACCTCAATTCCGCCACTTCGTACGACGTCACTTCGGCCCACAACACGGACACGCACGCGTCTTCCTTTATACCCTCGACTTCTTTTGGATCTGAAGAGCCAAGGCTACGGCCGACACGATGGCCAACACCATCGTGCCTGCCGCATATCGGACACCGCAGTCGCCCGCTACCGACTTTGGAATGAACGGATAGGCGGCGAACATCAGCCCCAAAAGGCAGAACGGCATCAGCGATAGGCCTTTCAGTTTTCGGACGATGATGGACGCTGTAAAACACAGTACCGCTAGCAGCAGTGCCACGTACCCGTTCCGGGTATTCTCCGCTATCTCTCGATGTCCATCTGGACCGCTGCAGGCGAAAACCTGGAGTGGCCGCTCCAGAAGACACATTGCCGCGGCGGCCGCTGCGATCAGTCTTCGAGTGGTCGTCGTGACTCCTGCGCATGGAGCCAAGCGCATCCTCGGTGCGATAGGCCAGGCGGGCGAACGCTCCTGCGTCATGGATGCCCTATGTTCCCAATCGGTGGCCCCCATGGACTTTTTTCAACCGCTCTCTTCCAAACCTCTCTGGCGTGGTCGTCATCAACAAAACTACCCCCTGGGCCTGTGTGTTGAAACTCGCCAATCGCAACCTGGTACAGAGTATTGCAGTCAACATGGCTCGGCGACGGGGGAGACGCACGCAGGCATTTGTTTAGAAGGTCAATATTGATGTGCGCCTTGGTCGCACCCTGCTGCGTCTGCCCGAGCGGGAGTATTTCAGCGAAGGTGAATCGAACGCTGTTCATCGCGTCTTCGATATCATCAATTCGCGGGAATGGAGGCATGTCTAGATTGATTGCAGCTACTCCTCTCTTGAATTCGCTGTACGTTTGAGAATCAAGACTCTGCCAGGGTTGTGCGTCGGCTGTTGCCTTGACGAATCTGGTTACCTTGTAAACGAATGGGATGGCGTAATAGGCGGTGCCGAAGGCGATCGCCGACGCGACTAGCACCTGCCCAACTGTAAAGAACTGCTTACCACCTGGGTCGACCTTCGAGACGGGATTGGCGCCGCCGTAGAGGTAGGGGTGGAATGTCACGGGAGCAGACGTTCGCCCTGTGACAGGGTCAATGCTCAAGAACCCCCCTCGAGCCGGATCTAGCCAGCGAGCACGGTTGTAGGACAGGCCCGAGAGCTGGTCGATCGCCTCGCCCGCAAAGCCGTACGGCTGCGCGTCCGTCCCGGTGCGAGTCAGGTTCTCGCCAAAGGCGGTCGTGCTGAATGTGTCGGTCGCGGCACCGGTGCCGTCCCGCAGTTCTCGGACCGACCCTAGGCCATCGGCCACGTAGTACCGGATGTCGCTCCCGCGGATCACGGCCAGCAGCTCGTTGCCCTTCCGCACGTAGTAGGCGCCGAGCGTCCCCGTGCCATCGGTCTCCGCCACTACCTGGCTCAGCCCGCCGGTCGTGTCGACCAAATAGTTCGTGATCGCGGGTGAGCCGGCCGTCGGCGTCACCTTCGTCTGCACCCGGTTCCCGTCCACGTCGTACTGGTGCTCGATCACGGTGCCGTCGGGCTTCGTGACCTTCTTCAGGCGGTCATCAAAGTCCCAGGTGTAGACGTCGCCCCCGGTCTTGGTGAGGCGGTTGCCGTTGTCGTCGTGCGTGTAACTGGTGCTGTTCTCGGTCAGCAGGCGATCCCGCGAGTCATACGTGTACCCGACCGACCCGGCCCCGGTGCCCGTCGTGGCCTGGGTCAGCCGGTTGGAGACGGGGTCGTAGCCGAAGTTCTTCACGTAGTTCGGCCCAGGGCTGGTCACCGTCTCCTTCGTCAGGCGGTAAAGGTGGTCGTACTCGTACACCCTCGCCGTCCCGTCGCCCTCGTCCAGGCGGGTCCGGATGCCCGTCGCGCCTAGCGTGTATTGGAATCTCGACAGCGTCGTCATGGTCATCGAGTTCAACGTGACGACGTCGGTCAGCCGCTCCAGGTTGTCGAACGTGTACCTGGTCTCCGTGCCGTTCGGCCGGATCAGCTTGGACATGTGCCCCACGGCATCGTGCTCCATGGTGTAACTGCGCATCGCCAAATCGGTCACGCTGGTCATTCGCCCGGCCAGGTCGAAGCCGTAGCCGGTGGTCAGCACGGTGGACCCGATGGTCGCCGTCAGCGAGGTGCGGTCGCCATCGGCGTTGTAGCCGTATCCGAGTACCCGGCCGTCCGGGTAAGTCAGCGACGTCACGCGGTCGCGGTTGTCCCTGCCATACGTGGTCGTGCCGCGGCTGTCCGTCGCCGTCTCCCGGGCTCCCGCAGCCGTGTACCCGAAGGACACCACCGTCCCATCAGGATACCGCCGTTGGGTCAGCCGGTCGCCCAGGTCGTGAGTGTAGATTGTGGTCCTTCCCAGGAAGTCCCTGCGGGACACCATGTTGCCGTTCGCATTGTAGGCGTTCGTCTCGGCCTTCCCGTCCGGCAGGATCCGTTTGGTCTGCCGCCCGAGCTTGTCGTACTCGAACCGGGTCACGTGCATGTTGGCATCGGTCTGGCTGACCCTGCTGCCGGCCTCGTCGTAGGCGTACCTCGTGACCTGGTTCAGGGCATCCGTCACTGTCAGCAGCCGGCCCTCGAAGTCGTACCCAAACTGGATGACCTTCCCGGCCTGGTCCTTCTCGGTGAGCCTCCTGCCAACCGCGTCGAAGGTCGTCTCCGTGAAGGTGGTGTCCGGGAAGATGGTCTTGGTCCTCCGGCCCGCGTCGTCATAGACGAACGTGGTCGTGAACCCGCGCCCGTCCTTCTGGGTGAGCTGCCGGCCCGCCCGGTCGTAGGTCATCTCGGTGACGTTGTTCACCGGGTCAGTCACCTTCTTTCGCCGGCCATCGTCGAAGTATTCGAAGGTCGTGGCCCCGTTCCGGGCGTTCGTGGACGTGGTCTGCCGCCCGCCCGGGTCGTACCCCGTCTGCGTGAATGTGTTGTCCGGGAACGTTGTCTTCTTCAGCCGTCCCAGCTTGTCGTACAGGAAGCTGGTCACCCGCCCCGCCCGGTCCTTGCTCGTCGCCCTCCGGCCCTCGGGATCGTAGGTCTGCTCTTCTTTCGTCCCGTCAGGAAACGTCGTCTTGATCAGCCGACCGGTATCGTCATAGGCCATCGCCGTCGTCCGCCCCAAGACGTCCACCTGCGTGGCCACTAGCCCGATGGCGTTGTACGTCGTCCGCAGCACGCTCCCGTC
>JANPFD010000063.1:0-5638 GCA_031423255.1 Myxococcales bacterium | reverse complement strand
GGCGTAACTGGCTGTTCACCTGGGAGGACCTCGGCGGTGAGCGGACTGCCTCCATCCTGAGCATCATCGCCACGTGCGTCTCCTACGGCGTCAACCCGCGCGCCTACCTCCACTTGGTGACGAAGCTCATCGTCAACCACTGGCCGCAGGAGAAGCTCCGCGAGCTGCTGCCCGACCGCTTGGCGATCGCGCACCCCGACCTCCTCCTCCTAGCCGGCGTCTTCCGCAGTCCTCTCCTCGGCCTCGCCGGCGACCCGGCTGCCACGGCGCCCTGAGCGCCGCAACCGTCCAGCTACGCCGCTCGTGGACGGGTTACGCCGTACCGGTCCTCCAGAATCTCCAGCAGGTCCTGGCGCTCCTGCTCCCGGGCGGCCGTCAGTCCCCAATCATCAATCACCAGCACATCGGTGCGGGCGAATTTCGAGAGGAGACGGGCGTAGGTGCCGTCGGCGCGCGCGAGAGTCAGTTCGTCGAAGAGACGAGAGGCGCGGCGGTAGATCGCGCTGGAGCCGCGCCGGCAAGCGTGCTGGGCGAGAGCGCACGCGATGTACGTTTTTCCGACGCCGGTCGCTCCGGTGACGATGACGTTCTGGTGTTCCTGCACCCACCGGCAGGTGGCGAGCTGTCGGATCACCGCCTTGTCCAGTTCCCGCTTCGGTGGATAGTCGATGTCCTCGACGCACGCTTGGCCCAGCTGGAGCTTGGCCTCCTTGAGTAGTCGCCCGAGCCGGCGGTTCTCGCGAAAGAGACTCTCGGCGTCGACGAGCAGGCCAAAGCGCTCGTCGAAGGTGAGCTTGGTCATGCCGGTGTCCTTCTGTTGCTCGCCCCAGGCGGACGCCATCGCGTCCAGTCGCAGGGCCTTCAATTTCTCGATCGTGGGTTCGTTCAGCATCGCGTTCCTCTCGTTCAGTTGTTGTCGTAGTAGCCGCGGCCTCGGACGTTCTCGTGAAGCAGGTTGGGGCGAGCCGGCGGCGCCTCGACGACCGCGGCCGGCAGTGGCATGCGGTCGAGGCCCTTGCGCAGGATCGAGTCGACGCTGTCGACGGAGCGTGCGCGCACGACGACGGCGCGTGCACACGCCGCCTCCAGGCGTAGACCGCCGTAGCGCCGCTCCAGGCGCAGGATGCCAAGGCACGCGCGGTAGCCCTGCTCGGGATGCGGCCGTTCGTTCAGGATGGCCGTGACCAACTCCGCCGTCTTCGGCCCGACGGTGCCGGCCCAGTTGATCATCCGCGTCGGAGTCCACTCGGCGTGGTCGCGGTGGGCCTTGGGCATGTGCTCGGCGACGGTGGTGTAACCGCCCCGTTCGTAGCTGCGCACATGCGAGGCCACTCGCCGGCCCCGCTGGAAGATCTCCACCGTCGTCGACGTGTAGCGGACGTCCACCCGCACGCCGCGCTCATTCGCGATCTGAAACGGGACCGAGTAGCAGTGGTGCTCGATCGCGACGTGGTAGTCGATGTTGACGCCCGCGTTCTTCCACTCGGCGAAGACGAAACGCGTCGCCGGCAGCGCCTTCAGCGCCGGCCGGTCGAGGCGCTCGAAGAGCTGTCGTCGGCTCTCGCCATACCGCCGCATCATCCGGTCGTTCAGATCCTCCAGCAGTTCGGCGATCCGGCCGTTGAGCGAGTCGAGGGAGAAGTGCCTCTCGTTGCGCAGCCGGGCCAAAATCCATCGCTGCGCGATCTGGACGGCCACTTCGACCTTCGCCTTGTCTCGCGGCTTGCGTGGACGCGCTGGCATCACCGCTGTCTCGTAGTGGAGGGCCAGCTCGTCATAGGTCCGCTGCGTGCAGGGCTCGTACCAGCCCGGCTTCGAGACACCGCTGCGGAGCTGGTCAGGGACCAGCAGGCCGGCGACGCCGCCCATGTACTCGAAGGTCCGCACGTGGCTGGCAATCCAGTCCCGCGACCGCTGCGTCATCGACGCCTCCGCGTACGTGAAGTTCGAGGCGCCCAGCGCCGCAACGAAAAGCTCGACCACGATCCGCTCGCCGGTGGTGGGGTCCCAGATGCACGGCTTCTTCCCCGAGTAGTCGATGAAGAGCTTCTCGCCCGCCCGGTACACCTGCCGCATCGACAGCCGCTGCCGGCGGAGCCACTGGCGGTAGATCTCGCAGAACCGCGTGTAGCGGTACCCGTCCGGCTGTTTCTCCAGGTACTCCAGGTGCAACAGCAGCAGCGTCACGCCGACGCGGCGGCGCTCCGTGTCGATCCAGGCGCAATCGGGCATCGCTCGCACGCTCCCCGCCGCCGGCTCTCTCGCGTAGAGGCGAGCGTCCAGCTCGCCGTCGTCGAGTTCTTCCACCGCCGCCCAGTTCAACCCTACCGCCTCCGCCCGCCTGACGGCCAACCACACGCCGCTCGGTGCCGCGCCGACGCTCAGCCCGATCTCTCGGTAGCTGAGCTTCAGCACCCACTTCTTCCTCAGGATCTCTCGCGTCTTCGTCATGGACTGTCGCTCCGTGGCCATCGGTCCTCCTTGTTGGAGGCCGGCCGGCCCTTGGGACCATCCAGCGTCGCTTCCCGCCGCCACCCCGCACCCCGGGCCGCACCCTACGGTGCAGTCCGCCATGTCAGGAAACCGGTCCGTTCATCGCGGCCGATCTGGGTGTTCACGATGACCGATCTAGCCGTTCACCATGGACCGATCCGGGTGTTCACGATGGACCGATCTAGCCGTTCACGATGCGCCGATCGGGGCGTTCACGATGGACCGCAACGCGCACCCACCGGGCTCCGGCAAGACCATGACGGCATCTGCGCGCGCCGGCGAGCTGCAGTGGCCGCTGTACACCATCGAGCTCGATGGCCTGATCACGAAATACATGGGGGAGACCGCTGCGAAGCTCAGGGTCGTGTTCGACACGATCGCCAGAACACGAGGCGTGTACCTGTTCGATGAATTCGACGCCATCGGCGTTCGCCGCGACACAGACCGTGATGTCGGTGAGATTCGGCGCGTCCTGAACTCTTTCCTTCAGTTCCTCGAGCGAGACGAGTCCATGAGCCTGATCGTCGCCGCGACGAACCATCCTCGGCTGCTCGACGCTGCTCTCTTCCGTCGATTCGACGACACGATCGAATACACGATGCCGAACAAGGAACAGGCGACTCAGCTGATGAGAACCAAGCTGGCGGCGCTCGGCACGGCAAAAGTTTCCTGGAGGCGCTCGGCCGAGGCTGCCCGCAACCTCAGCTATGCCGAGGTGACCCGGGCCTGCGAAAACGCCGCCAAGGAGGCCATCTTGCAGGATCGAAGCGACATTTCGACCGAGGACCTGGTGCGCGCTCTGCGAGAGCGTAGCCGCGCGCGACGGTGACCGACGGCAAGCTGCAGCACCTGTTCCTCACAGGTTCGGGTCAGTCGGACACCTACGTCGCTCCAGGATACAGTCGCGTGCGACAGTTGTTACCACCACGCGATCGCATGACCCAGGGAAACAAGCTGCTTGCGGCGCTCAAGCAAATCCGCGATCAGCGGGGTGCCGGGGCCGAAGCGGTCGGTCTTCCGACGGAACAGGGGCTTCTGCTGGAATTTCGCAGCGATCCCGGATTCCCTTTGATGGTCGAGTCACTCGAGCGTCTGCGGCAAGGGATAGAGCTGCGGAATGTACGGGTGGCTGACGAAGTGACGTACGCGACCGTGCTCGTTCCGGAGAATCGTTTGGGCACGTTCTTGAAGCTCGTCCAGGACTACCTGACGAAGGAAACCCGGTCGGGAACGCCCAAGAACCAGCCCCTAGTACCTGGCCACAGTGATTTCGATCGATTGGAGCTGAGGCAGATCGGCCGCGGACACCATCAGCTTGATGGAACGGGGTTGGCGGGGGACACGACTGATCAAGCCGCGTCGTTCCAGGCCGAGGATCATGTCGTGGACGGAGGGGGGGGTGACTCCGAAGAATCGCTGGAAGTCTGCCTCGGCCGGCGGTTGTCTGTTGAGCAGGGTGTACGTGTGGATGAACGCCAGGTACTGGCCCTGCTTTTCTGTGAAAGGCGGCGACGATTTACTGGACATGGGATCAGCGTTCTGATCAAAGATCTCCATGAATATACGCTATCGCGTGACGCTGACCTCGGACGAGCGCGCGCAACTCCAGGAACTCGTGAGAGGCGGCAAGGGGGCGGTTCGCAAGATCAAGCGGGCTCAGATTCTGCTTGCCGCTGATGCGAAATCCACCGACGAGGCGATCGCCGACAACGTCGGGGTCGGTACGTCCACCGTGTATAGAACCAAGCAACGCTTCGTCGAGGAGGGCTTGGAGCAGGCGCTGAGTGAGTCTCCGCGACCGGGCGCTCCCCGAAAGCTGGACGCTAGCGACGAAAGTTTTCTGATTGCAGTGGCTTGCTCAAAGCCACCGGCCGGACGGGCCAAATGGACCATGCAACTTCTGGCCGACGAAATGGTGCGTCTCACCGCGCACGACAGCTTGTCGGACGAGACGATCCGTCGACGGCTGGCCGAGATGCCGCTCAAGCCCTGGCAGGAGAAGATGTGGTGTATTCCCGAGATCAACGGTGAGTACGTGGCTCGGATGGAGGATGTCCTCCAACTTTACGCCGAGGCGCCAGATCCCGGGCGCCCAGTAGTCTGCTTCGATGAGACGCCGAGGCAGCTGATCGGCGAAGAGCGCGTGCCGATCCCTGCGGAACCGGGCAAACCCAGGCGAGTCGACTACGAGTACGTCCGAAACGGCACCGCCAACGTCTTCATGTTCATCGACGTAAATCGCCCCTGGAGGCGTGCCAAGGTCACCGACCAACGCACCTGCATCGACTTCGCTGAATGCATGCGGGAGCTTGTCGATGTCCACTACCCGGAAGCCGAACGAATCCGGGTGGTGCTCGACAATCTGTCGGCGCACTCGGCGGGGGCGCTCTACCAAGCATTCGCTCCCGACGAAGCCCGGCGCATTCTCAACCGATTAGAGTTTCATTTCACGCCGAAGCACGCGAGCTGGCTCAACATGGTCGAGATCGAAATCGGCGTGATGGTTCGGCAGTGCCTCGACCGCCGAATCCCTGACAAGGACACACTCGTCACCGAGATCGCAAGTTGGGAGCGTCGTCGGAACGCCGAGGGCGCCAAGATCAAATGGCTCTTCACCGTTGACCGCGCTCGCCAAAAACTGGGGCGAGCCTACCCAAACCCCAGCGGCCACGCAGCGGTACGGCCCGCTGCGTGAACCGGTCAACATCACTGTGGCCAGGTACTAGTTGACAGCATCTCCGAGATCCGACTCGCTGTTCTCGAATCGTTCTGGACCGACGCTCCCGAGCTGTTCCCAAAGCCCGAGGAGTCGATCTGGTGGGAGGTTTGGCTGCGGGGCGATGAGTCTGCCGCCTTCGAGCAGTTTGCCAGTGCGGTCAAAGCTGTCGGCCTCGGCATCGACCAACGCTCGCTCGTTTTCCCGGAGAGAACCGTCGCTCTGGTGTTCGGGACGAGCCCGGAACTCGGACAGGCCACGGTCCTCCTGGAGAGGTTGGCTGAACTGTGGTGAAGTACCAGCTCCGGTAGTAGGCGTCGGTGTTGTTGGTGAGGTCCTGGATGAGGAAGTAGTCGATCCAGCTCGGGGCGTCGGCCACTTTCTTGAGATCGTTCCACCTGGGATTGCCCGACAGAGTCCGGAGCAGCT
>JANPFD010000062.1:0-3343 GCA_031423255.1 Myxococcales bacterium | reverse complement strand
TTGTGCCGCGCCGGGTTTGTTGAGCAATTTGAGTTGACGTAATCAATTAGCGCCGACTCCGCGTTCCAGCCGTAGGTAGCCTCGGTTCGTGAGCGCCTGTTCGATGGCAAGGCGCATTGCCAGGTCGTTGTCATGGTCCATGTGCCGGTCGAGCCGTGCAGCCCGATCGTACACCTCCTTCCTGAAAGAGTCGCGTTGCTGACGGGTGATCGGGGGCCGCGCGTTCCAGAGCTCCGCGGGCGTACGCCATCCGAGTGCACGACGGCGCCAGTGTTCGTTGAGCGCGGTCTTCATGCGGTCGCAGGCCGGCTGGAGGGCGGCGGCCGGAAGCACGCCCCCTTGGTCGAGCCAGGCGCGGTGGTCGCGGTTCTGGCGTTCGAGCTGGCCGTAGAAGCGGGGGTAGTAGGCCGGGCCTTGGAGGGTCAGCACCCCGTGCGCCTCGAGCAGGCGGACCACGGCGTCAGTGCGGTGGGCGCTGTGCCGGTCACGCCGCCATACCAGGGGTGCCCCGCCCTCGGCCAGGTCGCGCTCCAGGGCGGCCAGGACCGCATCCTCGTCGTACGCCTCGGCCACGAGGATGCTGGTCCGGTACGGCACTGCCGCATCGGCGCTCACCAGCGGGAAGCGCCAGCCTTCGTGGGTCCAGACGTACATCTGATCAAAGCCACGGACGATTCCAGGCGTGGAGATGATCACGCTCGTGCAGGCCGCTTTGCGCTCGCGCTCCATTGCGGTCTGCTCATCTTGTTTGACGGCGGCAGCCTGTCGTCGGGACAGCCCGGTGCTCACCCCCAACGATGCAGCACCGACCAGACCGCGTAGCTCGCGCACCATCTCGACCGCCTTGTTCACCATCGCTGCATTCGGGACGGCGCGAGCGGGGCCGCAACGGCGGCGCAGCGGTTGTCCATTCCGCTGCGCCGCGGCCCAGCGCCGCACCGTTGATAGGCTCACGCCCACAATCGCCGCGGACAGCGTGGTTCCCAGACCGAGTTGTCGTAATTGCACGACGTCGTCCAGCTTGCGCCGAGCTTCGCCGTCGGGGTCCTCCGGTTCATTGCTCGCCTTCGTTGACGAGGTCGGTGACGTCGAGGGCGACTTCTTCTTCTGCCGGCCACTCGCCTCCGTCCGTCCCTTGAGCATGTCGCTCGCCACCCCCAGCAGCCGGTCGATGGTGGACACCCGTCCCTGCAGCCGTTCGTTCTCGCGACGCAGGCGCGTCGTCTCCTCCTCCAGCTGCCGCTCTCGTTCCGCCCGCGCTGGCCTGCCAGCCGGCTTCTGCTCCAGCTCGCCCACCATCGCCTCCAGGCTCCGGTGCATCAGCGTCTGGAAGCGGTTTCGCGACATTCCAAGCTCCGCCGCCGCCTCCGTGACGGTCCACTGCCCCGTCACCACCTTGAGCACCGCCTGCACCCGTGGCGCCACCTCCGGTGAAATCACCGGCGCCGGCGTGTAGCTCTGGGTCTTCTTGCCGCCCTTGCCCATCGTGGCCCTCCGTCAACGCAGGCTCACTCGGCGCCTCCGCCCCCGCCAGTTTTCGCTCCCAGGTCAGCGCCCGCTCTCGCCAGCCGGCCTCTGGGTCGAAGCGGTCACGCCCCCGCTCCCCGTCGTCAATGTCGTAAGCGGGCTCTTGGATCCGAGCAAAGGTTTCGGCCCATTCGTTGTCGAGCGAGGCCGGTTCCGGCTCCCCGGCGGTCGCCCGCTGCCCGTCACCAATGGTCCCGCTTTCACCAGCTTCCTCGTCATCACAAAGAGCTTGTCCGACCGACGTTTCTCCTGCTCCGACTTCGCCAGCTTCTCCTCCAGCTCCTGCACCCGCGCCAACGCCGCCGCCAGCGCCTGCCCATCCGTCCCGTCCGGCCCCGCCGTCGGCGACAGCGCCCGAAGCATCGCTCCCAGCGCTCGCTCCTCCAGCTTGTAGTACGTGCCTCTCGACATCTGCCCCTCCCCAATCACGTCGGTCACCGGCTTCGCCCCGGACAGCACCTCCAGCACCATCAGGCATCGCCGTTTCGCTATCTCGTCCAGCTCCTGCCTCTCGAGCAGCCACTTCGGTGTCGGTCGCGACCGGTGCTTCCTCCGCACGTCGGGCTGCTTCTTCTCGTCGGATTCGGATCGGGGTGCTGCGCTCTTCATCGTCTCTCTCCTTTGGCAGTTTGATCGTCTGTTGCATGTCTCCCATCTGCACCTTGAGCCCCCCGCCGCCCGTCGCGATCGACAGGTCCTGGTCCCCGAAGCGACCCACCAGGTAAAAGGCCTTCTGTACCGGCTTCTCCAGCGCCAGCCGCAGCGCATTTGCCGCCACGGCCTGCTCCACCGCTGCACGCACCTGCGGCGCTGCACGGAAAAATCTGTCCGCCGGGGTCATCCCCTCGATGCCCTGGTGCGGCCGCTGGAAGTTGTATCCGTCGATGTAGAGCCGCAGCCGCCGGTCACAGTCCGCAAAGTCGGCAAAGACCGTCCGCGAGAGAAATTCCTCCCACAGCGTCTTCCAGAATCGCTCCACCTTCCCCAGCGTCTGCGGGTGCTGCGGGCGGCTCTTGATGTGGTCGATTCCTTGGCGTCGCAGCTCTTCCACGAAGGCCGTCTTCCCTCGCCATGACACGTACTGCCGCCCTTGGTCCGTCAGAATCTCCCGAGGCGCCCCGTACTCCGCGATGCCTCGTTCCAGTGCCTCCATCACCAGTTCCGACTTCTGCCGGTGCGCCAGCGCGTACGACACGATGAAGCGGGAGTGGTCGTCCATGAATGCGGCCAGGTACAGCCGCTCGTGCCGCCGCAGCAGAAAGGTGAAAATGTCTGACTGCCACATCTGGTTCGGAGCCGCTCGCTCGAAGCGACGCGGTGGGTGCTCCCGTGCTGGTTCCTGGCTCGCCCGCTCCAGCAGCAGCCCCTCCTCGTGCAGGATCCGCCGCACCACTGTCTCCGACACCCCCAACGCCTGAAACCGTCTCAGGACGTCGCTGATCCGCCGCGTTCCCCATTCGGGGTGCTCCTGCCGCAGACCCGCCACTGCGTCCCGCTTCGCGGCTGCAGCTGCCGTCTTCCGCTTCGCCTTCGCGCCTACCTGCTTCGGGGTCAGTCCCTCCAGCCCGCCGTCCTGGTAGCGCTTGATCCAGTCGTACAGGGTTCCCTTGTTCACCCCGAAGATCCGGCCCACCTCCTCCACCGCTGCCTTCTGCTCCAGCACCTCCCTGACCAGCCGCAGCCGGAACTCTAACGGGTGTACCGATCTGGATCGATACCGGATCTGCGTCTTCGCTGATCCCCTTGTCTTGTCTCTCTCCCTTGTCTCTCGCCGTCGCTTCTTTGGGGGCATGCCGTCTCTCCTGTGAGACCACCC
>JANPFD010000061.1:0-10976 GCA_031423255.1 Myxococcales bacterium | reverse complement strand
GTACCACCGCGCGGCCCTCGACGATGCCCGCTACCGCGCCCGCATCCCGTGCCTCACGCCGCCGCCACCCAGAAACTTCGCCGAGTGACGCCATCACAAAGCCGGCGCGCGAACCCATCAACCAACCTGCGCGGCAACACCTACGAGCCCATCGCGGGTCGGATCATCGAAGTCGACACCGGCGGCGCGACAGCGGTGAACCCAGCGCGCTTCAGCTACTCGAAAGTGCGCCGGCCGTTGCACGGTATGCCGTAAGAGCGCGGGGGCGCTCATAACGCGCCATGACCCGGGAGATTGGCAATCGCAATGACAATCTCCCGGATTCGGTGGAAGGGCCGTCAGGGTGAGCGTTCACTGTTCCCCACCGCCCGCGTCGTAGGGGACGTCGGCCATCATCACCAGGTCGGCGAAGGTCATCCCGGTTGCGCCCGTCGGCACGATCCCCTCCAGCACCGCAGCGAGCTTTGCAACATGACCGTGGGTCCGGGTGAGTGACACTTCCACGCCGAAGGCCGTAAGCGCGATGTGGTCGACCGGGGAGGCCGGATATGGGCAGTCCGCGATGGCCGAGTTCGCCCATCGGAAGGTTCGGGTGCCCGGGGTGATGCTCAGGCTCCTTGCCTTCGTTCGGTCCTGCCCGGGCGCGAGGCACTCCAGGGTTCCCCAGAGCGGAGGAACTCCGGGCATCGGGAAGGGCGCGGCATCTCGAACTCGCTCATCAGCATGCTGGAAGGAATCACGGAGTGTCTTGATCGTTTCTGTGGCCAGCAGGAACACCTTCACCGCGGGGACAACCCGCTGCCGAATCGCCAGCGGAAGAAGGACACGGAGGCGATTGACCGAGTCGGTCATCGACCAAGCGTCGAGAAATGCGGCGGCTGCGAGTTGATGCGGACGCACTTCGCCCTCAAGAAACGCGAAGGCAAGGGTCCCAGTCAGGCGCGTGTATGACAGATCGGCCATCGAAATGGCGTAACGAATGCCATCCAGCATCTGCACCAGCTTGACCGGAAGGCCGTTCGGCAGGCGGTGGAGGGGAGAGTCATCGGCCAAGATCATGTTCGCGTTGACCGTCGCTATCGCGTTCCCGTGCCGGGGTTCGTCAGGCGGTACTTTTGAAGGCGGCTCCCAGGTTTTTCGGGCATCGTGAACTCTATGGCGTGGCGTTCAAGCAACGCCGAAATCGTCTTCTTGAGCTGTCCGGAAACGCCCCTGAGCCCCAGCACACGGGCCAACTCGGACTTGGCGAGCGGACCGCCTTCCAGGGCGATGGCGATGCGGATTTCGAGCGAACGGTGTTTTGACTCGGGCCGCGACTCGGGCTGCGACTCGGGCCGCGACTCGGGCCGCGACTCAGGCCCTGCCTGGGCGACCGGCACGCGGAATGTCACCACCGCCGCGCCGGTGATCTCCTCGAACTGCGGGATAGCGACGCCGGCACCCGTGCACATCTCGGCGACCCGGTTGGTGCCGCGGCCCCACTTCTCGATGAGTCCCGTCCGGTAGAAGACCTCGGCGATGATGGGGTTGCGCTGTACCGACAGGTGCTGGCGCGTGAGCGACTCCGGCGTGATGCCGTTCGGATACTTGCCCGCGCTCCAGACCTCGACGCGGTCGTCGAAGATCGCAAGCGACACAGCGCCGCCCGCGATCGAGTAGTCACGGTGGACGAGCGCGTTGACGAGGATCTCGCGCATGGCATCGGGCGGGATGAGCGGCGTCTCGACCCGGCGCATCTGGCCGGGGACGATCTTCCCGGGCATGGGGAAGTGGCGCTGGCAGAAGATCTCGGCATCTTCGAGGAGCTTGAACGCTGGCCCCCGGAGCTGACGCTGGTCGAGGAACTCGGTTTTATCGAGGCCTCGGAAGCGCGCCATGCGCAGTTCGCACTGCGGGTAGTCGGGCAGGAAGGTCCTGCCGAAGAGCACCACGGCGGCGCGGAGGAGCTTGCTGTCCTTCCGTAGCCCGAGACGGTCGAGCATGTCGGGAAGGCTCTTGCCAGCGGGCCCCGTGAGCCGCCCGATCGACTGGATGATCCGCACGATGCGGAAGACCTCGTCGTGGTCGATGTCCTTGAGGGTGATCTCGTCGGCCTCCTGGTTCTCCCAACGCCGACGGCTGTGCGCGCGTTCGAGCAAGAGGGCCTCGTAGCGCGCCTGCGCCATCTTGCGGGTGGTGTTCCCGACGCGCTCGAAAGCGCGGCCGTCGAAGGTGAAGGGCACAGAATCCCTCGCGCCGCCGACCGTGAGCACAATCGCGGTGCGACCCGGGGCGACCTCGACGTTCTCGACCTCGAACTCGATGGGCGGCTCGAAGCGATCACGCGCAGCCGCGATCTCGTGGAAGGTCTGCTCGCTAACCTGCTGGCCGAGGAGTTCGCCGTTCGGCTTCACACCGATGATCACGCGACCGCCCTTGCTGTTGGCGAACGCGCAGATGGATTGCATCGCCTCGCGCAGCTCGCCCGTCGAGCGCTTCAGCTCGAGCGTGGCGGACTCGCCCTTGGCGATGAGCTGGGTGAGGGATTGGGTCATGCAAGACCACCATCCTCGACCGAGCGTCGGAGGTTATCGAGGGCCGCGGAAGTCAGGCGGTCTCCTCAACTGCCAAGGGCCATGGGCCTGCCACCGGCGGCGCCGGCGGCGCCACCAAATTCCTGAGTTGATCCAGCAGGCGCTGATGACCAGCCTCGCAATGCCGACGAAGCATGCGAAACACGGCTGCCTTGAGGAACGCCCGATCTTGCAGGCCGCAATCCTCAAAGAACTGCTCGTACCGCCGAAGCGCAGCAACCAACGCCTCGTCAGACTCCGCTTGTACACCTTCACGCCGAGCAAGCGTTACGAAGTGGTTGAGCCAGTTCGGAAACCACGGATCCAGGTGATCCCGGCGGTAGCGCTCGCGCACCGAAAAAACCTCGTCCCAGGTCGGCACAGCCGGTGTCTCTGGGTCAAACCGAATCGCCCATTTCGGCGTGTGCTCCGTCGCACCATCGAAAGGCTCGCTTTCGTCCAGTGAAACGCTGACCTTCGTATGGTTGTACGGGTCGAATGCTAGGCGGCGCGAGCCATCAGTCCGTCGCAACAGGTCGCTCGCGAGCTTGTAGCTGGAGTTGCACTTGTGACCCATGGGAACGAGGTTCCGCAGGTTGGCTGCGGCGAATGGGTATCGGCTTCTCGTCAGGTAGTGGTCCAGCGCTTCGCGCGCCGCGCCTGGAGCGTCGAAGTACTCCGTGCCGCAGAATGGGCACACGTGTTCTGGAGCAGCAGCGTAGAGAGCGGCGTACTGCTGATCGCGCACATCGAAATCGGTGAGCAGGCCGAACGCGAAGCCGAACAGAGCCTCGACGGGTTCACGGACGGCGTCCGGCAACCCGTCGATCGTGGCGCAGTCGTGCGCACCCGACAGCAAGTCCGAGATGCGGTTCTCGCCCTCGAGGGCATCGAGCACCACGTCCCGGTCGGCCTTCGCCAGCTGCCGAACCACGCGGTCATAGGCCTTCAATCGGGTGCGCAGCCCGGTTCGAGACTCCAGAGCGGGCCGGCAGGCCGTCGGAAGGACGTTCGGCCACGCGGGGTACCGCTTGTGCGCGTCCACCAAGGCATGAATCGCCCGCACTGCCTCGCAAAGGCAGTCGTGAAGCCAGTTGTTCTGCGTCGCCGCAACTGGGTAGCCAAAGAGCACAGTTATGCGCCCTCCCGCAGCGACAGGTGCCGCAGGCGATCCATCAAGAACACCTTCTCGACCGAGTCGCCGAGCCGCGCGATGCCTGCCTTGATGGCCTCGCGATCCTGGCTCTCCATTAGGTCCGCTATCTCGCGCCGAGGAACGTCCGACATCGGTGGGCGAACGTCGAAGCATTCCTCGAGGATCGTGTCGAAAGTCGTGCCGAAGGTCTCGATGCCTGGACGTCGAACCTGCACGCCCTGGTCGACCTTCTTGAAGATCAGTACCTTCTCTCGCGCCATGTCGGAGGGAACGAAAGGTGAGTGAGTCGTCAGCAAGCAGTCCTGCTGCCTTGATGCACTCCCTGCATCGCCGCGCTTGCCGTTGGCGGTGGGTAAGTCCTTGAGCCGTGAAATGAACTTGACGCGCCACTGAGGATTGAAGTGAGATTCCGGCTCGTCCAACAGGAAGAGCACGTTGGCGAACGATGCCATGCACATCGTTCCAAGAATCTGCGCGAGCTGGTGCTCGCCGTCGGACAACGAGACGTAGTCAACGACGCCATCGCCCACTTTCGGCACAAACCGAACCTGCTCAAACCGAAACACTCGGTCCTCGTCTTGGGGCTCCGGCAGACGCGCCGCGAAGCGCCGCGTTTCGATGTCGCGAAGCAAGCGCTTGCGGGTCTCTTTGTGAATCGCCAAGTCGTTCAGCATCGAGACCTTGTGAAGTGCAGAGTAGAGTTCGATCGTGCTCTGCCAGAAGCACCGGAACGCTTCGCGCGTCTGCTCGTTCACGAAGAAGTCAAAAATGAAGGTTTCCGACTTCTCGTCGTACGAATGGCATGTTGAGCAGCGCTTCAGTTGGTCGACGTAACGCTCGAGCTCGTCCGTCAGCTGGACACCCTTGCGCCTTCGACTCGAAGCCTCGCGCGCCGCGAGTTTGGGAACGGCGCTGTGGGCGAGTTGAATGACGCACCGAAATGAATGGATGTCCCTGAGCTTCGCGTCGCCCAGTAGCGCCGCGCGTTCCTCGTCCGACGCTAGGAGAAGGTTTGCCACCAGGACTTCGAGGTGGGTCCCGTAGTCGACGAGCATGAGTCGCGTGTCCGAAATCGGCTTCTGCGTCCCGCTCGGCTCCCGCGCCAGGGCCTGTTTGCCTACTGCGTCCGCGTACCCGCTCCGGCTCACCAGGAACGGAAGGCTCAAGGTCTCGTTGTCGCCAGATGTGTATCCGATGACCCGCGACGGTAGCAGTTTTCGGGTACCAGGATCGGCGATTGGACACTCGACCCACTCGATGCCGTCCTTGCGTTGGATCTTCAGCGTCGGACGTCGCTTCCCTTCGCCGCACCGCGAGACGCGAATCAGGACAGGCTGGCGAGTGGGTGCGGGACGGATGAAGTACTCGAGCTCAAACTGGAGATCCTCGTTCCCCTTCGCGAGTTCCTCGTCCTCCACACAAGCATGGAAAACCGCCTGAAAGGCCTCTGCGATGACCTGGAGGAACTGTGATTTGCCGGCGCCGTTCGGGCCGACGAGACACAGAGGGTCGAACCGCTCGGGACCACCCTGGGCGCCCCTCAATCCGACGTCGAGGCCATCCAGGAGACCACCGCAGGCTGCCGCCTTGACGATGTGTACGCGGGTAAGTTTCACGGCCTCACTCGAACGAGCTGCATTCTCTTGGCCTCCTTGTCGAAGACCTGGCGAACGACAGGGGTGGGCTCCCCCAGAAGGGCGAAGAGCGCGTCCTTCAGGGATTCGTAGTCGCCCGCCACCTGGGCCCTCAGGTCGTCGAACGAGAAACTGTCGGTCTTCAGGGTCAGAATCGCTGCCCTGATCGCGTTTTTGTCGGTATTGCTCATCGTGGGTCTCTTCCCCGGCACCTTTAGGCGCCTTCGTGGAGGCCCAGCGGCGACGCTTGTCTGCTGGGCTCGCAGTCTGGCCAACAACTCGGATGCGGGTTCGTCGTTCGGGTTCTGCGGGACGAGCTCACCACGGAAGGCCCTGGCAAGTGCTGAAGGCGTCAGGGCGCCGACGTTTGCTGTGGCACTCGAACAGTTCCGGTCCATTCGGCTCGCAAACTGGAACAGCTCTTGGACACGGCGGACGATCTCCGCCTGCTCCTCTACCGGAGGGACCGCAACAGGCAGGGCAGACAGCACCGACTTGTTGATTGAAGCGAGATTTGTCGTCTGTTTTCCCCGGGCGAGGAAGTACTCGTATCCGCGACTGTTGCCGTACCAAGAGAAATACCTGGCCTCGAATTTTGGATCGAGAAGGCGAGCTCGGAAAACGTGATTCTGAAAGACACAGGCGGGCAACTCGTCGTTCCAGACCCAGCCTCTTCCTAGCTTGTCGATGTCGCCACCTTCGTTGAACAGGATGTCACCGGCACGGAGTAACAACTCGGCGACGCGGTCTGGTGGCACACGAATGGTCTTCACCTGGCTCAGGTCAAGATAGCCACGCTGGACGTTCGCCACCCGGAGGTATGGCAAGACCGTAAACTCCGCGGCCTGCTTCTTGGAGTCCTTGGTCATTCCGCCGGCAATGGTCGCGATGTCTGAGAGGCGTCGCGCGCTCCACGAGGCAGGGAAGGAGTAGTCACCAATGGCGTCGGCATCCTCGATCTGAAACAACTGAATCCCGCCGTCGTCGCCCCGGGCCTCCCGCCACTCACGCGTCAGCTCGCCGCTCGTTGCGGCGGCGAGGACGGACTGGCGGAAGCGTTTGAGGATGGTGGGGACGCGGGCGAGGCGTTCGCGGCAGGCGTTCACGCGTGCGAGGAGGGCGTCGAGCTTGTCGGCGATGCGCTTCTGCTCGGGAAGCGGCGCAACCGAAACCGGGATCGACCGCATGGCTCCCTGAGTAAGCTTCAGCCTCGTCGATCCGGTTACGAAGCCGTTGTAGTTAAAGATGTTGAGATACCCGGCGAGATACCGGCGATCAGCTGCAACATCGATTGCTCGAAGCACGTGGGCGTGGTTGTTCACCCAGCACTTGCCGTGGACGAGGTACGCCTTGTGGCGAAGTCGGTCGAAGAAGGGAACGCCGTCCTCCCCGAGGAGGACGAGTGGTTCATCGAACAGGTAGGCGTCAATCTCGCCCACCTGACCGGTGGCGCCGTAGTAGGGGAACAGGGCCTCGGCCGATTTCCCGGCGATGCGCTGCTCGCGCTCCGTCGCGTTGAGTGGGACACGGGCGGAATCGAGGATATCAACGAGCGCCTCGAGCGGAGCCTCAGTCCACCCAGGAGGAAGCGCGCTCATGCCTCCACCTCCTCAACGGCCTCGCCCAGCTCGGCCAGAATCCCGCGTAGCTCCTCGAACGCGCCCTCCAGCTCCGTCATCGCCTCGCGGGCCAGCACCGCCGGTTCGGGCAGCTCGTCGTTCGCACCGTCGCTGTCGTCCTTGAGCCACGCGATGTCGAGGCTCTCGCCGCGCTCCGCGATCCACTCGCGCGTGAACTTGCGGAAGCGGCCCTCCTCCCCGGTGTCCTTGCGCTTGGCGAGGCTCTTCGGGCTGCCCAGGGGATCCTTGCCGAACGCCGCCTCGAACTCCGCGAAATGCTCGCGCGTGAGCAGCGTGCGCTTGCCGAACTGGGCCATGTTGGCGCGCAGGTCGTAGACCCACACCTCCTTGGTGTTGCCCTTGTCCTTCTCCCCGCGGGTGAAGAACAGCACGTTGGTCTTCACGCCCTGCGCGTAGAAGATGCCAGTGGGCAGCCGGAGGATCGTGTGCAGGTTGCACTTGTCCATCAAGTCGCCGCGGATCTGCTTCCCGGTGCTGCCCTCGAAGAGCACGTTGTCGGGCAGCACGACAGCGGCTCGACCGCCCGGCTTCAGCCCGCGGTAGATGTGCTGAACGAAGCAGAACTGCTTGTTGCTGGTCGGGAAAGTGAAGTCCGTTCGCGTGGGTAGCCCCCCACCCTTCTTCGTGCCGAAGGGTGGGTTCGTAAGGATCAGCGTGGCCTTGGGCAGCGCCTCACCTTCTGGCGAGAGCGTGTCGCCGTAGCGGATGCCGGCGGCCTGTGGGTCCGAGTCGAGGCCGTGCAGCATCAGGTTCATGAGCGCGAGGCGGTGCGTGTCCTGCACGTGCTCCATGCCGTAGAAAGTCCCGCGCCGATACTTGCGCTGCTGCGCCTCGGTCCAACTATCTGGTTTGCCGTGCTCGCGAATGTAGTGGTTCGCGGCGATGAGAAAACCGCCGGTGCCAGCCGCCGGATCTTGAATGACGTCCTCCAGAACCGGCTTCATCAACCAGACCATCGAGTCGATCAGCCTACGCGGCGTGAAGTACTGCCCCGCCCCGGACTTCTTCTCGTTCGCGTTCTTCTCGAGCAGCCCCTCGTAGAGGTCGCCGAGCCCCTCTTGCCGAGCGCTGTACCAGTCAAGCTTGTCGATCTCGGCAACCAACGTCGACAGCGTCGTGGCCTTCTTGATGAAGGAGCTGGCGTTGCCGAAGATCTCCTTCACCAACGTGGAGCCATGCGTGCCGAGATGAATGAGCGTGAGCTTGTGGTGCTCCAACCTGTCGGGCGCGGCCTTCTTCTCGAGGTCATTCCACCGATACCCCTTGGGGATCTGATCCTCGGTGCCCGTCTCCTTCGCCATCTTGAGGAACAGGAGGTACGTCAGTTCGGTAACGTACTGGTGGTACGTGACCCCGTCGTCTTTCAGGACGTTGCAAAGGTTCCAGAGCTTGGCGACGATGTCGTGGGTTACGTTGCTCATGATTCCTTGTCGGGGTCGGTCAGGCCGCGAGCGTCCAAAGCGAATCGTTGAAGGTGTCCAGCACCTGCTGCAGATCGCCCTCGAAGATGCGATCGAGGCGCGCGAATCCGCCACCCTCACGCTTGAAGACTTGGTCCGGATCGTCCAGCGCTGCGCGATCAACGATGAGGTTCGCCTTGGTCTGCGCAGCGATCTTCTGCAGCCATTGGCGCTGCGGCGTGGTCCACGCCCTGGACGCCAGGATGGTCTGCAGAGCGAGATCGACACGCTGCTCGTACGGCACCAGGGCGTCGCCGATAGCCGCCTGACGGACATAGCCGACGATCCGCGCCGCGATGTCCTGGTTGGTCATCTCGCGCCAGGCTGTGGCCAAGTTGGCTTCGCTGAAACCGGCACGGTCAAGTTCGAACGCCAAGTCCCGCAGCTGCTTGCGCGTCAGATCGCGTGGTCGGGTGAGCACCGTGACCAGCGCGGGGAGCGTGTTGCCGTGGCTCTTGATGAACTCGGAGAACTCCTTCAGGTAGTCTTCCGGCTTCTTAGCCTTGCCGTAGCCGCGCTCGGTGCCGATGAGGGCGTCCGGGTGAACCGAGAACAACGTTGGAGTCGGCTGCCCCCCGCCCTTGCGGTCGAGGATCTCTCCGAGGTCCGGGTTCTGCGTGAACCAGGCAGCAATCTCCGGCAGCGACATCGTACGAAGCTGGTGAATGAATGCTTCGGTCGGCATCCCGGCGCGTGTCTCGAAGTCCTGCGCCTGGGCCTCGGTCAGGTGCCGCTTCTTGCGCTGGAGCTTGGCGATGAACTGGTCACGGACGAGCCCGCGCTCCCCGTCCGTAACGACCTCGCCAAGCTCGCGACCAAGCTGCGTGAAGGTGATGAAGGGGTTCACCACGACCGGCTGCATCGCCGTGACGTTCTGAAGGGCTTCGTAGATCTTTACTGCGTCGAAGATGCGAAAAGTTTCCTTCCCGATTTCTTCACACAGGCGCGTCGCGCGGCCGAGCATCTGGTCAAAAAGGATGCGGCTGTTCACCCGACGCAAGAACACGAGGTTGCAGATCTCGGGCACGTCCACGCCTGTGGTGAGCAGGTCGACCGTCACCGCAACGTTGGGGTTGCGTTCGTTCTTGTAGCGCCGGATGAGTTGCAGCGGCTTGTCTGCCGCGCCCGTGATCTTCAGTACGGCATCGTCTTCGACGCTGCCGTACTGCTTCGCGAAAGCCTTTTTCAGCTGATCGACGACCATGTCCGCGTGCGCGTCGTTCACGCAGAAGATGAGGGTCTTCTGGCGCGACGACGGGTCGATCTCGCCTGCCAGGTACTCGCAGACAACCCGGTTGAAGGACTCCGTGATGACCTTGCGGTTGAAGTCCTCGACGTCGATGCGGATCTCATCGGGGGTCGTGAAGAGCTCGACCTGGTTCCTGAGAACGTTGTAGACCCCAACCTCCTCGCCCGCCTTCCAGACGATGCCAGCCGTGGAGAGCTGCGTGTTGATCTGTACTGGCGGCTCGTGGTCAACAAGGTAGCCGTCGATGACCGCTTCCCGGTAGCTGTAGCTGAACACGGGAACCCCAAAAATCTGCGTGGTGTGCAGCGCTGGCGTGGCGGTGAGGCCAATCTTGACCGCATCGAAGTAATCGAGAACGCGGCGGTACTTCGAAATGTAGTCGTCGAAGCTGCGGAAGCCGAGTTCGATGTCGGAAAGCTCGCGGTCGAGAAGGTAACCGCGGTGGCACTCGTCCACAACGATGCAGTCGTACTGATCAACCGACGCCGGCGCGGTGCCCTCCGCGGCATACAAGACCCGCTGCACAAGGCCCTGCACCGTGGCCACGTGCACAGCGGTGTCTGCATCGGGCTTTTGGTCGTCCAGCTCCTTGATGCCGAACACGTCGGCGAAGGTCTGCAGGCTCTCCATACGCGTGTCTTTGAACGCGTTGGCCGCTTGCTCACCGAGCGCCGAACGGTCGACGAGAAACAGCACGCGCCGGAAGCGCTGCGCCTTCAAAAGCCGGTAGATCAGGGCGATGCAGGTCTTTGTCTTTCCTGTCCCGGTCGCCATGGCCAAAAGCATCTCGCGCTGGCCCTGACCGATGGCGGCCTCGACGGCCTGGATGGCTTCCTGCTGGTAGGGGCGGAGCGGGAATCCGTAGGCGAAGGGATCATTCTTGAGTTGTTCGTGGGCCCGCTGCTCGTCGCGTTTGAGCAGGGCCACGAGGCCGTCAGGCGTGTACCAGCCGTCGAGCGCGTGGCCAAGGTTTTCGGAGTTGCGCAGATCGCAGAACCAGGTCCCGCTGCGCGTGGCCAGCTGGCGCAGGAAAGGGCGTCCGTTGGAGGAGAAGCCGAAAGGGATCTGAAACTCGCGCCATGGCCCCCCGGGTGGCAAGAGACCCTCGGCCCACTGGAAAGTGCGGCTGTAGCGTTTCGCCTGCTGGAGGGCGCCCGAGACGTCGATGTTCTTGCGCTTTGCCTCGATCGTGGCCACCGGCATGAGCCCGACGAACAAGACGTAGTCGGCCGGCCCGCTCGCAGTCGGCCACTCGGCGATCGCGAGGTTTTGGCCCTTTTCCGGC
>JANPFD010000060.1:0-3782 GCA_031423255.1 Myxococcales bacterium | reverse complement strand
ATCTTGCGGTCGGAGCAGGATCGGATGGCGAGCGCCTTTCGGCTCGTCGAGGGCGGCGCCTGAACCGCGCCGAGATCGGCGTCGTGCTCGCGCCCACCGAGCCGGCGCTGCCACCGCGCCCCCACCGAGCGCGCGGCTCCATCGACGCGAAGGGGGCGTGAAGGTGGCGTGTCGAGCCAGAGCACCGACGCGATGAAGGCGAGGACGCCCGGGTACTCGCAACGTACGATCCGTAGCGCCGATCTCAGTCCAGGGGGTGGCGCCAACGCAGGCCCGGAAACCGGGCGAAGTCCTTGTCGGCGGTTACCCACTCGCTGCCACTCTCGATCGCGAGGGCAGCCAGAAAGGCGTCGGGTACAAGATTGCCGCGCACGCCGCCCAGGCGGCACAGGCCGGCGAAGATGTCGAAGTGTCGCGGGCCGGGAGCGATCACGATGGCGTTCGGGGATCCCCGGATCGTCTCAACGAAGCGAAGCGCCCGGGCCATAGGCGTCGGCGTCTTGAAAACCGCGGGGTGAGTGACGATTCGCAGAAAGCCGGATAGCGCGAGATCGGAGAGACCAAACGACGCATCGCCGTTCACGAGGGCGTCCAACCAGGCACGATACCGGGAGTGGTCCACGGCGTCTGCTCGGAACGAGTAGACGAGGACGTTTACGTCAGGCAGGACCACTGCGACCGTCCATCAAGTCGAGCAATGCGGCGGCATTGTCCAGGTTCACCCCGGGGCGCACCCCATCACCCCGAAACGTCGGCAGGCGCACGCGGGCCCTCTTCGCAGGTCGTCGCCGGCGTGCCAGCGTTTCCCGCAAGGACCCTTCGATGACCGCAGTCAAGGTCAGGCCGGACTCGTGGGCGAGACGCTTCACGTCCGCCATCAAGCGGTCGTTGAGGCGGACCGTCGTGCGCATGCATGAAAGCATAGGGACGTGACATAAGTATGTCAACGGCAGGGAAAGCGCGACACTCAGCCGAGGTCGACGCCACGGTGATCCAGCTCGGACCACGACGTGAACCGATCGAGATCGTCGTAGGCGAACAGCTCACCCATGCCCGGCCGGTAGCGCACCCAGAGGTTGCGGTCGGCACGGTACTGGTGTCTCAGGCTCTGGCGGCTTTGGCCATCAGCGCCGGTGGTCGTGAGGTCGTGCAGAAGCCCGCTCTTCGGGTAGTACGTCCGTGACGTCATGGCCAGCGCTGTCCCGTCCGACACGTCGACCCCGTACGCCTCCTGCTTGACCCGGACCACCGCATCCTGATCGCGCGCCTCCCACAATCGGATTCTCCCTGCCCCCCCCCGAATCGGTCCACGGTCACGACGCCACCGTCGCGCCACCTGCCATTGCCGCTATTCGAATCACCTGGCACCTCCCTATCCCGGGGGTGGTGGCTACGAGCCGCTGGCCACCACTTCGGCTGCCGTGGCAGCCATCACGGCGCGCTTGAGCCACTGGTCGAGCGTCGCTTGATCGGTGCACGCGAGAATGCGCTGGCGCGCCGTCTCGTCCACGGCGATCCCCCGTGCCTCCAGGACTCGCAGGACGGCGATCGCCTCGCCCTCAAGTCGCCCCTCGGCCTTGCCCTCGGCCTTGCCCTCGGCCACGTACTTGCGGGCGAAGTCGCTGACGTATTCGTGGTTCTTCAGGTACATGTCCTCGAACTCCTTTCGCGCCGCTACCGACAGGGCGTTGAGAATCAGATCGTAGTACAGCTTCCGTGCCTCGTCACTGAGGTTCTCCGTCGCCTTGAGCGCCGTGTTGCCCATCTGCACGCCTCGCGCCGGCGTCACGCGCTTACCGTGTGCCAGGACAGACAGCAGCGCCAGTTCGGGTCGCGCCCTCGCCTGCTCGATGTCCTCGACCACCGGTACCAACGCGGGTCCGATCACCACCGGTGCGAACGTCCACCCCGGACCGCACGACACCGGCGTCGCCGCCCACCGCGCGACCCTGTCGTCGAGCGTGTAGACCAGCACGCACGTCGGGCACGACAGCCGCACGCGCAGGCTCGTCGCGTAATGTGGCCACGAGTAGACCTTCGCGTCGTCGATGCGTAGCTGCACCTCGACGATGATGCCCAGCACCGGCTGGTCGTTGGCCAGCAGGACGACCAGGTCAGCGCGGTACTCGGGCGGGGTCAGGTCCGTGAAGTTCGCCGACTCGATGCGCACACTGGTGAACCGCGGGATGGGCACCAACAGCGATTCCTGTAGCAACTCGGCGGCCAGCACCGGGCGCTGGCGAAACAGCTCGACTATGGCCTCGTGGATCAACGACGGCATGACCGCCGTGTGTTCGGCCGGCGCGCGCGAGGGTTGCGGAAACTTCGCGGTGCCAGGGAACAACTTCGCGCCGGCGTCGACAACTGCCGCATGGCACGTCCCCTGCGCTTCATCCCGCCTGATACGGTCGTGGAGGTCACCATGCGTACGATCCAGGGGCGCTTCCTGTTGCGGCCCAGCGACGAGCTCAACGACCTGGTGGTTGGGGTGCTCGGCCGCGCGCAGGAGAAGTACGCGATGCTAATCCACGCGTTTGTGGCCATGGGCAACCACGTTCATCTGCTGTGCAGCCCGCGCCACGCCGCCCACCTGGCGGCCTTCATGGCGTTTGTCGCGTCCAACATCGCGCGCGAGGCCGGGCGGTTGCACGACTGGCGCGAGCGCTTCTGGCGGCGACGCTACGTCGCCATCGTCGTCGCGGACGTGACCGCGCAGGTGGCGCGTCTGAAATACATCCTTCGCAACGGCTGCAAGGAGGGGCTGGTGGCGTCGCCGGGGTTGTGGCCGGGGGCGTCGTGCGTGCGGGCGCTGGCGCACGACGAGCCGGTGCGCGGGACGTGGTTCGACCGCACCGCCGAGTACCAGGCGCGCCGTCGCGGCGAGACCGTGCACGGACGACAGTTCGCGAGCGAAGTGCGCGTGCGCCTGGCGCCGCTGCCCTGCTGGCGGGAAGTCTCGCCCGAGCAGCGCCGAACCCTGTGCCGCCACATGATCGCCGAGGTCGAGCAGGAAGCGCGCGCGCAGGCTGAGGCCAAGCGGCGGGGATTCATGGGCGTCGCCAAGATTCTTGCGCAGGATCCGCACAGCAGGCCCGCTCAGTCGGATCGCAGCCCCGCGCCGCCCGTACACGCGTCGACCAGGGCCGCGCGCAATGGGTTCCTGGCGGGCTATCGCGCGTTCGTGGATGCGTTTCGCGCGGCGGCTGCGGCGCTGCGCCGGGGTGTGCGTGATGTCGAATTCCCGCTGCACGCGTTCCCGCCGGCGCTGCCGTTCACGCACCCGCCGCCGACGCCGGCGTGAGGTGACCGCCGGGGAGGCGTGGGTGAGGGATCGAGTGTCCCTGGGCCGAGGTACGTCTGGCGGCGGCTGCGCACCCTGGGGCGAGGCCCGCGGGCGCTCCTCGCGGCCCTGATGGCCGGGCCGGAGGCACTGGAAGTGGTGAGAAGCCCGTCGCCATCGTCCCGTCGCGCGCATTTCGGTCGCCAGAACCCTGGTCTCCCTGCGGGCGCCGTCAGCGTTTTACGAATCACCTGGCACCTCCCTATCGCACTCAGACCGCAGCCCCGCGCCGCCGGTGCACGCGTCGACGAAGGGGGCGCGCAACGGGTTCATGAGCGCGTACCGCGCGTTCGTGGACGCGTTTCGGGGGGCGGCCGCGGCGTTGCGCAGGGGTGTGCGTGATGTCGAGTTCCCGCTGCACGCGTTCCCGCCGGCGCTGCCGTTCACGCACCCGCCGGCCGCGCCGGCGTGAGGTGACTGCGGGGCAGGCGCTGGTTGAGGG
>JANPFD010000059.1:0-20356 GCA_031423255.1 Myxococcales bacterium | reverse complement strand
CGGAGGTCGGCCGGGGCGGCCGGTCCCGCGCTGAACGGGCAGATGACGAACAAACGACAGACCGCGCTGTTTCCGGATCGGGTCCGCGTAGACAAGGATCCGAAGGCGAGTTCAGAGGGCCACCACTACTACCTGGATCGCTCAGGGAAAACGGCGATGGTGGCCTGGAAGTCGATCACGCCACCAGCGCTGCGCTGTGCACAACCCCTTCGCGTAGCATCCGATCCCTAACGAGTATTTCGGAGACCTGCCTCAACCAGGCAGGCTGGCCTCGGGACTTTTTTTAGTCCGCTGCATGTCGGCCCGGGCCCCGCGGGCGGCTTTGCCGCCGTGGGGAAAGTCCGTGATGTTCATCGTCGGAGCTGACTTTTCCCGTGCCTGCGTCCGGCAGCCTTGGGGCCAACGGCAATCCAACTGGCGCACTGGGAAAGGCCCTCAGCCGAACGTTCGACACCTTTCGAGCGATTCGAGGAGGTTTCGCTCGGCGGGAATGAGCCTGGCCGGCGGCAGAGGCTACTAGAGCGTCTCCAGATACACCGCCAGATCGGCGATCTCCGTCGGCGCGAGCTTCGAGACGCTGCCGTGTCGCTCATCGCCGCCGCAGCGTGAAAACCGGTCGGTGACCGTGGCGGCGCACCCGTTATGCATGAGAGGGGCGCGCCAGAGCAGGCCCTTGAGCGACGGTACCTGGAACATGCCGCCCGTGCCGACATCCGCGCTCTGGTTGTTGGTCAGCTTGGGCCCGGTGTGACAGGTCGCGCAGCCGACGGTGGCGCTGGTGAACAGTCTGCGGCCGCGGTCCATCGCTGCCATGTCCTTGGCCGGAGCCGCCGGCAAAAGCGGGATCTGATCGACAAACCGGGCGAGGGCGTCGAACTGCCGCCCTTCCAGCCGCGGCCCGCTCATGCGTCCGGAGAACACCTCGGTCATGAGGTGCGACAGGTCGCGCATGTCGCCATCCCAGTGGAACGGTGCCGTTTCCAGCACGCCACCCCGGAGCGACTGCGTTCGTCGAGCTCCGATCTTGGCGAACCGCCAGACCCGCGCGTCCTCTCCGCCCTCGGGGTGGCAGGAGGCGCACGCGACGCCGCCGCCGGCGTTGGCGTGGAAGACGGCATGGCCGGTGTCGGCGCGGCTCGAGGCGGCAAGGGTGATGGGCGCGCCCGGGAGGGTCAGGATCTCGATCTGCGCCGGCTCGCGGGTCTGGACGATGACGTTGCCTCTGGCGCCGAAGGCGATGGCCACCGCCTCGCCGAGCGGCTGGTGAAACTCCGACGGCGGCGCGATTGCGTCGACGAAGCCCGGATCGGGGGGCGAGGTATCGAACGGATCGTTCCGCGGCATCACACACCCTGAACCGCCGGCGTTGCTCTGCCGACCGACCCAGACCTGCGGGGCGCCTTTGACGCGAGCGTTTCCGGGGCCGACCACGGCCATGCGCCGGAAGTCCGCAGACGTCGCGACGTCGACCGGAAGCACGAGTTGGGGGAGGCTCGCCTGTGCCAGCACCGCGCCTTCGGTGGCGAGGATCGTGACCGCCGACTCGACGATGCTGTTGCAGCTGGCGCCGTAGGAACCGGGGAGGATGCCCACGTCGCCGTCGGAGCCCCGCTGGTGGACCATGACCACCTGACCGGCCTCGCCGGGCACCATCCGCCAGGCCACCGCCGGTGAGGAGGGGGACGGGCCACCAGCGTCGCGCCTTCCACCGGCGTCCGCGGGCGCGCCTCCATCGGGAGAAGCGGCGGTGCTCACTGTCGGCGAGCCGGTTCTCGGTGGGTGCAGCCGCTCCTCGATGCGCCCGGCGCCGTTCACGACGAGAACTTCGGCCGTGCGGAACTTGCTGACGAAGATGCGGTTTCCGCGAACGACCACGTCCCGCAGGTCGCGCTCCAGATCGATGCGAGCCACGACGGACCCATCTGCCGGACGGAGAGACACCAGTTCTCCTCCAGCGCAAGCGACGTGCAGCAGGTTGCGCGCCGGATCGAAGGCGATCCCGCGCGGGGCCGAGCAGACCTCGTGGCGGCTGGTGGCAAATCCGGGCACGAACGAAAGAACCGATCCGGCGCGCCTCAACACCACGTGAACGCGCCCGTCACCATCTTCGGCCACGCGTCCTGGCTCGTCGCCGCGGCGAAGGGCGACGGTGCTCTCGAGCTCCCGGCGGATCAGATCCACCACGTACACCTGATCGCGATCCGGGTCCGAGGCGATGGCCCTTCGCCCGTCGGACAGGACGGCCAGCGTGCCTCCCGAGACCGGCGGCGGCGGGTTCTCGGCGATCGCGAACGGCGTGAAATCGGGATGATTACCCTTGCGAGCGCCGCTCGCATCGACACCGGGAGGTTCCACGAAAGATTCTTCCTGGGAGCGCCCGCCGCATCCCAGAGCCACCAGGAAGAGGACACCAGTCGACCATCGCGTGCCGGTATTCATTAGCGCGGCAACGTTAGCAGGAAGCGTGCCGTGGGCCGAGGGTGTCAAAAGGCGATCTCCCAGATCTCGGTCGGCATCTCGGCAAGGCCATCGTTGTCGTTGGCCACAGCCAGGGTCCGCGGTCCTCGCAGGGTCAGGCCCTCCGGCGCTTCGAATGTGTACCCGAGCTTGCGCAGATCGATCACCAGTGTCTTCGACAGCGGACCGTCGCCCACTTGCGGTGGAACCTCGACGCGGAACACCCGTTTGATCCGGGCCGCCTCCGCCGATTGGTTGTCCCGTTCGAGGACCAGCAGCGTCCGGCCATCGAGGGCGTGCAGATCGTGGGCTCCCGCTCGCGGGGCAACCATCAGATTCGCCGGAAAATCGAAGGCGGCCGGATCCTCGAGACGGTATCGGTGATGAGTGATGACTCGACGGCGGACGTCATAGCTGACGAGGACGGTGTTCAGCCTGTCGCTCTCCCCCTCGGGGGCGTTCTGCAGGATGGCGAATACCGTCGAGCCGTCGGGGCTGACGGCGACGCCTTCGAGGCCGCGGTTCTTCTCGCGTCCGCGCAGGAGTTCGGTCGGCGCCACCTTCTCGAGGATCTCTCCCCGCCGGGTCAGATGGATCAAGAATGGAGCACCTTCGTCGCTCATCCAGATCGTCCCGTCAGGCGCCAGCGCCACTCCCTCGGGGTCCAGTTCACCCCCGAGCACATGTTTACCGCCGTCCTTGATCGGGATCGCCGCCACGATCTCCGCGCGACCGGCCGTGACCCGCACCTGGTACAGATACAGCGGCCAGTCTGGCTGTCCCGCCGGCTGCTGGTCGGTGACCATCCAGTAGACGCCCTCTGTCGGATCGAAGGCCAGGCCGGAGCCGATCCCCCCGGTCATCTCGGGCGGAACCGGAACCGTCGCCTTGGTGATCGCGCCCGGGACGATGGGAAGCGTCGCGAACGGGGAGCCGGCGTCGACCGAAGCGCCGCTCGTGGCATCGCCTCCGCAACCGGGCGCCAGACAGATCAGCGCGTACAGGAGAAAGACGGTAAAGGCCCGGATGAGAAACGTGCGCTCGTCGCTCGGCACAAAGCGATCGGATTTCATGCGGGACGCATTGAGCAAGCGTCGTGCCAGCTACTTCAGGCTGGCCAGGAACGCGGATTCGAGCTCGACCAGGATGAAGTTGTACGGAACCTCATCGCACGGGGTGCCCGATTGCTCGGAGATGACCCAGAGGTACTTCTTGCCGTCGAACTCGATCTCCGCCACGCCCTCGGGTCGGCACAGCTTCCTGAACTCGGCGAGTTCCAGGCGCACCGGCGACGAGCCGGGACCCTTCCAGAAGTAGAGCTCGTACGCCGTGGCGGTTTCCACCGGGCCGGCAGCGATGAAGTACCCTTTGGCCGTCGGCGAATACTCGAGGGAACGGATGCCCAGCCCGCCGAGGTCGAGGGTATGGGCGGTGGCGCCGGCCAGCCCGCGGCCGAGATCGCTGACGTCGGCCTGGACGACGATCGCCAGCCCCGACCGCAGGTCCTGCGGGAACGAGTCTCCGACGTGGGGCGAGCGCAGGCCAATCAGGAGCTGGTTGGGCGTCGGGGTGGCGGTCAGGCCCTCGACGTTCAGACCGCCTGTCTTGCCGTCGAGGCCGCTCACCCGCTCGAACCAGTCTGCCCCGAAGGTGGCGCGCAGCGTTTCCATGATCTGCGCGCGTGGGGCGATGGTGGTGGCGTCGACGAGAGCGTCCCCCTGGAGCCGGAAGCGGGACAGGTTGTGGAACCGCTCCTCCTTGTACTCGGCGGAGAGCGAGCTGGCGAGGTACACGAACGTGCCGTCGGAGGTGGCCCCCTCGAGATCCCCGTGGCGCTTCATCAGGTCGCTGGCCAGCTCCGAGACGCCGAAGTTCGCCGCCACGTCGACCAGGTAGAACGGCATGACGTCCGGTGGCGCATCCCCACCATCGTCGATCACCAGCGCCCGTTTCTGCCGGGGTAGGTAGGCGACCCCGGAGGCGTCGTTGCGCACGCCGTTGCCCTGCATGTGGTACAGCGGCAGCGAGCCGGTGAGCACCGGGCCCCGAGCGCTGGTGGGCTCGCCGGAGCCGCCGCACGATGTGAGGACGAGGCAGCAGAGCCATCGGCAGGTCCTGTTCATGGCTTCCCGCCCATGAAAACTCCGTGCCACCGGGTTTCCCGGGCGCCCCCGCGGCACGACGTGCAGGGCTGGCGCTGGTTGTGCAGATCTTGCACCAGTCACTTCGGCACCGACCGCACAGGACAGCCGGGGATGCTGTAGTCGGGCAGCAGGCGCTCGAAGCCGACGTTGGCTGTGTCTTCGAACACCTTGCCGATCCCGCGCACGAAGCAGAAAGTGGCCACATTGGTTGCGAATCCATTGTCGTCCCGTCGTCTGTGGCAGAGCGGCTGACCGAGGGGCAGGAGGAATTCCGGGGGGTAGTCCATGGGTACCGGCACCACCTCCCACTCGTCGGTGTGTTTGACCAGCGGTTCCGTCGCGTCCTTGACGGCTATCTCTTCGTACATCTCCTGCCAGGGTTCGCCGATCATCACGTGGCGCGCGTCGATGCGCAGCTTGTTCGGTCGGTAGAAGAAGGTGGTTTTCACTTCCCAGTTGGGCCACCCGTAGTACAAGTCCTTCTGCCACTGCAGGCGCCGGCCTTCGGCGTCCGATGTCAGCCATCTCCGGGACCGATCGGTGCGGAGTATGCGCACCTGGACGAAGGCGTCGAGGCCGGCGACGCCCCACTTCCGATCGTCGTCGCTGTCCCCGATCTTCGCCCAGTCCGAGATGTGCCAGGTCTTGGTTTGACAATCATTCCTGGGGGGAGGGCAGACCCGGTACTCCCATCGGGCGCCCACGCAGATCGGGAAGTAGCTGTTGCAGTCGCACGGGGGACCGTTCCGTCTCGCCGTCGGCACCCCGTCGGCGTCGATGTCCGGATCCACGCACCCCCATCCGGGGACGCAGGTTTTCCCGGCCGCGCAGGCCGCCTTGGCGCAGGGAAGAGCGAGATCGATGGTGATCGGACGGTTGGCGCCGGGCCAGAACGCCACCCTGACGTTGCGGGAGACGATCTCGACCGTCGAGCTGGGCGAGACGATCTGGTTGCCGCGCACTTCGACCTCGACTTTTTCGACCTCGTCGCTGTCGCGCACGACGGCGAAACTGGCGGGCAGCTTGTTGATCCGGCCAACGCCCGGGCCCAGCTCATAGGTGCGGCTGTTCTTCGGGTCGCCGAACACCCGGAACACGAGCTGGTTGATGTCCCCGGGAATCAGCAGGTCGGACCGGACCTCCACCGTAATGATCGTCTGCGGTTCGGAGGTGGCTGAACCACACCCGACCAGCAGCAACGCAAGCCAGGACAGACGTGGCAGCCTCATTTCATCCCTCCGACGTGAAAGACGGCAACCGGGTCGCCCTGGCGCGGCCCGCCGCCGCCTCCGGAGCTCGCCAGGACGATGCCGGTGACCCCGGCCGCGATCACCGCCCCCGCGGCGCCCCACAACCACCACCGGCGGTAAAGCGGCGGCGCGGCCGGCCTCGCCCCCTCCGGCGCGGTGGACGGAGCGAGCAGCATGAGACGGGGCCGCAAGAGCAGCAGCTGTCCGGGTACGACTTCGATACGGTCGATGTAGGGACTGGCCAGCCCCGGCTTCTGGATGACCACCTGGTGTGGGCCAGGCGCCACACGCAAGGGCCGCAACAGCGGCGTATGCCCTCTGCTGCGGCCATCGATCACCACCTCGGCTCCGGCGAGGTCAGCCACGATCTCCACGGTGGCCACCCGGCTCTTCAGCCTCTCCACCTGCTCCATCGCCTCTTTCCGCTCGGCGGCCAGCTCCTGGTCCCGCTCGGATATCTCGGCCAGGAAGCGTTCGAACGCGTCGAGTGCCTCCACGTCGCGTCCGAGCGCCTGGTAGGCGAGGCCGAAGTTGAAGAGGATCTTCGGGCTCGGAACCAGGGCGTAGGCTTCGTTCAGGCGCTCGAGCGAACCCTGGTAGTCACCCGCCTCGTAGAGCTGGTGCGCCTGCGCCAGCTTGGCCTCCGCCTGCGGGCGATGGGCTTCGGGTTCGGCGGCTGCGGAACCCACGAGGATTCCCAGCAGAACGACGACCGAGCTACAGGCGAAGGATGAACTTGCTCCGCTGTTTCGCCCCCGCCGGCTCGTTGCTATTTTCAGTCGCGCCATCGCCATCCCTGCCCCTTGGCCCTTCGGCGGGAGAATCGCCCTGGTTCCTCGGGGAAAGCAAGTCCCGGGCCGGGGTGGACCGGGCCCGCATTTTCCTGGCCGCCGGCGGTTGCACGACCGCAGCCGGGGCAGGCTCCGACGGGACAAGGGTGGGCGTCGTGGCGATGGTGGGCGTTCGGGGCTGCTGAGAAGGAGCGGGAGCACGGGAAGTCCCCGAACTCAGGAACAGCGCTGCCACCATCAGGGCAGCAACAGCGGCAGCGGCCAGGCCAAACACCCAGCGCTTGACGGGTGCGCCTCCGGGGCGGGCCGTGGCGCCGGAGACCAACGTCTTGACCGCCATTTGCGCCGCCGGGGCGCCGGTCGCCGCCGCTGTGAGCGCCTGGGCGAACTCCAGGATGGACACGAAGCGGCGCTCCTTGTTCTTGGCCAGCGCTTTCTGTATGACGACGTCGATCGCGTCGCCCACGAGGGGCGCGAGGGAGGCGGGATCTTCCCTGGCGATCTTGAAGAGAATGGCGGGCACGCTGTCCCCGGCGAAGGGCGTGCGTCCCGCCAGCATCTCGTAGGCGATCGCCGCAAGGGCGAACTGGTCGGTCCGGCCATCCACATCGTCGGCCCGGCTCTCCGCCTGCTCCGGCGCCATGTATTGAGGTGTTCCGATGAGCGCGGCCCCGTCGGTGAGGGTGGCGGCCGTCCTCACCTTGGAGATGCCGAAGTCCAGCACCTTGGCGAACTCCTGGTCCTCGCCAACCGGGACCAGGAAGAGATTCTGCGGCTTGAGGTCGCGGTGAACGACACCGTGCCCATGGGCGGCCCCGAGCGCTGAAGCGACCTGCTCGATGATCCGTGCCACCCGGGCCGGTGGCATCGGTCGCCGCGGTTCCAGCGCCGCGGCGAGGTCCTTCCCCTCGAGGAGCTCCATCACGATGTACGGCGCGCCGCCGTCCATCTGGTTGAAGTCGACCACATGGACGATGTTCGGGTGGCGCAGCGACGAGGCGATCTCCGCCTCGCGCTGGAACCGGAGGAAGTCGGCCGAGCCGGCGCTGACCGTCGCCGACAGCACCTTCACGGCGAAGCGGCCCGGAAGGCGCCGGTGCCGGGCTTCGTACACCTCGCCCATCCCACCCATCCCGAGCCGGCGCACGATCTCGTAGGTATCCTGCAAGACCGTACCGCTCTCGAGGCGTGGCTGCGAGGAGGTCATCCGCGCGGGCCATCGATGCCGTACTTCTTGAGCCTGGCGCAGAAGGTCCGTCGGGGCATTCCCAGCAACTCGGCGGCGCGGGTCTGGTTCCCTGCGCAGCGGGCGAGGGCGTCCAGGATCGCCTGCCGCTCCAGGTCGTCCTGACGCAACCGCAGCGGCCTGGTCGGCTCGGGGGCGGCCGCGACGGAGGGCGGCTCGACCTCGGCGATGCGCGGCTTGTCAGCCGGCAGATGGGCGCCAGTGATACGGCCGCCTCCGGCCAGCAGCAGCGCCCGCTCGATCACATTGCGGAGCTCGCGGATGTTCCCTGGCCAGTGGTACGCCTTCAGCCACGACAGCGCCTCCGAGGAGAGTTCGGGAGCCGGCCGGCCGAGCTGGCGGGCGGTGTTCTCCAGGAACATCCGCGCCAGCGGCTCGATCTCGTCGGTGCGCTCGCGCAAGGGCGGGATGGTGAGGGTCATACCGCTCAGGCGGAAATACAGATCGCGCCTGAAGGTCTTTGCCGCGACCTCCTCCTCGATGTCGCGATTCGTGGCGGCAATGAAGCGCACGTCCACGGCCCGCGGCCTGGTGGCCCCGACGCGCAAGACCTCCTTGGTGTCGATGGCCCGGAGCAACTTGGCCTGCAGAGGCAGTGACATCTCACCCAGCTCATCGAGGAACAGGCTGCCGCCCGAGGCGGCCTCGAGCAGCCCGGTCTTGGCCTGAACGGCCCCGGTGAAGGCTCCTCGCTCGTGGCCGAACAGCTCGCTGTCCAGCAACGCATCCGTGAGAGCGGCGCAATTCACGGCAACGAATGGTCCCGACGCTCGCGGTGAGCGCTCATGCACGGTGTGCGCGAGCACTTCCTTGCCGACGCCGTTATCGCCCAGGATGAGGACGTTGATGGTTCCCGCGGCCGCCAGTTCCGCCTGAGCGTACAGCTGCCGCATGGCTTCGTTGCACAGCACGATCCCGCCGGGCGGCGCCACGGCGCCCTCCGCACCTAGCACCAGGCTGCAGGCGTGAGTGACCAGCGCCTGGGGAGATGTGCCGTCGGCGGGATAGAAGGCGAGCCCGCTGCGGCTCCCGATGCCCTCGCGTTCGAGCGCCTCGACGATCTGGGTCCTGAGGGCCTCGGCCTTGGGTCGATCCGAGTCGACCAGCAGCAACTCGAGATCATGCGGCCCGTACACGGCCAGCACGTCGCCCGGACGCAGAGACGTTGTCACGACCTCGGCAGCTCGCTCGACGGCGATCGCCGCCGGAAGCTGCAGGCGCACCAGCGCAAATGTCCCCCGCACGCCCTCGGCGCGGGCGCACTCCTCGATGAGGCGGCTCTCCAGATATCCGTGGGGGCGGAGCTGCGGTTGCTTGAATGCGGGCTCGCGGGTACGCACAATCAGCACCGTCGAGCCGATGGTGATCGCCTCGCCCGGGCTCAGCGCCACCCGGATCCCCGGGGCCAGCGGCTGGTCGCGGATGCGGGTTCCATTGGCACTGGCGAGATCCTCGACCTCGATCACCTCTGCAATGTGGAGGCGGGCGTGGTTGCGCGATGCCTGCGGATCGATCAGACGGATCGGGGCGTCCTCGGCTCGGCCGATCACCACGGTGCCCTCCGCCGGAAGCTGGTGGGTCGTCGTCACATTCGGCCCCATGACGACGAGGTAACGGGACGCGGTCGTCGTCTCGCTACTTGCCGGGCGGGGCTCGGACACGGTAGGAGCGGCCATCGGTTCGCGTGCGGCGCCATAGGAGTATCACCACGCGTGGTGTCCGCGGCAAGCCTCACCTGCCGCGCGTGCGGGGACGCGCAATGCCGTACTGCTTGAGCCGGGCAATGAGGGTTCCCCGCGAGATGCCGAGCTCCCTGGCCACACGCGTCTGGTTGCCGGCATGTCGAGCGAGCGCCTGCAGGATGCGGTTGTGCTCGGAATGCGCCAGCGGCGGCGTCGAATCGGATCCCTGAGCTGCGAGCACCGGCGGGGCGAGGCTCGCGGGGTTGGCAGACATCGTCTCGGCTGGAAGGTGCTCCGCCTCGATGTCGCCCGCGCCGCAGAGGAGCGCCGCTCGTTCCATGACGTTCCGCAACTCGCGGACATTGCCGGGCCAGGAGTAACTCTCGAGCAGGGCCTCCGCGTCCTCGGTCACCTTCGGTGGCCTGGCTCGTCCGAGTTGCTTCGACGTTTGGGCCAGGAAGGAACGCGCCAGTGGCAGGATCTCCGAGGTTCGCTCGCGGAGCGGTGGGATGGGCAAAGTGAAGCCGTTGAGACGGAAGTAGAGGTCCTGGCGGAAGCGGCGCTCCGCAACCTCCCGCTCGAGTTGCCGGTTGGTCGCGGCGACGAACCGGACATCTATGGCGCGATCGCGCAGGCCCCCCACCCTCCGCACGACCCGGCTCTCGATCACGCGTAGAAGCTTCGCCTGGATGGCGGGCGGCATCTCCCCGATCTCATCGAGGAAGACGGTCCCTCCGTCAGCCGTTTCGAGCAGGCCTTCCTTCGCAGCGACGGCACCCGTGAAGGCCCCCTTGTCATGGCCAAAGAGCTCGCTCTCCAGGAGGTTCTCGGAGAGCGCCGCGCAGTTGATACAGAGAAGCGGCGCTTTCGCCCGTGGCGACATGCGGTGGATGGCCTGAGCCACGATCTCCTTACCAACGCCCGTCTCACCCATGATGAGCACGTTGATATTGCCGACGGCCGCCGATTCTGCGAGCCGGAACATCCGTCGCATGCCCTCGTCCCGAACCACGACAGGGCCGGCGTCATCCTCCGCCACACCAGCTCGAACCCTCAGCCGTGCATTCGCGAGGGCCAGGAGAGCATCCGGGGTGCCGGCGTCGCGAGGAAAGCAGACCACTCCTGTCTGCGCCTCGATCCCCCGGGCCTTCAGTCGGCTGACGAGGTCGCTGGCGAGCGCCGTCGCCAGCTCCGGGGGAGTACCCGGTAAAAGCAGCTCGTACTCCGCCGGGCCATACAGGGCCAGCATGTCGGAAACTCGAAGCGCGGGGGTGATCGCCTCCACGATGACCGCGGCTTCCACCGAGTCCCGCTGGCAGTGCAGCCTCATGGCCGCAAAGGGCTCGCGCATCTCCCGCGCGCGAACGCACTCCTCCTCCAGCCGCGCCTCGAAGTATGAATGCGGCCAGACACGTCGCGGACGGGAGAAGTCACGGTTCTCCTGGATGGTGAGGAGCGTCGATCCGATCGCCACGGTATCCCCGGGAACGAGGGACACCCGCTTGCCCGGCTTCAAGGGCTGGTCGCGCAAGCGGGTCTTGTTCGCGCTGCCCAGGTCTTCGATCTCGATGCCGCCGCCACGGACATGGAGGCGTGCATGCAACCGGGAAGAGAGCGGGTCCGTCAGGCGCACGTCCGCCTTGTCGGATCGGCCAATCGTGAGCTCGCCGGCGGAGGGCAACGGGCGGGAGAAGAACGTCTCAGGGCCCACGACGACCAGGCAGAGGACTTTTTCGCCCAGCGAGGCGCCTCTACCGTTCTCCACGATGGTCGTCGGTGCCCTCGACATCACGTTTCCTGCGAAGCCCAGTATCCCCGCGTTCGGTCGTGATCTGGTAGCTCGGTCGCGATCGACTGAACAGTTCGTATAGGCCTGAACAATCTGATCAACGCGAAACGCCCCCGGATCCCTGTTGCCCCGCGGCGTCCACTGGCCCGGGCCTTGCTGGTGGTCACGGAGACGACCGCGACTATACTCGGGTCGGACAAACGGGCCGATGCTACATCCCAAAGGACGATCAGCAGTTCTCTGGCTAGGCCTTGGCCTGGCGTTGACCCAGGGCTGCACCGCAAGTGATCGACCGCCCCGCCGCGTGATCCTGTTGCTCGTCGACGGATTCAGAGCAGACATGCTCACTCCCGTCGATGCACCCCGGATGCACGCCCTGTCCCGGAAGGGCGCGCGCTTCGACGCCCATCATTCCATCTTCCCGTGCACCACCCTGACGAACGCAGGGGCCATCGCAACGGGCTCCTACCCTCAGAAGAGCAGCTGGTGGGGCGAAAAGCTGTACGCGCCCACCGCGTCGGGCACGAACGCGAAGGGCGCCACGGTCGATTTCAAGCAGCACATCGATGTGCGCGACTGGGCGACCCTGAAGGCACTCGATGATGCCTACAACGGACAGCTCGCGACGGCTCCGACCCTGTTCAAGACCGCGAAGGCCGCAGGGCTGAGGACCGCCATCCTCGGCAAGCCAGGCGCGACCTTCCTGCAGGACATGGACTTCCCGACCTTCTTCATCGATACGGACTTGGCGGCGCCTCTGGCCTTTGCCCGCGAGTTGCAGGGGAGAGGGTACGCACTGCCGCCGTCCACCCACGTCGCGTTCCCCGACGAAGAAAAGTTCAAGCCACAGGACAGCTACGTCAATCCGTATGCGCCTGTCCCGCCGAGGTTGCTCGACGACGGCATCACGGCGGACCCGGCCGAACGTGATTCCAGGCCTTCGCAGACGGAAGCCTATGCGTATTTCGTCAAGCAGTACGTGGAGTTCATCCTGCCCGAGAAGCAACCCGATCTCAGTTTCCTCTGGTTCAATGAGCCGGACGCCAGCTTGCACACGTACGGGCCCGCTTCGCCCCAGTACCGCGCGGCGATCAGAGCGGTCGATACATGGGTGGGACAGATCGTCGACAAGGTCGCCGAACTCGGGCTCGCGTCCACCACGGACATCATCGTCACCTCGGACCATGGCGGAGTCACAGTCTCAGGCGATCCAGCGCACTTTCCCCTGCGCCCGATCAAGAACGGCCGCGTGCAGGACCGGCCGGCCGACCCGGCCGACATCGACCCGAAGAACCTGTGGTCCGTTTCAGGGCAGGCCATGCTCGTCGAGCCCCTGCGCAGGGCCGGTTTCAACGCCTTCAACGGCCGGACGTGCATCTACGACCCCCTGATGACGGGCATGAAAGCGGACGGCAGCGCCGTCTATGCGGCGAAGGTCGATCCGGCCAAGTGCGGTGCAGACAGGTTCACCAGCAGCGGATTTCCGCTGCCGACCGGCAACCTTCCTACCGACGCCGTCCTGATCATGGAGACGGCGGGGGGCGACTTCATCCACGTCCCGAGCCACGACGCGACGCTGGTGGCGGCTCTCGTCCGTTTTCTTCAGGAGCGCGCCGAGGTCGGGGCCATCTTCGTGAACGACGTCTACGGCGATCTGCCGGGTGTCCTGAAGATGAGCGCCGTATTTCTGAATAACAACAACGTTCGCAGCCGAGCACCGGACATCGCGCTCAGTTACTGGAGCGACGACAACGAACAGATCTTCGGCGTGAAGGGGATCGGCTATCACAACAAGCCTTCGCCGAGGGGCATGCGCGGCGACCACGGAGCCCTGGACAAGCGGAATGTCGACATCATCGGCTTCGCGCTGGGCCCGGATTTCCGCGAGGGGTTCGCCAATGACGTTCCCACCGCGAACGTCGACATCGCCCCGACCATCGCGCACTTGCTAGGGCTCGCCGATGATTCCTTCGTCGACACGGCGGACGGCCGTGTGCTCTTCGAGGTGTTGAAGTCGGGCGGTCACACGAAGGGCCGGCAGCGCACTGACTACACCGTGACAGAGACCGTCGTCGAGCCTGCATCGGTTGCCACCGGCCTCAGCCTTCGCCTGCCGACCAGCCCCGACGGATTGGATCGCGATCCGTCCCGGACGTCGTACACCATGGAACTGCGTGTCTCTGACGTCCTGGTCTCCGGGCGCCCCTATCGCTACCTGGACGCCGCCTCCGCGATCCGGAAGTAGCCCCTAGAAGGCCCTACGAATTCCCAGGTGGGTCGGCCCCACGGTGGCCCACCATGAGGGCTTCCGGTCCCTGCCGCGCAACACGACGACGGTACCGACGACGGCGGTGGCGATGGAAGTGGCGAAGGCGGCGGTCGATATGATCGCGTCTCGATGCATGGCATTCCATGCGGCCCTGGACGTCTCCGCGCAGAGCTTTTCGGGGCATGACGAATCGAGCGTCGATTTCTCGTCGAGCGCCGCGAGGCCGAACCCGATTCCCAGCCCTGCCGCCAGAGCGGCGGCCCCGAAGTAGGGCCACACGGCCGCGCGACCATTCGAGGACGCAATTGGCGTCCCGACCGCCTTCAGGTCGAACGTGAGTACCTCGGCGTCGCGCATCGCCAGCAGCACGCGCCTCGACACCGTCTCCCATCCAACCCTGGAAACCGTGACCTCGTGCTCCCCCACGTTCAACACGTGGTCCGAAACAGGGACCTGGCCGATCGCCTGTCCATCCACACGCACGTCCGCTCCAGCGACGTTGCATCGGACAGTGATGCGCGCGATGCGCTTCGTCAGCTGCTCGATGTCACCCTCGACGGTCTTTCGCCGCTCGGCAGGCACGCGCGGCCCCCCATCCCGCAGGTACTTGCTGAACCATGACAGTGCGGCGGCGTGATCGCGCAACTCGTAGCTCGCCTGGCCGAGCGCGAAGAGGATCTGCCAGTTCTTCGAGAGATCGTACGCCCTCCGGAACTCCACGATGGCAGCCACGACGTTGCCCTCGTCGTAGTACAGCTTGACCCCATTCTGGTAGTGCGACCGAGCTTCATCGCCCACGATCGGAGGCTCGGCCGCGACAGCGATTGAAACTGCCGCCAGGACCCCCAACACCGGCAGAAAGCGCAGACGCCTCACGGGGGGGTTGCCTCGCAGAACCTACTATTCTGCCCGTACCGGTTGCAGGACGGTGTTTTCGGTAGACCGGCGCAATCGGCCTTGTCGGAACAGATCCGACAGGACGAGGGCGATTTCTTGAGCAAGAAATCCCAGTAGCAGCTGCACGATCTTCCGGCGAACGCTTTGAGAAGCCCACCGTCGCTGTCCACATCGACTTCCATCGCGCAGCGGGCGATCAGCCCCTGCTCCTTGTAGGTCTTGATCATGTCGAGCCCCGGAGGGGCCGACTCTCCGGTCAGGGCGTTCAGCACCTTCTCGACCCCATCGGGGAGGCGCCCAGCCGGCAGCCTGCGGGCGTAAAAGTGATAAGGGGCCCAGAGGCGGTATCGGCCCTTGCGGACGTTCACGAAGTCCGTGCCATCCGGCGTGCTGCTCGGAAGAAACGCCGCCCGCTGCCCGGGCGCCTGGAAAGCGAGCGATCTCACGTTGTCAGAGAGCCGCCGGTCGAGGAGGTACGCGGCCGATGCGAACCCGAGCGTTTGATCGGCAACCGCGCCGCCGGCAGCATTGGCCTGGACAATCTGCAGGAATAGCGCGTCTGTCGACGGTTCGCTTCGTCCCTTCCATTTGCGCTCGAGGGGAAGGCCGATCAGCTTTGCCACTGCCGCCTGCGTTCCAGAAAGCGGTCCGCGCTGGAACAACTGGGTCTCCACCTTCCACGGTGATACGTCGCCCTCGGCACCCCAACCGTATACGTTGAAGGCGGCGTCGGCGCTGATCGAGTGCTGCATCGACGAGAGCGGCACGACGAATGCGAGCGTCTCGATGGGCCCCAGCTTGTGTATCCCCGAGAACTGGCGGTTACAAGACTCGGCGAACGCGGTCGCTGCCGCGATGTCGGGCTTCGTGTTTGCGGGAATGCGGCAGGGGATCGCCTTCGCGTCGGGATCGGCGCTCCAGCGGAAGGCTGTTCCAGATATCTCGCCATGATCGACGACGACGAGCGAGATCCCGTCGCAGCCCGCGCTGTTCTTGAAGATCACCGTGATCGGCGGGCCGAAGTCGGGCTGGGTTTCCTGGGCGAAGTGCTGCGCGACCTGCGCGATCACCGGTTTCAGCGCGCTTCCCCCGACGATGAACACCAGCGGCCCGGGCGGCTTCGGGTCGTCGCACGCGAGTTCCGGTATGTCCAGGTCAGGAGGCGGTGTAACCGGCTCGGCCAGTTCTATGGGCCAACCTCGTTTCGGGATCGGCTTGCCGCCCGGAAGCCAATCGGGCGTGCAGGCGTTCAGCCGATGCTGGTCGAACTCCCGATCGTCGTCGGTGATCGTGCAGGTGTAACAGCCCTTGCCCCCGAAGCCCTTGGGGTTCTCGCAATCGAACGAGTACGCCCCCGAGTCGACCACCCAGTTGCAGCCCGCCATCGCAGCGCCGAGCGCAGCTATGCGCACGAAGGCATACCCCAGACGGGCCCGCCTGCCGTCAGCGGGGCTGGTCGAGGTGGACGTCAATCGGACGTTTCGAAGGCTCGAGGTCACGGTCGATTTCACGGCGTCGATGGGCAGGGGGCTCGACTGGTTGTACCGAGCCACCATCCATCCGCGGCCTGGAAGTTGCAATCTTCACGCCACGGACGGCACGCGGCGCAGGTCCGGTTGCCGGCAGATCAATAGCTGGGGCGGTCGGCCGGGCATCCAGCGCCGGCGGCGTCCGCGCAGGGGCGACCTCGGCAGGGGGATCGGCCCCGGTTGCTCCCGGACTCGAGAACCAGACGGCACCTCCGACGCCTCCGATCCCCAAGGCCAGCACCACGGTCCATTGCCTTGGGCCGAAGCGCGCCGAAGCCTTTGATGAAGTCGGGACGAGAGTGGGGATCTCGTCCTGGCCGACCGACCTCTCCCCCGCCTCGGTCCCTCCTCCGGCAGCCGCGACCAGCGCTCTGCCGAACTCCTCGACCGCCAGGAATCTCTTCTCCTTGTCCTTGGCCATGCCTTTGCGAACAACGGCGTCTACACCGTCGGGAATCTCCGGAGTGACCTCGCCGATGCGGCGTGGTTCCTTGGCGGTGACGGCGAGAAGAATGGCGGGGACGCTGTCACCCGTGAACGGGCGCCGGCCGGCGAGCATCTCGTAGGTCATGGCCGCGAGCGCGAACTGGTCAGTACGCCCGTCCACCTCCGACACCTTGCCCTCGGCCTGCTCGGGCGACATGTAATGGGGCGTGCCCATCAGCGCCGCGTCCCCCGTCAGCGGCGCCGCGGTGACCATCTTGGAGATGCCGAAGTCGAGAAGCTTGATGCGGTCCCCCATCGTTCCATCGGCCGCGAGGAGAAATACGTTCTGCGGCTTGAGATCACGGTGGACGATTCCCCGGCGATGGGCCGCCGCCAGTGCGGCGGAAATCTGTTCGACGATGGCGACACATCGCCGGACAGGGAACCGTCCCACGCGCTCGATCTCCGCACCTAGATCAACGCCATCGAGAAACTCCATCACGATGTACGGAGCGCCGCTCTCCAGCACGTTGAAGTCCATCACGCTCACGATGTTGGGGTGCTGCAGGGACGACGCGATCTCGGCCTCGCGGCGAAATCGGGCGACCGCTGCAGAACCCATGGGCAGGCTTTCACGCAGGACCTTGACGGCATAGCGGCCGGACAGGCGCTTGTGCCGTGCCTCGTAAAGATCGCCCATCCCGCCGCTCGCCGCCCGACGGACGATCTCGTAGGTCCCATGCAGGATCTCCCCCGCCGCAAGCGCCGAGTCACTCACCGCCACAGCCACCGATGATTTGCCAGGTGGACGCATCCAGTCAACCACCGTCGGCACCCGTCGTTGAACAGTTTGTACAGTGGTCGAGCGGGAAGGCTGCACATCACGTGCAGCCCTGTTCACCGTCGCCCGCGGCCCCCCAGCGTTTGCGAACGGCCCGGGTCTTGCTCTGTCGGGATCTCATGCTGAAGCGATCGACAGTGGCGATGGCGATGATGTTGTGGCTCGTTGGTACTCCGAGCTGCTCGAAACAGGAAGCCACGAGCCCCCCGGTGGCGCGAGACCCACGTCAGGTGATCCTGATCGTGACCGACGGATTTCGCGCGGACATGCTCAACCCGGTCGATACCCCCAGCATCGATGCGCTGGCAAGAAAAGGCGTCCGCCTCGGGAAGAACCACTCCGTCTTTCCGTGCACGACGCTCACGAATGCGGGCGCCATCGCCACGGGATCGTATGCGCAGAAGAGCAGCTGGTGGGGGGAGAAGCTGTACGCTCCGCGCGCCTCCGGCACCGACGCGAAGGGTGACCGCATCGACTTTGGCCAGCACGTCGACGCGCGCGACTGGGGAACCCTGAAGCGCCTCGACGAGGCCGCCGGCGGCCGACTTCTCACCGCGCGGACACTGTTCAAGACGGCGAAGGCCGCTGGTCTGAAGACCGCGGTGCTCGGAAAGGCCGCCGCGACGTTCATCCAGGACATGGACTTTCCGACGTACTTCATCGATACGGACATCGCCGCACCACTGGCGTTCGCTCGCGAGCTCCAGGCTCGTGGATACGCGCTGCCACAGCTGACGCCGAAGGCCTTCCCCGAGATCGTTCTTCCGCCGGAGTACGTGAACCCCTACGCAGCGGCGAGGCCGAGATTTCTGGAAGATGGGTTGACAGCGAATCCGACCCACCCCGAGGCGAAGCCTGCGCAAACGGCGGGCTACGCCTATCTGCTGAAGCAGTACCTGGAGTTCATTCTCCCCGAGAAGAGACCCGACCTGACGCTTCTGTGGATCAACGAGCCCGACGCGACCATGCACACCTACGGACCCGGCTCCCCCCAGTACCGGGCGGCCCTCAAGGAAGTCGATCGGTTCGTGGCCCAGATCGTCGCCAGGGTCGAGGAACTCGGCCTCCAGGGCACCACCGACATCATCCTCACAGCCGATCACGGCGCGACGACCGTCTCCGGTCACCTGGACGTGTTCCCGCTGCGCGGGATCGCCACGACTGCCGCGGCAGACGGCACTCCGGTCGCCAAGCTCGGCGCGGTGGATCCTGAAAAAGGGTGGAGCGTGTCGGGACAGGCGATCCTCGTCGAGCCGCTTCGGCGGGCTGGTTTCAAGGCCTACAACGGCCGCCAGTGCATCTACGACCCGCTCATGACCGGTGTGAAGGCGGACGGCGGCTCCGTCTTCCCGATCCTCGCGGATCAGACGAATGCCATCTGCCAGGGGAAGAAGTACACCAGCGTCGGATTTCCCCTGCCTCCGCCTGACGAGCTGCCTGCCGACGCCGTCCTCGTCATGGAGACCGCCGGTGGCGACTTCATCTACGTCCCGGGGCGAGACAAGGCGCTCGTGGCCAAGCTCGTTCGTTTTCTGCAAGAGCTACCGGAGATCGGGACGGTGTTCATCAACAGCATCTACGGCGATCTTCCCGGCACTCTTCCCTTGCGCGAGATCATGCTCGAGAACGCGGGAGCGACAGGAACCCCCGACCTGGCATTCGATTTCTGGAACGACTCGCAGGCCAAGGTGGACGGCGTCGCGGGGATTGGCTACCACAACAAGCCTTCACCCGCCGGCCTGCGCGGCGATCACGGCGCGCTCTCCCCGCAGGACGTCTCGATTCCGGGGCTCGCTATCGGCCCCGACTTCCGGGAAGGTTTCGTGGATGCCATTCCGACCGCGAACGTCGATATCGCCCCCACCATCGCTCATCTCCTGGGCCTGGATCCGTCCTTCGTAGCCGGAACGGATGGACGAGTCCTGTTCGAAGCGCTGCGGCCAGGTGGCCAGTCCGCGGGCCGCCCGGAGACGGACTACCGTGTCCGCAGCTCCATTCGCAAGCCTACGACGGCGGCCACCGGTCTTACGATTCGCAAGGCGGGAAGCCCCGACGGCAAGGAGATCGACCCGACAAGGAACTCTTACACCATGGAACTACAGATCACAGCGGTGGCACTGGACGACAAGACCTACCGTTACATCGACGCCGCTTCCGCAGTCAGGAAATAGACACAGCGTCTCGTGTCGACGGGCTGCTGCCTTATCCTCGTACCTGCCGCGGGGCTGATCGCATCGCTGGACCTTCGTCCCGGCCCCGGCACCCTCCGCACCACTTTCCACACCACCCACCCGTAACGGCCAGGACGTCCAGGTTGCGAACCCGGTCGGCAAGTTGTCGATTTCTCTGCGGCCGTTACGGGTGGAAACGCCCCTACCCGTATTCACACGGTGGAAGCCGTAGGTTCAATCCCTACAATGCCCACGAAAAAAGCTCCGAAGAAGCGGCCAGTTGGGAGTCAGACCCCACCTGGCCGTTTTTGTTTTTGTCACCGATCCGCACCACTTCCATACCACCCGCCTTCATCGCCTCCCGGACCCCCGCCAGCGAGATGATCTTGGCGGTCCCATCGCGCATCTCGGCCTGCGCCACCGTGCTGTAGTGCTGCTGCATCTGCTCGGTGGCGTGTCCCGAGATGGCCCGGGTCACGAGGTCCTTCATCTCCGCCGCCCTCGCCAGGTCCTGGTAGGTGGAAACAAGATCATCCTCCTCGTCGGCGGTTACGAGAAAGGTGAACGTCCGAGCGCATCATATCACCAGAGTCAGATCCAGCTCGCGCGGTCGCTTGAAAGCGTGGCAAGCCAAGCAGCCGATCCGGCAGGCGCCTCCCCGTGCCGCCCCGAAGAAGGGCCGTCGACTCTGATGGGTTATTACCCATAATCATGCTTGGATCATGATTCGATCATTCCGGCGGGGACCGCCCGCCGGGGGAGGGTCGCGATGGCGAAGTACAAGTTCAAAGAGTTCATGACCGAGCTGCGGGCAGAGGCTAAGGCCGATGGTCCCGAGGCCGTCGCGGAACTCGAATCGTTCGG
>JANPFD010000058.1:0-1258 GCA_031423255.1 Myxococcales bacterium | reverse complement strand
GTTGCGGGCCGAGATGTTGACCAGCACACCAGACATGAACAGGCTCACGACCAACGAGGTACCGCCGTAACTTATGAACGGCAGTGGCAAGCCCTTGGTGGGCAGCGCACCCAGCGCCACGCCCATGTTCACGATGGCCTGCAGACCGAACAAGCTGGACAGTCCGAACGCCAGGTAGCTGCCGAACACATCGCGGGCCCGCGCCGCCGCCAGGTAGCCGCGCCACACCAGCACACAGAAGCCAGCCAGCACCGCCAGCACCCCGATGAGACCCAACTCCTCGCCGATGATCGACAGGATGAAATCGGTGTGGGCCTCCGGTAGGAAGAACATCTTCTGGTGGCTCTCGCCCAGCCCGACGCCGGTGATGCCGCCCGAGCCGACGCTGATGAGTGATTCGCAGGCCTGGTAGCCGGCGCCGCGGCGCACCTCGCACGGATTCAAGAACGCCAGCATGCGACGCATGCGAAAGGGCGTACCGGTGATGAAGAAGCGCCAGCCCACCGGGGCCGCCGCCAGCACCGCGATGAGGATGTAGCTGGTGCGCGTGCCGGCCACGAACAGCATCGCCAGCGTGACCACGCCCAGGATCACCGCCGTCCCCAGATCCGGTTGCAACAGCACGAGCCCCATGACGACCCCGGCGATCACCAGAGGCGGCAGAAAGCCGATGGAGAACTCTTTGACCTTCTCGGCCTTGCGCGTGAGCAGCGTCGCCAGGTACAGCGCCAGGGCAAACTTGGCCAGCTCCGACGGCTGGAACGACAGCGGCCCGATGCGGAACCATCGAATGGCACCGCCGGCGCGCGTACCTATCACCAGAACCGCGGCCAGCATCGCCAGGGTCAGGATCAGCAGCGGGTAGGTCAGGCGGCGGTAGATGGAATAGTCGGTGCGCGCGGCGACGGCAAAGACCCCCACGCCCAAGACCGCGTACATCGCTTCCCGCCTCAGGAAGAAAGTCCAGTCGCCATAACGCTTGGCTGCGAAGGCGGCACCCGCCGAGAACACCATGACCACGCCAAGCGCCGCCAGGCACAGCACCGCGCCTGCCAGCAGGCGATCGGGCCCGGTCGACACCGGAACCCGCGTCCGCATGACAGAGGTCCGATCGCCACGCCCGAACCAGCCTGCAAGCCGTTCGCGCACAGCAGCCGTGGCGCCAGCGATCATCGTTGCGCCCCCACCACGATGGGCTGCGGCGTCGATTCGGCCAGCAACTTGCCGACGGCGGCGCGAAACACGTCGGCGCGGTGCT
>JANPFD010000057.1:0-2913 GCA_031423255.1 Myxococcales bacterium | reverse complement strand
GATCCGCTCTCGGCCGCGGGGCTGGGCAAGGCGCTGTCCTCGGGGCTTGCGGCCGCGAATGCCCTCGCTGCTTCGCTTTGCGGAGACGCCACCGCGCTTGACGGCTACGCCGACGCCGCGACGCTGGCATTCGAGCGCTACCTCGGGCGCCGCGCCCAGGTATACGGACAAGAGCGTCGCTGGCCCCGGTCTCCCTTCTGGCGCGACGTCCGACGCGACTAGTCCTCAAAACATGGCCGCTCGAGTCGTGCTCGCGCGCGAGGCGATCGGCAAGCCTGCATCCGCTTCCCTGCCTTGCCCTGCCTTGCCTTGCCCTCCCTTGCAACGATGGGTGAATAGCAGCAACCTCGCGGCCATGAGCCCGTTTGCGACCGCGATCATGACGATGTCGGCCCTCGGGCTGGCCGGCTGTGCTTCACACGGACGCGTGTCGTCCGGGCCCGGAGTGGCCTCGAACGCCACAACCCGGCCGGGGGACAGCGCGGCTGCCGCCCCCGGGCCGCCGCCCATGTTCAGCCCCGCAGCGTGTGGCCAGATCACAGGGGTCCTCTATTGCGATGACTTCGAATCGGGGCTCAATCCCGCGCTCAAACCGATCACGGCCAACGGGGCGACCATCGCCGTCGATCAGACGCGAGCCCGCGGCGGCACCAGCGCGCTACACGTCAAGAGCCCGGTGGTCGCAAAATCCAGGGGCGAAGTCGCCCTAGGCAACCCGGTGTTCCCGACCGCTAACAACGGCTTCTTCATGCGCGTGTTTGTCTACTACGCGCCCCCTGCTGCGGCCGATAACGTCTACCTGTTTCGCTTGAACGGCGTGGTGCCCAATACCACTGCCAGCGCCTCCGCGCTCTTGGGAGCCGAGGGCTTTCCCTACGCGAAACCGCTGGCACCCGACTTCAAGCACCTGTCCACGCTCATGTACCACTCGGCCATCAAGTCGGCGGACCACCGCGGTTACCGCACCCAGACCGCGCCTGAGGTCACGTACGGGCGCTGGGCGTGCTGGGAATGGGAGGTGGACGGCGTAAAGAACCTATGGCGCGTGTGGATCGACGGGGTTGAGCATTTCACGCGCATGTGGGACGGCGCCGAGGGTACCCCCTGGGTCGTGCCCACGGCGTCGGAGCTGAGCATCGGTATCAGGCACCCCCACGAAGAGGGCCCCTCGGGCGTCGAGGTCTGGTTCGACGATCTCGTCGTCGCCACCGAGCGCGTCGGCTGCGGCGCGCGTGCCAGGTAAGCCCTCGCGGAGCTGGCTCGCCTACCATCGCCTACCAGGAGATCTCGGGAGCGCGGGTCGCTCAAGGCGATGGGCACTTCAAACGATGAGTGCATCGTGCGTCACCGTTCTCGTCTGCTCTGGTTGATGGCCGGTCTGCTCGCGGCTTGCGACGATGAGCCACTCCAGGGATCGGCAGACGCCGCCCCGGGCGCGGGTCCAGTGTTGGTGCGCTCCTGGGACGGACGGAGAATCGCTCCCCCTGGCGTGGCCATCGAACCTTCCGCCGCGGGGCAAGGGATCTCGGGGCGTGTGATGCTGGATGGTACGACGGCGACGTTCTCGTCGCGACAGGATGCGGTCAACGAGATCGCCTCCGCTCGCGTGAAAGCGGCGAACGGAACCGAGGTCGTGACCTCGGTATCTATGACTGCGGCGGCCTCGATGATGGTGGGAGGCGAGACTCTTTCGGGGCGTGGGCCACTCACGGTCTCGCAAAAGGCGGCGTTGAAGATGCTGGCCGAGAGTGGGCTTGCCCCGGTGCTGGCTACGCTGCCTTTGGAGATAGGCTGCCAACCCGACGCACACGTCACTGATCTCGAGCTCGCCGCGCTCTTGCTTCCATGGCAGATGCTCATCAAGTACCAACCGCAGTTTCCCGAGGTCGAGGCCTTTGAGCGAATCGTATCGTGCCGCTATTTCGAACCGTCGGAGCAGGCCGCCCAGACGAATGACAGCAGCACGCCGCAGTTGCGCGGACGCCGCATTCGTCTGGCGAATGACGACAGAGTGCCGAACGTGTTTGGCATTTTTCCGTTCGACGGTCAGGGCGCCGTCGCACCCACCACATCACTCCGGCATGACACTCGTCCTTGCGGAGCCCTCTGTTTCGGGACCTGCGGGCCCGACTGTGATCCCACCGCGTGTCGGTCAAGCTTCGAGTGGTACTGCCTGCGGGACGAAAACAACGACAACACCGGGTGGAAACGGGTTCGAAGGCACTGGCGTTGCGGAACACATCAGGGCTGCCGAGACCACGATGCGTGCTACGACAACTGCAACCAGTCGAACGGCTGCAACACCTGGGGCGCCACGATGTGCCGGCGGGCCTGCGATAGCCTGTGTATCACTGATCAGGGGGCCAGCAACTGCCGCAGCTGGATGAACGGGGGAGGACCCTTCGACGCGTTTCGGGACTACTACCACGACATCGGCGTGCCTGACATGCAGGACCCGGCACTGTGCCCCATGGTCCGCGACGGTGGCGTTGATGGCGCAGATGCCGCTCGTGACTCATCGACCGGCCCGGATCTCCTGGATGCTCCGCTGCTGCCCATGGGAGGGAGCAGTGGCGGGGGCGGGGCCGCAGGTTTCGGCGGGTATGGTGGCAACTCCGACGCGGCTGCGGGCGGGATCGGTGGCAACGCGAATAGTGGTGGACTTGGTGGCGGTGGCACGCTGGGTACTGGATCGACCGGAGGGTCTGGCGCAGTTGGAGGTAACCTCGGCGGTGGTGGTATGGGCTCTACCTCTGGGATCGGCGGGCTTGGTGGTTACGGCGGCGTGACCGGTTCGGTGATCGCCCACCTGCCACGGCCGGCCGCAGTCGACGGGTCCCGGGCGCAATGAGGCCGATCGCTGGCATGTCGGTTCTGGTGACTGGGGGCGGCTCGGGCATCGGCGCCGGTATC
>JANPFD010000056.1:0-2948 GCA_031423255.1 Myxococcales bacterium | reverse complement strand
GTCAGTAGCTGATTGAAGCCGTTGTACGTGTAGCGCGTGACCTTCGGACTCGACAGGCACGAATCGTCCACCACGCCGTCGCAGTCGTTGTCCGCGCCGTCACACGCCTCCACCGCGCCAGGGTGCACGTCGCGCCGGGCGTCGTTACAGTCGAACGCCGCCGGCTGCCCCGCACTGCACGCCGAGGCGCCCGGCACTCCGTAGCCGTCACCGTCGCGGTCGAGGCACGTTGTCGGCGCGCAACTTGCGACCGTGCTCGCAGGGCACGCGTCGCACGCATCGCCCATCCCGTCCTCGCGCAGCAGTGGGTCGCCTCGGAACTGCGCCTGGATCTCCTGCAGGCTCAGCGGCCGCGCCCATAGCCCGACCTCGTCGATCTCACCCTTGAAGCCGCTGTTTATGCACGCCTGTCCGCTGGTCGTATCGTTGCCCGAGACGCACCCGATAAACATCGGCGTCGCTACCGACGGGATTGTTCTGCTGGCCAGGACCGTGTCGTAGGGGTTGCCGTTGATAAAGTAGCGCAGCGTCGTGCCGTCGTACGTCGCAGCCACGTGGTTCCACTGGTTGGGCACCACGCCGGTGACGTAGGCGCCGTACCCGCCGTTGAAGCCAAAGAGAATCGCTCCAAATGTGTCCGACGACCGCCCAGAATACGCCAGCCCGAACTGTCCTCCCTTGTGCACGATGCCACCAAATTGCGTGCTCTGGCTCGGCTTGATCCACGCTGCCACCGTGAGCCCGGTACCGGTCACGTCGATCGCCGGGCCGTGAGCGACCTTCCCGTATCCAAGCACCGTCCCGGTCGCAGGCGAGCTGCCAGGGAAGCTCAGCGCAAGGCCATACTTACCGGTCGTGTGGGTCACGTTGCCTGTGAGCGTCCCCTGCACAGTCTTGCGCAGGTCCTGAATCGTGCTCCCCGAAGGCTCCTCGAATCTGAAGCCCGCCTTGATGTCCGCCGGCACCGGCTGCCGGTCCGTGTCCACCTGACCCGCATTTGCGACCGCCGGACAATTGTCGAGGCCATCGGGTACCCCGTCGCAGTCGCTGTCGCCCGGGCACGTGCTGGCCCCGCCCAGCGATTGACCTTCGGTCATCTCCACCCGGTTTCCCACGGCGTCGTACAAGTAGTGTACCTCGCGACCCGTCGGGTAGGTCGCGCTTGTCAGCCGCGACAGCTCGTCGTACCCGTACAGCTCGGCGCCGCCGTCGGCGAAGATCTTCGACATCCGGTTGCCCCGGACATCGTAGGTGTACGTGAAGCTTTCGATCACGCCGCCGGTCTTGTTCCGGTACACCATCGACAGGATGCGAGACGCGGCGTCGTAGGTGTTGGTGAGGACCATGCCGTTCGGGTACGTCTGGGTCACGCGACGTCCGAGCTTGTCGTGCGCGAAGCGATACATCTCCCCCTCGGGGTCGGTCATGGTCTGCAAGAGGCCGCGGCCGTCCCACGTGTATTTGGTGACCTCGTCCTCGGGTAGCACCGTCATCGACGCCCGGTTGCCCGAGGCATCGTAGGCGTAGACGATGTCGTGGCCGACGGTGACGTCGTCGACGCGCACCTGGCGGCCGAGGCTGTCGTAGGTCAGGTGGCGCTCGGAGTCGCCGTTCTTCTCACGGATCTTGTTGCCGCGCTCGTCGTAGTCGAAGTGGGCCGGCGTCACGCCGCCCGCGTAGATGATGTCGGTGAGCCTGCGGTTCGCGTCGTACACGAAGGTCGTGATCTGGCCCTTGCCGTCGCGCTTGACCACCCGGTTTCCCGCCAGGTCATACCCGTACTCGGTGACCATCCCGTTGGGCGTCGTCTCAAGGATCAGCCGGTTGGCGAGATCGTACGTGAACACCGTCACGTTGTGGTTGGCGTCCTCGACGGTAACGCGGTTTCCGCGGGCGTCGTAGCCGTAGCGGGTGACGCCATTTTTGGCGTCGGTCACCGTGCTCAGCCGGCCGAGGGAATCGTAGCCAAATAGCGTGAGCAGGCCCGAGGGATCTTGCACGCTCGTGCGCCTGCCCAGGATGTCGTACGCGGTCCGCGCGACATTGCCCAGTGGGTCGCGCCGCTCGGTCTCACGACCCAGCTCGTCCTCGACGATGGCGGTGACGTTGCCCAGGGCATCCACCGTCTTGCACGGCTGCGAAGCCTCGGACGCGCAGTAGCCCATCGTCGTGGATGCACCCGAGGAGTCGGTCGTTGCCACCAGCCGCCCGATGGCGTCGTAGCTCATCTTCGTGCGGAAGCCGCGCGCGTCCACGCGGGCGACCACCCGCTCGTTGGCGTCGTACTCTTGCTTCGTGACGTTGCCCTGCGCGTCGGTCGTTGACGTCAGGCGGCCCAGGCGGTCATACACCGACGTCGTTGTGAAGGTGCCCGGATCGCGTGTGGTCAGGCGGTTCCCGTCGGTGTCGTAGGTCATCGTCGTGGTCCGCAACAGCGGATCTGTCATCGACTGCATGCGACCCTTCGCATCCACCACCATGGTGCGCGTGCGGTTGTTGGCGTCGGTCATGGCGGTCAGGTGACCGGCGACGTCGTAGCCCATCGTCGTGGTGCCACCGGTGGGGTCGGTCATGGTGACCACGTTGCCGCGGGGATCGTAGCTCATGGCCGTCACCGCCCCCCCGGGCCGCGTGATCGTCAGCGGCAGCCCGCGATCGTAGCTATAGCTGGTCACGTTTCCCTGCGCGTCCAGGCTTTGCAGCAGGTTGCCGGCGGCGTCGTAGAAGTTGGTCGTGGTCCGAAAGAGCGCGTCGGTCATGACAGCCAGGCGCGCGTTCGGGCCGTAGCTGTACGTGCTGGTCGCGCCGGCCGGATCCGTCCGCGACAGCAGATTCCCGTCGCTGTTGTAGGTCGAACTGGTCAGGTGGCCACGAGGATCTTGCTCCGCTACCACGTTGCCCTTGGGATCGTAGGTGCGCCGCTCGTCGTTCCCGATCGCGTCCACGGT
>JANPFD010000055.1:0-28237 GCA_031423255.1 Myxococcales bacterium | reverse complement strand
CGCGACCAAGCCAGAGTCCAAGCAAAGCGCGAAGCGTTCATCGCGCAGCAGCCAGCGCTGAACATCAACAGACTGGTTTTCCTCGACGAGTCAGGGTTTCGCCTTGGCTCGCCGCCCCGGTACGGCTGGGCACCGATTGGCCACAAGGCGCCCGGGAAAACGGTGTGCGGTGCCTGGCGGAACATGACGATGTTGGGTGCGATTGCCCTGGACGGGTTTCGCGCCTTCGTGACGATCGATGCCCCGACTGACGGCGACGTTTTCTTCGCTTTTGTCACCCAGGAACTCATCCCTCACCTCGTCTCGGGGGACATCGTTGTCATGGACAATCTCAGCGTTCACAAGCGTCCCGATATCGTCGCTGCCATCCGCGCAGCCAACGCTGATGTCCTGTTTCTTCCACCCTACTCGCCCGAGTACAACCCCATTGAAAAAGCCTGGGCCAAGATCAAGGACGTCATTCGCCGCTTGCCGACACTTTCACGCGAAGCCTTCGATGCCGCTGTCGCGGCCGCCCTGGATGCCGTTTCTCCCGACGACATCCGCGCCTGGACCCTCCATGCGGGCTACTCGCTCTCTTCAACCTGACGGCGGTCTCTAGAGGGCGGCAAGGAGGCCAGCCGCGAAGGCGAGAGCATCGAGCCCTATTCAGACGAGGAGGACAAGGAAGAGGGGGCGTTCGCCGACGAGGAACAGCAATCCCCGGGCGGCGGCAAGCAGGCGCAGCCCCAGAGCCCCGATAGCGAGCCCTCGGGCGGTCGGCCGAACCGGTGGGGCAGGGGCCGAGAAGAACCCTGAAGCAGATTATAGATTCCAGCCTAGACGCGGCTCCGGGGCGCGAAACCCCGGGGCCGCGCTGACCTATCGAGCTCGTCGGCGACGGCGACGAAGGAGAATCCCGACCGCGACGAGTACGAACGGGAGCCCGCTCGAAGAAGCCCCGCCGCCGATGACGCAGCCTCCGCTCCCCTGAGCGGTGTTGCCGCTGCCGCCGGCGCCGCCAGGACCGCCCGAACCGGCGACGCCCGATCCGCCTGCGCCGCCCGTGCCGGGGCTGCCGCCGGTGCCGGAGGAGCCGCCCGTGCCGCTTGATCCAGCCGAGCCACCCGCCCCGCCGCTTCCGCCACGACCGCCCATGCCGCCGCCGGTATCACGCCCCCCGCCCGCGTCCGGAATGACCACCACTCCCCCGTCGGGGGCATCGTTGGTGATCTGGATGTCCGCGCAGTGGTAGTAGAAGCAGGGCGCGCCGTGGGCGGACATGAACTCGAGCACCTGGATGGTGCACTTGTCGCACAGCGTGTTCGGGATCGTGATGTCGTGGTCGTAGGTGGTGCCCTGGGCGCCGGTTGCGTGTTGAAAGAGGCCATCGACGAGCACCGGCGCCGTGGGCGTCGCCTGGATGGCGGCGCTCTGGCAGTTCGGCCCCGTCACCACGGGATCGACGAACGCAGCGCGGTTGTCGGAGAGAGAGATCCGGTAGTGACCTGGATGGCCGACGGTTTCATTCCACCGGAGGTGCAGGCGTGAGCCGGGGCGGACCTTGGTGATGGCGCCGGTCGTCGGCCCGACAGCGCCGCAGGGCCTTGCCTTCTGCGGATCGCCCTGCGCCGAGGTCACGATCCAATCCGCCGGCTGAGTCAGCTTGAAATGAGCGTACGCAGGCGCGGCCGCGAACACGCCGCCGACCAGGAAAAGCGTCCTGAACTTCATGGGAGCCTCCTTCGGCCGCGTCGCCGAAAGATCGACGCTAACCGATCTTGGCGAGGCTCACAAGCCGCTCTGCCGCGGCGCGCAGGGTCTCCTCGCTCTTGGCGAAGCAAAAACGGGCCAGCCGTGGAGCGGTTGTCGGGTCAGCGTAGAACGCAGAAGGTGGAATGGCGGCCACCCCCACGTCGGTGATGAGCCGCCGGCAAAAGGTGGCGTCATCGGGGACCCGGAAGCGGGCGATGTCGGCCAGCAGGAAGTAAGAGCCCGCCGCCGGCAGCGTCTGCAGACCGGCGTCCTCGAGGATCCCCTGGAGGCGCCCGCGTCGCTGCGCGTAGGTGGCGCGTAGCTCGTCGTAGTACCCGTTGAGCGGCGCGTCGGCCAGGGCGTCAGCGGCCGCCTCCTGCAGGGGCGTCGAGTTGCAGAAGGTCACGAACTGATGCACCCCGCGGAACGCCGCCGTCAGCGGGGGCGAGGCGATGGCCCAGCCGATCTTCCAGCCAGTGACGGAGAAAGTCTTGCCGATGCTGTCGATGGTGAAGGTGCGGTCCCACATGCCTTCGCGGGTGGCGAGCGGCACGTGCTTCGCGTCGTCGTAGGTGATCTCGCTGTACACCTCGTCAGCCAGCGCGACGACGTCGTGCTGCACGCAGAGCTGGGCGATGACATCCAGCTCCCGTGCGCTGAACACCTTGCCGGTCGGGTTGTGGGGGGTGTTGACGATCAGCGCCCGGGTGCGCGGGCCGAATGCCGCCGCCAGCTCGCCCTCGTCGAAACGCCAGTCCGGCGGACGCAGCTTCACCACCCGCGGCACGCCGCCCGCGAACTGGATGTCCGGGACGTAGGCATCGTAGAACGGCTCGAAGACGATCACCTCGTCGCCGGGATCGACCAGAGCCAGCACGGCATCGCACAGCGCCTCGGTGGCGCCGGCGGTGATCGTCACGCAGCCGGGGTCGACGGCGCGCCCGTGCCGTCGCTGGAAATGCGCGGCGATCTCCTCCCGCAGCCGCAGGATGCCGGGCGCAGGGGCGTACTGGTTCTTGTTGGCCGCCACCGCGCGTGCAGCGGCCTCCTTGATGAACGCTGGGGCCGGGAAGTCCGGGAATCCCTGCCCCAGGTTGATGGCGCCGTGCTCGACCGCGAGCCGGCTCATCTCCGTGAAGATCGAGGTGCCGAGCCCCGCGACCCGACGCGCCGGCAGACGCGCCGGCACTAGACCACAGTCTTGATCTTGAACGACCGCTTGATGAGGCCGTACCAGAAGCCGCAGCCGAGGATGATCGCCAGGCCCATGGCCGAGTGGCTCCAGCCCGGGAAGTTGTTCGGCACGACCATGCCGAACAGCATCGGGCCCGAGGCGTACGTGTTGAAGCGCGAGGCCTTGCCCGCGGTCGTCGCCAGCTTGGCGGCATCCGGGTGCGGCGTCCCCGCCGCCAGCCCGCCCAGGATCTTCTTCTGCCGCGGCCAGATCACGAACCAGACGTTGAACCACATGATCGACCCGAGGAGTCCGCCGAAGATCATCCACGCGGCGCGCCCGCTCAGACGTTCACCGTCCATCAACAGGCCCTGGTGCATGTACTTCCAGTAGAAGAGGAACCAGCCGAACACGAAGGTGTACATCGCGCCCCAGCGGAACCAGTAGAAGGCCCGCAGCAAGAGCTTCGGGTTGACCTTGGGCTTCAGCTCCTTCTCCAGGTCGCCCTGGAAGGGGACGTTCACCAGGTTGAAGAAGTACAGATGGCCGATCCAGACGATGCCGAAGATGATGTGGCTCCAGCGCGCCAGGACCGAGATCAGGGATTCGGTATCTGAAAACATGCCGCGTTTGTACCGCGGCGCGCGGTTTTAGCCTAGGTTCTTCGCCGCGAAGTCCCAGTTCACCAGATTCTTCAGGAACGCCTCGACGTAGCTGGGCCGATCGTTCCGACGGTCCAGGTAATAGGCGTGTTCCCAGACGTCGCAGGTCAAAAGAGCCTTCTGACCATGCTTCATGGGCAGGTCGGCGTCGGCCGTCTTCGTGACCTTCAGTTTGCCGGCCTCCTCGACGAGCCACGCCCACCCGGAGCCGAACTGGCTGGTGGCCGCCTCGCCGAGGTGTGCGAGCATCGTGTCCACGGAGCCGAAGTCACGGGTGATCGATTCCAGCAGCTTGCCCATCGGCTTGCCGCCGCCATTCGGCTTCATCGAGTTCCAGTAAAAGGTGTGGTTCCAGACCTGGGCCGCATTGTTGAAGAGCGGCCCCTCCGCTGCGACCAGGATGATCTCCTCGAGGCTCTGCTTCTCCTCGGGCTTGCCGGCGACCAGCTGGTTCAGCGTGGTGACGTACCCCTGGTGGTGCTTGCCGTAGTGAAAATCGATGGTCTCGACGCTGATGTGCGGCGCCAGGGCCTCTTTCGACCACGGCAGGGGCGGCAGCTTGAACGGCATGCCGAATTGTGCGCCCCGTTGCCGTGACGGCAAACGTTACTTCTGCTTGCCCCAGTAGCGCTCGAACAGCGGGCTCTTCCGGTATTCCTTGCGCATGGCCGCGACCATCGCTGGCAGCCGCTTGTAAAGCCGCTTCGGCTTGCGCGGCTTGCACTTGGCCAGGACGTACGAGGCCATGAGCGGCATCACCACCGTCGAGTCCACGTAGCAGACCACGGTGTCGGGCAGCTTGTCGGGATCGATCTTCCCCCACGAGACCGCCTCCGCCGGGGTCGCGCCCGACAGACCTCCGGTGTCGGGCCGCGCGTCGGTGATCTGGATGAAGTAGTCGTGACCCTTTTCCGACACCCCCAGGATCTCCTGCAGCTGCGGCTCCGTCTGCAACAGGAAGTTCTTGGGCGCGCCGCCGCCGAAGATCAGCACGCCGGAGGTCCCGTTCCGGGAACGCTTGGCGTCCAGCACCAGCGCCGCCATCTCCATCACGTCGGCCGACGGATCCACCTTCGGCGCTTTTTCCGGGAACGCCGTGTGTATCGCCGACAGATTCAACCCGATGGTGGAATCGCCGGGCGAGGCGACCCAGATCGGCATGTCGTACTGGTGCGCCACCGCCAGCAGCGACGGCTTCTTCACGCCGGCCTTCTTCGCCGTCGCCAGCGCGTACTTGCCGATGCCGTGGTGAAGCTGGGAACCGGACAGCTCCTTGCGGAACTCGGGCGCCATCAGCACCCGGTAGACCCACTCGTCGGTGCGGTAGAGGACGTCGGCGGGGAACAGCACGTCGTAGACGCGGATGATGCCGTCCTTGCGGAGCTTCACGTCGTGAGCGCCGGTGGCCACGTCCGGGCTGCCGCGGTAGAGCGGCAGGTCGAGGTCGAAATGCAGGTCGTGGTAAAGATTCGCGCCCGTCGACGAGATGTAGTCGATGTAGCCGCGCTGGATGAGGGGAACCAGGACCGAGGAGAGCCCCGCCGGTGTGAGCGCGCCCGAGAGCGACACGCCGATCGTGGTGCCCTCGTCGATCATGCGGGCGAAGGTCTGACAGGCCTCGCGCAGGCGGGCGGCGTTGTAGGCGTTGAAGTAGGTCTCGATGAGCGCGACGACGTCGGGCGACCCCTTCACGAGCGGCGCCGGACGGATTCTGCGCTTGGCGTGCAACATGGCCGGCCAAAAGTACACCCGCTCCGACTGGTGGTAAATTCGGAAGATGGCGCGACGTCGTTACTTCACGGTGGGGGAGGTGGAGCGGATGATTCCGCGGCTGGAGCAGGTCTTCACGCAGGCGTTGCAACTGCGGGGCTCGCTGCGCGGCCACGAGCGGCGCCTGCAGCAGGTCGGCGTGCAGCTGTCGAGCGAGGTGCTGGACGAGGAGGACCCCAACGAGTCGCCCGAGGTGCGGCAGGCCAAGGCGCTGTTCCGCGGTTACTACGAGGCGCTCGCCGACGCCCTCGCCGAGGTAACAAAGCTGGGCGGTGAGGTGAAGGACCTCGAGCAGGGGCTGGTCGACTTCCTCGGACGGCGCAGCGACCAGGACATCCACCTGTGCTGGAAGCTCGGTGAGCGGCGCATCACGCACTGGCATACCCTGGATAGCGGCTTTGCCGGGCGCAAGCCGATCGACGATCAGGTCCCCCGCGAGCCCACCCCACTCGACTGATGGCTGCCGACGACAAGAAACTGCGCGCGGCCGTCGATGCGCTCCTGCGCGGGTGCGGGCTCGATCCGACGGACGCCGATCTGCGCGAGACGCCCGCACGCGTCGCGCAGCTGTGGCAGAAGGAGTTCCTGGCCGGTTACGATATGGATCCGGCAAAGATCCTGGGCGAGCCGGTCGTCGGCGAGGCCGATCCGGACGTGGTGGTCGTCGGCGGCCTGCGGTTCCACTCGATGTGTCCGCATCACCTCGTGCCCTACCGAGGGGTGGCGCACGTGGCGTATCTGCCGCAGGGCAAGCTGGTCGGCTTCGGTCGCCTCGCCGACCTGGTCGAGTGTTTCACCAAGCGCCTGACCTTGCAGGAGCGGGCCACCCACCAGATCGCCGATGCGTTGTGCACGGGGCTGGGCGCGCGCGGCGCGGGGTGCGTGATCGAGGCGGAGCAGCTCTGTCTGGCGTTGCCAGGCGAACGCCACGATCAATCGGGCGTGGTCACCAGCGCCTTCGTCGGCGAGATGCGCGAGCGTCCCGACCTCAAGGCGCGGCTGCTCGAGGCGGCCCACCTCGGCGGACGCGGTCGGTGAAGCTCGCCGGAAGGGTCGCCGTCGTCACCGGCGCGTCGCGCGGCATCGGAAGGGTCATCGCCGAGAGGCTGGCGGCGGAGGGGGCGACGGTCGCCGGCTGCTCGCTGCGGGGTGGCCGGGGAACGGTGGTCTGCGACGTGCGCCGGCCCGACGAGGTGGCGAGCTTCCGCGATGCCGTCCTGGCGAGGCACGGCGTCCCGGACCTTCTGGTGAACAACGCCGGCACCGTGGCCCGCGCCGCCTTCCTGGACATGACCGAGGCGGCCTGGGACGACGTCATCGCCTCGAACCTGAAGGGAACCTTCCTGGTGACCCGCGCCTTCCTGCCCGAGATGGTGCGCCTCGGCCGCGGCCGCGTGATCAACATCGCCTCGATCGCGGGGCGCCAGGGGACGGCGATGCTGTCCGCGTACTGCGCCGCCAAGCACGCCGTGATCGGCCTGACCCGCGCCCTGGCCGAGGAGTTGCGGCCCTCCGGCATCGCCGTCAACGCCATCTGCCCCGGCTCCGTGGACACCGACATGCTCAAGATCGGCATGCCAGGAGGGACCCCACGCATGACCGCCGAGGAGGTCGCTCGGGTGGCGTTGTTCCTGGCCGCCGACGCCCCGCCGGCGATGACCGGATCATGTCTCGATATGTTCGGGTAGCTCCACCGCCAGCTGCTTCATCCGGATCCGGTAGTGGATCCAGACGCCGGCGAAGGCGATGAACGCGCTCATGAAGGCCCACGCCGCCTGGGGTGCGCCCTGGGCGATGCTGACCAGCAGGCCTACGCTGGCGGAGAGTGACCAGATGATCTTCAGGTTCAGCATCGCCTTGTAGGCCTCGAGGCCGTCGTTGCGGCCCAGGAAGGACTGGGTTCCGATGCCGAGCAGAGCGGCTCCGACCAGGCGCGCGCTGGTCGGATCGACACACGTCCAGCCGAGCCGCCCCAGGAGCAGCGCCGGAGCCACGAGCAGCGGCACCGCGAAGACGACGTCCACCACGAAGTGGGCGACGAACCACGTCCTCAGGGTTGGCGGGACGTCCATGCCGCCATGATAGGGCGGTACGTGCGGGTTGGCCCTATACTTGAAAAATGCGGGTCATTCGGTCGGCGGTGATGGCGATCGCGGCGCTCGGAGCCGTGACCATCGCCTCGGCCGCAGGCGGCAAGCAACCGGCCCAGCCGACGGTCGAATGCAAGAAGGACGACGACTGCGTGGTGGTCACGGATGGCTGCTGTGGCTGCAACGAGGGCGGCAAGCAGCGTGCGATTCCGGCCACGGCCCGCGACGGCTACGAGAAGAAGCGGCGTGTGCTCTGCCGCAAGACGCTCTGTCCGGCGCTGATGTCCGAGGACACGTCGTGCCTCTCGGCCCGTGCGGTGTGCAAGGAGGCAAAGTGCTTACTCGGTTCGTGACCCCGGCCCTCGGCGGGTTGCTCGCGCTCGTGGGATGCAATCTCGCGAGCAGCAACAACTTCAACCTCGGCACGCCGGCCGATGGCAGCTTCGCTCCCCCTCCGGGGCGGACGGTGCTCGACGGGAGCCCGACGGGCGGAGATGGTGGCTCATCGGGTGGCGGCATCATCATCGGAGGCACCGGCGGTACCGGGGGAAGCGCGCCCGACGGCGGTGCTGATGGTGCGGCGGGCGGCCGGGACGGTGGCAGCACGGTCGAGCGCCCCCAGTCGGGTGACACCCGCGTCGACGGGGTCGGTGCGGATGGGCCCCAGGCATGCAGCCTCACGCGGCAGGATTGCCCGGCGAACCAGGGGTGCTACCGCATCGGAAGTCGCACGCAATGCGCCGCCTCCGGCGGCGTGGGCGAATCTGGCACCTGCGGTGAAGATTCGGTTTGCACGCGGGGGCTCATCTGTTCGCCCGAACTCATCTGCCGGCGAGCCTGTGACCCCCAGATCGTCGGCAGCTGTCCGGCCAGTTACCAGTGCACGCCGCTCCAGACGCAGGTTGGTTACTGCGCGCCCTGATTGATCGCCTTCACGAACGACAGAGCGTCCACGTAGGCGAGGCCCAGCGCGAGGCCGTGCTCGCCCAGCGGCTCGGCCTCGACGAACTTGCGGGGCACGTAGCCGGCCTTGTCGAGCCGTGGGTGCATCGACAGCACCGCGACTCCGTTCTTCGGTCCCGCCAGCAGATCCCAGCCCATCACCGCTCCCTTGGTGTCGCCGTCGATCGCCTGTGCACGCAGGGGTGGTCCGAACGTGACCGCCCAGGTGGCGTCCATGTCGACGAACGGGAACTTGGTGTCCACCTCCCAGATGGCTGGAGCCGTGCCCGGCGCGCGTAACACCTTGACCGCGCGCCATCCGGGAAACGCGCGCCAGCGGTCCGGTTCGGCCAGCCGCTGCGTCAGCGCCTCCGGGGACAAAGGCACGCTGGTCGCCACGTCCGCCCAGGCCAGCCGCCCGTCGGGCCGGCGGCGAACGGCGCCGTAGACCAAGGTGTCGCCAGCCTCGAGCGCGATCTTGCCCAGCGCCGTGCCGTCGAATGGTGTCGCCAGCGGGCCCGTCGGCTGGGTGGGCCAGCGGCCTGCGGGCGCCTGCGGGCCGCTGCGCTCTGCCTCCAGCGCCATCGCTCGCAGCAGGATCCACGCCGCCGCTGCCGTCATCGCCGGCTCGGCCAGCGCGTTCTTGGCCACCAGTTTCTTGGACATCCAGTTCGCGTCGCGCAGGTTCGCGCGCCCCTCGACCACGATGAGGCTCCTGGCGTCGCCGGCGTCGATCCGGATCTGGAACAGCCCCGGTGCCAGGTCCCCTTCCGCCAGCTCCAGATCGACGCCGTCGGGGCGCGGTCGCAGCCACAGCTTCCCTTTCAGGTTCCACAGGGGGATCTCCAGTTCCCAGGCCACCAGCTTGTCGCTGCCCTGCACGCTCACCACGTCGGCGCGGCGGATGCGGGGCAGCGCCTGCTGGTAAGCGGCCGGCTGCTGCACCAGCGCCAGGAGTCGCTCGGCGCTGGCGTTCGAGAGCGCTGCGCCCAGGACACGGGGGGGCTCGGGTGGTTTGTGGGGCGCGAACACCACCAGGTCCGCGCCGCTCAGCTTGCCGAGCGCGGACCGGATCTGCTCGATGGCCGGGAACGGAGCCGTCGCCCAGAGGACGACGAGAAGCAGTGGGGTCAAGCCGTGGCCTCGGGACGGCGCAGCCGCTTCGACCATTCGGTCACGTCGGCAAGGTGCCGTCCCGCGGGCAGCACCGATCGATAGCGCGCGAGCGTCATGCAGCCGGCATCCACGGAGTGGGTGGCTTCGTGGCGCGCCGCGCCCAGCAGCGCACTGAAGTAGCTGTCGTCCACGACATCGATCTCCAGCACCTCGGCCTGTGAATCGAGTTCGATGGCGCGTTCGAAATCGGTCACCGCTTCGGCGTAACGTTCCAGAAGGGCGTAGGCGCTGGCTCGTTCGACCAGCGGTTCGGGGTTCTCGTCGTCGAGCGCGGCGGCCTTGGTGGCGGCGACGACGGCCTCCTCGTACTGCCCCGCCTCGATGAACCTGGAGGCAAAGGACATTCCGTAGCGGCCAGCCATGACGTCCGGGGTTTCGCTTCGCTCGCGTCCGAGCAAGCGCTACAATATATAGCCTGAACCGCGCATGATTGCCTCTGGGCGGGGAGATGGCCGCGTGTTGCGCGCTCAGCGCATGCGCGAGTCGCGCCGGGCCGCCGCCATGGCTGCGGCCGGGCGGGTGTTCTCGGAGAAGGGATACCACCGGACCAGCATCTCCGACGTCATCGAGGCGGCCGGGATGGCGCGCGGCACGTTCTATCGTTACTGGGAGTCGAAGCGCGCGATCTTCGACGATCTCCTGGACGATCTCTTCGTCACGCTGCAAAAATCGCTGCGCCGGATCGACGTCGGGCCGGGCGCCCCACCGCCCGTGGAGCAGATGAACCAGACGGTCGAGCGGGTTTTGCAGACCTTGCTGGAAAACCGGGGGATGGCGCGGCTGCTCCTGCGCGAGGCGGTCGGCATCGACGCGGACTTCGACCGCAAGCTGACCGATTTCTACGGGCGCATCATCGCCATGATCGTCAGCGCGATCGAGATCGGCCAGCAGATGGGCCTGGTGCGCCCCTGCGATGCCACCATCGTCGCGCATTGCGTGCTCGGGGGCATGAAGGAGGTCGTCAACTCCGCCTTCGTCGAGAAGGATGCCGAGAGCATCGCCTTGCGACACCTCGGCGAAGAGATGATCGCGTTCAACCTGAAGGGCCTGTTCGTCGTTCCCTAGGTTCCTTCGGTTCCGTCGCCCTGACGGCGCTATCCGTTGGCGACGACGCGCAGCGGGGCCTGAGGCGAAGCCTGGTCGCCACGCACCAGCTTGCCGGCAAACGCCAGGAGCTTGCCCGTGCGGGTCTTCTTCAGGTCGCCCACCACGTGCTGGACCAGATTCGCGGCCATGCCGGCCACAGAGCCGTGCTTCGGGTAGTACAACGCCGACCCACGCCACCGCTTCGAGCTCAAGTACTGGCGCAGCTCGGGGACCGTCACGCCGGTCTGCTTCAGTTGCTCCGCGAACTCGGCCTTGGCCGCGAGGCGCGCCTTGAACAGCATCATCTGGACCCGCGAGTACACGTTGACCGCGCCGTCGCCGTTGGTCTCGATCGCGCAGTAGATGGCGTCTGGATGCCTCTCGGTGATGAGCGACTGGACGCCGTCGGAAACGCCCGCTGACGGCATGCAGCCGAACGGCTTCACGCTCAACGTCATCGTCGTCTTTTTCTTCACGACGTTGAGGATCAGCTTGCCGACCTCCATGTGCCCTTCGCCGCCGCGCAGGTGGTTGTTGTAGTACGGCGCCGCCGCCTTGGCGACCTCGTCCATGTCGGACAGATGCACATCGTGAAGCCCCATGATCGTGGCGACGGCGTGGAACGCGCCCTTGATCCCGTGCTTGGCGGCCCACAAGGTCGCCAGCTTCTTGCGGACGTTCACGCCCTGCAGCCCCTTGCGCGCCTTGTCCTCACCACGCAGCACCATCCGCTGCTGGGTGTCCCAGATCTGCTCCCAGATCATGAACAGGATCCAGGCCGTCACCGGCTGGATGTCGCACTCGGCGCCCTCCGACTCCAGGAACTTCTGCAGGCCGTAGTTGCCGTCACCCTCGGTCGTCATGGCCCAGAACTCGCCGATGATCGACACCTTCGGCAAGACCCGCGTCCGGTCGACCTTGACGTTCATCAGATTGCGGCGCGTCTGAAGCAGCGCCCACAGCAGCGACCTGCTGTCAGGGGATGCGAACGCGTCGTGAATCAGCTTCTTCGAAGCCTCGATCGCCTCGTTGGCCGAGCCCTTCACCACTTCGTAAGGGCGAATGCGATAGGACAGCATGTTCAGCACATCGCCGATCAGGATGGCCTTGAGGAGCGCGATGAAGAACTTCGGATTCATCTTCAGACCCTGTTCCTCGCCGGTGGCCTGCTTGAGGCCGCCCTGCTGCTGGAACAGGATCACGCGGAATCCCTCGAAGCCGGAGTCGCGCAGCGCCTTGCGGTACTCGGTCACGTAGGTGCCGAAGCGGCAAGGCCCGCAGGCGCCCGCTGTGAGGAACACGTAGTTGGCGACGATGTCCGCGACGGGCATCTTCTGCTCGTCCCGCAGGTAGGACAGGTACTTCACCAGGTTTCCGACCGTGAAGTAGGTCGGGTTGCACTGGCCGCGGTTGCCGAACTCCTTGCCGAAGTTGAGCGCGGCGGTGTCGGGACAATCGATCGCCGTCACCTTGTAGCCGATGCCGCGCAGGGCGCCCTGCACGAACAGATCGTGCGACATGGTCAACCCCGAGATCAGCAGCGTCGTGTGCGCGCGCTGGCTGCCCGTGAACCGGGTCGGGTTGTCGTCGCGCCAGTGCTCGCGCCCGGGCTCGATGCCCAGCGCCTTCATCTGCTCGATCTCGTACTGCTTCAGCTCGGCGTCGACGTCGACGTCGGTCGTGACGTTGCCAATTCCGATGACGGGCAGTTTCTTGCGACTAATCGGCTCGCTGTTGTCGATGATTTCCACGTGATTCTCCGGTTGCGACTGGGCGGTGTTCAAACGCGGGCGATGGTCTCGAGACCGTTGCCGTTCGACTTCTTGATTCCGAGGCGGACCAGGCCTGCTTCTTTGGCCTGGGCAGTGGGATCCATCTTCTGCTGCTGGGCAGCCATTCTCTTCGAATACGCGGCGACCGTCACCTTGGTCTCGGCGATCTGGGCTTCCAGCGCCGGATCCTGGGCCTGGCGCGCCGCCAGCTGCTTCCGCTTCAGTTCGAGGAGCTCGAGACGCTTCTCCTCCATCTTCAGCTTCAGCGTGTCCTTGCGCATCGCCATGTCCTCGAGCCGCTCCTCGTGCAGCTTCAGCGTGTGCGAATAGGTCTTCACGCGGATCTTGATCGAGCCCCCTGGCTTGTTGGCGTCGATGTCGTGCAACGCGGAGTAGGGCGTCCCCGACGACCCGATGATCGAGTCGATGAGGCCGTAGGTCGGCGCGTCGTGTCCGCACTTGAACGAAGACAGGTCCAGCACGACCACGTTCGGGTGTCGGGCCGCGAACTTCGCCGCCCAGACCTTCTGCACCGAGTTGGCCGAGTAGTTCTCGGGCCACACATCCTGGACCTCGAGGGGGCCTTCGATCCGGCCGGCCTTCATGTCGCTCTCGAAGAACCGGTGCAGCCACTTTGGGTCTTTCGGAATGGAGCGCATCGACAGGATCGGGTAGCCCAAGACCTGGAACTCCTCGGGGATGCCGTGGTTCAACCCTGGATCCGAGTGGTACGGACGGCCGATCATCAGCACCGCCACGCGATTTTCCTCCTCCACCTGTTCGAGGATGGCGCGCCCCTTGGCCTGCAGATCGGCGTCCAGCAGATCCAGCGACTTCCACGCCTGATCGCAGGCAAAGTCGTTCTCGTCCTCGGTGATGTCCAGCAGCTTGCCCCAGGCCTCGAAGAGCTGGCTCTTCAGCAGCATCGGCTCGGTGAAGGTCAGCGCCGGATCGACGTAGGTGATGCCGCGCGCGGCGAAGAAATCCGTCTCCTTCGTGAAGGCGGCCTTCATGACCTCGGGCGCGCCCGCGACGATCGGGCAAGACGCCGTGTCCATGACCTTGTTCAGCCCCGCGGGCACGTGCGTGATGCACGGGAAGAAGACGTGCTTCAGCTTCTTGCCGCCCTCTTCCTGGTCGTGGTGGTGAAACAGCAGATTGTGGATGTGCGCCTGCGACACCTTCGATGGGTAGCACGGGTCGATCGAGCCGTACTTGCCGCCTTCGAGCCACATCTCCTCCGACGTGTTGTCGGAAAAGACGACGTTCTGCTTCTGGAGGCCAAGCGCCTCGAGGTAGGTGCGCATGAACGGCGCCAGGGTCCAGACGTTGAGCACCTTGGGAATGCCTACGCGGACGCTGCGCCGTGCCTGCCAGGCGGCTGCAGAGGAGCGGCGGAAGTGGCGCGTGACCGCTCGCTTCGTCACGCCGATGAAGGCCTTGTTCACCTCGAAATCGTCAACGGTCTGGCTGGCCTCGGGCATCGGCGCCGCGTCGTAGAAGTGGCGGAAGGCCTGCTTCGACTCGTAGTCGACCAGATTGGGGAACTCCTTCATGATCTTCTTGCGGTCTTTGGACAGCGCAAGCATCGCCTCCTCGGATTCGACGGTGCCCTTCTCGCACGAGAAGCCGGCGATGTAGCGCGAGGTGGCGCCGTCGGGCGTCTTGGTGTCGATGAACGTGCGCTGACACAGGTTCGGACAGAAGTGGCAGCGCGTCTCCTCGTCGTTCTTGGTGGTGTATTCGAGGTTGATCGCCGCATCGAGGCCGATGAACTGCGAGCGGCCCTTGCGCATCACCACCCGGCGCGTCTCCATCGCGGCGCCGATGGCGCCCGCCTCGCCGGTGTGCGGGTGGACGTAGACCTCCGCGTTCGGCACGCGCGCCTTGATGTAGTCGACCTGCGCCTTCAGGGCCGCCAGGTTGTGCTGCGTGCCGCCCTGGAGCACGAACTTGCGTCCCAGCTCGGCCATGCGCGGGATCTGCACCACGTACTGCCACACGTTCTTCGGCAGCACCTGCGCCAGCCCGGACAGCAGTTCTTCCTTCGAGAAGCCTTCCTTCTGGAAGTTGACGCGATCCGAATCCAGGAACACGGCGCAGCCGTAGCTGAACTTGGGCGACAGCTTGGCCTGGAACGCGACGTCGGCATATTCGGTCACCGGGACGCCGAACTGATCGGCCATCGCCTGCAGCAGCATGCCGTTCCCGGCCGAGCACTGATTCGACAACCGGAAATTCTTGATGTCCCCGTTCTGCATGAACAGGACCTTGATGTCCTGGCCGCCGATGTCACAGATGACGTCGACGTCGCCGAAGTAATGAGTCGCCGACATCATGTGCGCGACCGTCTCGACGATGTTGGCGTCCGACTTGACGGACTCCTGCAGCACGTCCGCCGCGTAGCCGGTGGCGCCGAAGCCCATCACCTCCAGCGTCGCGCCCTGGTTGGCCGCCCAGGCCTTGAGCCGGGCCAGGATCTCCTTGGTGTCCGCTATCGGATTGCCCTTCGAGAGCTGGTATTCCTTCTTCAGCAGCTCGCCGTTGTCGTAGTCGATCAGCACCGCCTTCGAAGAGGTCGAGCCACCGTCCATGCCGATGACGACGCGGACGACCTGGCCCTCGGCCAGCGGCTTCTCCACGAACTTCGGGATCCTGTAGGTCTCCCGGAATTCCTCCAGCTCGCCCTTCTCCTTGACGAGCGGTGGCCCGGCGGTCTCGCCCAGGCGGGCCGCGCGGCCGTTCAGGATGAAGTCCTTCAGCTTCTCCATGCCGAGGTAAAGGCCGACGCTGGCCTCTTCGTAGAGGCCGTACACGACCGCGCCGTAAGCGGCGTAGTACTGCGCGTTCTCGGGGACGATGATCAGCTGATCGATCGGCACGTCCTTGGGGTAGTCATAGCCGCGGTTGCGCCAGGTCTCGGGGATGCGCTTGCGCCAGCACTCGCGCAAGAACGGCAGATACGTGTTCGGCCCGCCGAGCAGCAGCACCTTGTGCCGGAGCGTGTTGCCGCGCGTGAGCACCGACAGGTTCTGCATGACGATGGCGTCGGCCAGCGAGTTCATGATCTCGATCGACGGAATGCCGTTCTTGACCAGGTTGACGATGTCGGTCTCGGCGAACACACCGCACTTGGCGGCGACGTGATGCAGCTTCGAATCGTCGAAGCCGATCTTGACGACCTCCTCGTTCGGCAGGCCGACCTTCATGACGCACTTGTCGATGGTGGCGCCGGTGCCCGACGCGCACTTGTCGTTCATCGAGGTGATCGCGGTCTTGCCCCCGGTCTCCTCGTTCTTCTTGAAGATGATGATCTTGGCGTCCTGGCCGCCCAGTTCACACACCGAACCGACGTCGGGGTGCAGGGTCTCGACGGCGAGGGTGACGGCGTTGACCTCCTGCACGAACTTCGAGCCCAGGTGGGGCGCGATCGGCGCGCCGCCCGAGCCGGTGATGAACGTCCGGATGTCCTTGTGCGCGATCCTCGGAAAGGCTGCCTCGATCCGCTCCAGGAACGAGAGCACGAACTCGGCCTGCTTGGTCTGGTGGCGCTGGTAGTCGCTCCACAGAATCTCCTTCGACTGCGGATCGACGGCGACCGCCTTGACCGTGGTGGATCCGACGTCGATTCCGATCGCGATCGGAGCGGTGCGGGAACTGACCTGGGTGCTCTCGTCCGCCATGAATGGGGGCTCCTGAGTTAGACTGACACTACAGTCCTAACTAGACTGACGGGGGCAGTGTACACGGGTCTGGGCTACTTGGCGCCGAAAACATGACGCGCCAGTTCGCCGTTGACGTCCAGGTCGAGAACCTGCCCCAGTCCGCCGATCGACTCGCCGGCGACAAAGCAGACCGGGAATTCGATCCCCGGGGCCTTCGTGGTGACCCACGAGTGCGTCGCTTCGTCGTCCGTGACATCCAGCACGCGGTACGCGATCGCCCGGCCCGTCAGGAGGTCTTCCATCTTCTTCAACGTGCGATGGTCCTTGCCGTCGAAGTAGATGATGACCGGGGCGGCCTCTCTTGCGGGGGGGCGCGTCTCGGCCGCGCTGTCCGCGGACAGCACCGCGCGGCGCTCGCTGAGCTCGGCGTCCGAGCAGAACGGCCGCCCGAAGAGATCGTTGGCCGTGGCGGCCACCTCGCGCAGGATTCGCACCGGCTTCAGCTGATTGCCCCGCTGTGAAGAAATCGCCGAGAAGACCAGCGATCGCACCTTGTCCGTCACTTCATTGCTCATTGCGCATGGGCCGATGGTTATCCCGTTGCTCCCGCGGGAGCAAGCGCTCGTCAGTTGAGCGAATTGGCGACGCCTATCACCAGACAGGTGATGTTGTCATCGCCCCCGCGCTCGTTCGCGATGTCGACCAGCGCCTGCCCGGCATCGGCGTAGAAATGCGCGGTCAGCACCCGGCCAATCTCCTCGGTGCTGACGAAGTTCGACAAGCCGTCCGAGCACAGGACGTAGCAGTCCCCGGCCTCCACGGGCACGGTGAGCACGTCCGGCTCCACCGAGGGTTCGAAGCCGACCGACCGGGTGATGATGTTGCGGAACCGTGACACCAGGGCATCGTCCGGCGACAGCAGCCCGGCGCGGATCTGTTCCTGGATCCACGAGTGGTCTTCGGTCAACTGGCGGGCCCGGCCATCCCGGTAGAGGTAAGCCCGCGAATCCCCCACATGGCAGACCGTCAGGTGCTGGTCGTGGAAGAGCATGCCGGTGAGGGTCGTCCCCATGCCCGCGTGCTGGGCGTCGGCGTGGGCTTCCTGGTAGATCGCCTTGGCCGCCAGCACGGTCGCTTCCTTCAGCGCTGCCGCCGCCGGGTGCGGCGCCGTATCCCCGGCTGTCCGATCCCGGATCGCCTGCACCAGCCCGGCATACAGCGACCGGTTCATCTCGCGCTCGAGGATCTCGACGGCCATGTGGCTGGCGCGTTCACCCCCGAGGTGTCCCCCCATCCCGTCGGCCACCGCGTAGATCCGCAGCTCGTCGCTGCACAAGAAGCTGTCCTCGTTGTGCTCGCGCTTGCGTCCGACGTCGGTGACGGCCCAGCCCTTGGTCCTCACTTCTTTCGTGGGCAACCCGAGGGTGCGGGACCGGCCTGCAGCGGGCACTTGTCCTTGGCGTCGGGAACGTCGTCCTTGTCGTTGTCGGGGTCGGGACAGCCGTCCTCGTCCTGGAACCCGTCGGGGTCCTCGGCCTGCACCGGGCACTGGTCGAACTGGTCGGGAATCCCGTCGTTGTCGTTGTCGATTTCCGGGCAGCCGTCGTCGTCCTCGAAGCCGTCGCGGTCCTCGGCCTCGGCGGGGCACTTGTCCTTGTTGTCGGGGACGCCGTCGCCGTCGCTGTCCTCGGCGGTGCTGGGGCAGCCGTCGGTCGGTTTCTTGCCGCGGCCGTCCTCCTTGGCGTTCGGGCAGGGGTCGTGCAGATCGGGAATGCCGTCCTGGTCGTTGTCCGCCTCGGGGCAGCCGTCCTCGTCCTGGAACTGGTCCAGGTCCTCGGCCTGCGTCGGGCACTTGTCCTGTCCGTCGAGGATGCCGTCGCCGTCGTTGTCGGGCTCGGGGCAGCCGTCGCCGTCGCGGAAGCCGTCCTTGTCCTCGGGATCGCTGGGGCACTGGTCGTCGGCGTCGAAGATGCCGTCGCCGTCCGTGTCGCTGAAGTCGGGCGCCCAGCCCAGGACCACCCAGCCGCGGTACCTGGGCGCGCCCAGGCCGCGGTTGATGCCCGCACCGCCACCGGCGGCGATGGTCAGCATGTAGGGCATCGAGACGCGCATGCCGACGTCGATCTCGCTCGGGTTGGCGTCGACGTACTTGGGCGACCCCATGCGGCCGAACCACTCGCCGATGAGGCCGACCTGCTTGTGAACCTTGTACTCGATGGCCGTGCCGTACAGCATCTGGCTGCCGATCTCGGCCTTGAGGGTGTGCGAGGTGCCGCGGCCCAGAAAGCCGAGCATCGCCGCCGCGCGCAGCTTCTCGGCGCGGAACTCGAGGAGCCCACGCAGCCGGCCAGTGACCGTCTTGTCGCCGAGGAATTTGTTCTGATCGCCCGTCGGCAGCGTCAGCCCTGGCGCCACGGCGAAGGTGAAGGCGTCGTCAGCACCGAAGCTCGCGACCTCGATCTTCGCCTCGATGCGGATGTCGCCCAGACCCGAGGCCGCGATCGGATCCGCCGCCTGCCCCATGGCGTCGAAATCAGTCCCCTTGAGCGACAGCGTCATCGGGATCCCGATGCCGATCTCGACCTTGTCGAACAGGCCGATCGACATCGCCAGCTCGCTCATGACCTGTTCTTTGACGGCGTCGAACCTCTGCTGGAGCTCGCTGATGTCCGAGTCGACGCTCACCTGGAAGGCGCTGCGCTGATAGTTGGTCGACAGCGTCAGCGCGAACTGCTTGTGGGCCAGGACGCTGGCGCTATCGATGGTGATGTAGCCGGTGGGGGCGATCGGCACGTGCCACAGCTGTGCCTCGAACGAGTGATCCGTCTGCGCGCCGGCCGGCGCCGCCGCCGCGATCGTCAGTCCCAGAAACGAGGCGAAGCAGGCGAAAGAAGTACGCATTCGTTATTGCACTGCAAGATATCACCCCTCGGCGCGGAACGTATAGGTGTAGGTAATCTGGAAGTCGACCGCCTCGCCGTCCCTGGTGCGGGCCGGGGTGAACTTGAACTTCCACATGGCCCGGGTGGCAGCCTCGTCCATGCCGTAGCCCGCCTTCTTGATCACCCGGACCGTGCGCACGCTGCCCTTGCGATCGATCCCGACCCGCATCAGCACCTGGCCCTCGAAGCCCAGCCGCCGCGCTTCATCCGGGTAGTCGGCCTTGATGTCCGTCACCACCTTCGGGAACTCGGCGACGTAGGCCTCGGAGACCGGCGAGAAGGACGGAGCCTCGGGTGCCGCCGGCAGCGCGGCCACCGGACCCGGCTTTCGCGGTGTGCGGTCCGTCGTGGCGACCGTGTTCCCGATGGGCACGGCCACGCTGCTGTCACCCGTCACCGTCGAGTCCAGGGAAACCCCGAAGGTGGGCGGCGCCTGCTCGGGCGGCGGCGTGGGTGGCGGTTCCTGGTTCGGCGGCGGTAGCGCTGTGACGGGCGGTGGCTTCGGCAGGAACCGCTGCACCACGACGCGCGGCCGCGGTGGGGCAGGGGGCTCGGGCTTCGGCTCTTGCTCCTCGATGACGGGGGGTGGCGTCTCCACCACCTCCAGCTCCACCGTCGACGGTCGCGTCTGCCACGACCGCGGGCTCACCGACGCCAGCGTGGCGCCCAGCGCGGCGTGTACCGCCACCGCCGCCAGCGCGCCCCAGAGCGCCGGGTTACCGCCCCGACTCGACATTGATGGCGAACTTCTTCACGCCCGCACGCTTGACGAGATCGATCACATGCACGACCGATCCATGCGGCACCATCTTGTCGGCGGCAATGATCGCCTGCAGGTCCGGATTCTTCGGCAACTCCTCGCCGATGAAGCGGGTCACGGCGGCGTCGTCGCTCTGGGCACCGTTCAGGTACAGCGTCCCCTCCTTGGTCAACATCAGTCCCAGCGAGGAGCGGGCCTGGTCGCTCCCGGTCGCCGCCTTCGGCAGCTCGACCTTGATCGAAGGGTTCACGATGTACGTCGTGGTGACCATGAAGATGATCAGCAGCACCAGCACGATGTCGACCAGTGGGGTGACGTTGATGTCCGTGATCATCCCATTGCGCCCGGCGTCGTCGTCGCCGTCGAACGGGTTATCCGTGGCCGCCATCGCCTTTCTCGGGGGCTGCCGAGAGGATGAGGTGCGCCATCGCATCCACCCGCCCCAGCGTGCGGCGGATCTTGCCCTGGAAGATGTTGAAGGCGATGACCGCCGGGATGGCCACCAGCAAGCCGACCGCCGTCGCCACCAGCGCCTCCGAGATACCGGCCATCACCACCGCCGCGCCGCCGCCCTGGTTCTTCGCCAGGTCGGCAAAGGCCTTGATGATGCCCAGCACCGTGCCGAACAGGCCGATGAACGGGGCGTTGTTGCCCAGCGTTCCCAGCACACCCAGGTTGCGCTCGAGCTGCAGGCGTTCGCGCGCCCGGGCGCTCGCCATCGTCTCCAGAGCGGCATTACGCCCGCGTGCCAACTCGCCCACCCCGACGAGTCCGATGCGCACCTCCGGCGAGCGAGGCTCGCCGAGCGCCGTCTTCGCAGCCGCGATGTCGCCCTTGCCCAGCAGCGGCAGCAGCTTCGCCGCAAGCCCGTCGAAATCCGGCGCCTGCGCGCGCAACGTGATGGCCCGTTCGACCATCACCGCCACCGACAGGACCGACAGACAGACGAGCAGCCACAGCACCCACTCGGATCCGAGAAGCGTGAACGCCAGGAGCCTTTCGGTGATCCGCATGGTCTAGGCCAGAACGCGAAAACTTAGCACACGCTCAGGGCTTCCAGCACGACGGTCGCGTAGCCGCCGGCCGGCAGAGAAAAACGCAGGCGCAACCGGCTCTCCTCGACGGCCGTCGAGGGGTCGCCCAGCCTCATCACCACCGCCCGCCGCGTCCCCGGCAGGTCGCGTCCCACGGCAGCGAGCTCCTCGCGCGTCACCCCGGCGGCGGCAAGGGCTTCGTCTTCCAGCTGGCGGGCCTCGCTCCCGGGCGGCGGCTCGATCTCGCGGCTCCCGGGCATGGGCGCCGTGGTCACCACCTCACCTGCATCCACCCGGGCCTGATCGCGCACAAGATCGTCGGTCACGAACAGCCCGCCGGACTGAGTTTTCTGCAGCACGTCTCCCGATCGGACGCGCAGCAGACCCCCGCTCTTCATGCGCAGCTCCAGCGCCCGGTTGCACACCTCGGATTGCACCGCCGAGAGCAGCAACCGCCGTTTGCGGTGGTCGCGCTCGCGCCGCTGCCCGCGCAGGATGGCCAGGCCCACCGCGACGTTGTCACCGGCCGCCCCGAACCGCTGCCGCCCGTAGAAATTCGGCACGCCGTCGCGCCCCAGCTCGGCGAATCTCTCGCCAACCACCGCGGGGTCGGCGCCGGTGAGCACCACCTCGAAGCGGTTGCCGCGCAGGTGCCCCGTCCGCAGCTTGTTGCCGTGTCGTTTCGCCTGCAGCACTTTCAGCTCCGGCGTGTCGAGCGTCGCCGCCTTGTCGGGTTCGACCCGAGGCAGGCTGACCCATTGCCAGGTCGTGGCGTGCCGGTCCTTCATCCCCGCGTAGCCGACGTCGCGCGCGTCGACGGCCAGCGCCGCCGCCAGCCGGCGCGTGGCCTCGATGGTGGTCAGCCCCCGCTTCTCGATCCACAGGAACGTGTGCTCGCCCTCGCCCACCGGCAGATACGCCGGGATCTCCTCGACGAAGAAGGTCTCGGGAGAGGCGACGAAATTCAGAAGAGGCTGCCCTTTTTCTTCGAGTCGTGTACCTGCAAAAGCCGCAGGTACAGCTTCGCGAACTGGTTCTGGGGCTCCATGGCCAGCACCTCGCGCCACTCGCGCCCCGCCTCGGTGCGTCGCCCCGCCGAGTAGTACATCATCCCCAGCTGGAGCCGCGGCGGCACCAGGTTGGGGTTCTCCTTCTTCGCGCGCAGGAATTCTTTTTCGGCTGCGGTCAGGTTCCCCGCCGACCGCAGGGCCACCGCCAGCTTCGTCCGGATGTCGACGAACTGCGGGCAGAGCACCAGCGCCCTGCGGTACTCGTTCGCCGCGTCGTCGAACTGCCCCGCCTGCTCGTACGCCAGACCGACCTCGGCGTGCATGTTCGCGATCCGGCTCTTGACGAACGGATCGACGGTGTCGGTCCCCGTGCCCGTGTTCTTGCGGTTCTCCAGCATGCGCTTGTACACCTTCTTGGCGTCTTCGTACCGACCGAGGTCGTGGTACGTCACCGCCAGGTTCATGGCCGCCTCGGTGTAGCCCGGGTTGATCCGCAGCGCCTCCTCCAGCATCGAAGCCGCCTGCGCATAGCGCCCCCGCCGGTACTCGATCACCCCCAGCATCGAATAGACATCGGCGAACTTGATGAGGTCGCGTGCCAGCGGCGCCAGCGCGCGCTCCGCCTTGTCGTATTCCCCCGCGCGATACTGCTCTCGCCCGCGCTCGAGGAGCTTCAACCGCCGATCGTCCATCGTCATCGAATCGTCATGCCGGTGGCGGCTGAGTTTGATCCTTCGGCGAATCCCCGAAACGGCGACGGATGAATTCCAGGAACAGCTGGGCCCGCTTGGCCTGCGACGTGGTGCCGAACTCGCCCACCACGCGGATGAACGCCTGCTTCGCCTGCGCGGCGTGCCCCATCTGCAAGTGCGTCTCGCCCAGCGCCACCAGCAACTCGGGCTCGCGCCCCGAATCCGGATAGCGCTTGAGCGCCCCTTCGAGGCGAAGGATCGCCGCTTGCGGCTTGTCCCGGTCCAGGTAGAAGCGGGCCACGTAGACCTCGTGCTCGATCAACCGGCGCAGCACCTCACGGCGGTCTTTCTTCGCGTCTGCCAGGAACTTCGACTCCGGGTACTTGTCGACGAAGTCGTTCAGCTCCCGCAAAGCGTCACGCACCGCGGACTGATCCTTCTCATAAGAGGGTGGCAGAAGGAAGAAGTCGTCGGGCATCTCCTTGAAGTAGCCCTGACAGATGCGGTAGGCGACGTAGCCGTCCTCGACCTTCTCGTGCGTCGGGTGCAGCCGCAGGAAGGTCTTGTACGAGTCGATCGCCTCGAGGTACGTGCCCCGCTCGAACTGCGTGTCCGCCATCGCCAGCTCGGCGAGCACCGCGTACTTCGAGAACGGGAACTTCTGCTTCACGAACGAGAAGTACCGCTGGGCCTCGGTGTGGTTCTCGTCCTTCAGCTCGACCAGGCCCTTGTCGTAGTTCTGCTTGGCCGTCATCGAGTAGCTGATGTTCTTGCTCTCGTCGGTCGTGGCGCAGGCTGTTGTGAACAGCGCGGCGATGAGGATTGTCTTGCTCAAACGGCGGAACACGGTCTTATTATGCTACGTTCGCGATGCGCGAAGCGAAAGCGCTCCTTTGCGTTGTGCTGGCCGGCTGCGCCTCTTCCAGCGCCGCCCCCCACGATCCGTCGGAGATGACGGTGGTGCGCCACGTCGACCGCGTCGCTCAGCCGCACGCGAACGTCAAGCTCGCCGGCTCGCGGTGCAAGGCAGGCGACGGCGCGTGCAGCTGCCGCCAGCCCGGCGACGACGTGGAGAAAGAGCCACCCGAGGAGGGCAACAAGCGCTTCGAGCTGCGCATGTCCGCGGACGGCGGCAGCATCACCGTCGCCTCCCCCAGCTTCGGCCGTTTCGAGAGCGCGGGCCCGCTCGAGGTCTGCTTTTACGTCGATGTCCCCGCCGGCACCCGCCACGACCTCGAGGTGATGTCCGCCGCCACCCGGGCGGGGCAGGGTGTCGCCCCGCGCGTGCGCCTGGCCGAGTACGGTCCCAAGGGCCCCTGGTGGTACGACATCGCCACCGTCGAGTGCATCGGGCCCCAGGGCCGGTGCAACCGCGAGGCCGTCGACAGCTGGGCGGCCCGCACCGCCATGCAGCGCAAGCGCGGCCGCCTCGAACCTTGCGGTTCGGCCGTCGTCACCAACCTCAAGTGGCAGACCAGCGGCGGCGTCGGTGATCGCGACGGCGGGTTCTACCGCGACCTGGGTGTCACCTTCGGCTTCGAGGTGAAGAAGTTCCCGACGCAGTTCGCGCCCGGTTCGACCGAGTGCGTCCCCAAGTGAACGAGCGATGAAGCTGCACCTGACCGGCATCGCCGGCACCGGAATGGGCTCGCTCGCGGGCCTGCTGCGGGCCGCCGGGCACGACGTGCGCGGCTCCGACGAGCACGTCTACCCCCCGATGTCGACCCAACTCGCCGATCAGGGGATCCCGGTGATGGAGGGCTTCGTCCCCTCCAACCTCGACTGGGCCCCCGACCGCGTCGTCGTCGGCAACGTCTGCCGCAAGGATCACGTCGAGGTGCTGGCCGCGCAGGAGCGCAACATCCCGCTCACGTCGTTCCCGGCGCTGCTCGAGGAGCTTTTCCTGCAGCGCCTCCGCTCGGTCGTCGTTTCGGGCACGCACGGCAAGACCACCACCTCGTCGCTGCTGGCGCACATGCTGACCGAGGCCGGACGCGATCCTTCATTCCTCATCGGCGGGGTTCCGTCGAACTTCCGTCAGTCGTGGCGCCTCGGCAAGGGCGAAGAGTTCATCGTCGAGGGCGACGAGTACGACACCGCGTTCTTCGACAAGAAGTCGAAGTTCCTCCACTACTGCCCGCGCGTCGTCATCCTCACCTCCGTCGAGTTCGACCACGCCGACATCTTCCGCGACGAGGAGCACGTCAAGGAGGCGTTCCGCGAGTTCGTGGCCCTCATCCCGCCCGACGGCCACCTCATCGTCTGCGCGGCATCGGCCGGCGCCCTCGACGTTGCCCGCGTCGCGAAATGCCGCATCACCACCTACGGCCGCCCCGGCTCCGACGCCGAGTGGACCTTCGAGATCTCCGGCCGCAAGGCCGGCGGCCGGACGCTGATGCGCGTGGCCCAGAGCGGAAAGGTACTCGGCACCTTCGAGACCGGCCTGCCCGGCGTCTACAACCTGGAGAATCTGATCGGCGTCATCGCCACCGCCGTGCGACTGGGTGTGGACATCCCCTCCATCGCCCGCGCCACGCATCGGTTTCTCGGGGTGCGCCGCCGCCAGGAAGTGCGAGGCATCGCCGCCGGCGTCACCATCGTCGACGATTTCGCCCACCACCCCACGGCCATCCGCGAGACCCTGCAGGCGCTCAAGGGCCGCTACGGCCCCGGCAAGATGCTCACCGCCTTCGAACCCCGCTCGGCCACCAGCCGCCGCAACGTCTTCCAGACCGATTTCGTTTCCGCGCTCGCCGTCGCCGATGAGGTGGTGCTGGCCCCGCTCTATTCACCCGAGAAAGTGCCCGCCGCCGATCGCCTCGATGTCGAGAAGCTGGCCGCCGACCTGCGCAGCGACGACACCCCCGCGTGCGTGATCCCGACCGTCGAGAAGACCATCGAGCACATCGCTTCGCGCGTCTCACCCGGCGACACCGTGGTCATCATGAGCTCCGGCGACTACGGGGGCCTGCACGACAAGCTGCTCGAACGCCTCGGCGACCCGGTGCGCTCCGCCCGCGCCGAGGACAAGCCGCGCATGGCCGCGCTTCTCGATCGCGTGGGCATCGCTCACCCGCTGCTCGATCAGTTCTGGCCCGCGTACCTGGTCATTCCCGGCGAGGTCGACACCCTCGTCGGATGCGTCTGCATCGAGCGCGTCGAGGACGTGGCTCTGCTGCGCATGCTGGCCGTGACCCCCGAACGCCGCGGTGAAGGACTCGGCTTCCTTCTGGTCGACACCGCCACCAACAAAGCCCGCTCCGAGGGCGTCCAGCGCGTCTTCCTGGTGACCGACGGGGCGCAGGGGTTCTTCGGCGAGAAGCTCGGCTTCGCCGCCATCGACCGCAAGGACGTCGACCCCGCGCTCCAGGGCACCCACGAGTACCAGATGGCGCGGAACAAGGTCGCCACCTGGATGCAAAAGCCGCTCTAGACAGGGCGGAGGCTTCGGGGCGTCCACCGGACAGTGCCCGCTACGAAACGATGCGCCGGACGTGCTTCTTTCCGGCGTGCAGCAGCACCCCGTCTCCGGGCACGTCCGCCGATAGCACGACCTCGTCGATGGAACTCACCTTGCGATCGCCGATGCGCACGCCCCCCTGCTCGATGAGCCGCCTGGCCGCGCTCTTGGAGACCGCCAACCCCACCGCCACCAGCAGGTCGACCACCTTCGCCTCCGCCGCCCCCAGCGCGTGCGTGGGCACCAACTCGCCCGCCGCGCCGCCGCCGAATGCCGCCTGCGCCGCCGACCTGGCCTTTTCCGCCTCCGCGTCTCCATGGACGATGCGGGTGATCTCGTACGCCAGCGTCTGCTTGGCCGTCCGCAGGTCCGCTCCCACGAGCGCCTCGAAGCGCGCCACCTCGTCCATCGGCAAGAACGTGAACAGCTTCAGGAACCGCCCGACGTCCCGGTCGTCGACGTTGACGAAGTACTGGTAAAAGTCGAACGAGCTGGTGCGGTCGGCCGCCAGCCAGACCGCGCCCGCCGCCGTCTTGCCCATCTTCGCGCCCGCCGCCGTCGTGATGAGGGGGAAGGTCAGCCCGAAGGCCTCCTTCTGCTCGATCCGCCGGATGAGGTCCGTCCCCGCCAGGATGTTCCCCCATTGATCGTCGCCGCCGATCTGCAGCGCGCAGCCGTGCTTGCGGAACAGCACCAGGAAGTCGTACGCCTGCAGGATCTGGTAGTTGAACTCGATGAACGACAGCCCCTTCTCGAGGCGCAGCTTGTAGGCCTCGGCCGCCAGCATCCGGTTGACGCTGAAGTGCCGCCCGATGTCCCGCAGGAAATCAATGTAGGGCAGGGAGAGCAGCCACTCGCCGTTGTCGACGACCAGCGCCTTGTCGTCCAGGAAGCGCCGCACCTGCGATTCCACGCCCCTGCGGTTCGCCTGGATCGCCTCCTGCGAGATCATCTGCCGTAGCTCGCTCTTGCCGCTGGGGTCGCCGATCATCGCCGTCCCCCCGCCCAGCACGGCGATGGCGCGGTGCCCGGCCCGCGACAGGTGCGCCATGGCCATCAGCGGCACCAAACTGCCCACGTGCAGGCTCGAAGCCGTGGGATCGAAACCACAATAGAAGGTGAGGGGGCCTCGCAGGGCGTTGACCAGTCCCGGCTCGTCGTTCAGCTGCTGAACGAAGCCGCGCTCGCGCAGAACGGCAAGGACGTCGGTGCCCATGGGGCCGTGCAGTATAGTACGTGGCGTTGGAGACGGACTGCGCCTGCACCAAGCGCCCCGCCTGGGCCCGCATCGAGGACGACTCCGTCATGCGCTGGCCTGTCGTCGAGGCCGCCGAGTGGGAAGAATTGCGCCAGTGCCCCGATTGCAGCCGTCCGTGGATGACCGTGTGGCCCGAGGAGATCAACAGCGTCCCGATCCTTTGCCGCCCCCAGCCCGACGGCGCGCGTCGTCTGCGGGACGTCGACAGAGCCGCCACCCTCCGCAAGTACTGCCTGTCCCGCATCGAGGAGCACCTGGGCGAGCTCAAAGAGCAGAAGGTGCCTTGCAAGAAGGTCGCGTGCGAGCGCAAGCGCCTTCGCGGCTCGAACTACTGCCTCGAGCACCACATCGCCCAGGAGTTCGGCCGCCACCTGGCCAACCTCGACGCCAAATAAAAAAAAGGCGGAGAGCCTTGCGACTCTCCGCCTTTCGCGAATATTTCCCGGCGACGACCTACTCTCCCACAGGGTTCCCCCTGCAGTACCATTGGCCCTGGAGGGCTTAACTTCCGAGTTCGGGATGGGATCGGGTGTGGCCCCTCCGGTAATATCGCCGGAAATCTTTGGGTGACCTGGAACCCTGGGAGGGTTCCAGACCTCCCGCGAAGAGCTCCGGCTGGCAAAGCCAGCCTGTGCTCACGCGGGTGTCTTGAGCGAATGCGCTCGTTCACCGAGCTTCGATCTCGACCCGTAAACGGGTTGTATTGCGCTCTCCCCCGTCTTGCGACCTAGGGAGAAAAATAATGGTGATCAAGCCGCACGGCCGATTAGTACCGGTTAGCTCCACGCCTCACAGCGTTTCCACACCCGGCCTATCAACGTCGTCGTCTACGACGGGCCTTTAGGCTCCTTGCGGAGCGGGACGTCTAATCTGGAGGTCAGCTTCCCGCTTAGATGCTTTCAGCGGTTATCTGTTCCGGACATAGCTACCCGGCGATGCCATTGGCATGACAACCGGAACACCAGCGGTCCGTCCACCCGGGTCCTCTCGTACTACGGGCAGGTCCTCGC
>JANPFD010000054.1:0-1608 GCA_031423255.1 Myxococcales bacterium | reverse complement strand
TGAACGCGGCCGCTACGCCGGCCTGGTGTACCTGCCGACGACCGCCGAGAACGGCTTCGATCCAGAGCTGCCGGACCGGCGCGTGGATCTGGTCTATCTGTGCTCGCCCAACAACCCGACCGGCGCCGTCATGTCGCGTGCTTCGCTTGCGCGCTGGATCGACTATGCCAAGGCCAGCGAGGCCGTGCTGCTGTTCGACGCGGCGTACGAGGCCTTCATCCGCGAGCCGGGTCTGGTCCACAGCATCTACGAGCTGCCGGGCGCGCGCGAGGTCGCCATCGAATTTCGCAGCCTGTCCAAGACGGCAGGCTTCACCGGCACGCGCTGCGCGTACACCGTGGTGCCGAAAGAACTACGGTCGCGCAACGACGCTGGCGATCTGGTGGCGCTGCACGGATTGTGGAATCGCCGCCACACCACCAAGTTCAACGGCGTCAGTTACCCGATCCAGAAGGCGGCGCTGGCCGTGTTCTCGCCCGAGGGCCGGGCCGCGGTGGATGCCAACGTGGCCTATTACATGGACAACGCGCGCCTCATTCGAGAGGGGCTGACCAAGGCTGGCTTCACCGTCTACGGCGGCGTCAACGCGCCCTACAGCTGGGTCAAGGTCCCAGCCGGCCTGACGTCGTGGGGTTTCTTCGACAAGCTGCTCAGCGAAGCGCACGTCGTGGGCACACCGGGCTCGGGCTTCGGTAGCTGCGGTGAAGGCTACTTCCGGCTGTCGGCGTTCGGGTTGCGCGCCAACGTCGAAGAGGCGGTAACCCGCATTCAGAGCCTGCGCCTGTGACCGTGGCTTGACGAAATCGTTCTGCAGACACTGGGTGATCAGCGCTGCCGGCGCCGGCAATGCGGCTCCGCCGGCTGCCACGTCAAAGGGTCGGGCCGCGCCCTGGCTCGGCCACGGGCAAGTCAGGTCAGACGACGGCGAGGTCGCCGCCGCGCCTTGTTCAGGCGTGAGCGGACGGTGGCGTCTCGACGGGCGCGGGCTGGGGCATCGGCGGTTGTTCCGCGATCCAGATCTCGCGCCTCACCTGGCCCGCGCGCTTGCTGGCTTCCTTGAAGGTATCGGATTTGAACCACTCCATGGCTCGTTTCATGTCGTCTACCTGCAGGTGGACCAGGACGATGTTGGGGTCCTTGTTATCGCGGTATACCGGGCCGTCCGTCATCCCGTACCCCTTGCGGGCTTCTTCGCAGCTGTTGTGAGCGTCCAACCACCTGGTGAAATCATCGGGCGTGACACGGATCAGAATGGCCTGGGTCATGGGGTTTCTCCTGTTGCCACCGAGTGGCGTGGGGCGACCGTCGTTTCAGCTTCGAATCACTTCTACCCGAAAGACTTTCATAATGGAAGTGTTAGTTTGTGAAACTATCTAGGCTAAGCTGGCACCCCAGCACCCACCCGAGCACCCAGATGAAGAACAAGACACCCTCGGCGCGGGATCTGAGCCCCAACCGTTGCATGCAGCTGGCCCGAGGGGTTCACCGGGTTCGCGAGGAGATGCTGCGCCACGCGGACGCCTGGGCTGCGAAAGCAGGCATGGAAGCCGTGCATCTGGGAATGCTGCACGTACTTGGGCTGCGGGGACCGACCCGGATGAGCGACCT
>JANPFD010000053.1:0-106234 GCA_031423255.1 Myxococcales bacterium | reverse complement strand
GCCCGCATCGCCTGGCAGCCGTGGGAGGCCGATGTCACGGCGGCGCTCAAGCCGGGCGCCAACCTGCTGGAGGTGGTGGTGGTGAGCAGTTTGGAGAACGGCTTCGGGCCGTTGCACAACGACAACTACAAGAGCTCAGGCAACGACTGGTGGTTCGGGCCGAACGCCTTCGCCGATCCCCAGCACTGGACCGATAGCCATCATCACGAACCGTACGGCTTGGCCGGGGTGCAGGTCGTGCACAGCACATTGGTGAAAAAGAAATGAAGCTCGCGCTCACGTCGCTGGTCCTGTTCGCCGCCTGTGCGGTGCCGGTCCGTCCCGAGCGCCCGCTCCCGACGGGCTTCCTCGACCGACAGGTGGTCGTCGACGGCGTCACTTACAAGTACCAGGTGTATGTGCCGCAGGCGTGGACGGCGCAGAAGAAGTGGCCCGTGGTCCTGTTCCTTCACGGTGCCGGTGAACGCGGCGAGGATGGCCTGCTCCAGACCGAGGTCGGGTTGCCGAGCGCCATCCGTCGTACACCCGAACGCTTTCCCGCTGTCGTGGTGATGCCGCAGTGCCGGAAGAACGCCTGGTGGAACCAGCCGGCGATGACGGCGCAGGCCCTGCGCGCGCTGGAGCAGGCGACCGTCGAGTGGAACGGTGACACTGCCAGGACGCTGTTGACCGGGTTGTCGATGGGTGGTTATGGCACCTGGTCCATCGCCAGCAAGTTCCCGGGTCGTTTCGCGGCGCTGGTGCCGATCTGTGGGGGCATTGGCAAGCGGCCGTTGCCGGCGACGGTCCAGGTCCCGTTTCCGGGTGAAGGGTCGACCGACCCTCACGCCACCGTGGCCCAGCAGATCGGCAAGACGCCGGTCTGGGTCTTCCATGGAGCGAAGGACCCGACGGTCTCGGTCGACGAGGCGCGGAAGATGGTGGAAGCGCTGAAGGCGGCCGGCGGGAACGTGCGCTACACCGAGTACCCCGAGGCCGGTCACGACTCGTGGACCGCTGCCTACCGTGACCCCGAGCTGGCGACCTGGCTGTTCTCCAGGTAGGTGCCCGAACCTGTCAGTCTGCCGCTTACTACTGTAAGTGCCATTGGCATTTTGAGCGGGGTCGATCCCCGGCCCGCAAGGGTGGAGCTGTGGCACGGAAGGTGAAGGCCTTCCTACGCCAGATGCCGCATGACGCCGCCCTCGAGCCCGCCAAGGTGAAGGACGAACCGGCCCCCGAGGGGATGACGTACATGGGTGAGATCGAGATCTTCACGGGCGAGGTGTTCGTCTGGACCCAGCCCGACGGCGGCCGCTGCTTCGGTTTCCTGCCGACCGCCAAGAACTGAGTCGGTGTAGTAGTGTCGAGACCACGATGGTCTTCGATCGACGTACCTTGTTGGCGAGCGTGGGCAGCGTCGCGGTGGCGCGTGGCGTGGCGGTGGGCGCTCCTAGAGCGGCGACGGGTTTCAAGCTGGGGCTCGTCACCTACAACATCGCCGCGGAGATGGATCTCCCGTCGGTGATCGCGGCCTGCAAGGCGGCCGAGTTCGAAGGCGTCGAACTCCGGACCACGCACGCGCACGGAGTGGAGCCGTCGATGCCCCCGGCGGGACGGCTGGAGGTACGGAAGCGGTTCGCCGACGCGGGCGTCACGCTGTGGGGCCTGGGTAGCGTGTGCGAGTTCCACGCGGCCGACATCGCAGTGGTGAATCAGAACATCGAGACCTGCCGATCGTTCTGCAAGCTGGCCGCCGACCTCGGCGCGCGTGGCGTGAAGGTGCGGCCGAACGGATTCACCAAGGGTGTCGAGCCGGCGCGGACGCTGGCCCAGATCGGCAAGGCTCTCGACACGTGCGGGAAGGCGGCCTCGGATCTGGGCGTGGAGATCTGGCTGGAGATGCACGGGACCGGCACGCAGAATCCGGAAAATATCCAGGCGATCATGGAGCACTGCCCGCATCCCAGCGTCGGGGTCTGCTGGAATTCGAATCCGCCGGACGTCGTCAATGGCTCCATCCGGCCGTCGCTCGAGCGGGTCAAGAAGCGGATCCGCTCGTGCCACATCAACGAGCTCGTGTCCGGGTATCCCTACCGCGAGCTGTTCCGGGGCCTCCGGGAGATCGGCTACGCCGGATTCACGCTGATGGAAGTTCCCGGCGTGACCGAGTCGCCGAAAGGGAAGGGATACGAGGCGGCCATCCGATTCATGAAGTACTACCGGGCGCTATGGCAGGGGCTGAACACCGGGTAGGATCGTGAGGTTCATGACGCGGAGTCCAGGGTGGGCCCTCCTCGCGCTGGTCGCCTGCGGCGGCGGCAGCAAGACGCGTTCGGTCCCGCCGGACGGGGACGTCGCCAGCGCCTCGGACGTCAGGTTGGCGGTCGATGGTGCGATGGATGCGGCGGCGGCGGATCGCGCCACGGTCGGTGACCGCACCGCGACGCTTGACATGGAGGTCGCGGACCGCGTGGTGGATCGCGTGGTGATCGAAGGCAAGACCCCGGTGTTCGTGGTCGTGGGGTACGCGGGGCGGCGCCTGCGCTCGGTGGATCTCGGCCGCACCTGGATCGACGACCAGCGACTCGAGGCCGGGAACGGCGCCGACAATCAATTCCTGCTGAGGACGGTGGCGTTCCACAACGGGGTGTTCGTGGCCGCCGGGTGGCAGATCCACACCTCGCCCGACGGGACGGTCTGGACCCAGCGCACGAACCCCGTTCGCCAGTGGGTCGGCGACCTGGGCGTCGGCAACAACGTCGTCGCGGGCGTGGGCGGAGTCGGCGACACCTGGTACAGCGCTGACGGCATCACCTGGATGACCGGGACCAAGCTGGTCGGTGCCGGTCGCAGCGTCGCCTTCGGGAACGGTATGTTCATGGGGCGGACGGATGTCGGATCCTGGTGGCGCTCGACCGACGGGCGAAGCTGGACACTGGACAGCGGAGGACACGGCCAGGCGATCGCGTTTTGCGACGGCGCCTTCAAGGACGTAACCGCCTGCTCGGGACCGGCCGGCAAGAGCGTCGTCCGTGGCGCCGGTGTGTGGGTCCGGATCCGCGGGACGCGTCTCGAACGTTCCGACGACGGCGTCACATGGACGGGCCGCGACGTCGGCCCGCCCAGCATGCAGGCGATTGCTTACGGGCTCGCGCCATGAGCACGCGACGCCAGTTGCTGGGAGGCGCCGTGGCAGCCGCCGTCAGGCCCTCGGCGGAGCGTCGGGTGAGGCAGATCGTGCCGGGCCTTGCCACCACGGAGGGCGCCGGGGTCCAGCTGATGCGCATCATCGGTCAGCCGGCGTTGCGGAGCCTGGACCCCTTCGTGCTGCTCGACAGGATCCACACCGACGATCCGGAGGCGTACCGGCGCGGCTTCCCGGACCACCCTCACCGCGGTTTCGAGACCGTGACGGTGATGCTGGAGGGCCGGATGCGCCACCGCGACAGCCGCGGTAACGAGGGCGTGATCAGCGGCGGCGGCGTGCAGTGGATGACGGCGGGGCGGGGGATCGTCCACTCGGAGATGCCGGAGCAGGACCGTGGATTCCTGTCCGGCTACCAGTTCTGGATCAACCTCCCGGCGCGGGAGAAGCTGCGCACGCCGGAGTACCAGGATCTGCCCGCGGATCGCCTGGCGCACACGGCGTTGCCGGGCCGTGGGCACCTCGACCTGGTGGCGGGGCGCGCGCTGGGCCGGCGGGGGCCGGTGGCGAAGCGCACGACGGAGCCGCTGCTCCTGGTGGCCACGTTCGAGGACGATCGCCCGCTCGACCTGGAGGTGCCGGCGGGACACAACGCCTTCGTCGTCGTTCACGTCGGCAGCCTGCTGGTGTCAGATCACGACCGCGTCGAGGCCGGTTCCATCGCCGTGCTCGACGCTGGCACGCGCGTTCGCCTGCGCGCCGATCGTGTACGCACGGTGGTGCTGGTGGCCGCGGGCAAGCCGCTGGGGGAACCGGTGGTGCAGAGCGGCCCGTTCGTCATGAACACCGAGGCGGAGATCCGCAAGGCCTGGGACGACTACCGCAGCGGCACTCTGGTTCGTTAGAGGCGCAGGCGCCGGAAACCGGTCAGCGGCCAGCGCCTCTTCGCCAGCCACCAGATGGGCGCCGGCGCAGGGGAGGACGAGCAACGCCGCCACGAGGTTCCAGCCGAACATCCAGCCGGCGTCCATCAGGAGCCACAGCACGGAGCCGACCGTCTCCCAGGCGAGCATGCGGGCGGGGGCTGGAATCTCGTCGGTCATGCCACGATTGTAACGGCACCGTGGCATGATGCCGCCCGTGGGACAGGAGACCACGGTACGTTCCGCCCGGTCGCTGGGCGAGGCACTGAAGGCGCTGGCCGGCGACGGCGCGCCCTGCCAGATCGCGATGGTCGATGGCCAGCTGGTTCACCCGTCGGCGACGCCACCGGCGGTCTGGGCCGAGGTGCGTTTGCGAACCGCGGCCGGGATGATCACCTTGCGGCGGCGTGGTGACGAGGTCTCGGTCGTGACGTTCGGCAATGCCGCGGCGGAGGTATTGCAGATGCGCGATCGGATCGCGGCCGCGATGAGCATGCTGGCGATGTTCATCCTTTTTCTCGGCTGCGGCTCGAAGGGATCATCCTCGGCTGTCAGTGAGCCCGACGCCGCCGTGCCTACGGATCCCGCGCCGGGCGAGTACGGCACGCGGGCGCCGATGCTCGAGCCGAACTCGGAGATGGCCGTGGCGGCAATGGACGGGCGGATCTATGTGGCGGGCGGTCGCTACAACGGCGGAGGCTTCGACAGCCCGCGCACCGATTCGCTGGACATGTTCGACCCGGGCACCAACGGCTGGGTGGCGAAGAGGCCGATGCTGCGCCCGCGCGGCGGCATGGCGGGCGTGGTGGCCTTCGGCTGCTTCCACGTCTACGGTGGCGAGGGCACCAACACCGGCGAGCCAAACGACGTCTACCCCGATCACGACGTGTACGACCCGACCACCGACACCTGGACGGCGGCGAAACGGCTGGCCGTCCCGATCCACGGCGTCATCGATCGCCCGGCCGGTCGTTGTGGGTCTTGAGATGAGATCGCGTGCGTACCTGGCCGGCCTCCTGACGGCCCTCGCGTGCGCATCCCGCGGAGCGGCACCACCCGTCGAGTCGTCGGTGAGTGTGGCCCGTCTGTCCTGCGAGTCTCTGCGGGATCCGATCGGCATCGACACGCCGCGACCGCGGCTCTCCTGGACGCTGGAGTCACGCGAACGAGGGCGAAGCCAGACGGCCTACCAGATCGCCGCCGGCGGCTGGGACAGCGGCAAGGTGCTGTCGCGGCAGCAGACGCACGTGGCCTGGGGAGGCCCGACGTTGGACTCGGGACAGCGGGTGACCTGGCGCGTGCGCGTCTGGGACGACGGCGATCGTCCCTCCAGCTGGAGCGCCCCGGCGGTATTCGAGATGGGGCTGTTGCACCCGGGGGACTGGACCGGCACCTGGATCGCGGCGACCGATCGGTTGCCGGGGACGCCGGACACGCTCCCGGCGCCTGACCGCGCCGCCCGATGGCTCTGGGCGCCTGACCGCGCCACGGGAGAGATTTCACTGCGCAAGACCTTCACCATCCCGGAAGGGCGGCGGATCAAGCGCGCCTTCGCCATCTTCGCTGCCGACGATCGTATGACATTGTCGATCAACGCCCGATCCGCGCTGCACGCTCAGGGGACGTCGGCCTACGCCACGGGGTCGATCACCTCGTTGCTTCGCCCGGGCGAGAACGTGGCGACGGTGGTGGCCGCGAACGCGGACGGACCGGGTGGTGTGCTGGGACGGATCACCATCGAGTTCGACGAAGGCGAGCCGCTGTCCGTCCCCACCAACGCCAGCTGGACCGCGACCAGGAACCAGGACGCGGGCTCGCTCGCGAAGGAGGTCGCGCAGTGGAACGCGCCGCCGTGGGGACGGGTCGGGCTGCCCGTGCGCGCCGATCCGGCGCCGTTCATGCGCCGTGCATTCACGGTCGACAAGCCGATCGCATCGGCGCGTGCCTATGTGGCGGCCGTTGGCTACGGGGAGCTGCACCTCAACGGCGGCAAGGTGAGCGACCACGTCATGGATCCTGGCTTCACCCGTTTCGACCGGCGGGTCCTCTACGTGACCCACGACGTGACCGAGGGGCTGCGGCAGGGCAAGAACACCCTCGGCGTCGTCCTCGGCAACGGCCACTACAACCAGCACGCGCAGGACGTCTGGCATTTCCAGGTGGCGCCCTGGCGGAACACCCCGCGCATGCTGATGGAGCTACGCATCCGCTACACCGACGGCACCTCTCAGACGATCACCAGCGACGATCGCTGGCAGGTGTCGACGGCCGGACCGATCGTGCTCGACGGCATCCGCAACGGCGAGGTGTACGACGCGCGCCTCGAGAAGCCGGACTGGGCGCGCCCCGGCGGTGACGAGAAGGGCTGGCGCCAGGTGGTCGCCGTCACCTCGCCGGGAGGCAAGCTGTCAGCCCCGATGATGGCGCCGATCCGCGTGACCGAAACGTTGACCGCCAAGAAGATCACCGAGCCCAGGCCGGGCGTCTTCGTGCTGGACTTCGGGCAGAACATCGCGGGTTGGGCCAGGCTGGCCGTCGAGGGGCCGGCCGGCACGCAGATCACGATGCGGTTTGCCGAGAGGCTCACCGACGAGGGCTTGCTGGAGATGAAGTACCTGCACCAGTTCCTGGCGCAGGGTCCGTTCGAGACGGACACCTACGTGCTCAAGGGGCAGGGGATCGAGACCTGGGAGCCGCGCTTCACCTACCACGGCTTCCAGTACGTCGAGGTGACGGGGTTTCCCGGCCGTCCGACGGCCGCGAACATCACGGCGCGCGTGGCTCATACCGCCTTCGAGACGATCGGCCGCTTCGCCTCGTCGAACGAGCTGTTCAACCGGATCTGGCGGGCGACGCTCTGGTCGTACCGGGGCAACTACCACAGCATTCCGACCGACTGTCCGCACCGCGAGAAGAACGGCTGGACCGCCGATGCCCACCTGGCGGCCGAGCAGGCGATGTTCAACTTCGACAACGCCGCCGGATACACCAAGTGGGTCCAGGACATTCGCGACGAGATGAAGGAGACCGGCGAGCTGCCGGGAATCGTTCCGACCGGCGGCTGGGGCTACCAGTGGGGCAACGGCCCGGCCTGGGACAGCGCGCTTTTCCTCATCCCCTGGTACCAGTACCAGTACACCGGGGACCGGCAGATCCTCGAGGCCAGCTACGGTCATTTCCAGCGCTACCTGGCCTACCTGGACACGCGCGACTATCTGCAGACGAACCCGTCGGGGTGGCTCGGCGACTGGGTGCCGGCGAAGGACAAGACGCCCCAGGCGGTCACGCACGCCGGCTACCACCACGTCGACGCGCGCATCGCTGCCGAGACCGCGCGCTTGCTGGGCCGGCCCGACGAGGCCGCGCGGTACGAGGCGGTCGCCGCGAGGGTGAAGAAGGCGTTCCAGGCGAAGTTCTACGACCCGGCGACGGGACGAGTCGCGGACGATCAGCAGACGGCGCTGGCCGCGGCGCTGACACAGGGCCTCGTCGACGAGCGCGATCACCCGCGGGTGCTGGCCCGGCTGGTGGCGAACATCGAGAAGAAGAAGGGCCACCTCGATACCGGCGTGCTGGGGGCGAAGTACCTGCCCTGGGCATTGACCGACGGCGGGCGCGCGGATCTCTTCTACCGGATCGCCAACCAGCGCGACTTTCCCGGCTGGGGCGAATGGTTCGAGAAGGGCGCCACCACGTTGTGGGAGGATTGGTTCGGCAACAGCTCGCGCAACCACGTCTTCTTCGGCGACATCTCGGCCTGGTTTTTTCGCGCTGTGGCCGGCATCAACCCCGATCCCCAGGCGCCTGGGTTCGAGCGGATCATCTTCAAGCCTCAGATCGGGATCGGCGGGCTCGAGTGGGCGGAGGCAGAGACGCGCTCGGTGCGCGGCCGCATCGCCAGCAGCTGGCGGCGGCGCGGCCAGGGCATGGAGTTGACGGTGGTGGTGCCGGTGAACAGCTCCGGCAAGGTCTACGTTCCCGCCGCGAAGCCCGAGTTCGTGACCACCGATGGCGCGCGTTTCCTGCGCTCCGAGGGCGCCAATCAGGTCTACGACGTGGGGTCCGGGACCACCTCGTTCCTGATCAAGTGACCTAGCGCTTGCCGAGCAGCGTCTGCTCGAACCAGGACACCATCGCCGCGGTCGCCTTGGCGGCGTCATCGCCGCGGAAGCCGTGAGGCGAGCCCTCGATGGTGATGAACTGGGACTTCACCTTGGCCTTCTGGAAGGCCTCGTGGATGCGCTGGCTGTTGCTGATAGGGACGAGCGTGTCCTTGTCGCCATGGACGAGCAGCGTTGGCGGGTCGTCCGGCGACACGTTCACGATGGGCGAGCAGTCCGGCGCCTTGTCCTTGTCGAAGTTGAGCGCCGGGAAGCGATCGTAGATCCCACCGGTGAAGACCGGCTTGGCGCCGCGGGCGAGCGGGCGCAGGTCGACGGGCGGGAAGTAGGCGACGACCGAGGCCACGCGGTCGCTCTCCTTCATGAAGTCCTCCGTGGCGGCCGGGTCGCCCTCATCGGAACCTGTTCCCAGGACCAGGGAGAGATGGCCGCCGGCGCTGGCGCCGTGAACGCCCAGCCGCTTCGGATCGATCCCCCACTGCCCGGCGTGATACCGCACGAAGCGGACTGCGCGCCTGACGTCGGCGACGATCTCGGGGACCACGTACTTGGGACTGCTGCCGTGGCGCACGGGAATGACCGTGAACCCCTTGTCCAGCAGGACCTGGAACTGAATGGCCGCTCGCTGGGGAGGCACGTAGGGCGAGATCCAGCCGCCGCTCACCATGTACAGGATCGCCACGCCGTTGGCGCCCGTCTTCGGCTTCAACACGTCGAAGGTCAGGGCCATGCCGTCCTTGTGGCCGTAGACCACGTCCGGCACGATCTCGACCTCGACCGCGGAGGCGGGCGCGGCGGCGCCCAGCGTGACCAGGGTGACTAGAAGTACTTGTCGACGATCCATTTTGGCTGCTGAGCGTCGGGTGTGCGGGCGTGACCGGTCAGGTCTATCTTCGCCGGCTTCGGATCCTGCACGGTCAGCGGTTGCTTGTCACCGACTTCCGCCTGCCACGTCGCCAGGGACGACATCATCGCCTCCACGCGCGTGCGCTGTTTCGGATCCTGCGCCAGACTCTGGCGTTCGTCCGGATCGGCGGTCAGGTCGAAGAGCTGGGTGGTGTCCACCTGCGGGTAGCGGATCAGTTTCCAGCGGTCGTCGCGCACGGCGCGGATGGTCTTCTCGTACGTGGTGAAGAGCGACTCACGAACCCGTTTCGCCTTGCCCTCCCACAGCGGACGCAGGCTCTTGCCCTCGACGCCGTCGGGATTCTGCACGCCGGCGAGATCCGTCAAAGTCGGAAAGAGGTCGAGCAGATAGACCAGCGCAGCGCTGCGCCCCCTGGGGATGCCTGGACCGGCGATCACCAGCGGCGCGCGCATCGAGTGCTCGTACAGGTTCTGCTTGCCGAGGAGGCCATGGCTGCCGACGGCAAGGCCGTGATCGGCCGAATAGACGATGATGGTGTTCTTTGCTTGGCCGCTCTTCTCCAGGGCGGCCAGAACGCGGCCCAGTTGCTCGTCCAGATGGGTGATGAGACCGTAGTACTCGGCGAGCTGGTCGGAGATAGCCTCCTTGGTGCGCGGCCAGCCGGCCAGATTCTCGTCGCGGCCGGTCAGCGAGCCGCCCAGGTTGAACGGGTGCTGGGGCAAGAAGTTCGCCGGCAGCGGCGGACGGCGCTTGTAGTAGTAGTCGCGGTACGACTGCGGCGGCATGCGCGGATCGTGGGGCGCCGTGAACGCGGCGTAGGCGAAGAACGGCTTGCCGCCGTCCTGGGTGCGCAAAAAATCAATCATCGCGTCTGCGAACAGCTCGCTCGAGAATTTTTCGCCGACGCGCTTTTCCGTCAACTTGTGGTCGGGTCCGATGTCCTGGATCGGCATCTTCGTGTGGTCGGACATGCCGCCGAGGAAGACAGAGCGCCCGTTTTGAAAGGTGGCCAGAAACGACTCGGGCCCGTTGTGCCACTTCCCGGTGCCGAAGGTGGTGTAGCCGGCCTCGCCGAGGACCTTGCCCAGGGTGGGCACACCCTCGAGCAGCATCGGCACCCGGTACAGGGTCCGTCCGCTCATCAGCATGGCGCGGCTGGGCTGGCAGACGGCGCCCTGGGTGGACCCCATGCAATAGGCGCGGTCGAACCGGTAGCCGGCCCGGTACAGCCTGTCGATGGCGGGCGTCCGGATGAACTTGTTCCCGGCCGCGCCGATGGCGTCGGCGCGATGGTCGTCGCCGAACAGGAACAGGATGTTCGGGCGAGCCATTGCTGGCGAAGCTGTGAGCAGGAGGGAGACGAACGCCGTGAGTCTCATCGGCGCAGACTAACCTGATCTGACATAGTCTCCGCGGCGGAGGTGACCGATGTCCCTGCGCCTGATTCTCGCCCTCGCCGTTCTCCCGATCTCCACAGCCGCCCGCGCCGCCGAGCGCAAGCCGAACGTGCTGGTGATCGTCGCCGATGATCTGGGTTACGCCGACGTCGGCGTCCAGGGCGCCAAGGACATCCCGACGCCGCACCTCGATGCCCTCGCACGTAGCGGCGTCCGGTGCCTTTCGGGCTACGTGTCGGCGCCGTACTGCAGTCCGAGTCGGGCCGGCCTCCTGACCGGGCGCTACCAGCAGCGCTTCGGGCACGAGTTCAACCCGGCGACGCTGGCCAGTGGCGGGACGGGACAGGGCTTGCCCACCGGCGAGGTGACCGTCGCCGATCGCCTGAAGCAGGCGGGCTACGCCACGGGGCTCATCGGCAAGTGGCATCAGGGTGAGGAGAAGCCGTTCCAGCCGCAGAGCCGCGGTTTCCAGGAGTTCTTCGGGTTCCTCATGGGATCGCACTCGTACGTGCAGGCGTTGGACCCCAACCGCGGTCCGATCCTGCGTGGCGATCAACCGGTGCCGCTGACGGGCTACCTGACCGATGTCCTGGCCGACGAGGCCGTGGCTTTCGTGAGCCGTCACGCGAAAGAGCCGTTCTTCCTCTACCTGGCGTTCAATGCCGTGCATACGCCGAACGAGGCGCCGCCCGAGTTTCTGGCGAAGTTCGCCGCGATCCCCGACGACACGCGCCGGGCCCATGCGGCGATGACCGTTTCCATGGACAACGCCATCGGCAAGGTGATGACGGGACTCCGCGACGGGGGCCTCGACGACAAGACGCTGGTTTTCTTCTTCAGCGACAACGGCGGGCCGATCGGAAAATTCGCCTCGAACGGCGCCATCAACACACCGTTGCGCGGCAGCAAGGGCGACACGTGGGAGGGCGGAGTGCGCGTCCCGTTCTTCGTCCGCTGGAAGGGGCGCCTTGCCGCGGGGAAGACCTACGCGCACCCGGTGGTACAGCTCGACATCGCGGCCACGGCGCTGGCCGCTGCAGGCGTCCCGATGCCGAAGCTCGACGGTGTCGATCTGCTTCCTTATCTCGGCGGCAAGAAGGCCGGGCCGCCGCACGATGCGCTCTACTGGCGCTTCGGTGATCAGATGGCGATCCGCAAGGGGAACTGGAAACTGGTGCGTCCTGACATGTCCACCGACAAGGAGTTCGGTCCCGTGGCTGCCAGGCCGATGCTGTTCGACCTGGTGAAGGATCCGGGAGAGGCGAAGGACCTGGCAGCCGCGCAGCCGAGGCGCGTGGAGGAGCTGATGGCCAGCTGGCAGAAGTGGAACGACACGCTGGTGCCGCCCGCGTGGCTCCACCATTCGCAGCAGAAGCAGGCGCGCTAGCGGTTACGTGACGCCCGCCAGTTTGCGGGCCAGCGCGCGAACGTGGGCGGGGTAGGCCGTCTGCTGATGCAGCAACCTCAGCTCCCGGGCCGGCATGGCCCGCAGGATCTTGTGCATCGCTTCGGGCGAGACGCGCGGGTTGCTGAGCAGCGCCCGGCGAATGATGTCCTGCCGGACCCAGTTCGCGTTGTCGACGATCAGATCCAGCAGCGGCCGTGGCACGTTGCCCTTGCGGGCGATGCGCGCCACCTCGGGGACCGTGATGTGCGGGTTGCGCAGCAGAGTGTCCCAGACGGCGCCACCGTAGATACGCTCGACCAGCACCCGGTCGGCCATGTTCGCGCCCTGGGCGACCTTCATCCGCTCCACGACGGAGAGCCGCTGCATGCGCCGGCCGCGGTCGACCGACTCGGGGGCCTCGTCCGCTTCTTCTTCCTCCTGCTTTTTCTCCTGGATGAACCCGGCCACCTGCTCTCGCCAGGGGCCGCCCAGCTCGACGGCGATCCCTAGCATCGGCGGGCGGTCGCTCACCATCACCACGCGTGCCTCCAGCTCCAGCGTAGCCTGCGTGTCGGCGCGGGTGAGGCGGAGCTTGCAGGCGGCGAACAGCTGCAGCCCTCCGGCGTCGGGCACGAAAGCGCGCCCGTGCTGAAGGTTGGTGTCGTACTCGCGCTGGAGCGCCTCCGCAGAGGCGAATGTCAGGACCAGCTCCATGACACCAGGGTATTTCAAATCGGGGCGGCTGCCGTGTCTGATCGTCACCTAACGGGCGCGCACGCTCATTTGACGTCGTCGAGGATCAGCACCCAGTCGCTGCCGAAACCCTCCGACGGAGGCACGAACTCGCGTGTGCCGGTGTTGTCGAAGGTATCGATGGCAGCGAGGGATCCGCTGCGGGGATTGAACCAGGATGCGCGCACCCGGCGCCCGGCGGTCTTGCCGAGGTTGGCCGAGAAGCGCCGCCCCTGGCCGCTATAGATGAAGGAGTAACCGTCGCCGCGCGCTCCCGAGACGTGATCGGCGCCAGCGAGCGCATCGGTCACCAGGGTCTGATCGGGAACCAGCGTCAAGAGCGGCCGCGATTCCACCAGCGCTCGTAGATGGCGCATCTGCTCCGCCCCGGGTCGGCGCAGGGCATCGTTCCAGTAGGTGAGTGGGCCGTTCCTGGGCTTGCGGCCAGGCCCGTACATCTGCCAGACGGCGTGGTTGCCGTACGTGTGGCCGAACGCGCCCGAAAACACGTCCCAGTAGGCGCGTTGCCGTACGTGGGCGTCGAACGAATAACCGAGTTCCTTGGCCTTGAAGGCGACCGGATGATCCTCGTAGAGCGGCTCGCCGTCCATGACCGGCTTCACGGGCGTGCGCGCATAGTCGGCGGCGATCTTCGCCCAGCACTGTGTGGCGTCGGCCTGGCGGTGCCCGGTCTGGTGCATGTTGAAATCCAGCCACTCGTCGGCGTGGAACCAGGTCGACGAGGTCTCGCTGCCGCGCGGATGCAGGGTCATCAGCACGCGCGTGTAGTCCTCGCGGCCCGAAACGCCTATGGCGATGCCGCGGGCGAGCGTGCGCCAGACGTCCTCGAAGCCGGCGGGGGTCCGATCGCCGCCCAGCACCCAGATGATCCCCTTCTTGCCGTAACGCTTGCCCAGGAACTCACCGTACGCCTGCGCATTCGCCCCCGTGATCATCGGCTCGTCCTTGACGAAGTTCCCCCAGGTTGGCAGGAGGGCCAGGTAGAGGCCGCGCCGGTTCGCCTCGTCGACGATGAAGTCGACGTGGTCCCAGTAGTCGTACTGCTTGGCATCCCTGGGGTTGGCGCCTGGCGTGATCGCCGGCCGGGTGGGATCTTTGTCGACGAGTGGCAGGTCGCCCTGGGCGTTGGGATCGGTGACGCCGTCCAGCTCGGCCAGGGCGACCGCCTGGATGACCGTGAACTTCTGAGCGGCGCGCGTGTCCAGGTACTCCAGCGCCTGCCGCCGATCGAGCCGGTGGAACAGTTCCCAACCGGTGTCTGCCAGGTAGAAGAACGGCTTGCCGTCGGGAGTGACGAGGAAACGGTGGTTCGTGCTGACCGACAGCGAGGGAAGGGCGGCGAGGAGTGCTAGGGCGAGCTGTGATGCAACCATGACTTCACCTTTCGTTGGCGAAGGCCGTCGATGGCGACGGCCAGGAAGATCACCGTGGCGGTGATCAGGGGGTAGAGGTACGGGTCGACGTTCATCATCACGAGTGCCGTCTCGATCGACTGGATCAAGAGCACGCCGGCGAGCGTTCCCGGCAGCACCCGGCCGCGGCCGCCGAAGAGGCTGGCCCCCCCGAGCACCGCGGCCGCGATCGCGGTCAGTTCACGCTGCTGCCCGAAGCTGGGAGACACCACCCCGATCTGCGCGACGGCGACGAAGCCTGCCAGTCCGGCGCACAGGCCGCTCGCCAGATAGGCGAGGGTCAGGATGCGGTCGACCGGGACGCCAGCCCGGGCTGCCAGTTCACGATCGTGCCCGGTGGCATACACCTGCCGCCCGAGCGCCGTCCGGGTGAGGACCAGATGAGCGGCGACTGCCACGAAGGCAAAGGTGATGACCGGAATCGGGATGCCGGCGATCCGGCCCGCCCCGAATGCACGCATGCTCTCGGGCAGGGCGAGGGCGCGGGTCTCGGTGACCCAGAGGCCGAAGCCGCGGCCGACATACAACGTCGCGAGGGTCACCACGAACGGGGGAAGGCGCAGCTTGACGATGAAAACCACGTTGACGAGCGCGGCGGCCAGGGCCACGGCGAGCGCGGAGGCGAGTGCGATCCCCACCCCGGCGCCAGCCATTTTTGCCGCCGCAATCGCGGCCAGGAACATCACCGCGCCCACCGACAGATCGATTCCCGCCGTCAGCAGCACGATGGTTACGCCCACCGCGACGATGCCCAATGACGAGGCGTGAAGGACGACGTTCATGGCCGTGTTCACGACGCGTCCCCCAGCGCCAGCCGCAAGATCGCCTCGCTGTCGAAGGCGGCGCGGTGGACCTCGCCCACGATGCGGCCCTGGCGCATGACCATCAGGCGGTCGCTGAGAGCCATCAGCTCTTCCAGCTCCGACGAGATCAAGAGAACGCCGGCGCCGCCGGTGACCAGCTCGTCGATGACCCGGCCGATCTCGCGCTTGGCGGCCACGTCGATCCCGCGTGTCGGCTCGTCGAGGATCAGCACCGACGGTCGAGTGAGCAGCCATTTCGCGAGGACCACTTTCTGTTGATTGCCGCCGCTCAGGGTCCGGACGGCGTCGCGATCCAGCATCGGCGCCGGCAGACGAACGGACGCGCAGGCGGTCGCGACCGCCTCGGTCGAGGTCAGCGGTGCGGCGAGCGTGGCGTTCTCCCTGACGGAGGCATCGAGCAACAGCCCATCGTCGCGGCGGCTCTCGGTCAGGAAGGCCATCCCCCGGGCGATCCGAGCCCGCGGCGATAGCCCGCGAAGCGAGCGTCCTTGCAGCCGGATTTCACCCCGCGCCCGATCGAGGCCGAACAGCATGCGCGCCAGCTCCGTGCGCCCCGATCCCATCAGCCCTGCCACCCCCAGGACCTCGCCGCGGTGAAGACCGAAGGCGATCCCTTCGAGCGCCACCTCGAGAAGCAGATCGCCGCGGCAGGCGCCAGGCCGCGGCGCCGGTTCGCCGAGCGCTCGTCCCACCATGGCGGTGATCAGGCGATCGTGCGTGAATGCCTCGCGCGGTCCGCTCTCCACCACCATCCCGTCGCGCAGGACGACGACGTCGTCGCAGATCCGCAATACGTCCGGAAGCGCGTGGGAGATGTAGATGAGGGCGCGTCCTTCACCGCGCAGGCGATCGATGAGAGCGAACAGCCGCTCGCGCTCGGGCGCTGTCAGTGACGTGGTCGGCTCGTCGAAGATGAGTACCCGCGCGTCGATCGACAGCGCCTTGGCGATCTCCACCAGCTGGCGCTCGCCGGGGGACAGCGCGGCCACCGGCGTGTCGGGCGACAGTGACAGCCCGACGCTGGCAAGCAGCTCTGTTGCCCGCGGACGGTCGAGCGCGCCCGTCAGGAAGATGTTCTGCGCAATGGTGAGGTTGGAAAAAAGACTCAGCTCCTGGTGAATGAAGGCCACGCCGCGCCGGACCGCCTCCAGGGGCGAACGGGGCTCGTACCGCTCACCTGCCAGCTGGAGTCGGCCGCCGTCCGGGAGGAACAGTCCCCCGAGAAGGTTCATCAGCGTCGACTTTCCGGCGCCATTCTCGCCGACGAGGCCCAGCACCCGCCCGGACCGCGCAGTGAAGCTGACGTCGCGGACGGCCGGAATGCCCGCGAAGGACTTCGAGACCCGATCGTAAGCCACGGCGAAGGACATGGCTCAGGTCCGGTGCCGCCGGCGCAAGAGGTCGATGACCGCGGCCAGCAGGATGAGGGCGCCCTTGGCGATCAGCACCACGAAGCTCGAGAGGCCGAGGAGGGTGAAGCTGTTGTCGACGAGCGTGATGAAGACGACACCGCAGACGGTCCCCACCACGGTGCCCCGGCCGCCGAAGAGGCTGGTTCCGCCGATGACCGTCGCTGCGATGACGTCCAGGAAGATCCGCTGACCGAGCACCGGCGATCCGGTCTCGAGGCGGGCTGTGTACAGCACGGCGCCCAGCGCGGCGCACAGCCCGCTGGCAGCGTAGGCGGCGATCAAGGTCCATGCGACGGGCACCCCTGACACCCGCGCCGTCCGTGGGTTGCCTCCGACGGCGAACAGCCAGCGCCCAAGCACCGTCCGGCGCAGGCCGTGATTCACCGCCAGCGCCAGACCGGCGACGAGCGCCAGTGGGACGAGCGGCCGGCCCAGAGCCATGAACGAGGACGGCAGGCCGGGCACGCTGGCGGAGTGCGTGGTCCACACCGCCAGGCCGCTGCCGAACATCATGGTGGTCAGCGTGACGATGAAGGGCGGCATTCCGAGCCGCGCCACCGCCAGCCCATTGCCGAGACCGACCGTCAGCCCGGTGGCCAGCATCGCGGCGATTCCCAGGCCCGTCCCGCCGCCAATCATCGCCGACGCGCCGGCGACGCTGGCCAGGCCGATGGTCGCCGTGACCGACAGGTCGATGCCGCCGGTGATCAAGACCAGCATCTGGCCGATGGTGACGGCGCACAGAGGAAGCGCATTCGAAACGATGTTGGCGAGGCCCTGCCGTGACAGCAGCTCGGGCGCGGACGGCGCGGCGATCAGTAGATAGATCCCGCAGAGCGCCAGGACCCACGCGTCCGACTGGATGATGCGACCGCGGCGGCGCCACGCCGGAAGAATGAGCGGTAGAGCGGTCATTGTGTTTTCGGCGCCCTCGCGCCCCACATGCGCCCGCTCTCGGAGGCGAGGTTCTCCTGATCGACGACCAGCCCGGGGTCGAGCACCCTCTCGGCGACCGTGGCGCCGGCGCGGGCGTCCAGGATCGCCTGGACCGCCGCCGCGCTCTGGTAGTAGGCGTCCTGCACGCCGTCCACGTCCAGGTACCCGTCGCGCAGCAGGCGATGAGCCAGGCTGTCGCCGTCGAAGCTGCCGAGGAGCACGTGCCCCGGCTCGCCCGTCCTGTGGTATTTCCCCGCGTTCTTCAGGGCCGAGACCACCGAGGGCAGCATGAAGTCGGACGAGCTGAAGACGAAGTCGATCCCCGGGTGAGCCTGCAGAGCGTTGGTGATTCCGGCCAGGGCCTTTTCCTGGTTCCACTCGGTCGGGATACGCGCCAGCACCCGCACCGTGCCGCCGCATTCGTCGACAGCCCTGTCGAACCCGTCACGTCGTCCGATCGCGTTCGTGTCGCCCAGATCGCCGATGAGGATCAGCGCCTCACGCGGCTTTCCCGAGCGCTTGGCGAGCGCGCACATCCGGGCCACCGTCGCCTTCGTGATGCCGAAGTTGTCGACTCCCACCGTGATCGACCGCAGGGCGCTGGGAGCAGGTGCGCGGTTGTAAAGGACGATCGGGATCCCGGCCTGATTGGCGGCGCGGATCATGGGAAGGACCGTGTGTGCGTCCTTGGGAGCGATGATGATCCCCGCCACGCGCCGGGCGATGAAGCTGCGCACCTGCTCGAGCTGCCGGTTGGCGTCGCCGTCGGCGATCGCCTCCAGCGTCCGCAGCCCGCGGCGAGCGATCTCGGCGCGCATCACCTCGAAGCTGGCGATCCAGTACTCGGTCTGCAGCGTCTCGAACGCCACGCCGATCACCGGCGGCGCGGCAGCGCGGGCCTGGCAGCCCACCACCGCAAGCAGCACCGCCAGGCTTCGGATCACCGGGTCTCCGGCGGCGCCGTGATCATTTCCAGGCACTCGCGGTTGTTCTCGGGCTCGAATACCTTCTTCCAGTCGGGGCGGAAGAGCAGCCCCTTCGCTCGCTCGACGGCTTTGCGGGCGGCGTCGGAGAACGGCGAGCTGATCTCGCCGAAGACGATGGCCGCGGCTATCTTGATGTGGCCCATGGCGAAGGCGTGTGCCGCCTCGCGAGGGACGCCGCGACGGACCGCCTCGTCGATTGCTTCCTTCATCACCACGACGCAAGTGGCGATGGTGGTCTCGCTGAGCGCCGGCTCGAGGATCGCCATCTGCTCGATCGTGACGCGGTACGAGTTCATCACCGGCGCATACATCAGCTTGCACAGTTGCTCGGCGGGGGCATACGCCTCGTCCGGGCCACCGAACAGCGCGCAAACGATGTTTTGCTTGGCCTTGATGCCGCCGAAGTAGTCCTTCTTCGCCTCGGGGTCCGTTTCGTCGTCGAACAACGGCGGGTGGCAGGGATGCGAGGCGAAGTAGGTGATGTCCGCGCGCCGGTGCAGCCGCCCCGCGCAAGGAGCGGCCGGGTCCAGGCAGATCACGGCAGCGCCGGCCTTCAACTGAGGGACGACCTCCGCCGAGATCGCGGCGATCCGGTTGTCGGGGACCGCGAAGATGACGGCGTCGGTGTCGCGCAGCGCCGTCTCGGCCGCCGTGACCACCAGGCCCCGCTGGCGCAGGTTCTCCTTGCCGGCCTCGCCCACCTCGACGTAGCGCATCTGGTAGGGCGCGCGGACGAGGTTGTCGGCGATCCGGCAGCCCATCTTGCCCCCCGCGCCCAGCAACGTGACGGTCTTGATCATGCGTCTCCTCCGGTCTTCACTTTCTCGAAAAGGTCGACGGGGCCCATCTGGCCGCCCTTGAGCACCAGCTGCAGACCGTCGATGTTCGCGCCGTGAGCGCGGCAGACGGTCGTCCCTGGCGCCGGCGATGCGAGCCACTCCAGGGCCTCGATCCCCAGCGCGCGTGTTCCATGCCCCGAGGTATCGCCGCCGGCGAACAGCACACGCGTGACCTTCTGCCGGTCGAGGATGGCACGCGTCGCCTGGCCGAGTCCCTCGCCGACGGAGCGCCCGCGCACCACCCGCGGATCCGTGGGACCGCGCGCCGAATGGATCACCACGCTGCGCCCCTCGGCCAGCAGCGCCACCGCGCGATCGACGAGCCCCGGTTGCTCGCCGGGAAGGCCGGCGAAACCGTGCTCCAGCGCCCAGCCGATCTGCGCGTCGGTCTCGGGCGAGCAACTCCCCGACACGACCAGCAGGCGATCGACCGGATCGATGCGCGGCCGAACGCTGGCCGCGCCCAGATGCGCCACCAGCGCGTACTCCACGCCCTGGGAGCCGATCACCAGCCTCGGCTTGTGCTCGAGGAGTAACCGCCCCACCTGACGCAGCCGGGATTCGTCGAGGACGTCGAACAGCACGGCGTCCGGCCCGTCAGCCACGACCGACTGGAAGCGCGCGTCGACCTCGGCGTCGGTGCCCGAAAGCTGCACGAGGTCCATCAACTCGACCCGGCGGTCGGTCTGCCGCTTCAGGTGAACCCGCAGGTCGGATTCGTCCATCGGCGTGACCGGGTGGGCGCGCATGGTCGGATGGCGGTCGAGCCGCAGCACCTCGGCGCCAGCCTTCACGAACAACTGGCCGAACAGACAGTAACGGCCCAGCGCGGGTGCTCCGACGATGATCGGCACACGGGTCGCCTCCAGGCATCGCTGACCGATCTCCAGCGCGCGCCCGATGCTGCCGATCCGCGGCGACGAATCGAAGGTGGAGCAGATCTTGTAGTGCACGAGGGCAGGGCCGAGGGCCCGGAGGCTCTCGAACACCGGGGGCAGGATCCGCTCCATCTCCTCGGGCGAGGCGGTGCGGCTCATGCCGGCGATCCCGACGGCGCGCACGCCCGGAAAGCGCGTCAGCGCGGTGTCGCTCGGCGGGTCGAGGAACAGGACCGTCTTCACTCCGGCGGCGGCCAGGACCTCCATGACCCCCGCCGAACCGGTGAAGTCGTCGCCGTAGAAACCAACCAGGAGATCGGTCACGCGAACCTCTCCAGCGCCTGGCGCAACTCCGGGTGTGTGCGAGCATGGTCCGCGAGCCGCTGCCCGCTGATCGCGGCGTCCCAGGCCTGGCGGATGCTGGCGACGCCGGCCTCGGCGCCCGCCGGGTGGCCGAAGATGCCCCCGCCGCAGACGTACATCAGGTCCACGGTGCCGAGCCGCTGGTAGGTGTCGGGGGCCTGGCCAGCCCACTGTGCCGAGGAGAGCACGGGCATGATCGTATACCCGCCCAGCATCGGTGCGAGACAGGCGAGAGCGCTGCGCACGACCGAGTCATCGGGCTCCCAGAACTTGTTGCGCAGGCCGTTGCAGTGAAGGTGGTCGACGCCAGCCAGGCGCCACAGCTTCTGGTAGGCGAGGAAGTCCATTCCCAGCGCCGGACAGCGGGTCAACGCGCCCCATCCGTTGCGATGACCGTGGATCGGCAGCTCGGCGTGGCGGCGGACGTACGCCGCCGCGGGCAGGCCCACGCTGTTGAGGCTCAGCATCACGCAGGTGCCGCCCGAGGCGCGGACCAGGTCGTGGTGGCGTGGCATCTGATCGATCTCGTCGGTGATGTTGAAGGCGAACATCACCTTCTTGCCGGTGCGATCGGCGTGGGCGTTGATCACCCGCATCACCGCTTCGACGCGCAGCGCGAGCGGAGAGTGCGGGCCGTTGGCCTGCAGCTCGTCGTCCTTGATGAAGTCCAGGCCCGCGTGGCACAGCTTGTCGACCAGCTCGGCGGTCTGGGCGGGCGACAACCCCACGCTGGGCTTGATGATGGTGCCGATCAGCGGACGCCCCCGCACCCCCGAGATGCGCCGCGTCCCTTCGACCCCGAACTGAGGCCCCGGATAGGCACGGGCGAACTCCGCTGGCAGATCCACGTCGAGGAGCCGCAACCCCGAGAACTCGCGCAGCTCGTACAGGTTCCCCATGATCGTGGACACCAGGTTCGGCAGCGAGGGACCCATGTTCGCCAGCGGGAACGACAGAACGACGCGTCCGCGGCGGTGGATGCCCGCTCCGCGGGTCGCATGGGGCAACGACGGCGCGTCGACGGTATCCAGCTCGGAGATCGACTCGATCCGGGCGGCGTGTTGCTGGCGCAGCTCGTCCGTCTCGCCCGGCAGCCGCACGAAGGTGCCAGTGGACTGCTCGCCCGCCATCACCGCCGCCGCTTGTTCCAGCGGGTGGGCGGTCTCGACGAGGTAGGTGGCGATGATCCGGTCGGTCATGCCGAAGTTCATGGTGTCCCGAAATGTAACAAAATGTAACACAGGCGCAATGACAAAATGCTAGAGTGCCCTCATGCTCACTGAGGAACGGCGGCGCCGCCTGCTCGAGACGGTGAACACCCACGGCGCGTTGACGGTCGGTGAGGCGGAGAAGGCCTTCCGGGTGAGCCGCATGACGGTCCACCGCGATCTGGAGGCGCTGGCTGGCCAGGGGCTGCTGCGCAAGGTGCATGGCGGCGTCGTGGCGATCCCTGGGACCCAGGCAGACCCGCGCGCGCGGCCCTTCGAGGAACGGCTGGGTGTCAGCGCCGACGCCAAACGAGCCATCGGCGCTCACCTGGCCAAGGTGGTGGCCGACGCTCACACGCTGGTGCTCGACGCCAGTTCCACCGTCTACTGTCTGGCCGAATCGCTACCGACGAGGAGGGTGACTCAGGACCTGTTCGTGGTCACCGGCGGGCTGCCACTGTTCTCGGCGTTGCTGCGCCGGCGCGACGGCGTGCGGGTGGCGCTGCACGGCGGCGAGCCCCACGCCCGCACCGGCTCGCTGGTCGGTCCCCTGGCGCTGGCCAGCCTGGGCGAGGCCCGTTTCGACTACGCGGTGATCTCGGCGCTGGGCGTGCTGCCCGAGGAGAGCGCCGTCTACATCTCGAATCCCGAGGAGGTCGAGGTGAAGCGCGCCTACCTGGCACGGGCGCGCTGCAAGGTGCTGGCGGTGGACACCGGGAAACTGGGACAGTCGGGCGCCTACCGGCTGGGACCGCTCGCCGAGTTCACGTTGATCGTGACCGAGAAGGGGGTCTTCACCCCGGCGGACCTGTTCAGGGGGCGCCGCCGCTCGGGCGGTACATCACGGCCGCAACGACCAGCGTGATAAAATAGGCCATCTCCCTCGAGCGCTTGAAGTTCGTCGCTCTGCCCTGGGCGGTTCTCGGCTGCGTCGACCTCGATCGACCCGCCACTCTCGACGTCTCGGTGGATGCCGCCTCGCCGATGGATCAGGGGCGCCGCGACCAGCCTGCCGGGGAGGTTTCGGGGCCGCCGTCCGCCGTCCGTGACGCCGCGGCCGACATGTTCCAACCCGATCGCCCTGGTGCCGTGAATGCGGCTCCGGTCGTCCAGGCGGGTCCGAACCAGATGTCTCGCGGGATCAACGCCCCGGTGGTGCTGGCGGGCTCGGTCACCGACGATGGTCTGCCGGCGAACCGACTGGTCATCGCCTGGAGCAAGGCGAGCGGTCCGGGTATCGCGACCTTCGCCGACGCCTCATCGCCCACCACCACGGTGACATTCTCGGCCCCGGGGGGGTATGCGTTGCGGCTGAGCGCCAGCGATGGGGTGCTGAGCGCCATCAGTGAAACGACGATCACCGTGCTGGGTCTGGATTTCGCGCTGTTAGGTTACTGGCCGTTCGACGAAGGGGCCGGGACCGTGGCCAAGGATCTGTCGAACAGCGGCAACGACGGCCAGTTGATGGGGGACGCGTCGTGGGCGCCGGGCAGGTTCAATTCGGCGGTGGATTTCAGCAAGGGCATGGACGGCTCGGTGCTGGTCCCGGATCCCACGACCGGCCGCCTCGATTTCGGCGTCGACGACTTCTCGATCAGCCTCTGGTTCCAGACAGCCGAGGTTCTGGCGCCAGCTGACTTTCTTCGGCTGGTGGGCAAGCAGGACAGCATCGAGGCCACGCGCACGGGCTACGAGATCTACCTCACCAGCGCCAATCCCCCGCCCGCGCACGTGACCTTCAGGATCTGGAGGAACGGAGTCAACGCGTACGTGTTTGCCGGGAGCGGGCTGGCCGACGGCAAATGGCATCACGTCGTGGCACGGAAGACCGCGACCCTGCTCGAGATCTTCGTCGATGGCCGCAAGACGACGGCGCCGCACGGGATCACAGGAGGCCTGGGCACGGCCGCTCCCCTGGAGTTCTGCGGTCACCTGGGCAGCCCCAACTCCGACTACGACGGAATGCTCGACGAGGTGCGCCTGTACCGCCGCGCCCTGACCGACACCGAGGTCATGGCGCTCTTCATGCCCTAGGGTCATGGCTGTAGAGTGATGGTCGTGCTTGGCGAGCAGATCCGTCAGATTCGCCGCGGCTGCCTGCTGATCGTGCTGGCTTCCTGCTCGGCCGAGCCGCAGCCGTTGCCTCCCGAGGTGGCCGGCGGCGGCGATCCCTGGCTCCGCTACGAGACCTCCTACCGCTCGCCCGCTTTGCCGGTCGTCAGCATCGACGCCTACGGCCTCGGCACCTTCATCCCGCGCGACAAGATCCGCGCCCGTATGAAGGTCGGCGGGGTGGATACGCCGATCGGGATCTCGCTGCGCGGCTCCAGTTCGGCGGGCGCCGCCTTCTACCAGAAGAGCTACAGCGTCGAGCTGCGCGATGATTTGAACGAGGCCCGCAAGCTTCCCATCCTGGATATGCCGGCGGGCGAGGACTGGGCGCTCGTCGCTTGCTGGACGGACAAGCCGTGCATGCGCAACGCGCTTGCCTACGCCATCGGGCGCCAGCTCGGCCGCTGGAACCCGAAGCTGCGTTTCGTCGAGCTGGTCCTCGATGGTCACTACGACGGCATCTACCAGCTGGTCGAGCCGATCCGGCAGGACAAGCGGCGTGTGAACATTCCCAAGGCGGGCGGCTTCATCATCCGGCGAGAGGCGGCGGGGAAGGCAACGCCGACGACCAGACCGCCGCGCGACTGGCTGTCGGCACCGAGCGGGATGGTCTACACCTACCACTACCCGAAGGAAGACAAGATCACGGACGGGCAGCGCGCGTACATCGCCGACCACCTTGCGCGCTTCGAGCAGATGATGCTGGCTCCGGACTGGCGCGAGCGATACAGCGACTGGATCGACATCACCAGCTTCGTCGACTTCGTCCTGATGAACGAGCTGACCAACAATGTGGACGCCTACTTCAAGAGCGTCTACATCACCAAGGAGGCCGAATGGAACGGCGGGAAGCTGGCGCTGACGCCGCTTTGGGACTTCAACATCGCATTCGGCAACGCCAACTACCGCGACGGCTGGAACTTCGACAACCGTACCCGCGAGGCGAATCGCTGGGGCGGAGTCTGCACGTCATTTCTGCCGCCACCCGCCGGCTGTCCGGTCTGCATCACCAGCGAGGCGCAGGCTGACACCACCTGCTGGAATCTCCCGTACGTTCCCTTCTGGATGAACCAGCTCTGGACGGACCCCACCTACGTCGATGACATGAAGTGCAGGTGGCTCGAGCTTCGCAAGGGGCCGCTGGACGTGGAGCAGATCGCCATGCAGCTCGAGGCGTGGCGGCACGAACTGAGACCCGCCATGAACCGCCACTTTGCGCGCTGGAATCGCCTGCTGACCTACAACTGGCCCAACTGGTACGTCGGCAGCAGCGCTGGGGATATGAACGCCTTCTTCGACGAGGAAGTCGACTACCTGCGCAACTGGACGGCGAACCGGATCCGGGCGCTGGACCGGAATCTGCCGGGAACCTGCCGCAAGAACTGACGAAATCAGCCCCTACACTTTTTTGAGCAGCGGCGCGGGGGCCTGAGACACTTGATGGGCGGTGCAGCCCCTCTTGCGTATCAGCCCCTGGGCGCAAGGCGACTCCAGGGCCGCTGAAGACGACGAGCGTCTCGTGGCGGGCCTGCGCGAGCGCCAGGCGTGGGCGACGGCGGCCCTGGTGGACCGGTACGGCACACACGTGAGGCGGGTGCTGATCCGGGTGCTGGGTGGCCTCGATGACGAGCATCAAGATCTCCTCCAGGAGGTGTTGACCCGCGCGCTCAAGGGGGTCGGCGGGCTGGTCGAAGCGCGCGCTCTCAAGGCGTGGCTCACGCACATCGCGGTGTTCACGGCGCGTGAGGCCATCCGTCGCCGCCGGCGGAGGCGCTGGCTGTCGTTCGTGGCGGAGGTGCCGGAGCTGCCGCATGCGTGGGATGGCACGGACCTGCGCGAGGCCGCGGATTGTGTCTACCGGATCTTCGAGCGGATGCCGGTGGATGAGCGGATCCCGTTTGCGCTGCGAAGGTTGCACGGGATGGAGTTGGTGGAGACCGCAGCGGCGTGTGGCATGTCGCTGGCGACGGTGCGCCGGCGGCTGGCTCGCGCCGAGCTGCGCTTCCAGAAACTGGCGAAGGAATACGAGGCGCTGGCGCCATGGCGATGAACGACCTTTTCCAGCAAGTGGCCAGGGCCCAGGACGACGCGCTCGAGGACGGTGCGACACTGGACAATGTGCGGCGCACTCTCCTGGCGCGGCCCGCGGCCAGGAGCCGGCGGCCGCTCGTCGCGGGTCTGGTCCTGACAGCTGCAGCCGGTGCGCTCGTGTTCTGGCTGCGCGACCCGCCGCCTCTGACCTTCGAGGTGGCGCGGACGCCAGGGACCGAGGGCACGACGGTGGTCGCCCGCGCCGACAGCGAGCTGCCGCTGCAGTTCTCGGACGGGTCCGCGGTGGTGTTCCAGCCGGGCGCTTCGGGGCAGGTCCGACGCCTCGGGGGATCGGGCGCGGACGTGGTGCTGGATCGCGGCCGGCTCGAGGTCCACGTCGTGCACGCTTCGCAGACGAAGTGGACCGTGCGCGCAGGGCCGTTCCGGATCCGGGTGACGGGGACGCGGTTCTCGACGACGTGGGATCCCAAGAGTCGGATCTTCAAGGTCGCGCTCCAGGAGGGCGCGGTGTTGATCGATGGCGCGCTCCTGGGCGAGGCGATGCCGCTGCGGGCGGGTCAGGTGCTGAACGTCGATGTGCCGGCAGCCGTGGTGCAGACCGAGCCGCTGGTGACCGCACCGCCCGTCGAACGGCCGCCACCGCCGGCGGCACGCCAGAGCCGCGCCGAAAAGCCTGCGCCGGCGCCGCCGCCTCGCCCTGCTTGGCGGGCACTCGCTGAGAAGGGTGCCCACGCCCAGGCGCTTCTCGCCGCCGAGGCGATGGGATTCACCGACCTGTGCCAGCAGATCGACGCGCGCGCGTTGCTCATTCTGGGCGATGCCGCCCGGTATGCCGGCGCGACACCGCGGGCGCGCCAGGCGTTCGAGGCGCTGGTGAGGCGTTTCGGCGACGACGCGCTGGCGGCGGACGCGGTGTTCAGTCTGGGCCGTCTGGCGGTCGAGGCGGGCGAGCGAGCCGACGCCATTCGCTGGTTCGGCATGCATGCCACGCGCTGGCCGGACGGCGCGCTGGCCGAGCAGGCCGCCGGGCGTCTGCTCGAATTGCATGCGGGCGGATCGGACGGGGAGGCCGCTCGTCGGGCCGCCGAGCTGTACCTGCAGCGCCATCCGGATGGCCCGCGGGCCTCGCTGGCCCGACGCACGCTCGTCGAGAGATGATCGCCCTCTGGTTCGTGGCGCTGCTGCTTGCAGATGGCCAGGTGGCGCTGCTGGCGCCGCGTCCTTCGCGGGTGGCGGACGAGCTTCGCCGTGAACTGGAGGCATCCTCGTTCGTGCTCACCACCATCGCCACCGACGGACGCCCGTGGCGAGAGCAAGCGCCACCGGGCCTGGCCCGCGGGGTGGCCGTGGAGGACGATGAACGGCGCGTCTCGGTGTTCACCATCGCTGGCGGCGAGATCCGCGTCCAGGCCGAGATGTCTGTCGACCCCGACGACCGCCTGGCGCGCCGCCGCACGGCCTTCGCGGTCGTGGAGTACCTGCGTCTGCTGGACAGCGCGCCGCGACCGGAACCGAAGCGGGACGCGATCGCGCCTCCGCCTCTGCCTCCCCCGACGCGATCACGCATCCATCCCTGGGCCATGGGCGCCGCGACCACCATCGACTTCGACTCCTTCGTGGGCGAACCGACGAGCCATCTCTTGATCATCGGTCTGTGGCGATTCGGGGAGCACCTGGATCTCGCGGTCCAGGGGCTCTGGCCGATCGTCGGATCTCAGTTCCAATCTGACGGAACGCACGTGCGCATGTGGACCTTCGGCGTGTCTGCAGGTTTCGTGCTGCGGCCCGTCCGACCGGAAGCGCGATTCCAGCCGTACCTCGCGGTGGGTCTCGGTACGCGCTTCGTGCTCGCGGACGGCACACCGGGAGATGGTGCGCAGAGCCGGGTGGCCATGGTTCCGGCAGGGACGGCGAGTGTGGCGATGGGGGCTCGACTGGCGGTGGCGGCCGGTGCCCACCTGTTCTTCGAGGTCGAGGGCGAAGCAGCTCACCATCTGTTCGCAAAAACCGCCGCCCCCTACGAGCTGGCGGCCGCCGATGCTCGCGCCGGGCACACGGCTGTCGGCTTGCTGTTCGAATTCTGAGCAACGTCGCCCTGGGCCGGACACTCGATAGGCATGTCGACGCGACTGCTTCTCTCCGTGACCCTGATCTGCGCCGCATGCAACAGCCATTCGTTGATCGAGCCGCACCCGGTTCCCGGACAGGAGACGGTCCAGTACGCCGAGAACCCTCTGCGCAAGATCGACATCCTCTTCATGATCGACAACTCCAACTCGATGAAGGAGGAGCAAGCCAGCCTCAGAGCCAGTTTCCCCAGGCTGATGCAGGAACTGGAAAACCTGCCCGGCCCCGACGGCAAGCCGCTGTTGCCAGACCTTCACATCGGGGTCATCTCCAGCGACATGGGCGCCGCCGGTCCTTGCCAGAAACCGGGTGAGTGGCCGCCGCTGGGAGATGGTGGCGGGCTGCTGGGGTCGATGTGCGGCCTCCAGGACGGCGGCAAGTTCATCAGCACCAGCCAGGATCCCGTCACCCGCGCCATCAAGAGCAACTTCACCCGGGACCTCGGCGATCTCTTCGGCTGCATGGCCGATCTGGGCGTGGTCGGCTGCGGCTTCGAGCATCAGCTGCAGGCGGTCCGCTACGCGCTGTGGGGCGCCACCTACGGGAGTCAGGCCCAGCGCCCGGAAGGGGCGAATGCGGTCCTGCCGCTGGCGAACGCGGGTTTCCTGCGGAACGATGCCTACCTCGCCATCATCTTCGTCACCGACGAGGACGATTGCTCGGCCGAGCTCGGTTCGCCCCTCTTCGCCGGCGCGCGGAAGGATCCGACGGATCCCAGGGGCCAGCGGACCGAGATGGAAAGCTTGCGGTGCGCCCTCTTCGGACACGTGTGGAAGGATCAGACGCCAGACGATTCGCTGTACACGAAGCCCCTGGCCGAGATGCGGCCGGCCGAAGCGAAGGGCCAGCTGATCCCGGTCGCCGCGATTGCGCAGTCGATCCGCGCCATGAAGCGGCCGGAGCGCACCCTGGTGTTCGGTGTCCATGGATGGCCGAGCGATCCGCAGGCGCAGTACCAGTACGGTCCGGCGCCCGATCCGCAATTCATGGGCCGGCTGGACTATTTGCCGAGTTGCCCGAAGAACAACCCGCTCGGCCAGGCTACTGCCGGGATACGCCTCAAGGCCTTCGTCGACGACATGGTCTCTTCCGGCGCGACAGGCGCTTCGTATGATCTGTGCCAGGGGAACCTGCTGGGTCCCATCCAGGAGATCGGCAAGCGGATCGTCGGGACCCTGCGCGCTCTATGTCTCAAGAATCCTCCGCTCGACACGCAGCAGCCGGACTGCAAAGTCACCGAGCGCATTCGCCAGCCCGACGGCAGCGTCGTCGCGCGTGTCCTTCCGGAGTGCAAAACCGGTCAGAAGCCTTGCTGGCAGCTGGAGCCAGAGGCGGACTGTGCCGGGTCGGGAGTGAAGGTGACCATCACCCCCAGCACGTATTCGCCCCCCGAGACCGAGCGGGTGGTGAAGTGCATGACGCAGCTTCCTCGTTAGGGGCCGGCAACCGCCTTGCCGATAGGCAGGATCACCACGCTGGTCTTTTCGCCCGCGACAGAGAAGTCACTGTCGTTGATGAGAAGAACGTGGTCGGCGTCCAGCAGCGCCACCCCCTCGACTTTATCCGGCAGCTTGCAGCCGAACGGCGCGGTCGCCGTCTGGCTGTCGAACACCAGCGTCTTGGTCACGGCGGTCACCCCGGCGGGCATGTCCGTCGTCTCCAGCGAGGGCGTGGTCGACTTCTGATCCCAGGACGTGCCGAGGATGTTCGTCGCACCCGCCAGCTTCACCCGGAACAGCTTCGTCACCTTGGTGATCCGCTCGAGGACCACCAGGTCGTCGGTGCCGACGGCCAGGATCTCGCTGACCTTCACGTCGGCCTGGCCGCGGAAGGAGAGCGGCTCCTTGATGAAATCGCCGGTCATCGCCGTCAGATCGCCGTACTTGTCGGGTGTGTCCAGGCGGTAGACATACTCGCCCTCGACCTTGTCGATCGTCCCGTCAGCCTTCAGCGACAGCTTCAGAAGCCGATCGTTGCGCGACATCAGGTGGGCGTCGATGTCCGGGTTCGCCAGTGGACTCTGCATGGCCAGGTACAGGAACTTTCCGTCGGGGGAGAGTCCCAGCGACTCGGCCCCTCGGTTGAGCTTCCGCCTGGCGAACACCGCCGGGAGAAGCCCGGTGACCTTGTAACGAGCCATCGCCAGATCCACCTCCATGCCGACGGGCACCACGCGCTCCAGGATCCGGCCGTCGCTGCCGACGTGGACCAGGCTCGGCCCGTACTCGTCGGCGATCCAGAAGGTCCCGTCGGCCAGACGCACCAGCCCCTCGGAGTCGATGCCGTTGACGTCGAACGGAAGCATGGTGCCCTCGGGCGAGAATCCCTTTTCGGTGTCGGTCACCTTCAGGTCGTTGGTCAGGCCGGTGATCGGCTCGCCGTCACGATCCTTGAGCGGGGTCTTCTCCACCACCCGGGCGCGCAACCGTCCGCCTTCCGCCACCAGCTCGAACCGGTAGATGGTCGGGGCGAAGGTCGGCACCGCGAACACCTTGTGTACGTCCTGGCCGTCGCCGCACAGCCCCGCCACGCCGATGACTTTCTCGGTCTCGTCGCAGCCGATGTTCGGGCCGCGATCGGTGATGGTGTAGAAGACCGAGCTGCGGGCGGTCGGCGGGTGATAGGCGGAGCTCCCGAACCCTACGTCGAGCGCCAGGGTCTTGCCGCCCTTGAAGCTGACGGTCGCCAGCGGTTCGGCCAGCTCGAAGCAGCCGGGCGCGGGCGCCATCGTGATGAAGGGTCCGTCGGGGCCGACGTCCACCATGCGATCGGGAGATGTGTCGGGTGCGCCGTCGGGCGCGGCGTCGGCGTTGCGGTCGGGCGCCAGATCGAGCGCGACGTCTTGCTGAGGCGAAGCCCCATCTGCCGCCGCAGCGTCGGGCAGGACGGCGGCGTCGCGCTGGGTCTTCTTGCCATCGCTGTCGCAGCCCGCGGTCACAACCAGGAATGCAATCAATGTACGGCGCATGGCCGCGAAAATTATCACAGGAGGTCCGGAAGCGTGTGTCGATTGTGTGACGTAACATCGAGCAATGAACGTAGCCCCCGCCGACACGGCCGTGCAACTGAGGACCGCGGGCATGCGCTTCAAGGCCTGGCCGGTCAAGCCCACGCCGCTCGGCAACGGCGCGTTCTGCGAGGCGCCTGGCGGCGTGGCGATCAGCCGCGGTTCGACGGCCATGCGCTTCTCGAAACCCTTGCGTGTGAATGGGGCGTTTGCGCTGCGGCTACTTCGTTTCGAGAAGGTGATCGGGATCGATCACCTCGGGACCTACGGCGCGTCCTACCGCGTGGACGGCACCTGAACGGGTATCGGGCCTCGTTACCGTCGCGAAACGACGAGCGCCCGAAGTCCGCGAAACCTAGGGAGGCTGTCCCTGGCACGGGCCTTGAACAAGGAGGCCGACAAATGGCCAAACTGGACAACGGAACCCCGGACGCGGTCGACCTTCTCACTGAGCAGCATGGCGAGGTGGCTGAGCTGTTTCAGGCGATCGAAGAGGCCGAGGATCCCGACGAGAAGCAGGGGCTCTTCGAGCAGATCGCCGAGAAGCTGGCGATTCATGCCCGGATCGAGGAACAGAATTTCTACCCGGCTGTGCGCGGGCGGAAGACCGAGGGCATGGTGCTGGAGGCTTTCATCGAGCACACCAGCATCAAGCGGCTCCTCTCGGACCTCATGGACACGGATCCGGAGGACCTCACCTTCGACGCGCAGATCAAGGTCCTGAAGGAGCAGGTCGAGCACCACGTCGAGGAGGAGGAGAATGACCTCTTCCCGGCAGCGCGCAAGGTGCTCGGCCGCGACGAGTTGGTGGCGCTGGCGCAGGAGATGACTGCGCTGGCGGCGGACCTCGAGGACGAGGATCCGCGCGAGGCGATCAGGCAGGAAGCCGCGAACCCTCCCGCCATCGGGTAGGGTCCGCCAGGAACTCGAGAGCGCGGGCATCGATCTCGTAGATCGGCCGCCAGAGCGTGCCCGACACGAACCCGACGTGCCCGCCGCTCGGGGTGAGCCACGCGCTCAGCGCCGGGTTGGCATCCACAGCGGCGCGCGGGAAGGCGGCCACGGGAACGATGGGGTCGTCGGCTGCGAAAGCGAGCAGGGTGGGGCGGCGGACACGCGGCAAGAAAGCGGCGCTCGAGCACGAGGTCCAGTAGTCGGCGGCGTCCCGGAATCCGAACAGCGGCGCCGTCACGAGATGGTCGTAGTCGGCGAAGGTCCGGCAACGGCGCACCGCCTCGGGATCCAGCGCTCCGGGATGCCGGTCGGCGACGCCGAGTGCTTTGCGTCGGAGTGTACGCAGGAATCGCCCGCGGTAAAGGGCGCTGAAGAGGCCCGGTCCGTCGAGCGCGGCGGCGCACGCCCCCAGGTCGTACGGCACCGAGACGGCGACGGCGGCGTCGAGGGTCGCGGCGTCGCCCATCTCGCCCAGCCACTTGAGGAGCACGTTGCCGCCCATGGAGAAGCCCACGGCGCCGAGCGGGCCTCCCCAGCGCGCGCGGAGGCGTTCGGTCACGAGCAGCAGATCGCGGGTGTCGCCCGAGTGATACAGCCGTGGGCCGACCAGCGGGCTCGTTCCGCACGAGCGGGCGTTCACGGCGGCCGCGTTCCAGCCGCGAGCGTGAGCGGCGGACAGCAGGCCGCGCACATAGCCGGAGCGGGACGAGCCTTCGAGCCCGTGGAGCACGAGTACGCCGGGCCGACCAGGACGGTCAGGCAGAAGGTCGAGGTCCAGCGCTTCTCCGTCCGAGGTTCGCCAGACCTCAGCGACGACCGCGGGTGCGGCCACGCGGCGGAACAACGCCGGCCAGATCGTCTGCGCGTGCCGATGACCCAGCGCCCATGCCGGCGAAAACGCGCGGCCGCGATCCCGTCCCTTGGCCACTCACTGCACCTGGCTATTCGTGCCCGTGTGCGTCGGTCTTCCGTCGCCGGTAGATCGTCGACGGATCGATCCCCAGGATCTCGGCGGCGCGCGTGCGGTTGCCCTGGGTGTGGTCCAGGACCCAGGCGATGTACGCCTGTTCGAGGTCGCGCAGTGACTGCAGGTCGCGCTTGGCCCGATCCAGTGGGTGCGGCTCACGCGCCGCCGGACCGATGGCGCTGGCGACGATCTCGGCGCTGGCCGCCGCCTGCGAGCCGGTGATCACCAGGCTCTCGATCACATGCTTGAGCTCGCGCACGTTGCCCGGCCACGAGTGCTCGATCAGCAAGCGCATCGCCGGCGCCGGGATGGATTCGACGACACCCCCCGGGTTCTTGGCGCGCGCGTGTTTGAGGAAGTGCTCGGCCAGGAGTGGAATGTCCTCGCGCCGCTCGCGCAGCGTCGGCAGGCGCACCGGCAGCACCTTCAGGCGGAAGTACAGATCCTCGCGGAACTTCCCGCTGTCCACCTGCTCCTCCAGGTTCCGATGCGTGGCGGCGATGACCCGCACGTCGCAGGTGCGGGTGGTGTCGCTGCCTAACGGCCGGATCTCGCCCGATTCCAGCACCCGCAGCAGCTTGGCCTGCAGGGACAGCGCCATGTCGCCGATCTCGTCGAGCAGCAGCGTGCCCCCGTCGGCCTCCAGGAACAGGCCGCGGCGAAGCTGGGTGGCGCCGGTGAAGGCTCCGCGCGCATGGCCGAAGAGCTCGCTCTCCAGCAACGCCTCGGGGAGCGCCGCGCAGTTGACGGCCACGAACGGGCCTGTGGCCCGCGGACCCGTGCTGTGAATGGCGCGCGCGACCAGTTCCTTGCCCGTCCCGGTTTCGCCGTAGAGCAACACCGGGTTGGTCACCCCGGCGACCCGTTCGACCAGCGAGAACAGCTGCTTCATGGCCGTGCTCCCGCCCACCAGGTTGGCAAACGACAGCCGCTCCTCGACCACCTCGCGCAGGCGGCGGTTCTCCGACAGCAGCGCCCGCTTGGCGACGGCGCGCTCGACGAACAGCCGCAGGACGTCCATCTTGAAGGGCTTGGTCAGGTAATGGTACGCCCCCCGGCGGATCGCCTCGACGGCGGTGTCGATGGCGCCAAACGCGGTCATGATGATGATCGGGACCGAGGGATCGCTCTTCTTGATGGCGTCCAGGACGTCCATCCCGTCGGCTCCCTCCATCCGCAGATCGGTGACCACCACGTCGGCGGGCGCCGCCAAGAAGCGGGCGATCCCCTGCAAGCCGCCGCGGACCGCCTCGGCGGTGAATCCGTGCTGCTCCAGGTTCTGGGCGAGCGTGCGGGCCATCTCCAGGTTGTCGTCCACGATCATGATCCGTGGTTTACCCATGGCTTGCGAACGCCTCCTCCCGTGCTACCGGCCACAGCAGGGTGACCGTGGTTCCGGCGCGTGGTTTGCTGACGAGGGTGATCTCGGCGCCGTGATTGCGGGCGATGCTGGCGACCACCGGCAGTCCCAGTCCGGTCCCTTCTCCGCGCTTCTTGGTGGTGAAGAACGGGTCGAACACGGCGTCGAGGTGCTCGGGTGGGATGCCGCAGCCGTCGTCCGTGATGTCGATGCGCAGCCAGTCGGAGCTGTCGGCGCGTGCGAAGGACAACGTCACGGTTCCCGCCTTGTCGCAGGCGTCGCAGGCATTCATCACCAGGTTCACCAGCACCTGCTGGAACTGGTCGGGATCCGCTGCCAGCGCGGGGAGGTGCGCCGCGGTCTGGATGCGCGTCGCCACGCCTTTTTGACGGAGGCGCCATTCGAGCAAGCCGACGACGGCGTTCGCGGCCTCGACCGGGTTCAGTCTCTGCACCGTGACCGCTTGTTCGCGTGAGAAGTCGAGCAGCTTGCCGATGAGGCTGGAGATCTGATCGATCTGACCGACGATGGCCTCCAGATCGCGCTTCGCCGGGCTCGCCGCCAGCTTCTCCAGCAGCGTCTCGGCGCGGCCGCGGATGATGGCCAGCGGAGTTCCGATCTCGTGGGCCAGACCGGCGGTCAGCACGCCGACGGTGCCCAGCTTCTCGGCACGGATCAGCTGCTTCTCCAGCTTCTTCAGCTCCGAGAGGTCCTCGATCACCACCAGAGCCACGGTGTCGTCGGTAGGCCGCTCGAGGGGCACGATGCGGACGACGAAGAATCCTTCGGCGGACAGCGAGCGCACTTCCTCGGTGGCGAGGAGCTGGGGCCGCCCCCTGCGGAGCGCCTCCCCGATCTTGGCCCGCAGCCGCGTCGGGTGCGAGAATATCTCCGGCAGGGCATCTTCCAGCGCGGCGCCGAAGACGATGGTGCCGAAGCGGTCGGTGACGAATCGGTTCGCCATGGTCACCCGGACATCCGCCGTGAGGCCGAGCAGCCCGACGGGCACGTTCTCGACGACCTTGTCGCTGCGCTCGCGCAGGTTCGCCAGCTCCTGGGCGTGGCGGAGGCGCGCCCCGAGCAAGGCCGCGTTGCGCTGGTGGCGGATCAGCAGTGCCGCCACCAGCGCCAGTCCCAGCGTGACCAGCGCGGTCATGCCGAGCAGTCGGCGAAGCAGCACATGCTCGCGCGCCTCGAGCACCTGGACGGAGGCCGCCACACCGACGGTCCAGGTGCGGCCGCTCGGCCCGGTGGTGCTGTCCCAGGCGGCCACGGCGCTCGCGGGCCCGAGACCGAATGCTTCTGCGATGGCGACGCTGCGCGTGGTCGTCTGCCCAGCCGTGACGGACGCCGCCAGCTCGGCGAGTCCGGGCGCGTTCTGCCACACCGAGGCAGGCTGGGCCTGGCAAGTGGACAGCTGTGCACAGCCGACCCACAGGTTGTTCCACGGATCGATCATGAAGGTACGAACGTTTCTGGTGGGCGGGCGCAGCACTGGCTGCAGCAACAGCCGCCCCTCGAACATCAGGACCACCACGTTCCCCACGCTGTTGGGGGACCCGAATCCGTAGAACTGGCGCCCATCGGGAGCGGTCCATGGTCCGTCGATGTAGGCTGCCTTCTTTTCGCGCACACGCGTGGCGACGACGGAGCTGGCCTGCAGGAGCATCGCCGCGGACTCGGCCGGTTCGGCCGGATCCACCGCTGTGACCATCGGGCTGTCCGAGGCGAACAGGGCAATGGCGCGGTACTGGCGCACCACCTTCGACAGGGCTTCGAAGGCGGCGCGGGTGGGTGCCGTGGAGCCCGTGCGTTGCACGAAGTCGCCCAGCAGCCGCGCGTCCTCGTCCACCTCGTATAGCTGCTGACGCACGTCCAGTGCGACCTCGTGTGCCACCGACCGCTCGGTCTGGGCGAAGTCGTCCAGCAGACGCTCGCGTTCACCGCGGAACTGCCAGATGGCGAACACGGACAGTGCTGCCACTGCCAGCGCCAGAAGCGACGCGCCAAGGACCACCCTCACGATCCCGAGCCTATCAGCGCGAGCCTCCCGCGGTGAAATTCAGATCCGCGCCCGCCTGAGGCGGAGGGCGTTTCCGATCACCGACACGGAGCTGGCCGCCATGGCGACCGCGGCGATCGTCGGGCTGAGCAGGCCGACGGCGGCTATCGGGACGCCGACACCGTTGTAGATGAAGGCGAAGAACAGGTTCTGCCGGATGTTTGCCATGGTGGCCCGGCTCAGCCGGCGGGCGCGCACGATGGCGCGCAGGTCGCCCTTCACCACGGTCACCCCGGCGCTGGCCATCGCCACGTCGGTGCCGGTCCCCATGGCGATGCCGACGGCCGCGATTGCCAGCGCGGGCGCGTCGTTGATGCCGTCTCCGGCCATGGCCACGATGCGGCCGGCCTCTTGCAGCCGTTTCACCTCGGCGGCCTTGCCAGCGGGCAACACCTCGGCGATCACCTCCTCGATCCCGAGCTTCGCCGCGACCGCTCGAGCCGTGACCTGGCCGTCGCCCGTCACCATGACGATGCGGACGCCGTCGTCGCGCAACATCCGGAGCGCCTCCGACGTCGACGCCTTGATCGGATCGGCGACGCCCAGGAGACCGGCGGCGCGGCCGTCGATCGCCACCAGCATGACCGTCTGTCCGTCCGTGGCGAGAGTTGCGGCCCGCTCGGCGAGGGCAGAGGGCAGGGGAATGCCGAGATCCTCGAAGAGGCGGCGGTTGCCGACCGCGACCGTGTGCCCCTCAGCGCGTCCGGTGACTCCCTTGCCGGTCAGGGATCGGAACTCCGTCGCTGCTGCGGCAGGGCGATCCAGGGCGGCCTTCACGATCGCAGGGGCCAGGGGGTGTTCGCTGGCGAGTTCGACGCCGGCGGCCAGGCGCAGCAGGTCTGCCTCCGCCACGCCGTCGGCCACCACCGAGACCAGCGCCGGTTTTCCCTCGGTCAACGTCCCGGTCTTGTCGACCACCAGCGTGTTCACCCGGTGCAAGACCTCGATCGCTTCCGCGTTCCGGAACAGCACGCCCGCGCTGGCGCCCTTGCCCGTCGCCACCATGATCGACATCGGTGTCGCCAGCCCCAGCGCACACGGGCAGGCGATGATCAGCACCGCTATGGCATCAACCAGACCCGAGGCCACCAAGGTGACCGCGGCGGTCGCCACCACCGCGGGCACGAAATACGCCGACACCCGATCGGCCAGCCGCTGGATCGGAGCGCGGCTCCTCTGCGCCTCGGACACCAGGCGCACGATCTGGGCGAGCAGGGTCCTGGCGCCCACCTGCTCGGCGCGCATCAGCAGCGAGCCCGTGGCGTTGATGGTGCCACCGATCACGCGCACGCCTGGCTCTTTCTCGACGGGGATCGGCTCTCCGGTGATCATCGATTCGTCCACGGCGCTCTGGCCCTCGGTGACCACGCCGTCGACGGGAAGGCGTTCGCCTGGACGGATGCGCAAGAGGTCTCCGGCCCGCACCTCGTCCAGCGGTACGTCGTGTTCGCCGCCCGAGTCGACCCGCCGCGCGGTTTTCGGCGCCAGGCCCAGCAGCGCCCGCAGCGCGGCGCCCGTCCGGCTGCGCGCTTTGAGCTCGAGGACCTGTCCCAGCAGGGCCAGGGTCACGATCACCGCCGCGGGTTCGAAATAGACCACGGGAGAAAACAGGCTGTAACCGTAGGCGGCGCCGACCCCGAGCCCGATCAGCGTGAACATGTTGGGGCTGCGCGCCCGGACCGACTGCCCCGCGCGCACGAAGAAGGGCGCCCCTCCCCAGAGGACGATCGGCGTCGCCAGCGCCAGCTCGACCCAGCGTACGTGGGTCAGCATGGCCACCGTCACGAGCGGTACCGTGAGCAGCGCGCAGATCCAGAAGCGCCGTCGCATGTCGACCAGTTCGGGGTTCTCCTCGTCGGTGGCGGTGACGGTTCGAGGCTCGAGCGCCATGCCGCAGATCGGGCAGCTCCCCGGTCGGTCGCGGAGGATCTCCGGGTGCATCGGACAGGTCCACTCGGCCGCCGCGGTCATCGCCTTGGCCGCCTCGGGCCCACCCAGGTGTTTGTCCGGGTCCTGCCCGAAGCGCTGGAGGCAGCCCGGGCTGCAGAACAGATACGTGGTCTCCCTGTGCGTCGCCCGCAGCGGCGCGTCCAGGGGAACGGACATGCCGCAGACGGGGTCGCGCGCCGTCCCGAGAACTTTCAACGGCATGGCGGCGTCGCCAGGGACCGGCCCCAGGCCTCGGTGAGAAGCGCGTCCAGTTTCTTCACGGTCGCCGGTTCCGCATCAGCCAGGTTCGTGTCCGCAACCGCGTCAGTCCGTTGATCGTACAGCTCGTAGGCGGTCGCCGCGCCGTCGGGAGATTCCCAACGCGTGAATCGGTGGTGTTCGGTGCGCATCGAGCGGCCCATCAATCCCGGGCGCGGGTACTGGCTCAGCGCCGCCACTTTCCAGGGCCGCGCCGGTTCCCGCAGCAGCGGCACGAGGCTGGTCCCCTGCAGGTGCGCCGCGGCGGGCAATCCGGCCAGCTCGACGAGCGTCGGGTAGAGATCGACGAGCTCCACCAGCGCCGCCGTGCGCGCCGGCTGCACGCCCGGCGCGCGGACCAGCAGCGGCACGCGCGTGTCGAGCTCGAAGTTCGTGTGCTTGGCCCATTGACCGTACTCGCCCAGCTTCCACCCGTGATCGCCCCACAGCACGACGATGGTCTGGTCACGCAGCCCCAGCCGATCCAGCTCGGCGAGGACGCGGCCCACCTGCGCGTCGGTGTAGCTGACGGCGGCGCGGTACCCGTGGATGAGCGTGCGTGCCAGCTCGGGGGACACGGGACCCTCCCGCGGAACACCAGCGTACGATCGCAGCTCGCCCCAGCCGCTCGAGGCGAACCGCGGTGCACCGTCCGGGGGCTGGCCACGCGCGGGCAGGGCGATGGCTGACGGGTCGTACAGATCCCAGTAGCGCTTCGGCGCCGTGAACGGCAGGTGCGGCTTGTAGAACCCGAGCGCCAGGAAGAACGGCCACCGGGCGATCCGCCGCAGGGCCTCGATCCCGCGGTTCGCAATCTTGCCGTCGGGATAGGTGTCGTCCGCGACGTCGGCGTTCTCGTACGGTGGACCGGCGCCCATCCGTTTGTTCTCCTCCACCGCGTAAGCACGCCAGTTGTCGTCCGGTTCCAGGCGCTCACCCTGCTGGGTCCACGACGGGTCGTCGAGCAGGCGCGCATGGAACAGCTTGCCGTACCACTCGGTGTGATAGCCGTGCTGCTTGAAATACTGCGGCAGCGTCACCGTGCAGCCGACCGTCTCGCGGAAGTGCGTCTCCAGGTCGTAGACGCGCGTGGCGTCCGGCCGCAAGCCGGTGAGGAGGCTGGTGCGCGACGGCGAGCAGACCGCCTGCTGGGCGTAGGCGTGCTCGAAGACCACCCCCTCGCGCCCGAGGCGATCGATGTGAGGCGACCGGACTTCCGGGCGGCCATAGACGCCCAGTTCGGGCCGCAGATCATCGACGGCGATGAACAGGACGTTCGGCGGCCGTGCGGCGGCGCAGCCGAGCGCGCATAGAAGTAAGACGAGGCGGCTCACCCGATGCGGACCAGGTCCCAGGGCTTGCGGTAAGGACGGAAGAGCAGCTTGTTCGCCTGTGGCTCGCCGGGAAAGCTCTCGGTCTTCGGATCCCACTTCAGCTTCTTCCCCACGCGCGCGGCGATGTTGCCGATGAGCGGGACGATGGTGGATCGGCAGCCGACGTCGATGTTGGCGAACGGTTCTTTGCGGTCGCGGACAGAGTCGATGAAGTTCTTCCCGTGCAGCGGCGTGGGCTCGTCCTCGTTCATGTGCATGCGCTGCAGGCCGTTCTTCGCCGCTGCCGGCGCGGGGTACAGCTCCATGCCGATGCGGTCGACGAACAGCGCTCCCTCGGTGCCGTAGTAGGCGTGGCCGTGCGGCCGATCCTCGGCTCCCTGCGCGCCGTAATATTTCATGCCGGGGGTGCGGCCGCCGAGCCCGTGCGCGTTCACCGTGCAGCACTCGTAGCTCAGCACGAAGCCCGGGTACTCGTACGTCGCCTGGTGCACGTCGGGCAGGTCCCCGGCCTTCCCATTTTGGAACCGCCCCCACGACGACGACACCGTGAGCGGCGCGTCCACGCCCATGATCTGGTGCATGCTGTCGAAGCGGTGCATGCCGTAGTCCGAGATGAGACCGTTCGTGTAGTCCATGAAGTTGCGGTAGGAGAGCCGGTCCGGGTTGAAGGGGGCCTTGGGCGCTGGCCCGAGCCAGAAGTCCCACTCGAGGCCCGCAGGCACGGGAGCGTCGGGGCTGGGCGCCTTCGTGCCCATGTTCAGGTAGTTCCAGATGCGGACGAAGTGCACCTTGCCGATCTTCCCGCCCTGCACGATGCGCGCGGCGTCGGCCATGTGCTCGGACGAGCGCTGCTGCGTGCCGATGGTGACGATCCGCCTGTGTTTGCGCACGGCCGCGCGCATCGCCTGCGCCTCACGGATCGTGTACATCACCGGCTTCTCCAGATAGATGTCCTTGCCGGCTTCACACGCCAGGATCGCCATCGGCACGTGCCACTGGTCCTGGGTGGCGATCACCACCGCATGCACGTCCTTCTGCTCGAGCACCTTGCGGAAATCGGTGAAGGTCTGCGCGTGTGGCGCCCAGGACTTCGCCTGATCGCGACGTTCCTTCCAGACGTCACAGAGCGCGGTCACCTCGACGTTGCGAGGCTGGGCGATGCGAGGGTCCAGCTTGCCGTCGTGAAAATTCGCCGGCGCCTCGGCGCGGATGTCGTCCGCGGTGCCTCGGATCAGGCGCGCGTCCAGGACCCCGCGGCTGCCGCAGCCGATGAGGGCGATGTTCACGCGGTCGTTGGCCCCCCGGACCCGGCGCGCCGATAGCGCGGTCAAACCCACGGTCTGCAGGAACGTGCGCCTCTTGATCGACATGGCGCCACACTATACTTGCCCGATGGGCAATCCGCTGGCTTCCGTGCTCGCCGGACGGCGGATCGTCGCTTTGACCGGCGCCGGTTGCAGCACCGAGTCCGGAATTCCCGACTACCGGGGCGCCGGGCGGCCGACGCGGCGGTCACCGATCCAGCACGACGCCTTCGTCCGCAGCGCGCAAGTCCGTCGCCGTTACTGGGCGCGCTCGACCCTCGGCTGGCCGCGCTTCCTGGCTGCTCGCCCGAATGCCGCCCACCAGGCCCTGGCGCGGCTGGAAAGCGCGGGTTCTGTCGCAGGTGTCATCACGCAGAACGTGGACCGCTTGCACCATCGCGCGGGCAGCGTGCGCGTCGTCGAGCTCCATGGCGCGCTCGAGGAGGCGCTGTGCCTCGCTTGCGGCGCGCGTGAACCGAGAAGCGCCCTCCAGGGACGCCTCGAGAACGCGAACCCCGGCTGGTCGGACCGTGTCGCTCTGGGGGCGCCCGATGGCGACGCCGAGTTGCCGGCCGAGGAGGTCGCAGCGTTCAATGTAACGCCGTGCCTGGGGTGCGGCGGGGCGCTGAAGCCCGATGTCGTGTTCTTCGGGGGCCACGTCGCCGAGCCGACGCTGGACGCGGCCTGGTCGCTCTTCGCCGAGGCCGAGGCGCTGCTGGTCGTCGGCTCGTCGCTGGCGGTCTACTCGGGATTCCGCTTCGCGAGGCGTGCAGCCGAGATCGGGTTGCCGATCGCCATCGTGAACCTGGGGCCGACCCGGGCGGACGCCTGGGCCGAGGTGCGGATCCAGGCGCCAGCGGGCGCGGTGCTGCCCGAGCTGGCGGCGACGCTCAACGAACGCGCAGCCCTGCCTTCACGGCCGCTATCACCACGAACACCAGCCCCAGCACGCACACCCCGAAGCTGATGCCGCCGGCGACGAACCAGCGCATGAAGGTCTCGCGGGCCGCGGCCTCGAGGCGTCCGTGGAAGCGGGTCGGCGACCACCACCAGCGTGGCGGCAGCCGGCCCGCGCGCACCAGCGCCGTGCGCAGGCGCAGGTGGTAGACCAACCCGGCGGCCGTGCTGAGCAACAGCCCGCTCATCGCCACCAGCCAGCCCAGCCGCATCAGGGCCTCGGGTTCCATCGCAGCCACGAGGACGGCCACGGCACCGATGGTGAGGACGATGAGCAGCTCCGCCACGTGTGCCTACCAGCGCCCGAACACTATCTCTTGCGCGCGGGGAGCTTCGTCGTGTGCTTGGGTGTGTACTGCGTCAGCGAGTTGTGCTCGGGCAGGTTGGCCGAGCGGACCCACGCCGAGTACCAGAAGTCGCGCAAGGCCTGCGCCGAGTAGGCGAGCCGTTCGCTGGTGAACGTCTTGTGGTCCGCGGTCTCGCTTCCCTTTGCCCACGGCGCGATCAGGTCCAGCTGGTAGACGCGTTCGAGGTATCGGTGCGCGTCGCGCATGTGGGCGACAGCTTCGTCCAGCCACGGCCCCGTGCGCTCACGCACCGGCGGCACGCGTTTGTCGAAGTCGCTCTCCTCGATGTTGTTGATGACGTAGTCGTGCTCGAAGCGGCCGTGGATCGTCTTGCCCTCGTAACCGTTCGGGTTGGCGTAGCCCGACAACCAGCCGTTGGTGTGGACACTGTTGTGAAGCGGCTGGCCCGTGTCGGTCACGAAGTGCGACAGCAGGCCGGCCGTGTGGATGATGTTCTGTTCGACCTGGCGCTTGATCCGCCGCTGCTCGTCGGTCCTGGACTCGGCCTTGCGCCAGATCATGAAGTTCACGGTCATCATGTCCAGGTGCTCGGCCATGGCGTACGGCGCGAAGTGCACGTCCTTGACTGTGGTGGGCTTGCCGTCCGGCTTCTGACGCTTGAGCATCTCCAGCAGGTAGTCGTAGCGATTCGTGGGTAGAGGGTCGGGCAGGGTCTCCAGCTTCACCGAGTGGTCCCGATCCGTCGATCCCTTCAGCGACGGTTCGCGCTCGGCGTTTCGCCACCGATCAGGCTCGGGGCAGAGATACCCGAGCTCGATCTCGGCCTTGCGAAAAAACGCGGGCATCTCCTTGGGCAATGCCCGGACCGCCACCCGACCCGTCATCGAATGTCCCTTCGGGCCCCACGCGAATCCGATGGCCATCACGGCAAGCAGCAGCTGCATGCGCTAGCCGACCTTTCGCGCCTTGGCGTACTCGTACACCGGCTTGCCGAAGACGTCGCAGAGCTTGAACTTGATCTGCGACTCGCCCTTGGTGCGCGCGGTCTCCACGTGGGCGAAGCCCCCGGCGATCTTGTGGAAGCGGTGGTATGTGGGGTCCTCGCCCGGCGAGGTGCTGGAGCCCTTCGCGTGCGATTCGCTTGCCGCACCGACGGAGAACTCCTGCGTGCCGGTCCGGGGGTGGACTGAGTGGTACTGCCAGTGGCGGTCGCCGTTGATCACGAAGAAGGCGTCGCCCAGTGTCTTCTTCGCCCACTCGCGGAAATCGCGCCCCTCGGTGGCGAAGGCGTCATTGGCGTGGTTGTCGTGCTTGTTGCCGCGGTCGGGGCCGACGATGGGCGTGGGGCTGACCAGCACCTTCCAGTCGGCGTCGCTGGCTTGCAACGATTCCTTCAGCCACTCCTTCTGGGCTCGACCCCACAACGTCTTCTTCGGGCCGTCCGGCGTGGGGTTCGGGTCACGGTAATCGCGCCCCTCCGTGAACCAGACCTGCAGTGTCTTGCCCCAGCGGGCGGTCCGGTACGTCTTGTCGCCCATGGGCACCTGCTCGCGGAAGGTGCGGATGCCGTCCTGCCACGTCCATTTCTCCCATCCGCGCGGGACCGGCATCCCGGCGAACGAGTCGTTGCTCCAGGTGTCGTGATCGTCCTTCAGCCAGTAGCCGGGGACCGCGGACAGCATCTTGATGTGGCGGGGGTGGCTGAACATGCGCTGCCAGTGGAAGCGCGCCAGCTCGACGCTGGTCACCCTGGGGTCGTCGCCGTCGTAATAGACGATGTCGCCGGCGCTGATGAAGAACCGTGGATCCACCCGCAACATCGACTGGTAGATGTGGAAGCCCTCGGGGTGGTCCAGCTCCGAGTTCTTCTGGCAGGTGGTCGTCGCGAAGCCGATGCCCGTCGCGTCCTGCGGCCGGGGCGCGGTCCGGAAATGGCCCTGGAGCGGGGCGTGCAGCTTGCCGGCCCTGTCGCTGGTCTCTGCCCGGTAGTGATACACCGTGTCGGGGGCCAGATCGCCGAGCTTGAACTGATGCGTGAAGTCGGCTCGAGGGCTGACATCGGCCCAGTCCCGTGGCTTGGCGTCCTCGAGATTTTCGCGCAGGCCGATGCTGACGCGGACCCGACCGGCCGCCCCCGGGACGGAGCCCTGCAACTCGCGCGTGGACAGGTTGGCCGCGTGGGGGCCCGGCCTGCCGTTGCGCGCGATCCCGTCGGCTCGCCGCGCGCTGCTCTCGGTCAGGCGCATCCACAGGATCGCCGAGGCGTCGCTCACTTCGCCGACCTTCACGCCGCACGCCTGACGCGCCGAGGGATCGGCCCAGGCGCCGTGCGTCCCGACGAGGCCCGACACCCCGGCTGCAGAGGCGTTCATCAGGAACTCGCGTCGACGCATGACCATCCTCACTACCGTGAGCGTGTGAAGGAGGCAACTCTTCCAGTGAGATGAACTCGTCGTCGTTCCGCCGCCGGGCGTTGCTCGTCGCGTCTGCCGGCCTGCTGCTCCTGGCGGTGGAGGCGTTCGTCTCCCATGTCTCCTGGAATACAGGGCGCATCCTCCCGTTACAGATCATTCCGATAGCTTATGGATCGCTGGCCACGCTGGCTCTCGTCATCACGGCGTTGTGGTTCCCGCAGCGCGACGGGGTGGTGAGGATCGTCGGAATACTGGGACTGCTGGTGGGAACGGCGGGAACCTTCTTTCATGGCCGTGCGGTGCTGGCGGACCTCACCGGCGTCGCGCTGACGGTGAGACACGTCGGCAACACGCTGAAGCTGGACCCACCGATATTCGCGCCCGCAGGTTTCGCCGGCGTCGGGCTGTTCCTGCTCGCGCTACCGCGGCTGCGGGTCGTTTGACGCGGATGCGATCATGCAGGACCCGGTTGTGACGCAGGGTCGGTTCGTGTCACGCTGACTCTTCTGCTCGCTCCCGCCGAACAGCTCTCGCCGCGTCCGGAGATCGACCGGAAGAATCGGCGCATCCGCGACATGATCGCGCGTGTCGAGGCCCTGTGTGGCGCCGAGAGCCTGGTGCTCCGGCTCGACGCGCTCGAGTCGCTGGTGGTCTGGCTGACGATGCGGGACAAGTCCATCCCGGTGCCGCTCGGGGTCCCCACGACGGACCCCCTCTGGCGCCGGCTGTTGGTGTTCCTGTCCTGGCTGGAGACGGACGCGACGACCCGCGGCGCGCTGGCGCAGGCCGTGCGCGCCATCGTCATCGAGACCCGCGGCATCGAGCTGTTCGCCGAGGCCGGCCTGCCGAACGATCGGGGCCTGACCCAGGAGACGGCGGACCGCCTGTTCCGGCGGATCCTGCCCAGCCCGCGCGATGAGCATGACCTCGGCAAGCTGGTCGGCCGGTTGTTTCCCTCGAAGGAGTCGGTCGACTGGCTCGAGGACATGCCCGCCGACATCTTCCAGCGCATGGCCGAGGCGGTGATCCCGCCGGGCACGGAGGCGCTGCTCGGGGCCGCGTCCGAGGCGCTGGTGCTGCTGGGCGCGCGGGTGCAGGCGCTGGGGCTGTCCAAGGAGATCCGCGCGCGAGGGAAGCGTGGGCCGCTACCCTCGTCGCCGTTCCACCGGTTGCCGAGGGCGGTGGACGTCTTCACCGACCAGGCGCACCCCGCGCCGCGACTGGCCGCGCAGCGGGATTTCCACGACGCCGCGGCCGGTTGCCGCGAGGATGTCGCCGGGGTCCTGACCAACCTCGAGCAGACCGGGATAAGCCTGGACGTGGTTTACGGTCTCGAGGTGATCGAGCAGACGCTGGTGCGCATGGAACACCTGCTGGCGCTGCTCGCCGCCGCGCCTGGCCTCGAACGAGCGACGGCGGCCCACCGGCTGCTGGCGGTGCTGGCGCGGGCGCGTCTGTCCGATCGCAGCCTGCGCGATCTCGCGCGCACGAACCTGCAGTTGCTGGCGCGCAAGATCATCGAGCGGGCCGGTAGCACAGGCGAGCACTACATCACGTATGGCCGCCGCGATTACTGGCAGATGGTGCGCTCCGCGGCCGGTGGTGGCCTCCTGACCACCGCCACGGCCGCGCTGAAGGTGGCGATCGCCGCTGGCCACTTCGCGCTGTTCGTCGAGGGATTCCTCTCGGGCCTGAACTACGCGATCTCCTTCATGCTGCTCCAGCTGTTCGGGTTCACGCTGGCCACCAAGCAGCCGTCGATGACGGCCGCGCAACTGGCGGGCGCCATCCGCGACAAGTCGGGTCCCGAGCGCACGAAAGAGCTCGTGGCGCACGTGGCCAGCATCTGCCGATCGCAGGTCGCCGCGGCCATGGGCAACATCTGCATGGTCACGGTGGGTGCGCTGCTGCTGGATCTGTTCTGGCGCTGGCGCACGGGTCACGCCTTCCTGCCAGAGGCCAAGTCGGTGTCGGTCGTGGCCTCGTTTCACGTCCTCGAGAGCGGCACCGCCTGGTATGCGGCGGTGACGGGCGTGATCCTCTGGGCCTCCAGCCTGGCCGCGGGCTGGGTCGAGAACTTCGCCGTCTACCGGCGGTTGCCCCAGGCGATCGCCGAGCACCGCATGGGTCGGATCTTCGGCCGCCGCACGATGGAGTGGATGTCCGGCGCGTTCGCGCGCAACGTCTCGGGCCTGGGCGGCAGCATCGCGCTCGGCTTCATGCTGGGGATGACGCCGGTCTTTGGACAGTTTCTGGGCGTACCGCTGGACGTCAGGCACGTCACCCTGTCGACGGGGACGCTGGCGCTGTCGGCGTTCGCCGTGGGCGTCGGCAACATGTCCACCGCCTACCTCTGGGCGCTGGGCGGGATCGCCACCATGTTCGTGCTGAACCTGGGCGTCAGCTTCAACCTGGCGTTGGCCATCGCCTTGCGTGCTCGCGCCGTCAATTCGCACGACCGGATGGAGCTGGCGTCCGCGCTGCTGCGGCGGTTTCTCCGCCACCCCGGCGAGTTCTTGCTGCCGCCGCGCAGCGATGCGCAAGCGCCTTCACACCAACACTAGCGCTGAAGGATCTGGTCGTCGGCCAGCAGACGTTCGCGCAGCTTTCCGTACGCCACCTTCTGCACCGACGTGCGGGCGTCGATGGCCATGACGGCCGCGGTGGCCGCCGACTGGCCCAGCACCATGAACACCGGCTCCATGCGGATCGAGCCGTAGGCGATGTGGCTGGCGGACAGGCAGACGGGCACCAGCAGGTTCGCCGCCTCTTTCTCCTTCGGCACGATCGACCGGTAGGAGATGGGGTAGGGCTTCACGCCCACCTGGATGTCGCCCTCGTTGCGGGCGGCGCCGTCCACGACGTACCGCTGGGTGTTGTGCGAGTCCATGTTGTAGGCGCCCATGCCTACGGAGTCCTCGGCCACCTTGTCGCCGCGGCAGTTCGCTTCGGCCATCACATAGGCCGCGATCATGCGCCGCGCCTCGCGCACGTACAGCTGGTGCGGCCATCCTCCGTTGTCGACGAACTCATCCTTCGGCAGCCCCCACGGGTCGACCTGGGCGCGCACGTTCGCCGGGATGCGCGGATCGTTCTGGAGGAAGTACCAGAGGCCCATCCCGTAGTCGACGTGGTCCTGGAAGATCTTGTCGCGGGTGGCGTAGTCGGCCTCGGCCCAGTCGTAGCTGCCACCGATGTGGTCCGACGAGACGGCGCCATTGTTGTTGGTGTCCGTCTTGTGGTTCGGCATCGCCTGGTGGTTGCCCAGGACGTCGAACACGCCTGACTGGATGTACCGCAGCAGCAGCTCGTGCCGCTTCGGATCGTAGCCGGTCGGCTTCGGGATCGGCTTGCGGTTCTCGGCAGCGTTCGTCAGAGCCAGACGGAAGTTGTAGGCTTGCACGCGCTTGTCGCCGCTGCCTTCCTCGCCTGGGGGGCCGGCATGAACCCCGGGCAAGAGGCCGCTCGCGGGATCACCCGGGACGACGTAGGGGTCCACTTTGCGGGAGAACTGGTGCTTGACCGCGTGTTTGGTCTGCACGCCGTTCAAGGTCTCGCCGTAGACCGAGTTGGCCTCGCGGCCGACATGGTAGGCGACGCCGGCCTTCGCCATCAGATCGCCCTCGTAGGTGGCGTCGATGAACACCTTGCCGCGGTAGATACGTCCGCCCTCCATCTTGATGGAGACGATACGGCCGGCGCGCTTGGTCACTCCGCGCTTCAGATCCAGGCGGTCACCGTAGCGCACCGTCAGCTTCGCCTCGGCCGCCATGTCCTTCAGGATCTGCTCGGCCGCGCTGGGCTCGAAGGTCCACATCGCGGAGATCCCGCGCTGCTCTGCCACCGCGTCGCCCCCCGTGTTGCGGCCGGCGCGCTTGGCGAAATACTCGTCGCGCGACTCCTGTCGCCAGGAAGCTGGCGTCTCGTAGTGTCTGTGCACGCGCTCGTAGAAGGTGCGGGACAGGCCACCGATCACCGCTTTGTTGCCTATATCGGTAGCCCCGAGCCCGCCCGAGGTCAAACCGCCCAGGTGGCGCGACGGCTCGATGACGATCGCCGTCTTGCCCAACCGACGTGCCTGGATCCCGGCGGTGACGCCCCCGGCGGTGCCACCGTAGACGACGACGTCGTAGGAATCGGGGGCGGCGGCCGCTGCCACGGCGAAGAGGACGTGCAGGAGTTGCATGGCGACCGCATGTTAGGAAGAAACCATGGACACGGGCAAGCAGAGGGGACCTTCCGTGGTGATATAGTCGCCCTCACCGGTTTCATGCATCGTCGCGCGCCTAGCCTCCTCCTCCTCCTCTTCCTCCTCCTCACCTTCGGTGCCGGAACGGCCTTCGCCGACAGCCCTCACCTGGAGCTGAGAGGCGAGGTGGGCGTCGGCAGCATGCTCACCTCGGTCCAGCGCGAGCGGCTCGGCTATGGGCTGGCGCTGACCGGTTCGCTGCACCCGGGGCTGCGCGTGACTCCGGTGCTGGTGCCCGAGCTGGCGCTGGGCACCTGGTTCTTCCCGGCCGACGCGGGCACAGGGCGGGCGTCGATGTTCGGTGGCGGGTTGCGCGTGGACCCGCGGCTCAGCGACAAGGTCGTGCTGTTCTTCGACGGGCACGCCGGGCTGGGCCTGACGGGACCGCACGAGCGCTTCATGTTCGATCTCGGCGCGGGGCTCGAGCTGACCGCCACGCGCGGGGTGGGACTGGGCCCGTTCCTCCGCTACGGCCAGATGTTGACCACGTCGAGTGACATCGGCGCGGATCCGAAGTTCTGGGCCATCGGTGTCGCTCTGGCGCTGACCTTCCCGGAGCCGCCACCGCCGCCGCCGCCGCCTCCGCCCCCGCCGCCTCCACCACCGGCCCCGCCACCTCCGCCTCCCGACCGGGATGGCGATGGCGTGCCCGATCCCGACGACCAGTGCCCGGATCGGGCGAAGGGCGACCATCCCGATCCGCAGAAGGCGGGATGTCCCGCGCCCGATTCCGACGCCGACGCCATCCCCGACGCGGACGACAAGTGCCCGCTGGAACCGACGGGCGCCAATCCCGACCCCGAACGCGCAGGCTGCCCCGACGGTGACGACGACAAGGACGGCGTCCTCAATCAGGTCGACAAGTGCCGGACCGAGGCCGCAGGCCTGTACCCGGATCCGCAGCAGCCCGGCTGCCCGCTGGCGGATCGGGACAAGGACGCGGTGCCTGACCTTTACGACGCCTGTCCGGACAAGCCGGGTGCACCCGACACGAACCCGAAGAAGAACGGTTGCCCGGGCCTGGTGCAGATCGATCAGGGAACGATCAAGATCATGCGGCCGGTGTTCTTCGCCACCAATCGGGACACGATCCTGAGGCAGAGCGACCCGGTGCTGCGCGCGGTGGCCATGGCACTGAAAGCGACGCCTGGCATCCGCAAGATCTCCATCGAGGGCCACACCGACGGCACGGGTACAGCGGAAAAGAACCTGGATCTGTCCCAGCGTCGGGCAGAGAGCGTCCGCGCCTGGCTCGTCAAGAACGGCGTCGAGGCCGAGCGGCTGGAGGCCAAGGGGTGGGGTGACACCAAGCCGATCACCTCGAACACGAATTCGATCGGGCGGGCCCAGAACCGCCGGGTCGAGCTGGTGATCGTCGATCCGGCCCCCGCGGGAGCCCAGCAGTGAGGTCATTCATGATACGAGCCACCTTGGTTTTCGCCGTGTGCGCGCTGGCCGTCGGTTGCCGTGGGCGTTCCATCCTCGAGGAGGTGACGCCGGGGAGCGTCGGTGACGGGGGGGCGCCCTCGAGCGACGGAGGACAGCCGATCTCTGGCTGCCGCGCCGACGAGCTGATCTGTGGCGGCACGTGCATCGATCCCCAGAGCAACCCGACTCACTGCGGATTCTGTGGTCTCAATTGCGCGGCCGGACAGGTCTGCAACCTCGGCCGCTGCGCCATCAGTTGCTCGATGCCGCTCGCCACCTGCGGCGGCTCGTGCGTGAGCCTGGCCAGCGACCCGAGACATTGCGGCGGGTGCGGCACGGCGTGCGCCGGGGTCAAGGTCTGCGCCGGCGGGGCCTGCCTGTGTCCCCCCGGCCTCGCCTCCTGTGGCGGCGGCTGTGCGGACCTCGCCAGCGATCCGGCGAGCTGCGGGGCGTGCGGCGTGGCGTGCGCGTCGGGCGAGGTCTGCAGCGCCGGCAAGTGCGCGAGCGCCTGCGCGACGAGTCTCACCTCTTGTGGCGGCGCCTGCGTGCACCTGCCCAGCTCGAACACGAATTGCGGCCGGTGCGGCGTCGTGTGCTCGGCCGGAACCAGTTGTTCCGCCGGCACCTGTGTCTGCCCGTCCGGGCTGGCGTTGTGCGGGGGCAGCTGCGTCGACACCGGTTCCAGCCCGTTTCACTGCGGCGGCTGCGGGATGACCTGCAAGACCGGCGAGGTTTGCAGCCAGGGTCGTTGCATGACCACCTGCGGAACGGGCCTGACGGCTTGCGGAGGCGCGTGTGTGAACCTGACCAGCGATGGCGCCAACTGCGGCATGTGCGGCATCACCTGCGCCGGTGGCACGACTTGCCAGCGTGGCTCCTGCGCTTGCCCGGCGGGCAAGACCCTGTGCGGCGGGGTGTGCATCGATCTGGCGGTCGACCGCGCGAACTGCGGCGCGTGCGGGCGCGCCTGCCCGGGCGGCCAGCTGTGCAGCCCCGCAGGCTGCGTCACCACCTGCCCGGCGGGGACGACCGTTTGTGCCGGGGCCTGCGTGAACACCGGAAACAACCCCGGCAACTGCGGCGGCTGCGGGATCACCTGCGGCAGTGGCCGCGCCTGCGTGAACGGCGCCTGCGTCTGCGGACAGGGCGAGATGCTGTGCGGCGGCGCCTGCGTGAACACCACGAACAGCCCCGCTCACTGCGGCGGTTGCGACAAGCGGTGCGCCGCCGGCCAGACGTGCACGAACGGCGCCTGCGCCGGGGGATGCAGCAGCGGCCTGGTCGACTGCAACGGCCGGTGCGTCGACACCCGCATGGACGCCTTCAATTGCGGCATGTGCGGCAAGGCCTGCCCCGCGGGCCAGATCTGCCGCATCGGCGTGTGCCAGAACGACAGCATGCCCTGCAACGGCAACGGCCGGATGCTGTGCAACGGCGCCTGCATCGACACGCGCAACGACGCCAGCAACTGCGGGATGTGCGGCCGCATCTGCGCGCAAGGGCAGGGCTGCCAGAACGGCACGTGCCGTTGACCGCTGCCGCGTCCATTCAGTAGCGTCGCAGGATGACGACGCCGCTCCTTTTCGCCCTTCTGGCCGCGGTGCCGGAACGGCCGAACGTGCTGTTCATCTCGGTCGACGACATGAACGACTGGGTCGGACCGCTGGGCGGCTACCCGGGCATCAAGACGCCTCACATCGATCGCCTGGCGCGGCGGGGAGCGCTGTTCAAGGACGCCCACACGGCAGCGCCGCTTTGCAATCCGTCGCGCACGGCGCTGCTCACCGGGCGGCGGCCGTCGACGACCGGCATCTACGACAACAATCAGTACTGGCGGCCGGTGCTGCCGGACGTCGTGACGATGCCCCAGCACTTCAAGAACAACGGCTACCATGTCGCCGGCGCAGGCAAGGTGTTCCACCACGTTGCCGGCGCGAACCCGCCCGACCAGTGGCACGAGTTCAAGCTGCAGGTGTTCGACGATCCCTGGTACCGCCGGCTGGATTTCTATCCGTGGGTCAAGAAGATCCCGGCCCCGCCCGGCCACCCGTTCAACGGGCTGGCCAGCAAGGACGGCTTCGACGGCGAGTTCGACTGGGGCGTGCTGCCGTACGCCGAGAACGACTACGGCGACGTGCGGGCGGTGGAGTTTGCCGAGGAATTTCTGGCACGCAAGCAGGGCAAGCCGTTCTTTCTGGCCGTCGGGCTGTGGCACCCGCACGTGCCCATGTTCGCACCCCAGAAGTACTTCGACCTTTATCCGCCGGACAAGGTGAGATTGCCGAAGATCGTGGAGCGCGATCTAGAAGATCTTCCCGCCACCGGCGGAAAGCTGGCGGCCTTCCGCCGCGACGAGCACGAGCGGATCGTGAAGGAGGGCAAGTGGAAGGACGGGGTGCGGGCCTATCTGGCCGCCATCTCGTTCGCCGACGCGCTGGTCGGCCGTACGCTGGCGGCGCTGGAGAAGAGCCCGTACGCGAAGGACACAGTCATTGTCTTCTGGTCGGACAACGGCTGGCACCTGGGCGAGAAGCAGCACTGGCACAAATCGACGCTGTGGCAGCGTTCGACGCACGTGCCGCTGATCGTCGCCGGGCCGTCGGTGCGCGCGCCGGGCAAGGCGCGCACGGCGCCGGTCAGCCTGCTGGACATCTACCCGACGCTGGTCGAGCTGTGCGGGTTGCCGGCAAAGGCCGACCTCGAGGGCATCAGCCTGGCTCCGCAGCTGCGCGATCCCGCCGCGAAGCGCGATGCCGTGATCTCCACATTCAACCCCGGCAACCACGCGGTCATCACGCCGCGCTGGCGCTACATCCGTTACGCCGACGGCGGCGAGGAACTGTACGACCGCGCGGCGGATCCCGGCGAGTTCCAGAACCTGGCCGGAAAGCCGATCCACGGGAAACGCATGCAGGAGCTTGCCCGCTTCGTGCCGACGAAGAACGCGCCGCCGGTGCCCGACCGCGAGGCTTACGACTTCGACTTCGCCACTCACACCTACAAGCTCAAAGCACGACCTTGAGCGTCGTCTTGTTCCCGGTGGTGGCTTCCAGGCCGGGCAACTCCTTGCTCTTGCCGCTGTCTGGCTCGCTGACCCGGACCAGGTAGCGGCCAGGGGCGAAGACGGGCGGCTGGAAGCTGGGCCCGACGACACGGAGGGTGTAGAGGATTTCCCCGCTCTCCTCGACCACCTGCACCACCGGCTGCTTGGCGCCACTGATGTGCAGCTTCGGCAGGTGGGCGGTCGCCTTGCGTGCGTAGTTGTCCATCACGTCGACCACCACCGGCCAGCCGGGAAACTGGGTGTTCGGCTTGGTGGGGTCGGCCAGGAACGGCCAGCACTCGATGGTGACCTTGCGGCGTCGCTTGTCGAATCGCACGAGCCCCAGTCCGGACGCCCGCTCATGCATGTTCTGCAGAACGTTCCTGCCCGCGGGCTTCTCGGCCCCGTTGGCGAACGCCAGCACCGCCATGTGGTTGCCGAAGTGATCGATGTGATCGCCGGTGTGCTCGTGCGCGCCGGGCGCTCGGTTCTTGCCGGGCATCGTCGGCTCCCACCAGCGGGGGTAACCGACGTTCACCGCGGGGCCGGCGAAGGCGATGCCCGCGTCGCGCGCCTCGTCCACCCCGTAGTGAATCACCCCCGGCAGGTGCTGGTCGCCGGCGATGTGCATGGCGAATGCCTTGCGGATCTCGCGCAGGGCCTTGTTGCGGGCTGTCTGCGGCCATCCGTTCGCGTCGTAGTCCGCCCGCAGGCGCTCGCGGTTGCCGCCGTGGGTGGTGGCCATGGCCGCGAAGATCGTCTGCGAGATCACCGCCTTCATGTCGGCGCCCTTCCAGTCGGCAGCCCAGGCGGCCAGGAACTTCAGCTGCCGTTCACCCAGCATCTCGACGCCCGGCACGTCGGCCGTCTTCGGATCGAACTTCGGATCGGTGACGTGATCCCCGCGGTCACCCTTGCTGGGGGGCACCTTTCCTTCGGGGCCAGACTTGAACATCCGGTCGGCGAGCACGGCGAAGCTGACCCGGCCGTAGGTCATCGGGCCGTAGTAGACGCTTATCCCTTGTTTCGCCGGCGTGGGGTCGAAGGGATCCGGGTGGTGCGAGGTCTGGGTCCGGTAGACGACGTTGACCCAGGCGGCCGGCATCTCGTACCCGCCTTTCTCCTGCGTGCCAGCCTTGGGCGCGCCACCTTCGCCCCAGATGTTTCCCTGATAAACGTCATGGTCGTCGGGCAACGAGACGCTGGGACGATCGCGCGTGAGCTCGCGCCAGGTCCAGCCGTGGACGTACCACTTGCGCAGGTAGTCCAGCGTCGCGGTATCCAGCGGCGCACGCGTCGTGCCGTAGCCGCCGGTGCTCTCGTAGAACTGATCGCCCACGAAGGCCAGCAGGTCGGGGTTCAGCTTCGCCATGTTCGCCACGTAGCCGGCGTTGGGAAACGCGGAGTGGATGTTGCACGACACATCGCCCACCGTGAGCACGGGACGCTCGACCGGATCGCGGCGGACGGTGCCGCGCCACTCGTGATCGCGCCAGACCAGCCGGTAAGGAACGTCGACCAGGGCATTCCAGCCGGTGATGCGGAAGGTGGCCGTGCGTGCGTCGGGGTGGATCGGCTCCTCTGCGAGGGTCTCCCACTTCTTCCCCCTGGATGCTTGCAGCTTCACCGCCTGCGGCTCGTCGCGGCCGATGGGCGGCATCTGCGCCGTCATCTTCAGGACCCCGCCGTGCAGCGAGTAATGCGAGAAAAGAATCGGCCCGAAGACGTGGTCCTCGTGGACATCCACCTTGCTGCCCGCCACGGACCAGCTGGAGAACCAGAACGTGCCCGTTCCCGTTCCCTTGTAGTTCGCCACCAGGGCGACGTTTCCCGACAGGTGCTCGATCTTACCGGCGACCTGAGCCAGGATCTTGGCTGACCCAGGTTCGTGCGCAACCAGCGTCAGCTGGTAGCCGTTGCCCGAGGGCTGGGCGGTCAGGCGTAGTTCCACCGATTCTTTCAGCTCGACGGGTGTCGTGGTCTCGCCGACGAAAAGCTTGCCGTCGGCGAAACCCGCGTCGATGCCCGCGCCGAAGAGGGCGTTGTTCCGGTACTCGCGCAGCGGGCCCGAGATGCCGACGCGGAACCCGGCCGATCCTTTGCCGGACAGAGCGCCGCCCCCGACGCGGCCGATGGTGACGCCCATCTCGAGGTTGCCTGGCTTTTCGACCAGCTGCCGCGTCAGGAGGTGCAGGTTCCGGTCGGCCGCCGCGTTCACACACTCGACGCGACCACTGGCGACGCGCCAGTCCTGCAGCGGGTTGGCCCAGTACTCGGGACCGATCCAGACGCGATCCGGGGTCTTGCTCCAGGCGCTGGCGAACGAGCCGCTGGCGGCGGGGACGGGGCGGGCAAGCGCCAGGCCGGCAGTGAGGCCGGCGCCGTCACGGATGAACTTGCGGCGGGTGACAGGGAATTTCATGGCAGGCGCATCTTACGCTGCTGGATTGCCGTTCGCTTCGCGGCGACCATCCGGTCGAATTGAGCAATGTCAGATCGAGTGCGTGCGTCCATCCGGGTCGACGCGGTCAGCGTGGCCGAGACGCGGTCGATCCGGGCCATCAGCGCCGGTACGTCGTAGGCCTCTCGCGCCACCTTGGCGACGGTGTCGTGCAGCTGCCGGTCCAGCTCGGGGATGGCGCGCACCCGCAGCGACAGAAAGCCCTTCGGTGTCAGGAACGGATCGTCGACGCGGCCCATCTGCCACAGCTGGTCCATCCCGTGCGGCATCATCACGAACTTTCCGCGAGCGGGATCGTTGTACAGGTAGTAGTTGTTCTGGTTCCAGCTGTAGCCGTCCCAGTGCGCGAGGCAGCTCTCGATGGCGTAGTAGGTGATGAACCCATCGAGGTCGATCAGCGTGCGGACGTTGGCCGTCCAGGTCGGGTCGATCGGCCTGGCGATGGCGGCCGCCAGGGCGACGAGGTCGGCCCGGCTGCGCTTCTCCAGGATCTCGTCCTTGAGCTCGACGCCCATCTGGTTGGTCACGAAGTCGACGCGTACGGGGCCCTCGTAGAGGTTTCCGCTGTCATTCATCTCGCCGAAGTTTCGGCGGAGGAAATCGCGGTCGAACGCTTCTGCGATCACATAGACGCCGTAGCTGGTGCCGTTGAAGGTGACGGCGGCGTGGGCGGTCCGCGGCGCGATGATCCCGGCCAAGCGGGAGATCTCGTAACCCAGGTGTTCGTTCAGGAAGCTGGGATCCTGCTTGGCGTTGTTCAGCAGGATCTTGTCCAGGTCGTGGAAGGTCTGGCCGGCGACGAACTCGTCGAACTTGATGCTCCACCCGGTCTTCATGGCGATCTTGGCGACCGAGCCGATGCCGCCCTTCTTCTTGATGCCCGCGTTCGGTAGCTTGATCCCGTCCCAGACGATGTCGCAGGGGACGCGCATCTCGTTGGCGTTGTCGTCCAGCTGGACGAGGTACTTCGGATCGACGGTGATGGCGACGTCGTGGAGGACGTCCAGGGTGAAGACCTTGTGGGAATCGTTCGGTTTCGGAGGGATGGCGCTGCCCCCGCCGCTCTCACACCCCACCAGCATCAGGAGCAACCACACCATCGGTGTGCGCATCATTGGCCTTATTGTACGCCGATGAGCATCGCGTTTTTGGGGATCGGACGCATGGGCGCCCCGATGAGCCGCCGGTTGCACGCAGCGGGCGTCGACCTTGTCGTCTGGAACCGCACACGGGGCAAGGCGGCGGCGATCGGCGCGCGCGTCGCGGAGACACCTGCTGCCGCCGCCGAGGGCGCCGAGGTGGTGATCGCCATGCTGGACACCGCTGCGGCGACGGACGAGGTGCTGTTCACTTCGGGCGCTGTCGAGGCGCTGGGGCGCGGGTCGCAGGTGATCGTGATGAGCTCGCTCGCGCCATCGGAGTCGCGGCGGCATCACGATCGGCTGGCCAGTCTGGGGCTCGGTCATCTGGACGCGCCCGTCTCCGGCGGCGTGGAGGCAGCGCAGGCCGGCACGCTGGCCATCATGGTCGGAGGGAACGTCGACGCGTTCACGGCGGTCCGACCCGTGCTGGCGCACATGGGGCGGGCAACCCACGTGGGGCCCCCGGGCAGCGGACAGCTGGCCAAGCTGGCGAACCAGATCATCGTCGCCGGCACCATCAGCGTCGTCGCCGAGGCGCTGCTATTCGCGAAGGCAGGCGGAGCCGATCCCGCGGCAGTGCGGGACGCCATTCGTGGTGGCTTCGCCGAAAGCCGGATCCTCGAACTTCACGCCCAGCGGATGCTGGCCCGCGACTTCGCCCCCCGGGGTTCGTCGCGGAACCAGCTGAAGGACCTGCGCAATGTCGAGGCGGAGGCGCAAGCCCACGGGCTCGAACTGCCGACGACGAATGTGGTGCGCGCGCTATTCGAGCGGCTGACCGCGATGGGCCTGGATGAACTGGACCACAGCGCCGCGTTGCTGGCGCTGGAGGCGATCAACGCCTAGACCCTGCGAATGCGGCCGAGGTCGCGCAGCAACAACACCACCACCAGCGAGGCCAGCGGGTAGATGATCGACATCGACAGGAAGATCGGGGTGTACGAGTGCTTCTCCACCACCGACCCGATCACCAGCTGGGTCACCGCTCCGACGGCGCCCCCCAGCATCCCGCCCAGGCCGACGATGGTGCCGATCACGCTCTTGGGGAACACCTCGGCGGCCAGCGCCATGTTGCCCCACGCCGCGTGGGCGAACATCAGGGCCGAGACCAGCCCCAGCGCCACGGCCTTGCCCGAAAGGTGATTGAGCAGGTAGCAGGACAGGGGGACGGACAGGGACATCACAACCATCGTCGCCTTGCGGGCGCGGTCCACGCTGAGACCCCGGTTGACCAGCACGCGCGGGATGGCGCCGCTGGCGACGCTTCCTGCGGCGAACGCGGCGAAGGGGATCCACCCGAACTTGCCGATGCCGCCCAGATCGAAGCTGCGCGCGTCCTGCAGGAACTTCGGCATCCAGAATCCGAGGAAGTACGAGATGGGATCCGTCATCATGCGGGCCAGCGCGTAGCCCCAGGTCTCGCGCATCTTGAGCAGTCGCCACACCGACGGCGCCGGGCCCGAGTCGGGATCGGTTGCGGTGCGTCCCTCCTCGATCAAGCGGCGTTCTTCCTCGCCGAGGTGCGGATGGTCCGCAGGCAGGCGGTACAGGCGCGACCAGGCTGCCACCCAGACGAAGCCGAGGGCCCCGGTGGCGACGAATGCAGCTTGCCAGCCCCACTTCGCAGCGATGATCGAGACCAGCGGCACCGACACCACCGAACCGATGGCGACGCCGCCATTGACGATACCGACGGCCAGTGCCCGCTCGCGGACCGGGAACCATTCGGAGACGGCCTTCACGCAAGCGGGAAAGTTCGCGGCCTCGGCGGCGCCGAGCAGGATCCGGAAGCCGGATAGCTGCAACGTGGTCCGCGCCAGGGCGTGGAGCATGTTGGCGACAGACCAGGCCGAGGCAAAGAACAGCAGCCCACGCCGGCTGCCCATCACGTCGACGATGCGGCCGCTGACCGCGTACATCACGGTGTAGGCGATGAGGAAGGAGAAGGTGACCTTCCCGTAGTCGGCCGTGGTCATCCCCAGATCCTTCTGGATCGTGGTGGCCAGGACCGAGAGCGTCTGCCGATCGAGGTAGTTGAGGCCGGTCGCCAGGCACAGCAGCCCCGCGACGGACCAGCGGACATTTTTTTTCATGCTTGGTCCGTCACGCGGATCACCTGGAGGCGCGTGCCATCCCAGTTCGCCGTGACCCGTCCGACGGGCGCGACGCCCATGTAGCGGGCCGGGTTCGTCGAGGCCATCGTCAGGACATCTTCGAGCGGCAGTCCCGTGAAGCGGACGGTGTTGCCGATGGCGACGTCCAGCGTGAGCGCGGCGCCGGCCAGGGTGTTCGTCCCGCGCACGACGACCTTTCCCTCGGGCGAGAGCGTGACGTCCTGGTGGCCGATCGTGTAGTCGCCGGGTGGCTGAGCGGCTGCGGCCACGGCGTCGGTCACCAGAATGATGCGTGCGACGCTCTTGGCGCGCACCATCGACTTCACCACCGATGGCTGCAGGTGGTGTCCGTCGACGATCAGGCCCGCCACCAGTTCGTCGGCGGCCATCTGCTCCCAGATCAGGTTCGGGTGGCGTGGCATCGTGGGCGTCGAACCGTTGCCGAGGTGGGTCGACATCGTGGCGCCCGCCGTGACCGCGTCCCGGATCTGCGCCGGTGTCGCCGCGCTGTGGCCGATCGCCACCTTCACGCCGTCAGCCACCAGCTGCTCGGTCAGGGCCATGGCGCCGGGCACCTCGGGCGCCAGAGTGACCAGCACGATGCGCCCGCTCGCCGCTTCCTGCCGGCGACGGAAATCGTCGAGCGTCGCGGGCGCCAGATGCGCCGGCGGATGGGCGCCTTTCGCCTCCTCAGCGATGTAGGGCCCCTCCATGTGGATGCCGGCCATCGCCGGGTGCGCGAATCTCACGATGGACCGGGCGCAGCGGACAAAGGTGTCGAGCGACGAGGTGATCAGCGTGGGGAGGAAGCGGGTGACGCCGGTGGTCCGCATCGCCAGCACGGCGCGCATCAGATCATCGGGCGTCGCGTGCGGATCGTTGAAGTCCACGCCCGCAAAGCCATTGACCTGCAGATCGAAGAACCCAGCGGTCTCGACGGTGCCCATGCTACTTGCGGTCCAGCTCGTCCAGGCGGACCTCGACGCCGTGGCGTTCCTTGCTGAGGTCGGCGGCCTGCATGAAAGCCATGATCTGCAGCGTCTCCTCGGGCGAGACGGGCGGCTTGCCGGTCTGGAAGAACTTCACGATCTCGGCCAGCAATGCCTGGTAGCCGATCTTGGCCGGCTGGGCATGGACCGCACCCTTGGCGCCAAACGCGATGGCCCCGTAGTGGTGCGTGCCGTCGCGGTTGCCACGCATCGTGCCCAGACGGCCGTCGGACCACCGCCCGATGACCACGTCGGCGGTCTCGCCGCTCCCTCGGCTGACGGAGACACATCCGGGGCCCATGACCGTGAACAGCATTTCCACAGCGTGGATACCGTACCAGAACAGGTCGGCGTGATGCGGCTCCGTCGGAGCGGGGCCATAGGTGAAGGCTCCCAGCACCGGGCCACCGAGCTTCGGGTCGCGCGGCAATGCCTGCATCTCGGGGATGTAACGTAGCGCCGAGCTGGTGAAGAACGGCGTGCCGCTCTTCCTCGCGAGCTGCGCGATCTCCTTCGAGTCTGCGTACCCGGCGGCCAGCGGCTTGTCGATGAAGACGCGCTTCTTCGCGGCGAATACGGCGCGCGCGAACGGGAGGTGCGCCCGGCCATCGACGGCGCTGATGATCACCACGTCGACCTGCTTCAAGACCTGCTCGACCGAGTCGGCGATCTGCACCTTCCACTTGTCGCGCAGATCGTTGGTGAACCCGTCGACGCGCTTGGCGCTGCTCTCGACGTCGGCGCTGCCGCCCTTGAACGCCGCCACCACCCGGGTGCCGGGGATGTGGTCGGGCCGCGACGGATCATTGAGCAGGGAGGTGAAGGCGACCGTGTGGCTGCTGTCGAGGCCGAGGAGCCCGATCTTGATCGGCTCCGCGGGCGCGGCGGGCGCCGCCAGCAGCAGGAGCGCTGCCCACATCAGACGCGCTCCGTGATCAGCGCCGGGTCGAGCTTCGACGCCGAGCCGGGGTCCAGGAACAGGGTGGTGCGACCGTGCGTGCGGAGGATCGAGGCGGGAACGCGCGGGTCGACCTCGGCGGTGAGCGTGGCCTTGACGGCGTCGGCCTTGCGCGTGTCGGGCACGATGCACAGGATCTCACGGCTCTTCATGATCTGCTTGATGGACATGGTGATCGCCTGGCGCGGCACCTGGGCCAGGTTCTCGAACCAGCCTTCGCCCACCTGCTGGCGGCGGCAGGCCTCGTCGAGTTCCACGGTGATGTAGGGCTCGTCGGTGATGAAGTCCGCGGGGGGATCGTTGAAGGCCAGGTGGCTGTTCTCGCCGATGCCGCAGAAGCAGACGTCGATGGGCGCCCTGGCGATCGCCTCGCTGGCCGCGGCCAGTGTCTTGCCGACGTCTCCTTCGCCGTCGAGCAGGTGTGCGCGTTCGATCCCCGTCTTGCCGAGCAGGCGCTCGCGCAGGTAGCGGCGGAAGCTGGCAGGGTGGGCGATGGACAGGCCGACGTACTCGTCGAGGTGAAACATCTCCACCTTCTTCCAGTCGATCTCCGGGGTGGCGGTCAGCGCGTCCAGGAAGTCGAACTGCGACGCGCCCGTCGCCGCGATGATCCGGGCCGAGCCGCGCTCGGCGATCACGGACCGAAGGATACCTGCCGCTTGCCTGGCGGCGGCTGCGCCGGCCGCTTTCTTGTCTCGAAACAGCTTCACAACCATCGGTTCAGCGTACGGGAACGCTCCGACGGTGGTAAGCGCGCTTTTGCGGCAGCTCGCTACCGTTTTGCGGCAGGCCGCGCCCGTCGGTACTGCTGGGCCGAGGCGCCCTCCAGTCGGCGGAAGGCGTCGTTGAGGCGGCGGGTGTCGGAGAAGCCGCAGGCGGCGGCCACCTCCTTCAATGACGGCGGCGGTTGGGCGCCCAGCATTCGTTTGGCGCGTTCGACTCTCGCGCGCGACAGATATTCGTGCGGCGTCATCCCCAGCACGGTCCGGAAGTGCCGCTCGAGGACGCGCCGGGACACGCCGACCTCCTGCGCCACCTGCGCGACGTTCAGCGGTTCGGCGATGCGCTCGTTCACCAGCCGCGCCGCCTCCGCCACCTTCGGATCGGCGACGGCCAGCACGTCGGTAGAGCGTCGAGCGACGAGGTCGGTCGCGGCCACCAGCACCTGACGGGACGCAGGGGCAACGGAACGACCACGCATCAGTTGTTCGAGCATCTGCGCGGCCTGCTGCCCGATGGCGTAGCCGGGCAGGGCGACGCTGGAGAGGGTCGGCGTGCTCAGCTCGCACGCCACCACGTCGTCGTCGACGCCGATCACCGCGACGTCGTCGGGCACGCGCACGCCGATGCTGGCGCAGACGTCGAGCACCGCGCGTGCGCGATAATCGTGCACGGCGAGTAGCCCCACCGGCGGCTCGAGCCGCCGCAGCCAGGTACGCAGCTGACGCAGGTCCATGAGCCACGGCCGACCGCTGTCGACGCCGCTCTTCGCGTGGCAGACGGAGCAGCGGAAGCCTGCCTGCTCGACCGCAGCCACGAAGCCGGCGCCGCGCTCGCGACCGTACGAGGTGTCGGACAGTCCGTAGTAGGCGAAACGCTGAAAGCCGCGCGCCAGCAAGTGCTCGGCAGCCAGGCGGCCCACCGAGTGGTTCTCGACAGTGACGTTGGGCAGGAGCGGCGTCGCCAGGGCGCTGGCGACGTTGACGGCGGGCACACCGAGGCGCGCGATCCGCTTTTCCTCGGCCCGGGTGCTGGCCAGTGTGATCAGGCCGTCGATCTGGTTCCGCCGCAGACTCTCGAGTGGCAGGGTGGTCGCTTCGGGCGTGAACATCAGCTGCCATCGACCCCGGGCGTGGTCCATGACACCGCGGGTGATCCGCTCCATGTACGGGACGCCGATCGGGAACGCGAGGGCGATCTGCTTGGGGCGCGGCAACCCCTGGATGTTACGGCAATACGCATTATCTGTTCCAACAGGGTGATGTGAGGCGGGCAGGCCTGTTCGCGGTGTTCGTGGCCCTTGTGACGCTGGCGACAGGCGCCGGGGGGACGGTGCCCTTGCACCTGAGCGGATCGACGGCCGAGCTCCGACTCGGTGGGGTCGAGTTGTCGGGTGTGACGTTCGAGGTGGACGCGCCTGACGCCCGGCGGCCCCAGCTCGCGACAGTGCGGCTGCGGGCGCGGACGGCCCGGATGGGCGACCAGCGCTGGCGACGGGTGGCCGTGGATCTCACGAACCGTCGTGATGGCCGCCTCGTCGCGCGGGTCGACATCGCCGGGCAGCAGCCCCTGAAGGTCGAGGCCGAGGGGCGCTGGTCCGAGGGGTTCACGCTCCTGACGCTGTCGCGCCTGGTGGTGGTGTACCCCGAGGCGCGCTGGACGCTGGAGAGACCGGCGCGGATACATATCAGCCCCGGGCGGCTGGCGGTGGAAGACCTGGCCCTGGGCTCTGGCGCGCAGCGGGTCACTGTCAAGCTCGAAAAGAAAGGCGCCAAGATCGACGGCCGCATCGAGCTGGTGCAGTTGCTGATCGATCGGTTGCCAACTCTGGCGCGGCCGGCTCGCTTCCCGGCGGGTGGTCAGATCGATGCCCTCGTGGCGCTGGCGTCTGGCCGCCTGGTGGGTCAGATGACCGTGCGCGTGGCAGGGGCGACGGCGCGGGCACGGTTCGATCTGCCGGCGGCCTGGCCACCGCCCCCGACCGCGCCGGCGTCTTTGGCCCTGACGCTCGAACCGGTAGCCATCGCCGAGGTGCTCGAACAGATCGGGCGCGGGGACATTCCGGCGGCGGGCCAGGTGGCCCTCGACGCTCAGCTATCCGGGACGGCGGGCAACCCCACCGTGAAGGTGACGGCCGAGGTACGACAGCTGACGGTCCGCGGGCAGGCGGTCGGCGATATCGACGTTCATCTGGACGCGGTGCCCCGCGGTCCGCTGGTGGTCACGGCGGAAGGTCGCCCCTTCGGCGCGCCGGCTCGGCTCGAGGCGCGCGCGCCCCTGTCGATCCGCGATCTGATGCGCGGCCAGGTCAAGCTGGCCGCGCTCCCTTTCGAGGTCACGATGCTGGCGCCCCGGGTTCCGCTTGCCACGGTGGCGCGGTTGCTCGGGCGCGACGATCTGCGCGACGGTGTGCTGTCGATCGAGGGCTCGGCGTCCGGTCCGGCGACCCAGCCGAGCGGCCGGCTCGACGTCCGCGTGCAGGGAGCGGCGGGACCAGGATTCCCGCCGACGGATGCCCGGGTCGAACTGAGCGCCGGCAAAGGGGTGCGGGGCGCGGTCTTCCGGATGGAGGTCGCGCGGCAGGGCCGCATGCTCGCCACGGCGACCGGCCGCCTTCGCAGCGCCACCACCGACCTCGTGCGCACCGAGGCCGTCGCGTCGGCGCCGCTGGAGCTGACGGCGCACATCGGCCCGCTGCACTTCCAGCGCCGCGGGCCGGCCGGCCTGACGGGCGACATCACGGCGGATCTGCGCGTCGAGGGCAGCCTGCGTTCGCCCCGCGTCTCCATCCTCGGCACCGCGAGCGCGTTGCGGTTCGGCGCCCGGCCGCTCGGCCAGGCCCAGGCGCGTTTCGAATATCGTGACCGCCGGTTGAAGCTCGACTCGTCGCTGGACGAAGGGGGCCGCAGGGTGCTGCGCGTCCGGGCGAGCACGGAGCTGGATCTCTCGTACCCGACCTTCGGGCGCGGCGCCCACGTCCAGGACATGCCACTGGCGATGCACATCGAAAGTCACCAGGTGGATCTCCGGCCGCTGTCGAACCTGACCGATCAGCTGGGCGAGGTCGGCGGGACGGTGGACGCCGACTTGACCGTCGCCGGGCGGATCGGCGCGCCGACCGGCCGCGGGCGCCTCGAATGGAAGGAGGGCCGTCTGGCGGTCCGCGGCTTCGGCCACTACGAGCAGATCCACCTCGCCTTGCGTGGCGACGAACAGTCCATCGTTCTCGAGGAGCTGACCGCGAGGAGCGGGGATGGAATGGCGAAGGTCACCGCGCACACGAAGCGCGTGGGAAAGGACCGCGCGCTCGGGGGGCGAGTCGAGCTGACGCGCTGGCCTCTGTACGCGGGTGGGCAGCCGACGGCCACGATCTCCCTCTTGGCGAACGCCGACGGGACCGTGACGGACGAGCGCGCGCGGGTGGTGGTGCGTCTACCCGAGGCGCACGTGGCGCTCCTCGCAGGAAAGCGCAAGAAGCTGCAGCCGCTGGACCGCCCCGGCGACATCGTGCTCCTGAAGAACGGCCGGCGGCTCCGGACGAAAAAAGCCGGATCGTCGCGCGCGCGGGCGCCGATCCCCATCCGGATCGAGATCGAAGCCCCCCGCAACCTCTGGGTGAAGGGGCCCGATGTGCAGATGGAACTGGGGCTCGACTCCGGATTCGTCGCCTCCTACAGCGACGAACTGCTGCTGTTCGGTCGGGTGGTGGTGCGACGTGGACGCGCGGAGGTCGTGGGCCGCAACTTCGACATCGTACCCGGGTCCGCCGTGCGCTTCGCCGGCCCGCCCGCCGCGTCGGAGCTGGCGGTCAAGGGGGTGTTCGACGCGCGGCAGGCGGACTCCACCGTCGAGGTCTCGATCGACGGCCCGGTGACTGATCCGCAGCTGGCGCTGCGATCGCCGGAGCATCCCGAGTTCGGCGACACCGAGCTCCTGACGCTGGTGGCGACGGGCCGCCTGCCCGACGACCGCGCCGGGACCGTGGCCACGCCCAGCTCGCACGCCGCGTCTCTGGTGGGCCGTGTGATCACCTCCCAGGTGCAAAAAGCGCTCTCGACGAAGCTGCCGCTGGACATCCTGTCGATCGAGCCGGGCGAGGGACTGGGCATGACCCGCCTCGAAGCGGGCACGTACCTCACCGACGAGGTGTACGTCGCCTACGTGGGGCGCGTGGGTGAGGACCCGTTCCGTCGCCAGAACCGGAACGAGGTGCAGCTCGAGTACCAGCTCTCGCGCCGGTGGAGCTTCGAGGCAACCTATGGCGACGCCCGTCGGGGGTCGGCGGATCTCGTCTGGACCAAGCGTTACTGACCGAGCGTGAACGCGATGTCCGCGCCCCGGACGGCGCTATTGCCGATCTGCAGCGATGGGACCTGGGCCCGTGCCGCCACCCTGGGCGCGTCGATGGTCCCGGTGATCGCAAACGTGACCACGCCGCCGCCGGTCAGTGGCGGCGGATCGAGATCGAGCACGCGGCGCAACACGTGCGCGGTCTCGTGTAGATCCCGAGCCTCGAGCCGTCCCTGCAGGTCGAGCGTGCGGCCCCGCACCGAGCCGCCGGCGCGGACGGTGGTCTCGCCGATATCGGCGTCGATGCTGGCGTCGATGCTGGCGGTGATGCCGTCGCCTGCCGCGTCCAGGGTTGCTTTGACCATGCCGGTCGGCCCCAGCGTCAGGTGGAGGCGCGCGTGAGCGCGGTTGCTCCCTGGATCGTAGGAGGCCTCGCCCTCGGCGGCCAGCGTGGTGACGCGCAGGCGCAGGTCGGGGCGCCCGAGCTCGAAGGTTCCGCCCGTGACGGTCAAGCGGTGGAGCGTCAGCTGCCAGCCTCCACCCGATTGCTGAGCAGTCGCCGGCGGTGGCTGGCGGGGCGCCAGAGCGCGGGTCAGGTTCGAGCCCCCTTTGTCCATCTGGATATGCGCCCAGGGTTCCTCGACGGCGAACGCGCGGATCTCGACCCTCCGGTGGAACAGTGACCTGAGCCGCAGCCTGACATCCATCCGTCGGACGCGGATCACCGGCGCGCCTGTGGGATCGGCCAGCAGCACGCCGGAGAGCTCGACGCCGTCCGGGCGCACGCGGAGGCGCTCGATCGCCAGGGTCCCCTGAAGCTGGGAGTTGACGCGTCGGAGGATCGTCTCCTTGGCCAGGGCTCCACCCCAGTTTGTGCGCAGGAGCGCGGCGGCGCTGCCCACGAGCAACGCGACCAGCCCGACTGCAACCAGGATCACCAGCGCGAAGGCGCGGGCCACCCTTCGAGTTCTCGACACCATCTCTCTCATATAGAGATGTGCCTCGCTTGGCGGATGGCTCGTGGTGACGAGTTTTTTGGTGCCGTGGCGCAAAAGCGCCGTGACAGCCATGGCCCGCAACGCCGTTCGAACCCATTTCCTCGATGTGCGGGGGCGGACGGAGGGGTGCCGCCCCACGGCCGGCGCGCTCGGTGAATACAACGGCAAGTTCATGTGCAATCAGATGGTCCTTCGCGGCGGCTCCTGCCTGTCGCCGCGCGGCCACCTGCGTCCCACGTACCGAAACTTCTTTTCTCCGGAGGCCCGCTGGCAGGCGGCCGGCATCCGACTGGCAAAGACACCATGATGGAACTCCAGGCCCCTTTCGTCGCCAATGACACCGTGCCCGATGCAGTCGCCCAGGCGGTGCGCCGCGGGCTGGTCGCACGTCCCAAGCGGTTGCCGCCCTGGTTTCTGTACGACGCAGAGGGATCGTCGCTCTTCGACGAGATCACCGAGCTGCCCGAGTACTACCTGACCCGCACCGAGCGCACCATCCTGGAGGAACGCGCCGACGAGATGGTCGACGCCGCAGGCCCGCCGCTGGCGATCGTCGAGCTGGGCGCCGGGTCGTCGGTGAAGACGGATCTCATCGTCAACGCCCTGCTCGCGCAGCAGCGACGGGCGATCTACGTTCCGGTGGACCTCTCGCCGGCGGCGCTGGCGGCGGCGTCTGCGCGGCTGCGGCCCCGCTTTCCGCGGCTCGAGGTCAAACCGGTGCTGGCCCGGTACCCCGAGCAGATGGACTGGCTGCGCGACGTCCCACCCCGACGGCTGGTGCTGTTCTTGGGCTCGAAGCTGGGCGACCACGATCCGATCGCGGGGGCGTCGCTGCTGCGCGAGATGCGCCGCCATCTGGCGCCGGGTGACGCCTTGCTGATCGGCACCGATCTGCGCAAGTCGCCGGAGCTGCTCCTGCCTGCTTACGACGACGCCGCCGGGGTGACCGCGCGGTTCAACCGGAACGTGCTGACGCGCATCAACCGCGATCTGGGTGGACACTTCGACGAAGAGGCATTCGGCCACGTCGCCGCCTGGGATCCACGTTCATCGAAGGTCGATCTGTTCCTTCAGAGCACCCACGCGCAGACGGTGGCCATCGATGGCCTTGGCCTGCGCATCCCGTTCGCCACCGGCGAGCGGCTGCACACCGAGAGCAGTCACAAGTTCACGCCCGAGAGTGCGCGGGCGCTGATCGCGGCGGCGGGACTGGTCCACGAGGAGATCTGGATGGACGTGCGCAAGTGGTTCGCCGTCCACCTGGTGCGCGTGCCGGGCGCGCGATCCCGCTGGCCCATGTGAGAGTAGACTGCCGCGCATGCGGCTCTACAACTACTGGCGCAGCAGCGCGAGCTGGCGCGTGCGGATCGCGCTCGCCTGGAAGAAGGTCCCGTACGAGTACCGTGCCGTGCATCTGGTCAAGGAGGGCGGCGAGCAGTACCGGCCCGAGTACAAGGCGATGAACCCGGCCTCGCAGGTCCCTCTGCTCGAGCTGGACGACGGCCGCACCATCGCGCAATCGATGGCCATCGTCGAATACCTCGAGGAACGCTACCCGACGCCGTCGCTCCTTGCCGGCGATGCTTGGCGCCGCGCCCGCATACGCCAGCTGGCAGAGGTGGTGAACTCGGGGATCCAGCCGTTCCAGAACATGCCGGCCACGCTGGGCTATGTGAAGGACGTGCTGAAGGGCGACGAGACGGCCTGGGTTCGCCACTTCGTCACCCGCGGGCTGGGCTTCCTGGAGAAAACCGCGGTCGAGACCGCGGGCACGTTCCTGGTCGGCGACGAGCCGACGCTGGCCGACGTGTTCATGGTTCCGCAGCTGTACGCCGCGCGCAGGTTCAGTGTGCCGGTGGAGCCGTTCTCCACCTTGTTGAGGATCGAGGCGGCGTGCAACGACCTGCCGGCCTTCGCCGAGGCGCATCCGGACCGACAGCCCGACGCCCCCAGACCCTAGGGGCGGACCACGAGCTTGGCGACCCCGTCGGCGCGGGACTCGACCAGGGCGAACGCCGCGCCGATCTCGTCCATCGGGCGCGTGTGGGTGACGATCGGCGCGAACGCGGCCGGCGATCCGGCCAGGAGATCGCGCGCGGCGCCGTCCTCGCGGTTCGCGCGTCGCACCTGGATCAGCGCCAGTTCCTTGCGGCGCCAGCGGTGGAAATCCATCGGCACGCGCAGCGCCGAGGGGATGCCGGTGTACACCACGCGGCCACCAGCACGGGCGACGGCCAGGCACTGATTCGCCGTGTCGCCTGTGGCGGCGCAGTCGAACACCAGATCCACGCCACGCCCACCCGTGTCGGATGTGATCATCCGCACGGGATCATCCACATCGAGCACGGCGTCCGCGCCCAACGCCCGGGCCAGCGCGCGACGCTCCGACACCGGCTCGACCACGTGGATCCTCTTGGCACCCGCGTGCTTCAACGCCGCCACCGTCAAGAGGCCGATCGGGCCCGCGCCGAACACGGCCACGGTCTCACCCAGGCACGAGCCCGCCAGCCGCAGCGAGTGCAGCACCACCGCCAGCGGCTCGACCAGCGCCGCCACCTCGACCGAGAAGCCCTTGGGGAGCCCCACCACGTTCTCGACCGGCAGGTTCACCCGCTCGCGAAAGAAGCCAGGCTCGCCAGGCGTGCTCAAAAAACGCAGGTTGCGGCACAGGTTGTGGCGCCCGGCCAGGCACAGCTCGCAGTGGTAACAGAACAGGGCAGGCTCGCAGGCGACGAGATCGCCCAGCGAGACACCCGTGACGCCCGCGCCCACCTGGGTCACCACACCCGCGGGTTCGTGCCCCAGCACCATCGGATAGCTGCAGGCCGTGTCGCCGATCGAGCCCTCGGAATAGGCGTGCAGATCCGAGCCGCAGATACCGACCGCTTCCACCCGCACCTGGACCTGACCTGCGCCGGGTCCGTCTATTGAACCCTGGCTCAACCGGAACTGCCGGACTCCGACCAGCTCTGCGACGCGCATGCGAACCGGAACGTATCATGGCGTCCCCGGGGTGCGCCCGGCCCCAGGGGTCAGGACGTACCCTCGCCGGCGGGGGCAAGGGGATCGAGTTGGCGCCCTCGACCGAGCACAACCGGCTGGATTCCTACCGGCCCTATCTGAAGAAGCTGGGCGTCGCGAACCTCCTGGCCACCTCGGACGGCATCGAGATGACCAGCCCGGACGGCGGCGCCAATCACCACAACGCCTTCCCGCTGAAGCCCAGGCCGCGCGTACAGAACAACGGCGGCCCGTGGCCGGACGACGATCTGCGCGAGCAGATCCGGCGCCTGTTCGAGCACGACGGCACAACCGCTTCTTCGCCTGGCTGCAGGTGCTGAACCAGGGGATGCGCCTGGTGGGCGTGGCGAACAGCGACTCGCACACGCTCTTCCGCGAGACCGGGCAACTGAGGAACTTCGTGAAGTCGTCGACCGACGACCCTGCCCGCATCGACGAGATGGAGCTGGTGCGCGAGGGGGCCCTGCCTGGTGACACGACCACCAGGGGGCAGGGGACTTTGAAGGTGCGGGTCGAGGGGGCGAATTGGGTGGACGTCGATCGGGTGTAGGTGCTGCTGAACGGGCGCCCGGATCCGGCGCTCGACTTCACGCGCGCCCGGGACGCCAGCAGCTTCGGTACCGGACCGGTGAAGTTCAAGCGCGAGATCCCGATCGCCCTCACCCGAGACGCCCAACGGGTGGTGATCGCCGTGGGCGAGCACTCCACCTTGAACCTGGTGATGGCCTGGAACCGGAACCCGGCCGCGGCGAGCAATCCGATCTACGTCGACGCCGACGGCTTCCAGTACAGCAAGGACACCCTGGGCTCCCCCCTGCCCGTGAAGGCGCAGGCGCTGGTCCGCAAGTCGGCCGGGGAGTAGCGAGCGGCGGCGGACTGCCCAGCCCAGCGAGCGCCGGTCGGCCTGTACGGTCTGTTTTTGTGACGGATCGGCAGGTGCGGCAACCTTTGGTTCATGCGCTTTTCCATCCTGCTGACGGCCACCGTGGTGTTCGGCTGCGCGACCAAGGCCGCGTCGCCGGACGGGATCGCCCCCGGTCCCACCGAGGACTCCAGCACCGACATTGCGGCTGCGGTGCCGGACGGACGCAGCCCTGCGCCCCCCGGGGCCGATGCCCAGGGCGCGCGGGACACGGCATCATTGCCACGCGAGGCAGGCAGCGAGGCAGGCAGCGAGGCACCCCTGGCATTCAATCCCCCTGCGTGCGGGCAGATCGACAGCGCGCTCTTCTGCGACGACTTCGAGGCGGGCCTCAACCCGGCCTACCGCACACGGACCTCCAGCGGCGCCACCATCGTCGTCGACGCCACCCGCGCCCGCGGCGGAAAGAACGCGCTGCACGTCCGCAGCCAGGTCGTCGCCTATAGCACCGGCGAGGTGACCCTGGGCAAGCCCGTCTTTCCCACCGCCGGCAACAGCTTCTTCATGCGCGCGTTCGTCTACTACGCGCCCCCCGCGGCGCCGGACAACGTCTACCTGTTCCGCCTCAACGGCGCCGTGCCGGGGACCACTACCGCCGTCAACGCCCAGTTCGGGGCGACGGGCAACCCTTACAACAAGCCGACCGCCGCCAACTTCAAGCACCTGTCGACGCTCATCTACCATTCGGCGATCCCCACGGCCGATCACTTCTCCTACGCCAATCCCGCCGCGCCCGAGGTGTCGTACGGGCGCTGGTCCTGCTGGGAGTTGCAGGTCGACGGCGCGAAGAACGAGTGGCGTGTCTGGATCGACGGGGTCGAACACTTCTCGCGCACCTGGAACGGCAGCCCCACGGCCCCCTGGCTCGTCCCTACCCCGACCACGCTGTCGATCGGTGTGCTGCACCCCCACGACCAGGCTGGCGTCACCGAGGTCTGGTACGACGACCTCGTGATCGGCAGCAAGCGAGTCGGCTGCGGCGCGCCCTGACCGCGCTCAGGCCTCCGTCAGCTCCACGGCCCCGAGGTGTCCACCGGGCGCGGCAAGCAGCCGGCGGGACGTTGACGTAGCATGCGCGGCTCATGAGCATCGAGCGCATCGTTATTCGACGCCGAGGGCCTTCAAGACCTCATCCGCATTCTTGTACTCGGTCTTGTCCTTGATCTTGCTCTCGGCACAGGCGCGCTCTGCCTTGGTGAACTCGTCTGGCATTTCCTTCTTGCAGGCCATCTTGATGTCCTTGCCCTTGGCCGGGTAGGTGATGTGGTTCGACACATGCTCTTTCAGCTTGGCCGCGTCCGAGAATTTGCACGCGCCTTTGGCGAAGGCCGCAGAGGCGAAGGCGAGGGTCGCCACAAAGAACAGAGTGCGAATGGAATTTTTCATGAAGCGTCTCCTGTTGTTGAATGCGTGACTTCGACTCGAGGTCACTTGGCGGAGGTACTATCCGCGAGCGACAGTTCGAAGGCCAGATCGACATACAGGGGCGAGGAACAACCGTGTTGCCGCGCACATCCGACGTGTGGACCAGGTCTAGAAGACCACGACCAGCATGCCGAAGAGCTCGTAGGCGCTGTTCCCGACCTGATTGTCGGCAATCGTCACCTTGCCGCCGAACATCTTGCGACCCCCGAGCCGCAGCCGCAGCTCCTTGGGACTTGTGGCATGGCCGATCGGCATCTCGAAGTGGCCCCCCACCACGACGCCGGGCCGGTGGGCTGTCGGAATCCCGCGTGAGACGCGCTCGTAGGCCACGCCAGCGTCGATCGCCACTGTCCGCGCGACGCGCACGGCGTACCGCGTGTCGACCGCGCGGAAGAACGCCAGCGGCCGCAGTGCCAGCACCAGTTCGCCCGTGACCCGGGTGATCTGGTCCCCGCGCGCGCCGTTGGCGAACGCACGCACCTCGCCGCCGACAAGCCCGGCACCCACTCCGCCCAGGGCGAAGAACGACGGGATCGGCGTGTCGGGACGGGGATTGGGCGCGGCTCTGTCGATCGACATGCCCATACCGATGCCCGCGGTCAATTTCGGACGATCCTGGGCCTGAGCCCGCGGCGTGGCGAGCGTCAGAAGAGCAAGGACCGACAGCCGGCGCACGGCCGGGCACATTAGCCTAATCCACGAACACGCGCAGCTTCACCGCGGCACCGGGGGCGCGCAATGTGACCGTGTACAGCCCTGCCTTCGCGTAGGCGTGCTTGATCGTGCGTTCGATGGCTGCCTCCGGCGTGCCGTCGCCGAAATCGATGCTGACGTTCTTGTCGGTGTTCAGCCGGTTCCAGAACTCGACCGGCGTGCCGGGCCGGATGTCCCGCACCGGCGAGTGGTAGGCCCACCCGAACGTCAGGTTCCGCGAGGGCTGTGGCGCCCACACGCGGAGCTGCGCGAAGTCCCGATCCTCGGCGCCGTCGTCCGTCTTGACGATCAGCTCCTCGGTAAACAGGCCGGCATCGGCGCCGCGCACGCGCACCCGCGCGCCGTCCACCTCGCGCCCGTCGTGGAGCTTCCAGCGGTGCGAAATGATCCGCCGTTCCGGACGCGCCAGCGAGCGGCTTCCGTCGAGCTCGATCTCCTCACCGGCATCGACATAGTAGTAACCACCAGCGATTGGCATCGCCGGATCCGGGTATGTGTCGAAGTACGCCTGCGCGGCGAACGGAAAGGACCCGAGGGTGGTCTCGCCGAAACCCACGGCCCAGTGAAGGTGGGGGTCCATGAACTGCCGCGGCTTGCCCAGGTAAGTCTGCCCGGTCTTGCCCAGCATCTGTCCCGCGCGCACCGGCATGCCGACCTGGAGTTCGGGAGCGATCTGCTCGGTGTCCATGTGCGCGTTCCGGAAACGTAGCCCGCCCGCGATCTCGTACGTGAACGTGTTCGAGCCTCCGTCCCCCTTCGGGCCGGGCAGCCCCGTGATCCGTCCGTCGGCGACCGCCACCACCTCGAGCCTGCCGGGGATGGCGCCGAGATCCTCGCCCCGGTGGTAATAGAGCTTGTTGTAGGGGACGAGCGCGCTCCAGGTGTTGTTGTACGCACCGGCGCGCCAGCGGTAGCCGCGGATGGGAAAGACCAGCCGCTGCGGCGACCAGGGCTCGTCGGCGCCGGTGGCCGAGAGGCGGATCGCCTTGCGCATGTCGGGCAGGGCGCCGAGCTCGCTGGTGGTGGCCCAGACCCGCTCGGCCTCGGCGTACAGCTTGAGGCCGTTCACCACCTTCGGCGACTCGTAGGGCCTGATCAGCAGCGTCGCCTCGGTGCCCGCGACGTCGACCCTCACCGCCACCTGCGCCCAGGTGCGCCCTGCGCTGTTCGGTTTCGGCCAGCCATCGGGGAAGTACGACGGCTCCGCGCCCAGCAGCTTCACGGTCCGCTTGACCGTCTTGCGTTCCACGGTGTGCGCCTCGCCGACGTTCAGCTCGAACACCTCGGGCCAGCCGGCCTCGCGGCGGACGACCACGGGTCCGGGCATCTTGAGAGACGCCAGCTCTGCCGCCATCTTCCCGCGCTGGGTCGCATCGTTGACGTTCGTCACCTCGTGCGGATCGGCGCGCAGGTCGTAAAGCTCGACGGTGCCGCCGCCGGTCTCGATGTACTTCCAGTCGGCCGTTCGCAGGGCGGTGATCGGCCTCGTGCCCAGCTCGGCCGGCGCCTCGTACAGGAAGCGGCTGCGCAGGGGGGTGTTCGCCCGCGAGAACAGCGGGCGCAGGCTGACGCCGTCCAGCCCCGCCGCCGGGATCGCCGCCAGATCGAGGATCGTCGGCGTGACGTCGATGTTCAGCGCCATCTGGGAGCGGGTGCCGGGCACGATCCCCGGCCCGGCGATGACGAACGGCACGCGCATCGACGCCTCGTAGGCCAGCACCTTGCTGGTCAGCCCGTGTTCGCCCAGGAGCCAGCCGTTGTCGCCGATGAAGACCACGTAGGTGGATTCTTCCAGCTTCAGCTCCCGGAGCGCGGCCAGCACCCGCCCGATGGCGGCGTCCAGATCGGTGATCGTCGCCCAGTACTGGCGGATGTGCGCCCGCAGCTTCTCGGGATCGGCGTATCCGTACTCCAGAGCCTGCGTGCGGCTGCGGCTGCGCGCGAGCCAGGGCATCGGGTCGCTTTTCGGGGGCAGGGGCACCGGCACGTCCGCGTAGCCTGCCAAGGTCTCGGGCCGCGGGTTCCAGCGCAGCCGATGGTCCAGGTGAGGCAACTGGGTTGCCAGCTGCAGGAAGAAAGGACGCTGCTGCGCCGCCGCACGACGGAGAAAGCCGATCCCCTGGTCGGCGACCCAGTCGTCGACCATCCCCTTCGCCACGACCGGCTGCCCCTGCGTCACCACCTTCCGATCGAAGTGGGGGCCATTGGCGTGGAACGAGGCAGTCCAATCGAAGCCCGCCTTGGCTGGGTCAGGGCTGCGGAAGTGCCACTTGCCGACGTGTCCCGTGACGTAGCCAACCTTGCGCAGGCGCTCGGCGATCGTCGACACACCACTGGTCAGCGACCCGTCCAGACCGGTCACACCGTGTCGGCTGGCCAGGTGGCCGGTCAGGATCGACGCCCGGCTGGGCGAGCACAGCGAGGTGGTGACGAAGGCGTTCTCGAACACCGCGCCACGCCGGCCGAGGGTGTCGAGGTTCGGCGTCTTCACGCGTCCCTGGCTGCCGAGGCCCCACGCGTCCGCGCGATGGTCGTCGGTGACCACCAGCAACACGTTGGGCGCGACCGCCAGCCACAAGAGAGGGAGCATGTCAGTTGTAGTGGAAGTGGACTGACGCCTGCGTGTCCTTGTCGGTCACCACCCGCACCCAGTGCGCGGCGAACCCATCCGGGAACGCATGATACGTGTAGGCTGCGGGCGCCACGCGGAAGTCCTGGTACTTCTTCCAGCTGCCATCGCCGAGGAAATCCACCTCGACTGTGAACGTCACCGGTGCTTTTCCCTCGTTCGCCAGATGCACGACCTTGCGATCGAAGCCGGTCATCAGGAACGGATCGGACGGTTGCGCGCGCTTCACCTCGCTGTGCCAGTAGGGGCCGCCCCAACCCGTGGGCTTCCCCATCTTGTAGAGATCGTCGTGGTTGCCGAACCACAGCCCCGACTGCGGCTGTCCGACGGCGTTGTCCGTCTGATCGCCGGCCAGCACCAGAAGGCCGCGGAAGGTGCAGAAATCGGGGACGATCCGCTGGTGCGAGGCGATCGGCTTGATGCCCCAGACGCGCCCGCCGTACACCAGCGGCGGTAGTTCATAGAAGATGCCGTGCGCGTCCATCAGGTAGCGCTCGGTCTGCGCCTCGCGGATGCGCATCCACTCGGTGTTCCACTGGTGGTCGAAGGACTGGCTCCCCTTCGGCAGGCGGTAGCGCTCCCACTTTCCGCCGTGGAGCACGCGCAGGATCACCGAGCTGCGGTCCCAGCCCACGGCGTAGAGCGTGTTGCCATAGTGGCCACCCACGCGTGGGTTCTGCTTGCCCGACACCTCGATGAACGGGTTGCGCTCGAGGATGGTCCATGTTCCCTTGCCGTCCCACTCGGCCAGTCGCCCCGGATCGCGTTTGCCCAGGTACTCGTCCTCGGCGTACGAGTTGTTGGCCACCACCAGCCTTCCTTGCGCCGTGTGCGCGCCCTTGAAGTGGATGTAGCCTTTGCCGATGGCCAGCTCCTTGACGAGATCGAAGATCTGCCTGGACTCCAGCGTGACCAGATTGGCCTCGAAGAGCAGCCCCTCCATGGTGAGGAAGTAGGCCATCTTCTCGGGGCTGACGAGGTGACGCGCCGTCGCCGTCAGGCGGTGCTTGCCGAGTTCGGCGAACGTGCGGACGTTTCCCTGCGCGTCGATGACGTGCGGCCCTATCACCGCTTGCTTGGTCTCCCAGTGCACCATCCGGTTGGCGAAGGTGCCGGTGACCGAGGCGGGGTGCAGCCGCGACGACATGTCGGGCTTGATCTCGAGGAGGCCGATCCCCGAGCCCTTGATGTGGGCGACGTAGCCGACGGCCCACAGGCGATCGGCCCAGGGGATGAGAGCACCGATCCCCGTCTCCGAGTCGGTTTCCACGCCGGGGGCCACCATCGTCAGCGTCGGAAAGACGTTGCCGATCTGCGAGCCGGCCGGGCGCCAGGCGTGCCGGTCGTTTCCCTGGGCCTGGGCCGTACCGGCCGCGAACAGAAACAGCATCAGTCCGTCACATGCGCGCATTGGTCTTTTCTCCTTCGATCTTCTGGGCGGCGGCGCGCAGGGCGGCGACGCATCCGGGAACCATGGCTCGGGTGATCCTTCCCGACAGCGCCATCGCGGCATAGGCGGGCGCGCCGATGGGCACGCCCAGCGACCAGACCTCTCGCTCGGCGTTCTGCAGGACGTAGGCGTATCCGTCGTCGCGCACGCGGCGCAGATCGGTGAGGAGCCGTGGCAGGGCGCGCCCGTAACCAGGGATCTCGTCGGCGCCCCGGTAGAGCGCCCGGACATCGCGCGTCGTCGCGGCCGCGAGCAGCGGCATGCCCACGCCCGAGCGGGTCGCCGGGTAAAGACCGACGCGTCCGAGCGCTTCGGCGACGCCCATGCCCGGCGTCGCGTGGAAGAGGTACGCCACCTGATCGCGCCACAGGACGCCCAGGGCGACTATCAGCTTCAAGCGTCCGAGTTCGGCCAGCGGTCCCAGTGCCGCGCGCAGGAGACCCGACGCGAACAGCGCCTGCGCCGACAGCACGTGAATGGTCGCGCCGACGTGGTATTTGCGGCGCTGATCCTGACGAACGAACCCCAGGTGGCCGAGGGTCCGCAAGAGGCGGTTCACGCGCGTCGGCTCGAGACCCAGTTGACGGGCCAAGGCGCGCGACCCGACCGGCTCTCCCGCCGAGGCCACGGCCTGCAAGCACCCGAGTCCCTCGATGAGACTCTGGTTCGGCTGGGCGGGGAGCATGGTGCTTTTATAGCACCACTTGTTCGCCGGGTAAACGATCTAGAATCCCCGCGCAGACATGGACATCGAGCAGCCCGCCCAGCTGATCGCCTATCTGAGGACGAAGGGTCACGTGCGTGCGGATGAGACGCCGCGGGTTCAGGTGCTGGCGGGTGGCGTCTCGAACCGGACGGTCCTGGTCGAGCGCGAAGGCCAGGCCTGGGTGCTCAAGCAGGCGCTGGCCAAACTGCGGGTCGCCGTGGATTGGTGGAGCCCGCCCGAGCGGATCGAGCGTGAGGCCCTGGGGATGAAGCACCTGGCCAGGCTGGCACCGGCGGGGTCGATCGTGCCGCTGGTGTTCGAGGATCCCGAGCACCACCTGTTGGCGATGGCGGCTGTGCCCCGGCCGCACGAGAACTGGAAGGAGGTGCTCCTTTCGGGGCGGGTCGACGACACCCACGTACGGGCGTTCGGGGCGCTCCTCGGCCTGGTCCATCGCGGGGCCTTCGAGGACCGCGAACTGGCCTCGATTTTCGATGATCGGAGTTTCTTCGAGTCCCTGCGGCTCGAGCCCTATTACGCCTATGCGGCCGATCAGGTGCCGGCGGCGCGGGCCTTCCTCGAGCGCCTGGTGGCCGAGACGCGCGCCACGCGCTTCACGCTGGTTCACGGCGATTACAGCCCGAAGAACGTGCTCGTCCATGAAGGCCGTCTGGTGCTGCTGGACCATGAGGTGATCCACTTCGGCGACGGCGCTTTCGACGTCGGCTTCGCGCAGGCGCATCTGCTGAGCAAGGCCCACCACCTGCGGCGGCATCGGGAAGATTTTCTGCAAGCGGTGGGCTCGTTCTGGCAAGCCTATGGTGAGAGCTGGCCGGGTTTCGAGGCGCGCGCGGTCCGGCACGCTCTCGGCTGCCTGCTGGCCCGGGTGGACGGGCGCTCGCCGCTGGAGTATCTGGACGACGTGGAGCGAATTCGGCAGCGCGCGATCAGCTGCGCCCTGATGGAGCGGCCGCCCGCGACGGTGACGGAACTCGTCGCGCGATTCGAAGAGCGGCTGCCATGACCGCGATTCGCAGCCTGCGCGGCCTCGAAGTCCTCGACAGCCGCGGCCGTCCCACCGTCAAGGCGATCTGCGAGCTGTCCGGGGGCGCCCGCGGCACGGCGTCCGTGCCTTCCGGTGCCTCCACCGGCGCAGCCGAGGTGCTGGAGAAACGCGACGGGAACCCGGCCCGTTACCGGGGCCTCGGCTGCCGGCAAGCGGTGTGGCACATCGACGAGGATCTGAACCGAGCGCTCGCCGGGCGAACGTTCGATGACCAGGCGTCGTTCGACGAGGCGATGCTGGCGCTGGACGGAACCGAGCGAAAGGCGCGGCTCGGGGCAAACGCGATCCTCGCTTGCTCGCTCGCGTTCGCACGGGCGTCGGCTGCCGAGCGAGGGCTACCGCTCTACCGCGCGCTGGCCGCGATCGTCGGCGCCCAGCCGCGCCTGCCGCGGCCGACCGTGAATCTGTTCTCGGGCGGCAAGCACGCCGGCGGCCAGATCGCCATCCAGGACGTGCTGGTCGTGCCCCTGGCGGCCCGGACCATGGACGAGGCGCTGGCGGTCACCTTCGATGTGTACCAGGCGGCGGTGGCGCTGATGGCCGACAAGTACCGGATGCGGCCGCTCGTCGCCGACGAGGGGGGCCTGGCGCCGGAGTTCGCGAACGTCGAGGCGATGCTCGAAGATGCCGTGACTGCCATCGCCCGTGCCGGTCTGCGTCCGGGCGTGGATGTCGCCCTGGCGGTCGACGTTGCCTCGACCCACTTCCACGAGGGCCAGCGCTACCATCTGGAAGGGCAGGCGCTGACCAGCCCCGAGATGATCGACCGCCTGTCGGGCTGGGTGGAACGCTTCCCGATCGTCAGCGTCGAGGACGGCCTGGCCGAGGACGACTGGGAGCACTGGCCGTTGCTCCGGGCGCGCCTCGGCGATCGGGCGCTGGTGCTGGGCGACGATCTCCTCTGCACGAATCCTCAGCGCATTACCCGCGCCGTCGCGGCGAATGCGGCCAACGCTCTCCTGTTGAAGGTGAACCAGATCGGCACCTTGACCGAGGCGGCCGAGGCGCTCCGCCGGGCGCGCGCGGCGAACTGGAAGGTCACCGTCAGCGCCCGCAGCGGCGAGACCGAGGACGACTGGCTCGCAGACCTGGCCGTCGGCTGGGCCGGCGATCAGATCAAGATCGGCTCGATCACGCGCTCGGAGCGGCTGGCGAAGTACAACCGCCTCCTCGAGATCGAGGCCGAGGCCGGACTCCCACTCGCGTAGCGTTGGTCAGGTCCTGTTATGCTGGTCGGCCGTGCGGCCATGGCTTGCGCTCTTCGGAAGCGTTCTGCTCCTCGGCGCGCCGGGGTGCCGCCGCCGCGAGCCTGTCCCCACCTTCAGCGGGGAGATCGCACCGCTGGTGTACCGCAAGTGCGCGCCCTGCCACCGGCCGGGCGAGGCTGGCCCCTTCCCCCTTTTGACCCACGGCGACCTCTTCCGCCGGGCGGCGCAGATCGAGCGCGTGACAGCGAGCCGCTTCATGCCTCCCTGGAAGCCCGTCCCCGGGTACGCCCACTACGCCAACGACCGCTCGCTCGGCGCCCATGAGATCGACCTCATCCGACGCTGGGTGGCCGCGGGCGCGCCGCTGGGCGACCCGGCCCAGGTGCCGCCGTTGCCCCGGTGGCCGCAGGGATGGCAGCTAGGCGAGCCCGACCTGGTGGTGCCGCTACCCGAGCCGTATGCGCTCGCCGCCGAGGGGCGCGACGTTTATCGCAACCTGGTGATCCGACCGCCGCGCGTGGGGCGGCGCTACGTGGCTGCATGGGAGTTCCGTCCGGGCAGCCGCACCGTGCACCACGCCATCTTGAACGTGGACCGCAGCGGCTGGGCGGCGCGCAAGGACGCCGAGGACGCGGCACCGGGGTACCCGGGCATGGATCCGGGACAGGCGCAGTCGCCCGACGGATTCTATCTGGTGTGGACGCCCGGCAAGACCCCCACTCCGCCCGCTCCCGGCACCGCCTGGCAGCTGGACGACGGGACTGACCTGGTGCTGCAGTTGCATCTGCAGCCGTCGGGCAAGCCCGAGATGGTGCAGCCGACCATCGGGCTCTACTTCACGGACCAGGCGCCCACGCGGCCGCGGGTCTCCCTGAAAATCGGTGATGCGCCCATCGACATCCCGCCGGGAGAGAAGAACTATCGCATCACGGACAGCTTTACCTTCCCGGTGGACACCACCCTCGTCGGTCTGTTCCCGCATGCGCACTACCTGGCCACACGGGTGCGCTGCTGGGTGACGGCGCCCGACGGGAGCCAGCGCTGGCTGCTCTACATCGATGACTGGGACTTCAACTGGCAGGACGAGTACGTGTTCGCGCCGCCTCTCGTGATCACCAGGGGATCGAAGGTGGAGATGGCGTTCTTCTACGACAACTCCGCCGACAACCCCCGCAACCCCTCGAGTCCGCCGCGTCGGGTGCTGGAGGGCGAGCGGTCGACGGACGAGATGGGAAACATCACCTTGCAACTGGCGCCCATGGACCCGGGTGACATCGACGTTCTGCGCGAATCGAAGTACCGGCGGTTGCTGGCTGGAGGCGCGGACGCGCGCGTCGAGTTCAACCTGGGCAACGCTTTTTACCGGCAGGGCAAGCTGGAGCAGGCCATCGCCCAGTACCGCCGGGCCTTGGCGCTGGATCCGGCGCTGGCTCCTGCTCACGTCAACCTGGCGCGGGCGCTGGAGGCGCGAGGAGCGCGGCCGGAGGCCATCACTCACTTGCGGCGGGCATTGGCCATCAATCCGCATGTGCCGGGCGCCCGCGAGGGGTTGCGGGCGCTGGCGGGCGCGGATGCCGGGCGCTGAGCGTCAGGGGATGGCGCAGCCGAGGGCGGGGACGACGGGCACGGGCACCGGCCGGCCGTCCAGCACCGCCTCCAGCGCCTCGGCCAGATCGCGGCGCGTGGGCGCCGGGCGCTCCTTGCCGAAGTCGACGAAGCGATCGTCGATGCGACCGTGATAGACGAGGCGCCCGCCCGGCGCGAAGACCGCAGCCTCGGGCGTCACGGTGGCGCGGGCGCGCGCGACCAGCTGGCGCGCGGGGTCGCGCAGCGCGGGAAATGGATACTGGTGCTCGCGGGCGTGCGTGCGTAGCGCCGCCGGCTGGGCTGCCGGGTCGGCATAGACCAGGAAGAAGACCACGCCGCGCGCCGCAAACTGCTGGTGCAGGCGCGCCATCTCGGGCGCGTAGCGGTTCGAGATGGGGCAACTGGGCGAGGCGAACAGCAGCACCGTGGCAGGTGCCGTGTTTGCCAGAGGATCGACCGGCCGCCCTTCCAGATCCACGATCGCATCCCGGCGGCAGGCGAGGAGCAACAGGAGCGCGCCGAGCGCCGCCCGGTGGCCGACTCTATCGAACGACAGATCGCCGCACGTCACCGGACCCAGATACGGGTGGGCGCCACATCGATGGGGTAGGCCATCACGAAGTTGAAGCACATCTCGTTCTCGGTCGCGCCGCCGTAGCGGACCGTGGCGCTGGTGTCGTTCTTGTACGTGCAGGTGGTGCGCAGCGTGTCGCCGGGGTTGATCGTCATCTTGTCGGGATCGTGCTCGTACGCCCGCTGGTTCGAGAAGTCCCACACCGGCACGTCGGCCAGCTTCAAGGTGGTCGCGCCCCGGACGATGTCCGTCTTCAGGCTCGTGCCCCGTTGATGCATGTGCGGGCCGGCGGTGAGGACGTGCAGCGGCACTGGCAGGAACAGGCGGGTGAGGCTGGCCGAGACCTCGCTGGTGACGACGTGGTTCTCGGCGCCGGCGGGGATGCTGATGTTGACCGAGCCGAGCGTGATCACGCCGGCCGTCTTGGGGCGGGAGGTCGGGGTGGTGCATATGGCCACGCCACTGCGATCCCGGGCGTCGGTGAACCGCGCCTTGTTGTTGTAGTGGATCTCGAGGCTGAGCCAGGTGCCCGGATCGGGAAGCTCGAGGCCGACATCGCCGGGCATCTGGTAGACACCGCCGCCTGGCGCCCAGCCGGTCAGGAAGAGGCGGTTGGGATCACTGCAGCCAGTCGGCATGGTCGTGCCGTGCGCGTACAGGATCCAGTGGTGGATGACCCGCGTATCGTCGATGATCGGAGCCCAGGCCACCGCTTGCTCCGCGGCCGTGAAGGGCGCCTTGAAGGCAAAGCAGTTGTAGGTGTCGTTCGCCTGCGGCACGGTGTAGGGCGCGTCGGGGGTCGCGCCGTGGGCGGTGAACCGGTACGTCGGCGTGCAGGGCAACCCGGCGACAGGCGCCGCGTCCGTCCCCATCCCCGGGCGCGTGTCCGTTCCCGCACCCCCATCCGTCGCGGGCCCCTGGCACGCAGCCGAGCCGGCGGTTGCGCCCGCGTCCAGCCAGGCGAGCAGTGTCGCCTTCTCCGCGGGCGTGAGCGGCCCTGTCGGTGAAGCCTGCTGCGGCATCCTCCCGGCCATCACCTGCCGCTTCATCTCCTGCCACACCGGTCGGCCGCCGCCGCTGGGCGTTTGCACCTGCGTATCGCCCCAGGTCACGATCGGCATCGGCGCGCCGAACTTCACCGGGCGGCTGTGGCACGACTGGCAGCGCGCCTCGATCACCTTCTTGACGTCACAGGGGAATTCGCCCGCCGGCGGCGTGACGTTCGAGCCTCCATCGTCGGTCACCTTGTCGCCACCCCCGCCGCCACAACCAAGGAAAATGATCTCGGCCAGGCTGACGGCCAGAACGACGCGGCGTGTTTCTAAGCGCATACCCACTACAGACACCGCAAGGGCGAGGAATTGCAAGTCGTGGCTCACGTCCGCGTAAACTGGCGAAGTGACGCTCGTTCCGGCCCGGCGCATGCCGTTGCTGCTCGCCGTGGCCGTCCTGGCGGCCTACCTGGTGTCACTGGGAGCCGGCTTCCTCGACTACGACGATACTTGGCTCGTCACCAACAACACCATCCTGCACCGCGCGGACGGCGGCGTTCTGGCGATCATCTGGTCCGACTTGCGCTATGCGACCCGCTCGGTGCTCGGCTCCGAGTACCTGCCGGTGCGTGACACGTTCGTCTGGATCGAAGGCCGCCTGTCGGGATTCGTGCCCCAGGTCATGCGCGTTCTCGGCTTGCTGCTGTACATCGGCGCGGCCCTCCTGATGCGCTCCTATCTGGTGCGGGCGCTGCCGCGCGACGGCGAACTGGCCGCCTGGCTGTTCGCGCTCCACCCCGTTCACGCCGAATCGGCCGCGTGGATCGCGGGACAGAAGGATCTCCTGGCGCTGCTGTTCGTGGCGGCCGCCCTGTGGACCTATTGCCGTGACGACCGCTGGTCCTGGCTGGCGCCGTTGTTCGTGCTGCTGGCGGCTCTGTCGAAGTCGATGGCGGTGGTCGCCCCCGGTCTTCTGCTGCTACACGATCTCCTGGTCGGTCGGCGGCCGCGCTGGCTGCAACTGGTCCTGGCGACGGCGGCGGTCCTGGGTGCTTTCGCGCTTCACCTGCAGGTGGGGCGGGCGGTGGGCATGCTCGCGTCCTTCCCGGGTGGCGCGCGTGTGCACACCGCCGCCACCATGGGTCCGGTCTGGGCGCGCTACCTGTTCCATTCGCTGTTGCCGATGCGGCTCAGCGTCGAGCGCGACGTTCCGATTCACACGGCGTACGAGTCCTGGCCGTGGATGGGGTATCTGCTTCTGCTCGGCTTGGCGCTGGCGGCCGTCTGGCTGTGGGAGCGCCGGCGTGAACGGTGGGCCGTCTGGGCGCTGGGGTTCTTCGCGATGGGCCTGTTGCCCGTGAGCCAGGTCCTGACCCCCTTGCCGAACCTGATGGCCGATCGCTACTTGCTGCTGGCGGTGCTGGGCCCCTGCGTGGCGATCGCGGTTGCTTGTCGAGGTGCTCGTCTCGCGGTGGTGATCGCGCTCGTGGCGACGGCCGGCGCCGCAACCGCCCAGCGCGCGTACACCTTCGCCAGCGACATTCGCCTGTGGGAGGACGCGACCGCGAAGACCTCGCTATCGACCCGGGCGCCGTATCAGCTGGGGATGGCATACCAGAAGGCGAGCCGCGTGCCGGAGGCGGAGGCCGCCTTCCGGATGACCATCGACCGCGCGGCACCCCACGACGACAACGGCCGCGCCGCCGCCAACAACCTGGCCGCGCAGCTGACGGGACAGGGGCGCATGGTCGAGGCGTTGACGCTGCTGCGCTCGGCGGTCGAGCGGTTCCCCCACGACGCACGCGTGCTGAACAACCTGGCCGAGGTGACCGCTCGGCTAGGCGACTCCGCGGAGGCGCGCCACCTCTACGATCGCCTGATCAAGCACTTCCCCTGGTACGAAAAAGGCCGCCGCAACTACGAGAAGAGATACGGGGCGCTACCCCAGATCAAAAAGTAAGAGCTCGCTGGGTTCGAGGGCGGCCAGCGGCACCGAGGCCTCGTCGCTGATGGCGGCTCCATCACCCGCGTCCAGTTCCTGTCCGCCGACGCGTGCCTTGCCGCGCGCCACCTGCACCCAGGCGTGGCGTCCGGGCGCGAGCTGATGCGTGACTTGCTGGCCGTTGTCGAGGAGGGCCGAGTAAAGCGCGGCGTCCTGGTGGACCGTCACCGATCCTTGGCGCCCGTCGCGCGAGGCGATCAGGCGCAGGCGGCCGCGTCGTTCTGCCTCGGGGAATGCTCGCTGCTCGTAGCCGGGCGGTAACCCGGGGCGTTCGGGGAGAATCCAGATCTGCAGGAAGTGCACGGGCGCGTCGGGCGTCGGGTTGCTTTCGCTGTGGCGGACGCCGGTGCCAGCGCTCATCCGCTGCAGATCGCCGGGACGGATCAGCGAGCCGTTACCCATGCTGTCGTGGTGCTCGAGCGTCCCCTCGAGCACGTAGGAGAGGATCTCCATGTCCCGGTGCGCGTGCGTGGGGAAGCCGCCGCCCGCGGCGACCTTGTCGTCGTTGATCACCCGCAACGACCGGAAGCCCATGTGGCGAGGATCCTGGTGCTCGCCGAACGAGAAGCTGTGGCGGCTGTCCAGCCAGTCGATGAGCGTGTGGAAGCGATCGTTGGCGCGTCGGAGAGTGATCATGGGATGAGCAGCACCTTGATGGCCTGTTCCTGGCGCCCGGCAAATAGTTGATACGCGCGCGCCCCGTCGGACAGGGGCAAAGTATGAGTGATGATCGCGGTCGGGTCGAGCTCGCCCGCCAGCAACCGGGGAAGCAGGCGATCGATCGAGCTGCGCGCGTGGCAGCGGCCGATCTTCAGCGTCAGGTTCTTCCTGTAGGCGGCCTGGATCGGCAGCGGGAAAACGTCGGCGGTGTGATAGCCGGCGATGGAGATCGTGCCGCCTGGCCTCAGCAGATCGATCGCCAGCTCCAGCGCCGGCCCCGCGCCCACGGCCTCCAGCACGGCGTCGGCGCCTCTCCCCTCGGTCAACTCGCGCACCAGGCGGGGAGCGTCCTCGGGGGTGGCGGCCCGCGCCCCGAAGCTCGCGGCCTTGTCGCGGCGGTAGTCGACGCCGTCGATGGCCACGACGTGCGCCGCGCCGAGAAGCATCGCTGACTGCACGGCCAGGAGTCCGACCGGACCGCACCCGACGACCGCGACCACATCGCCGCGTTCGACCACCTGGGCGCATCCGTAGGCGGTGGACAGGATGTCTCCGAGGAACAGCGCCTTGCGGTCATCGAGAGTGGAGGGCAGCGGCACCAGGGTGGCGTCGGCCAGGGGCACGCGCACCCAGCCGGCCTGTGCGCCCGGCAGCCCGTGTCCGGTCTCGTCGACGAACCCGAAGCCGAGGGACTGAACGCATCGGCCGGTCAGTCCCTTGCGGCAGAAGAAGCAGGCGCCGCAGTTGACGGTGAAGGGCGCAACCACCCGGTCACCAGCGTGCAGGTTGCGCACCTCGGAACCGACGTCCTCGACGACGCCCACGAATTCGTGCCCCATGATGGTCCCCGGACGGCAGCCCCTGTCGCGGCCTGTGACGATGTGCAGGTCCGAGCCGCAGATGGCCGCGCACGTCACGCGCACGACGGCATCGGTCGGAGATTCCGCGCGCGGCTCCGGGCGATCCTCGACGCGTACCGCACCCGGCTGGTGGAGCACGATGGCCTTCATCGGCCGGCATTATCAGCGATAATCGCCGCGCGATGAACTGGTGCGGCGCCCCTGGCCAGCCCCGCCGCCAGCACCTAGATCGTCCTCGTAGGTTGGTTGAGGAGGAGGGGAACATGCGAGGGTTGTCACGGCAGGGGTTCGTCTTGGGGATCACAATGGTGCTGGGGATGGGGTGCGGGAACGACTCGGGGTCGTTTGACGACTTCGGAGCGGAAGACACCCGTGGCACGACCGGGACCGGAGGCACTGGTGGTGACACCACCGAGCCGCCGCCCGCAAACGGCGCTTGCCACGGCGTCGACGGCAATTCTGCGTCGATGGTCACGGACCAGCTCGGCTCGCAGCTCCCGACGCTGTCGGGCGGCTCGATCGCCGACGGCACGTATCGTCTGACGCGCTACGAATGGTTCGACAGGGGATCGAAGCTGCACCAGCGGAAGATCGTGATGGTCGTCACCCAGAACGGTCGCACGGCGAAGTACTACTGGATGCGCGGCGCGGATCCCGAGGAGCGCCAGACGACGACCATCGCCACGAGCGGCTCTGGCATCGCCATGCGCGGCCTGTGCCCGGCGGGCCACGATCTCGAGTGGGATCGCTTCTCGGTCAATGGCAACGAGCTGGTGCTGTTCAGCACCCGCGACGCCAAGGCCGCGACCTTCACCCGTCAGTGAGCCCGTGGCGCGAGGATCGCGCCCAGCAAATCAGGGCGGCGCTCGTCACGCTCGAGCGCGGGAAATCGAGCGCCGCCGCGGTACCTGACGCTGTGGGGCCGGATGAAGTCACCGTTCTCGACGAGCAGATCGAGGTCCGGCTTCCTCTTCGTCGCCGCCGCCGCGTCTCCGACGACCGTCCGTGAGAAGCGGCGCCCGTTCACAGCAAGGATGCGCATCCCCGGCCCGATCCCTGCCTTCGCCGCGGGTGCGTCCGGGATGACGTCGATGATGCCGCCCTCCTCGTCGACGACCAGGCCCAAGGAGAACGACAGGTCGATCTCCTTGCGGGCGTTCTCGAGGCTCTTGAAGAACCCGGTGGGCTGCTCGCGGTACACGAGCCGCCAACCCGAGGCCTCGATGCCGCCCAGCGGAGCGCGCGAAGTCGGCACGTCGATCCGGGCTGCGAAGAACCCCTCCCAGTCGTGGGGCGTGATCTCGGCCAGCGTCGTCATCACGTCCCGCCGCGTGTAGGGCTTCACCGTGGGCGGGCCGCTCGCACCGCCGTGGAAGGCGCGGCAGAAATCGTCGAGCGACTTGCGGCCGCCAGTTTTCGCGCGGATCACCGTGTCTGCCTCCAGCCAGATGAGCTGGGACTCGGGATAGAAGTCGACGCCCCGCCTCCACGCCCGCCAGCCGCGCGGGCTGCCGAACAGCACCTGCGCCGCCACGGCTGTATCGGCCAGCGACCGCCAGGTGCGCCCGGGGGCCACGTCCATGCTGGCCGCCGTCAGCGCAAGCGCCTCGCGCGCGTCGATCGCGCCACGCAGGCCGCTGCGTGCAGTGAGCACCTCGCCCAGATAGGTCGTCAATCCCTCGTAGACCCACAACAGGCCGGTGTGCATCGGCTTGTCGTAGTCCGGGGTCGTCAGGTCGGCCGGGCGGCGGTACTTGCCGTTCCACGAGTGGACGAACTCGTGCGGCAAGAGGCCCGCGTGCACCACCCGCAGGCCGTCCTCCAGGAACACGCGCTCGGGCCGCCGGTTGTCGCTGGACTGGTGGTGCTCGAGTCCGAAGTGCGCGATGCGATCCGAGAGCGACAGCAAGAAGTGGTACTCGTCATAGTGCTGCGCGCCGAACAGCGCAGCAGCCTCGCCGATCAGGCGGCGGTAGGGTGCGAGCACGGCCTCGTCGACTGCGATGGCCGTCTCGGAATCGGCAGCCAGGTGCAAGGTGTGCGCCTTCGCCAGCTCCACCTTCTTGAAATGCCGACCCGCCAGCACCGGCGAATCGACCAGCGTTTCCAGTGACACGGGTTTGAAGTCCACTGTGGCGCCGCTCTGCCGGGCGACGGGCAACGCGGTCCCGAAGCGCCATCCCGACGGCAGCGTCAGGCGGGCTGTGACCGTCACCTGTCGGGCGGACAAACCACGCGGGTACAGCACCGACTGGTTCCAGCTCAGCACCGCGAGCTCGTTCGTGGTCGAGGCGCCGGCCGTGAATCCGGTGGGCGACGCCGCCAGGAGGAAATCGAACGTCGCCTCCACCTCGCGCGCGCCCGCCGGAATGTCCAGGTGAAACGCATGCATCTCCTCGGCGTCGCGGCGCCACGGCACGATGCGCCCCGCGGCCGTCACGCGCAGCCCGACGAGATCGCCGATGGGCCCCGCGGGAGCGTGCTCGCCCGGGATCCACTTCGGGTAAAGCAGCGTGAGGGGGCCGGCGCTGGCGGGAATCACCAGGCGGCCGTGCAGGATCCGCCGCGGGGCCTCGCGCGCATCCAGGTCGAGACGCATCGAGACGTGCGGCGTCGCGGCTGCGAGGAGCGGGACGACGATGACGAGAGCTGCGGGCAGCACTAGGCGAACTCGACCACCACCGGCGCGTGGTCGCTGGTGCCGACCTCGCGCTGGGAGACGGAGCGTTGGGCCTGCGCGGCCAGCTTCTCGCTGGCGAGCACATAATCGATGCGCCAGCCGATGTTGCGCTGGCGCATGCTCCGCCACGGCGCCCACCAGGTGAAGAGCTGGTCGTTCGCGGGATCGAGCGCCCGCGCCACGTCGACCAGCCCGTGCCCCAGCAGCCGATCGAAGGCGGCGCGTTCGGCTGGTAGCTGGCCGATGGCGGTCGCCTTGCGCTCCTTGGGGTGGACGTCCATGTCGGTGCGCGCGATGTTGATGTCTCCGCAGATCACCACCGTCTTGCCGACCGTGCGCGCCTGCGCGGCGTAGTCGATCAGCGCTTCGAGGAAGCGCATCTTCGCCGCCAGATCCTTGCCTCCGTTGGGGACATAGACCGACGCCACCTCGATGCCGCCGACGGGCACGGTCACGATGCGGCATTCAAAATCGAAGGTGGGGTGCATGAAGACCGGCTTGTCGGGGAGCAGTTCCTTGCGGACGTGCAGCCCCACGCCGGAGTAGGCGCGCTCGCCGTGCCAGTAGCACCAGTAGCCTGCCAGCTCGCAGATCTCGGGCGGCACCTGGGCGGGCGTCGCTTTGAGCTCCTGCAAGCAGAGCACGTCCGGCTTCTCCTGCTCTATCCACTCGGCGAGCTGTTGGTGCCGCGCGCGGATGCCGTTGACGTTCCAGGTGGCGATTTTCACGCCACCGATTGTGTCACATCCCGCCGTCGCCGAACGCGGCCGGGTACAGCTGGCTCGTCGGGACGATCTCCCTGGCCTGCCAGAAGCTGGACCAGAACAGCTGGCAGGCGGCGGGGCCCGTGCTCTCGAAGTACTCGAGTCTGATGTCGTACTTCTGGCCGGCCAGCAGATCGATCTTGCCCGACTTCTCCCGCTGGGGGCCGTTGACGAAGTCGTTTATCAGCATCTGGCCGTTGACCCACAGGCGCACGCCGTCGTCGTAGGAGACGTAGAAAGTGTAGGTGTCCGAGTAGCGAGGCTGCACCTGCCCGGTCCAGCGGACCGAGAACGAATCCGAGTCGATGGTCGGGGCGGGCGAGGTCGTGCCCCAGTTGAAGTCGATGCGGACATCGAGCCGGGTCAGCTTCAGCAGGGTCGGGGTGAACACCTTGTCGTCGTAGTACTCGCCCTTGAGACCGGTGCCGTTGCCGTTCGCGAACGGGGGGCGCTCGCCGGCGATATCGGGCGGGACGTCCGGCCTCAGATCCTGCGGTCGGTCGTCCGGAGGATTGGGGCCCCCGTCGGGGCCATCGCGTCCGGCGGTCTCGGGCCCGGGCCTCGTGTCGACCGCGCTGGCGTCAACGGGGCTGCACGGATCGAACTGCGCAGGACAGTCGTCGATCTTGTCCGGGACGCCGTCCCCGTCGCGATCAGGAAGCGAACCCGCGGCGAGGGTGACCCGCACGGTGACCCAGCCAGCGGCGGGTACGGTCAGGCGCTCGGCGCCCTCGGAGATGGGGCTACTGCCGTTGAAGCCGCGCGCGATCACCCGGCGCGGACCCGCCGACGATGGTTCCACGTCGACGAAGACCGAGACGGCCCCCGCCTCGCCGGGCGACAGCTCGCCTGCCTCCGGCACACGCCACTGCCTCAGTTGCTTGCTGCCATCGAGCCAGACGAGCTCGATCGAGGTGGGCAGGGGCGTTCCCGTCTCGGTGGCGATCTCTATCTGTGCGCCGGTCGGCCCCTGGGCGCTCTTGGACTGGCATGCGCCCACGGCCAGAAGGCCGAACAGGGGCCACGCACCACCGCGCATCATTTTGCCGATTATAGCCGTGATGCGCCGCTTCACGACAATTGCGCTCGCTTTCCTGTTTACCGGGTGCGGGTCTGACCCGGACACCTGCGGAACGGGGTCCTGGCAACCAGGGTGGCTCGAGATCCACCACATCGATGTGGGGCAGGGGGACTCCACGCTGTTGGTGAGCCCCACGGGACGGAGTCTGCTGATCGATCTGGGCGAGCCACGCTGGGACAGCGACGGGAACGCGCGCCGGGTCGGGGACTACCTGGGCGAAGTGCTGGGCTGCCGCCGGCTCGACGCCGTGCTGATCACGCACTTTCACCTGGACCACGTCGGCTACCCCGGCCGCGGTGGGCTGTGGCATCTCAGGGAAGCACAAGGGTTCACCGTCGGCGCCGTCGTACACCGCGACCTCGTCCAGCACGCCGGCGAGACCAGCGGGACCCTGAAGCGCTGGCGCGACTACCTCGGCACCTCGGCCCCCGCGCACGAGGGCGACCGGGTGGATCTCGGGCCGGGCGTGAGCCTCCGGATCGTGGCGCTGGACGGTCACGGAGCGCTCGTGCCCGGTGACCACGCAGCCGGGCGCGCGCCGCCGAGCGAGAACGACTACTCGGTCGCGCTGCTGCTTCGCTTCGGGCGTCTCGACTACTTCATCGGTGGCGACCTGTCGGGCGAGACCACGGGCGCGTATCACGACGTGGAGACGGCCGTGGCGCGCGCCTTGCCGGATCTGGACGTCTACCGGGTGAGCCATCACGGCAGCGCTCACTCGTCCGGGCCGACCTTCCTCGCGCAGACCAGCCCCGAGGTCTCGATCGTGTCGGTCGGAGACGCCAACGGTTACGGTCACCCCCATCAGGCCACCGTGGATCGGTTGCTCGGTCACGGTGCCGTCTACTTGACCGAACGGGGCGAGCGCCGCACGGTGCTGGGCGAGGCGCGCGTGGCGGGAACGGTCGTGCTGCGCACGCGCGACGGCATTCGCTACAGCGTGGCCGGAGATGGATACATCGCCACCGATCCACTGCGCATCGACGCCGATGGTGACGGCTACTTCCGCGAGGCCGATCCCGACGACCGCTCGCCGGCTTCTCTGCCCATGCCCCGCGGCGGGTGCGATCGCACGTACCAGTCGTGCTCCTGAGGAAATCAGACCGCCACGAGTCGCGGCGCGCCTCCGAGCGGGCGCTGATCCTGCTCGTGCGCCTCGTCGTCATGCAAGCGTCGTGGGGCCAGCGCGATGCCACCGCGTCGCAGCTTCGCGTGCTTCAGGGCTGCGGTTGCCGCTCCCATCAGGGCGTCGGCCGACGGGTCGTCCGCACGTTCGAGGTCCGCGATTCCGATGGAGACCGACACCCGACGTTCGGCCAGGTGCGGTCGTTCCTCCACGAGCCGCGTCATCGTGTCCTGGATGCGCTGGGCGACGAGCGACGCCGCGGCTGCAGGCGTCCCGGGCGCGAGCAAGGCGAACTCGTCGCCGTCACGGCGGATGGCGACATCGCTTTTCCGACAGGACAGCCCCATCGCGAGTGCCACCAACCGGAGGACGCTGTCGCCGGCCGGCTGGCCCATCAGACGGTTGATCTCGGACAGGCTATCCACGTCGACCAGCAACACCGACACGGCGCCGCCGGTCTTGCGCGCCCGCCGCACCTCTTCGCGACAGCGGCGGTCGAGCAGCCTCGGCCGCGCGAGGCCCGTCGTCGGATCACGTTCGCTGTCCTCGGGCATGGGGTGGCGCGCGAAGAAGAAGCCGATGACCGGCAACGCCAATCCCGCCGCCATCCAGGGCAATGCCGAGAGCGCGACCGCCCCCGTTCCCACGACCACCACCGCCGCCACAATCAGAACAATCCAGCGCATTGGCAGATCACCATTCAACCTGCGTGCCAGGAAGCGCAGCGGCGTGTCCCGGGGGAGACGCGGCGTGGCGGGTGGTCCCGGTAACGGCGTTAGGCACGACGTTTCATCCGAGCAACAGTTGTTGTGAATGATGGCAGTCCTAGAATTCGTGGACGCTCTCTGTGGGGGGGCCATCACATGAGGGAGATGGGTTACCGGGCCATCATGATCGTCGAGGACGACTGTGCCATCGGCGAGGCGTTGCGCGACGTGCTCGTCGAGGAGGGCTATCAGGTCCAGTTGCTGCCCAATGGGCAGGAAGCGGTCGATTGCCTGCGGAGAAACACCCAGGTGCCGAGGCTGATCATCGTCGACCTCCTGATGCCGGTCATGGACGGGCGTCACTTCTGCGACGAGTTGACGCGTGACCCGGAACTGGCCGGGATCCCGGTGGTGGTGATCTCGGGTGCCGCGCGCCTGGGTGAGCAAGCGGGTGACCTGGAGGTGGTCGAGTGCATGACCAAGCCGATCGACCTCCGCCGCCTGCTCCACACCATCGAGACGCACTGTCCGGGTCAATCCGGCTAGACTCGCGCGCCCATGCGGCCCGACCGCCCCAGGCACTTCTCGATGATTCGCGGGTTCCACCTGGCGGATCTGTTCACCCTGGCGAATGCCGGGTGCGGCCTGGCGTCGGTCTTCTCGGCCATGACCTTCGCCATCGGGGGACGTTCGACGTTCTTTTTTGCCGCCGCCGCGCTGGCGCCGGTCGCCCTGTTCTTCGACGCGCTGGACGGCAAGGTGGCCCGCTGGCGGCAGAAACACTCGCCCATGGGGCGCGAGCTGGACTCGCTGGCCGACATCATCTCGTTCGGTGTGGCACCGGCGACGCTGGCGTTTGCCGCCGGGATGCGAGGTGCGTGGGACTGGCTGGTCCTGATCTTCTTCGTTGCCTGCGGCGTCAGCCGGCTGGCGCGGTTCAACGTCACGGCCGAGGAGCTGTCGTCCGGCACCGACAAGGTGGCCTACTTCGAGGGCACGCCGATCCCGACCAGCGTGCTGCTGGTGGCGGTGCTGGCGCTCGCAGGTTGGCAGGAGCGGATCGGATCGGCCCTTTACTTCGGAACGGTGGCGCTGGGGCCGTGGGACCTGCATCCGCTGGTGCTGATGTTCGCCGTCGCGGGCGGTCTGATGATCAGCAAGACTTTGCGCATCCCCAAGCTCTGATAGGGTTCGCGCGATGGTGTTCTTCGTCGACGGCGGGACGACCCAGACGCGGGTGTGGGCCGTGCGCGACGGACGGGTCGTGGCCGAGGCGCGTGCGACGGTCGGGGCGCGCGACACCGCCCGGGACGGCTCGCCCGCGCGGCTGGTGGCGGCGCTGCGCGATCTGGTCGGCCAGGTCGGCAAGGCGGCCGGTGCCGTGCCGGCAAAGATCGTGGCGGCGGGCATGATCACCTCGCCGCAGGGCTTGCGCGAGGTGCCCCACGTCGAGGCCCCGGCGGGCGCGGCGGAACTGGCCAGGGGCGCGTGCCTCGAGACCCTCGACGGGTTGCCGGTACCGGTGCTGCTGGTGCCGGGCGTGCGCTCCGGCGCCGCCCGCTGCGACGGTGACTCGGTGCTGGGCGTGGACGTCATGCGCGGCGAGGAGGTGCTGGCGCTGGGGCTGGCGCCGCGCCTCGCCGGCGGCGGCGTATTCCTGAACCTCGGTTCGCACTGGAAGGCGATCCGCATCGATGGCGCGGGGCGCGTCGTCGGCAGCGTCAGCACCCTGTCGGGCGAGCTGATCCATGCCACCGCGACGCAGACCATCCTTGCGAGCGCCCTGCCGCCGGGGAAGCCCGTGGTGCTCGACCCGACGTGGACCGACGCGGGGGCACGCGCCTTCGCCGCCTCCGGGCTGCCGCGCGCTCTTTACTGCGTGCGGCTCCTGGAACTGCGCAGCGGCTGCACGCCCGAGGAGCGCCAGGCATTCCTCTACGGTGCAGTGATGGCCGCCGATCGCGCGGCGCTGGTGCCCGCGGGTGTGAGCCGCGTGCTGGTGGTGGGCACGCCCGCGCTCGCCGCTGCCTGGTCGCGGACTCTCGCCCGGCAATCGATAGAGGCCACGGTCGTCGAGGAAGGCGAGATCGAGGAGGCGTTCCGCACCGGATGCCGCCGCGTGCTCGAGGCCTGGCGGGCGTGAGTGACGATTTTCTCCGCGCGTTCGCCGAGACGCGGGCGTTCCTGCTGGGGCGGCCGAGCCGGATCCAGATTGCGCCCGGTGGCGAGGCGGTTCTGTTCCTGCGCAGCGGCCCGCGGGATCCGACGCTGGGCCTCTTCGAGCTGACCGTCGCTGACGGCACGACGCGCGAGCTCGTCACACCGGCCCAGCTCGGCGCCGAGATCATCTCGGACGACGAGAAGGCGCGCCGCGAGCGGATGCGGATCACCGAGCGCGGCTTCACCAGCTTCTCGCTGTCGCCCGATGGGGCGCAGGTGATGCTGCCGTTCTCCGGTCGGCTGTTCCTTTTCGAGCGCAGAACTGGCCGCTCCCGCGAGTTGCCCGTGCCCGGGTCGGCCATCGACCCCCGGTTCTCGCCCGACGGACGACGGATCGCCTTCGTGTCGAACCACGACCTCCACGTCGTCGATGTCGATGGAGGATCGCCCCGTCAACTCACCGAGGGCGGATCCGAGGACTTCTTCCACGGGTTGGCCGAGTTCGTCGCCCTGGAAGAGATGCACCGGTTCGAGGGCACCTGGTGGTCGCCGGACAGCCGCCAGATCGCGTTTTGCCAAGTGGATCAGCGCATGGTCGAGCGCTTCGCGATTGCCGACCCCGCTCACCCCGAGCGGTCGGCGTTGCAATTCCGCTACCCGCGCCCGGGCCGCGACAATGCGCGCGTCCGCCTGGGTGTGATCACCGTGGATGATCGCTCCATCCGGTGGGCGAACTGGGACCAGGCGCGCTATCCGTACCTGGCGCGTGTCGCCTGGGACAGCCCGAAGGCGCCGCTCGCGCTCTTGCTCCAGACGCGCGACCAGCGGGAAGCCGCCTTCGTGGCCGTGGAGGCGACGGGCGAGACACGCTCGCTGGTGGTCGAGAGCGACGCCGCCTGGGTGAACCTGCACCACGGGCTGCCGCGCTGGCTGCCCGACGGCAGCGGGTTTCTGTGGCCGAGCGAGGCCAGCGGTGCCAGCGCCCTGCAGCTGCGCCGCCCTGACGGCAGCGTCGAGAGGGAGGTGGTGACCTCGGGTTTCCAGACGCTGGCCTACGCCGACTCCCAGCGGCTGTTCGCTGTCACCGGGGGCCCCGTCGGCAACCGGATCGAGCGGTTTGCGCTTCGCACCGACGAGCGCGTGGCAATCACCAGCGACACGGCCGAGCACGCGCCGACCTTCGGCCGCGATGCTGGGCCATTCGTCGATACCCGCACGGCGGCCGACGCCTTGCCCGAATCGGCCGTGGTGCGTGCTGATGGCACGCGGGTGACGATCGTTCCCTCGGTCGCGGAGCCGCCGCCCTTCCGCGTGAACCTCGAGCTGACGACCGCCGGCGCGTTTCACGCCGCGCTGGTGCGGCCGCGCGCCTTCGAACCGGGCCGCAAGTATCCTGTCGTGGTGCAGGTGTATGGCGGCCCGCACGCGCTGACGGTCAAGGCGGACGAACGGCAGTACCTGCTACCTCAGTGGATCGCCGACCGCGGGGCGATCGTCGTCTCCATCGACAACCGAGGCACTCCGCGGCGCGATCCCAGCTGGGAGCGAGCGATCAAAGGAAGCTTCGGCGAGGTGCCGCTGGCGGACCAGGTGGAGGCCCTGCAGTCCCTGGGCGGGCGTTTCCCCGAACTGGACCTGGAACGCGTCGGGATCTACGGCTGGTCGTTCGGGGGCTACATGGCGGCGCTGGCGGCGCTCCAGCGTCCGGACATCTACAAGGTCGCGGTGGCCGGGGCGCCGGTCGTGGACTGGCAGGACTACGACACGCATTACACCGAGCGCTACCTGGACCTGCCGGACCGCAACCCCGATGGCTACCGTTCCTCGAGCCTGCTGACCCACGCGGCGAAATTGCAGCGGCCCTTGCTTCTCGTACACGGCACGGCCGACGACAACGTCTACTTCTTTCACTCGCTCAAGCTGGCCGATGCGCTGTTCCGCGCCGGACGGCCGTTCTCGTTCCTGCCCCTCGCTGGCGTCACCCACCAGGTGCCCGATCCGATGATGCGCGAGCGCCTGTGGCGCCAGATCACCGACTTTCTCTTCGCTCATCTTTGAGGCGCCGCGCATCGCGCCCGTGACCCATTTATTGTAAGGTCCGCCGTTCGTCATGCCCCGTGAGAGCCATCGCCTGTCGCTGCTTCCCCCGTACGTGTTGGCGCGCGTCGACGAGCTGAAGACACGCTTGCGCGCCCAGGGACGCGAGGTGTTCGACTTCGGCCTCGGCAACCCGGACGGCGCCAGTCCAGCTGCCGCCGTGGCACGTCTCGAGAGCGAGCTGCGCACGCCCGGGTTCCAGCGTTACATCCCCTCGCGCGGGCTACCCGAGACCCGGCGTGCCATCTGCGAATGGTACGGCCGCCGCATCGGCCAGTCGTTCGATCCCGATTCCGAGGCGGTGATCACCATCGGTTCGAAGGAGGGGATCGCGCACCTGTTGCTGGCGCTGATCGCCCCCGGCGACTGCGTGCTGTCGCCCGATCCCGCCTACCCGGTCCACCGCTTCGGCGTGGTCATCGCGGGCGGCGAACCCGTCTCGGTGCGCGTGGGTCCCGGGCTGGACCACGTGCGCGAGATCGAGGCGGCTCTGGGGCGCGCGCCTCGCAAGCCGAAGGGGCTGGTGGTGAACTTCCCCCACAACCCGACCACGGCGACGGCCGACCTCGGCTTTTACAAACGCGTGGTCGAGCTGGCCAAGCGCGAGAATCTCTGGGTGATCTCGGATCTGGCGTACGCCGATCTCTGCTTTGACGGCAAGGCGGCCCCGAGCATCTTCGAGGTGCCGGGGGCGCGCGATCTGGCGGTGGAGTTTTTCACCGTTTCGAAGAGCTACTCGATGCCTGGCTGGCGCGTCGGGTTCTGCGTCGGCAATCCCGATCTGGTCGGCGGCCTCGCGAGCATCAAGGGTTACCTCGACTATGGCAGCTTCGCCCCGACCCAGCTTGCGGCGGCCACGGCGCTCGGGCAGGCGTGCGACGGCGAGGTCACTCACAACCGCAATCTGTACAAGCACCGAGCCGATCTCCTGGTCCGTGGCCTGCGCGACGCTGGCTGGCCGGTGGAGCCCCCGGCGGCGACCATGTTCGTCTGGGCGCCGATCCCCGCAGCGCATGTGGCCAAGGGATCGGTCAGTTTCGCGGCCGAACTGGTGGAACGGGCGGGAGTGGCGGTGGCTCCCGGCGTGGGGTTCGGGCCGGGCGGCGAGGGGTTCGTCCGCTTCTCGCTGATCGAGCCCGACGACCGCGTGCGCCGAGCGTGCGCCCAGATTGCCGGTTTTCTCGCTGGTCGCGACGCGTCATGACCATGCGCCTGGATTGACAAGGCCGCGTCGCTGAAGTAAGAAACCCCCCCGCGATGCCCACGCCCGCCGCACCGACCCGCAATCATCCTACCTTCCAGTCGCACGAGCCGATCGTGCACAACTGGTTCGTCGCCGACGTGGCGGGCAAGACCCTCGGCCGGGCGGCAACCCGCATCGCCTCGGTCCTGCGCGGCAAGCACAAGCCGACCTACACCACCTACGTGGACGCCGGTGACGTGGTCGTCGTCATCAACGCCGACAAGGTGAAGCTGACCGGCAAGAAGTGGGACGACAAGAAGTACTACGACCACACGCTGTTCCCTGGCGGTGTGAAGGAGTACAGCGCCAAGCAGCTTCTCGCGCGGCACCCGACCGATCTCGTCACGCGTGCGGTCTGGGGGATGTTGCCGAAGGGGCCGCTCGGCCGCCGCATGTACAAGAAACTGAAGGTCTACGCGGGTGCCGAGCACCCACACGTGGCCCAGCAGCCGAAACCACTGACCTTCTGACGGAGATCCAGATGCTCGAGAACAGCAAGTACGCCACCGGTCGCCGCAAGGAAGCCGTGGCTCGCGTTTGGCTCGCGCCGGGAAGCGGCAAGATCGAGATCAACAAGCGCACCCTGGAGAACTACTTCGGGCGCGAAACCTCGCGCATGGTCTTCCGCCAGGCGCTCGAGCTGACCGAGTACTCGGGCAAGATGGACGTGTGGGTGACCGTGAAGGGCGGCGGTCTGTCCGGTCAGGCGGGTGCGATTCGCCATGGCATCTCGCGCGCGCTGACCCGGATCCACCCGGAGCTGCGTGACATCCTCAAGAAGGCCGGCTACCTGACCCGCGACGCCCGCAAGAAAGAGCGCAAGAAGTACGGTCAGCGCGGCGCCCGCGCCCGCTTCCAGTTCTCGAAGCGCTAGGATACGGGGCGCCGATGGGGGCGCCGCTACTCCGCAAGCTGCTCGTCGCCACACTGCTGCCCTCGGTGGCCGTGGTGGCGATGTTCGGCGTGCTGGCGCACGAGGTGGCGCGGCGTGCGCTGGAAGAGGAACTGGGCAAGCGGTTGGCGGCGGCGGCGGCTGGCGCGGCCCTGCTGGTGCTGCCCGAGCAGATCGCGGCGATCGGTCCGGGCGACGAGAGCTCGGCCACCTACGCGAACCTGCGCAAGCGGCTGGAGCAGGCGCGCCTGCAATTCGATGTCCGGCGGGTGATGCTGGTGGACCGCGGGCTCGCCGGGCGCGGCGATACCGAAGGGCTGGTGGGCCTGGGAGCGAAGGCGCACGAACTGGGCGCCGATCTGCCAGAGATGGATAGAGCCGCGGCGGGGCACCCGAATGCCTCGCCGCTGTTCCCGGGCCGTGACGGGCGGCCTTACAAACGTGGTTATGCGCGCATCGGCCCGGCGGCGACCGGGTTCGTGGTGGTCGAGGGGAGCGCGGACTACTTCGCGTCGCTGGCGGCGTTCCGGCGCTGGCTGGTGGCGGCGGGCGCGGCCGGGATCGCGCTGGTGGTGATCTTCTCGGTGCTGGTGGCGCGGCGGATCACCGGGCCGCTGTCCCGCCTGGCCGCCGCCGCCGAGCGGATCGGGCGCGGCGATCTGCGCGTCCAGGTGCCGATCGAGACCCGTGACGAGATCGGGCTTCTGGCTGCGCGCCTCGACGAGATGCGGGCGGCGCTCGCGGCTCGTGACGAGCGCCTGCAGATGATGCTGGCGGGGATCGCGCACGAGGTGCGCAATCCGCTAGGAGGTCTTGCGCTCTATGCCGGCCTTCTGCGCGAGGGCCTCGCCGGGCAGCAGGAACGCCTGGGCGAGGTGGTGCGGATCGAGCGTGAGATCGCCTACCTCGAGATGGTGGTGACGGAGTTCCTCGAGTATGCGCGGCGGCCAGCGCCGCGCCCGGAGACCTTCGATGCCCGCGCACTTCTGGAGGAGGTCGCCGACCTGTGCGGCCCCCAGGTGCGGGTCGAGGCGGCTCCGAAGCTGATGGTCCGCGCCGACCGGGGCCAGTTGCGGCGCGCGCTGATCAACCTGGCCCGCAACGGGGTGGCGGCCGTTCCGTCGGGGCAGGTGGTGTTGACCGCCACCGCCGGTGCGCGCGTCGTCTGGGAGGTGCGTGACAGCGGGTCGGGCGTGGCCGAGGACATTCGCGACAAGATCTTCACGCCCTTCTTCACCACGCGCGAGAAGGGTACGGGCCTCGGCCTCGCCTTCGTGCGCGACATCGTGCGCGACCACGGCAGCGATGTCAGCGTCGATCGCGCGCCCGAAGGGGGGGCCCGCTTCCGCTTCGACACGGAGGCTGCATGAAATCCATCCTGCACCTCGACATGGACGCCTTTTACGCGTCCGTCGAGCAACGCGATCGTCCCGAACTGCGCGGCAAGCCGTTGATCGTCGGAGGTCATGCACAGCGGGGAGTGGTGCTGGCCGCCTCCTACGAGGTGCGGCCCTACGGGGTCCGCAGCGCGATGTCGATGGTCGAGGCACTCCGGCGCGCGCCCGACGCCATCGTCGTTTCCCCGCGTCCCGACGCCTACGCCGAGGCCAGTGATCAGGTGTTCGCCATCTTCGAGAGCGTGACGCCGCTGGTTGAACCGCTTTCCCTCGACGAGGCGTTCCTGGACGTGACCGCCTCACAGTCGCTGTTCGGATCGCCGGCGGTGATCGCCGCGATGCTACGGGCCCGCATCGCGGCGGAGCTGTCTTTACCAGCCTCGGCGGGGATCGCGGGCGTCAAGTTCGTCGCCAAGATCGCCTCCGATCTGGCGAAGCCGAACGGGCAAAAGGAGGTCCCGGTGGCCGAGACGCGGGCTTTTCTCGCCCCACTGCCGATCGCTCGCCTGTGGGGTGTCGGCCCGAAGACCGCGGACTCGCTGCGGACGCTGGGCCTGCGCACCATCGGCGATCTGGCGGGGCACGATCCCGACTGGCTCGAGCGGCGCGTCTCCGGCGGGCGCCACCTGTGGGAGCTGAGCCAGGGGATCGACGACCGTGTGGTCGAACCGGATCGGGGCGCGAAGAGCATCGGATCCGAGGACACCTTCGACGAGGACGTGGGGGGCAAGGACCCGCTGCTTCCGCACATCCACGGCCAGGCTCTGCGGGTCGGACGCCGGCTGCGCAAGGCGGGCCTGCGCGCGCGGGTCGTGCAACTGAAGATCAAGCTGGCCGACTTCCGCCTGCTGACGCGCCGGACGACGCTGCCCGCGCCAACCGACGACGGCCAGGCGCTGTACCGGGCGGCGCTCGAACTCCTGGATCGGCTGGCGCTGGGCGATCGCGTCCGTCTGACGGGGGTCTCGGGACAGGACCTGGTGCCGGCCATCGGTGAGCCGACGCTGTTCCCGGAACCGCCGTCGCGCTCCGAACGCCTGAACTCCGCCCTCGACAGGATCGCCGAGAAGTTCGGCGATGACGCGGTGGCCCCGGCGGATCTGGAGCTAGAATCGCCAGCCAGATGGCGTCCCGGGTCCTGATCATCGACGACAACGAGACGATGCGGGAGGGGATGGCGGCGACCGTCCGACGTATGGGACACGAGGTGCTCGTCGCCGCATCCGGAGCCGAAGGGCTGGCGCTGCTCCAGAAGTCAGGAGCCGATTTCGTCATCACTGACCTGAAGATGGAGGGTGTAGGGGGCCTGGAAGTCATCAAGGGTGCGCGCGAGATCGACCCATCCTGTCCATCGATGATCGTGACCGCCTTCGGCACCGTCCAGACCGCCGTCGAGGCGATGCGGCTCGGAGCCATGGATTTCCTGGAGAAGCCGTTCTCGCCCGAGGCGTTGCGCCTGAAGGTCGAACGAGCGCTCGAACTGCGACACGAGCGCATGGCCCGCCAGCGCGCCGAGGCCGAGGTGGAGGTGTTGCGGGCGGACGCCGCCGCGCCCTACGTCTTCGAGGCCATGGTGGGGCAGTCGCCGCAGATGCGAGCGGTGTTCCAGAGCATCGAGAAGGTGGCGCCCGCCGACATCTCGGTGCACATCCAGGGCGAATCAGGCACCGGCAAGGAACTGGTCGCCCGTGCCATACACGGCCGTTCGAAACGCTCGGCGGGCCCATTCGTGAAGGTGAACTGCGGCGCGTTGACCGAGACGCTGCTGGAATCGGAACTTTTCGGCCACGAGAAGGGCGCCTTCACCGGCGCCATCAAGCGCAAGCTGGGCCGGGTGGAACTGGCGGACAAGGGCACGCTCTTCCTCGACGAGGTCGGCGACATGTCGCCCGCGTTGCAGCTGAAGCTGCTGCGCGTCCTGCAGGAGAGGGAGTTCGAACGCGTGGGCGGCGAGGTGACCATCAAGGTCGACGTGCGGGTCATTTCGGCCACGAATCGCGATCTGAAGAAGGAAGTGGAGGCCGGCCGGTTCCGCGAGGATCTGTTCTACCGTCTGCACGTCGTGCCCTGTCACGTGCCGTCCTTGCGCGAGCGCCGCGAGGACATCCCCCCGATGGTGACGCACTTCATCGCCAAGCACGGTCCGCGCACCAACGCCGAGGTGAAAGGGATCGACGACGCCGCGCTCGCGCGCCTGTGCACCTACCACTGGCCTGGCAACGTGCGCGAACTCGAGAACGCCATCGAGCAGGCGCTGGTGTTCGCCACGCCGCCGATGATCGGCCCTGCGGCGCTGCCGGCATTCCTGCGCGAAGGATCGACCGAGAGCATGCTGGCGGTTCCCTCGGGCAGCATGAGCCTCCCCGAGATCCTCGAAGACCTCGAGCGGCAGCTCATCCAGCGCGCTTACGACAAGACCGGCGGCGTGAAGACGGAGACGGCCCGGCTCCTCGGCATCAAGACCAGCGCGCTTTACTACAAGCTGGAGAAGTACGGCATCGGGGTGATCGCTGGACGCTCGGCCGTCGAGCCGCCCGAATGAAAGACACCTTCGTCTTCACGGATCCACTGTTTGGCAAGCACGACACGCGTGCGGGACATCCCGAGCGAGCCGCCCGTCTGAAGGCGATCCTCGATGACTTCGATCGCCAGCCGGTGGCGGGCGTGGTGAAGAAGGCGCCGCGCGCCGCCACGGACGCCGAGATACTGGCAGTCCACAGCGCGGGGTACCTCGAAGAGCTGCGCGGGACAGCGGGCCGCTGGGCGCAACTGGACGAGGACACCATCGCCTCGCCGGACAGTTTCGAGGCAGCGCGTCTGGCCGCGGGGGCATCGGTCGGAGCCGTCGAGGCGGTGTGGTCCGGGCAGGCGGCGAACGCCTTCGTCTGGGCGCGACCGCCCGGGCACCACGCCGAACAAACGCAGGCGATGGGCTTCTGCCTGCTCAACAACGCCGCCATCGCAGCCGAGGCAGCGCGGCGTCTGGGCGCCGAACGCGTCGCGGTGCTGGACTGGGACGTGCACCACGGAAACGGCACCCAGCACCTGTTCGAAACGCGGCGGGACGTCCTTTACCTGTCATCGCACCAGTATCCGTTCTACCCAGGCACCGGTGCGCCCCAGGAGATCGGGAGCGGGCAGGGGGCCGGTTACACGGTCAACTGCGGCTTGCCGCCCGGTCAGGCCGACGCCGACTTCGGCGCGGTCTTCCACGACCTGTTCCTTCCCGTCATGCAGGCGTTCCGCGCCGATCTGGTCCTGGTCTCGGCGGGCTTCGACGCCCATGCCCGCGATCCGCTGGGTGGCATGCAGGTGACCGAGGGCGGTTTTGCGGCGATGTGCAGCGCGCTCGCCGACCTGACGGGCGGCAAGCTGGTGCTGTTGCTCGAGGGCGGCTATGACCTGGACGCGCTGGCGGGCTCGGTGCGTGCCTGCCTCGAGGTTCTGCGTGGCCGCCGCGAGGAGTTCCCGTCGGGCGCTCGTCATTCCCTGGAGGCGGTGCGCGCCAGCCGGGAGGCTCTCGGAGGTACGTGGCGGCTCTGACCTGGTTGTGGCCTGGAGCCTCGGGTCCGTCGATCGCCAGGCTGTTCCATCGCGCTCTGGCGCTGATCTTCCTCGTTGCATGGTGCTCGCTCGGCTGGCAGGTGCAACTTCTCGTCGGCGAGCGCGGTCTGATGCCCTGGCGCGCGGTGACGGACTCGACGCTGGTGCTGGGCACGATGGTCGGCGCGACCCTGGCGGTCGTCGCCTTGTGCGGGGTGCGCCCGCGGATCTGCATGGCGCTGTCGACGGTCCTCTACTTCGGCTACACCATCGCCTGCCGCACCTTCCTCTCGTTCCAGTGGGACAACCTGCTGATCGAGTGCGGGATGCTGGCCAGCTTCCTGCCGACGGATCGCCCTGCGCCCGCCGCGCACCTGCTGTTCCGGCTGCTGACGTTCAAGCTGTACTTCGAGTCCGGGATCGCCAAGTGGCAGTCGGAGATCGAGGACTGGCACGACGGCAGTGCCATGGCCTTCTATTACGAGACCGCGCCGCTGCCGACGGCGCTGGCCTGGTACGCGCACAACCTGCCGGCCTGGTGGCACGCATTCGAGAGCCGTACCACGCTGGTGCTGGAGCTGGTGTTGCCTTTCGCCATCTTCGGTCCGCGCAAGGCACGTCTGGCGGTCGCCATTGTTTTCACCGCCTTCCAGCTCATCGACATCGCGACCGCCAACTACGGCTTCTTCTGCTTTCTGGCGGCGATCCTGCACCTGTTTCTCCTCGAGGATCGCGACCTGCCGCGGAAGCTCCAGGAGGCATCCGTCGAGGTGCCACGCCGGTGGACGAAGCTATGGCCCGCCGGGGTCGGGGTCTACGCGGTGCTCTCGCTGCTGGGTGGCCTCCGGGCGTTCACCGATGTCTCGGTTTCGACGCCGATCGATCATCTGCGCGTCGTCAATACCTACCACCTGTTCGCCAGCATCACGCGCGAGCGGATCGAGCCCGAACTCGCCTTGCAGCTGCGCGACGGCACGTGGCAGACCATGGAGATGTGGCACAAGGCCGGCGATCCGGCGCGGCGCCCGGGCTGGGTGGCGCCGCATCAGCCGCGCCTGGACTTCCAGCTCTGGTTCTTCGGGCTCGGGTTCCGGGGCCGCCCCCCGTCGTACGTGATGGCGCTCCTCACCCGGGCTTGCCGGGAACCCGACGTCATCCAGTCGCTCTTCCGTCAGCCCCTGCCGCGTGATCCGCAGGTTGTGCGCCTCTCTTTCCACCAGTACAAGTTCACCACCTCCGACGAGCGAGCGAGGACGGGCGCCTGGTGGACCCGCACGCTCGTCGACGCCACGCCAGCGATTCCGTGCGATAGATAGGCCTCTTTGATGCGGAAGGCCTCGCTCGGCACGATCTTCATGACCGTCTTCCTGGACCTGCTGGGGTTCGGGCTGGTCGTGCCGTTCCTGCCGGGCGTCGCGCGCACTCTGGGCGCCAGCAGTCTGACCGCAGCCCTGCTGGGCAGCTGTTTTTCGCTGATGCAGTTCCTGTTCATCCCGATCTGGGGCCGGCTGTCGGATCGGATCGGCCGCCGTCCCGTGCTGCTCTGGAGTATCGCCGCTTCTGCCGTCGGTATGACGTTGCTCGGGCTGGCGGACAGCCTCTGGCTGCTGTTCGCGGCGCGGCTCTTCTCGGGCATGGCCACCGCCAACCTGGCCGTTGCCCAGGCGTACATCGCCGATGTCACCACCCCCGAGACGCGCGCCAAGGGCATGGGCATCATCGGCATCGGCTTCGGCCTGGGTTTCATCTTCGGTCCT
>JANPFD010000052.1:0-7796 GCA_031423255.1 Myxococcales bacterium | reverse complement strand
CATGAATTAATGTATGTCAGCGTCCAGGTCGGTCCTCTGAGCCCGGATGGAACGCCAGCGGCAGACTTCGTATCGCCGGGAATCGGAAAGATGGCTGTCCGTCCAGATGGCACCTTGATCTTCGGCACTGGCGGCAAGGTGATTGGGTTCCGACCCGACGGTCTCTCGGAAACCATCGCCGGAACAGGTGTCGCCGGGTATAGCGGAGACGGAGGACCCGCCGTCGAGGCGCAAGTGAATCCAGGGCAACTTCTCGTCGCGCCGAACGGAGTCATTTACATTCACGAGGGCCGTCGCGTTCGCAGGATTTCTACAGATGGCAAGATCGCAACCGTTCTCGGTAACGGCATGGCCGGATCGGTCCGAGTAGGTAGCGCGTTCGATGTCGTCGGGGACATCGGGCCGATCGCGCTCCATCCAGACGGTAGCCTGTTGTTTGCTGGCGCGGACGAGGAAGGCGGCCACGCCATCTACCGTGTAACCGAGGCCTTGCCGGGCTTCACGGGCCAGGGGGCTGTGATCGCAAGTCCAGGTGGTTCCCACGTTGATACCTTCGACACGGATGGCCGGCATCTCAAGAGCAAGGATGCTCTTACGGGAGTGACGCAGTACTCCTTCGAGTACACCCCCGACGGTCGGCTCGCCGCCGTTGTTAACAGAGACGGGTTGCGGACCACCATCGAGCGCGACGGAAGCGGTACCGTCGTGGCCATAGTAGCTCCGGGCGGCCAAAGGACGGTTCTGACGACCGACCCGAACGGCTATTTGGCGAGTGTCGCGGATCACGGCGGTAATACGCACCGGTTCACCTATACCTCCCAGGGGTTACTGAAGACGCTTGTCGACCCGAACCAGAACGCGCCTCACGTGTTCGACTACAATCCCGACGGCAGCCTGAGGAGGGACACCGATTCTGAGGGTGGATTTGAAGACCTCCAGGGATCGGCGTCATTTAACAGGGTTACGTCTTCGACCGTTACTGCCCTTGGTCGCTCGACGTCCTTTGAGATCCAGGCGAATGGTGACGGCTCAACGCGCAAGACTACCACCTGGCCAAACCAACTATCGACGACGACAGAGTTTCTAGTAAACGGTCAGACAATCGCTCGTCTCGCCGACGGAACGACTTCGGTGACCACTCTGTCACCGGACCCCCGCTTCGGGTTCGCGGCGCCCCTCTCGAACACGTCCATCAGCACGCCGGGCGGACTAACGCTGGTGCAGACCTCCACGCGCACTTCTACGGCGGGATCCGGGGGCGGGGCTACTAATCAAGTCGATCAGCTCACAGTAAACGGTCGGACCTTCACTAGAACCTGGGACGCGGCCAACCGGACGATTATGTCTGCATCGCCCAACGGCCGTACCGGTCGCATCACCCTCGACACTTCGGGCCGCATAATAGCGGCGCAGCGACAGGGCCTCGCCCCCCTCGCCTTCGGCTATGACAACCGCGGACGGCTTTCTTCGTTAACTGCGGGCAGCGGAGCGGACACCCGGACATCGATCCTAACCTACGACGGCGCCGACCGCCCTTCTTCACTTACGGATAGTAAGGGGCGTCATACAGTTTATGGGTATGAAGGTGCCGATCGCCTGCTATCAGTAGACAATTTTGGTTTTTCTGCAACAAACTATGGGCATGACCCAAACGGGAATCAAACGAATATAGTTCCGCCGGGAAAGCCAGCGCACATTCTGGGTTACACCTCAACGAACCTTCCGGCTGTATATACGCCACCTTCGGTGGGCTCTGGCGAGCTTCCGACGTTCTACGCCTATAACACTGACTCGCAACTGGACCATGTCAATCTTCCTGACGGGACCACGATTCAACGTCATTATGACTCAGCCGGCCGTGTACGGACGGTGACGTTCCCCGAACGCGAACTCACACTCAACTACAACCCAACGACCGGACACCTTGCCAACGTGTCATCGAGCGACGGAATTGCGGTCACCTATACGAGGGACGGTTCACTCCTAACCGCGCAGACATGGAGCGGCGTGATAAATGGCAGCGTCGGTTGGGATCACGACAGCAACTTCAGGGTGGCAAATGAGACGGTCAATGGTCTCTCCAGTGTCGCGTTTGGTTATGACCCGGATGGCCTTCTTACGTCGGCTGGCGCGATGACAATCAACAGGTACTTGGACCACGGCTTGATTGATACGACCATTCTCGGTGGTGTTGTCGATGGACGGACGTACACGACATTCAGCGAACTTGCTTCATACAGTGCAACATACCAAGGGGCATCCATCTTCCGTGATGCGCTTCCCATCCGAGACAAGTTGGGACGTATTGAGAAGAAGATCGAGACCATTGGTGGCATAACAACGCAGTGGAATTATTCATACGACCTAGCTGGAAGGCTTTGGCAGGTGATGAAAGATGGCGTCGTGGTGTCAACGTATTCGTATGATCTCAATGGCAATCGTCTTGCCGCCCCCGGTTTAAGCGCGACGCCTACGTATGATGCGCAGGACCGAATACTGAGCTACGGAAAGTACAGCTACACTCATACAAAGAATGGCGCGCTAGAAACGAAGACCGATACGACCACGGGTATGGTAACTACGTATAAGTACGATGGAGCGGGGAACCTCCTTCGAGTTGATCTGCCGGATGGACGCATTGTCCAGTATGCGATCGATCCGATGAACCGGCGCATTGGCAGAAAGGTTAACGGAACCACGAGTGCCACGTGGCTCTATTCTACGCCTTCAGCTATTGCGGCGGAAATTTCCCCGAGCGGAACACTGAAACGTTTCATTAATGGAAGCTACTTTACAAACGCGGGGGTGACATATCGTTTGATTCGCGACCATATCGGCAGCGTGCGTTTGGTCGTTGACGTTGCTACTGGAAACATCGCTCAGCGTATGGATTACGACGAGTACGGAAGAGTGCTGATGGACACCAACCCTGGCTTCCAGCCGTTCGGTTTCGCGGGAGGCCTGTACGACTCAGAGACCGGGTTGGTTCGTTTTGGCGCACGAGACTACGATTCCGAAACAGGAAGGTGGACGACGAAGGATCCGATCCTTTTTGCAGGTGGCGACACGAACCTTTACGTTTATGTAAAAGACGATCCGATAAATTTCGCCGATCCTACGGGCCTTCGGGACGTCAGTGAAGGTGAGGTAAGGACGATGCTGGAGGATGCTGTCGGCGCGTATGGAAACCAAAATATCGCCTCTGGTCTCCTGTCTGCCGCGGCGAACTCTGGCCTGAAATTCGGCAAGGCAGGAGTCTACGACTTTTCAAACAACGAATCGCGGGCCGATATGTTTAGTGTGCCTGGCGTTGGCGTTCTCGATTCCGGGGAATTTGGAAACTATTTTGCGGGTTACGTTAACTACGGGGCCTTCGGAACATTCGGAGGCATAGCGAGTTCTGTGGGTGGCGACCTTTTCGCGCTGATCGAGTTTGGTGGGGCTGTCATTAACTATGCATTTAACGGCGACCGCACTACGCGTTTTCCGCCGTTTTTGGATCCCCGGATAGACAAGTTCCTAATCGACCGTGGAGCTTATGACTATGGGGTCCAGCATATGGCCGGGCCTCCGATCATGTCGTGTGCAAATTGCGGAGGGCGCTAGGTGGATAGGATCGCGATCTTGCTGGCCGTTTTTGGCTTGCCTGTGGGCGCGGCATTGCGATGGCGGAGCTCCGTGCGAGTGCGGCGATGGTCCGTGTGTGCATTGGGTGTTACATGGATTGTTTGTGGATTTTTCGGGTTAAGGCATGCCGTGCAGCGCGGAGACCGAAGTGTAGGGCGGTCCAGAACCGAGGTGGTAGAGTATCGAGTGGCCTACGTTGATGGGCTTTTGGCAGCGCAGGACGGATTTAATAACTGGGCGGAGGTGATGTTTGTCATTTCTGGTTGCCTCGGCGTCCTGGCGGTTCTGCCTGTGCGTAATGATGTGAAGGTCGTGGTTGATAGGCACGGCGAATAGACCTGTATGGGGTGTCGCCGCTCGTGTTTCGCCGGAATGCTCTGGTTTCTTGCGGGAACAGTGCGTGGTGAGTGTGATGTCTCAGCGAGGCCCAGTTTCTTCGCCGTTTCTGATTTCTGATTGAAATTTGTAGTCGTGTGTAGTGTTCCAGCGACCCCCGAAACCCCGGCGAGTGCGGAAATTATCGTCAGATTTCCCGAGATGAACGATGACCCGCACATAGCTGGCCCGTGTCTGTAGTGTTCCAGCGACGCCCGAAACCCCGGCGAGTGCGGAATTTATCGTCAGATTTCCCGAAATGAACGATCACCCGCACATAGCTGGCCCCACTCGCGGGAGCGAACGGGGAGCCACGAACAATTTCAAAGAACGCAGGCGCCGGACCGTGCTTCTTCTCCGGCGCCGGTCGTCAGTCGAAGTGCCACCACGAGAGGCGGCCACCGAAGTAAGCGACGCGCTCGGGCCGCGCGGGAATGCGTTTCGGCCTGCCGAAGTAGGCTTCGTCGGGAGTACGGCCGCCCCACGCGCTATGCGGCCGGTCGCGGTTGTACCAGCGGACGAAATCGGCGGCGAAGCGATCGATCTGGTCGAAGGACGCCAGCAACCACACCAGGCCGAAGGCGGTCTGCTTGAAGGTCTTGAAGAGGCGCTCGATGCGGCCGTTGGTCCAGGGATGGGCGGGGTACGTGAAGGTCTGTTTCACGCCCGCGTCTGCCAGAAACTTCTTCATCGCGTCCGACGTGAAGACGGAGCCGCGGTCGCTGAGAATGCGCAGCGGTTTCCCATGGCGTGCGAAGGCGCCGTCGAGGGCGCGGGAGACTTCCGCGGTGGTCGGCCAGCGCAGACGCTCGAGGGCCATCACGCGGCTGCCGTGGTAGTCGACAACGCCGAGGAGCCACACGGGGATGAAGCCCAGGACCCACACCATGGTCAGGTCGGCGCCCCAGAGGTGTCGCGGGCCGGTGACGGTGATGCGCTTTGGTTTGCGGCGTCGCTGCTGGTCGAGGGCGACGACCAGATCGCGACGCCGGATCAGAATTCTGCGAACGGTTCCGCGACCCGGGCGGAACCCAAGAACGCGCTCGCAGAGGAAGCGGAGCTGACCGGCGCCGAGGAGTCGCTGCTCGACATGGAGGCGGACGAGCTTCTCTTCAAGGTGGTCCGGCGTACGGTTCCACGGGCGACGGCCACGACGGGCGAAGGGCGGCGGCTCAGCGAGTCCGTGCCGCACCATCCAGCGTCGCCATACACCTCGGAGAGAGCCACGCCATCGGCGAAGTCGGCGCGGCAGACAGCAGCGAAAGTCATCGACGGCCAGGGCCAGGCGCATGAGCACACGGATGAGCAGCAGGCAGACGCGGTCGAAGGCGTAGATGGCGGTATCCATGGACAGCACTTTCCCACCCGCGGAGAGTGGCAACTTGCGGCCAGTTGCCTCGGCCTTGTGTTTCCTGCGCTGGTGGGCATCGCGCTTGGAGCATGCAATCTTGGCGATGCGTCCCGAGCACAGGAAGGCCCGGTTCGCATAGGCGATACGTTTCTGGATGTCGCCTCCGTTCAGGCATACGTGGCGCGCGTTCCGGGTTCGGCCCGTAAGGCAGCGCCTGAACTGGTGAACGACCTCGTCCGCTTCGAGCTGCTTGCCCAGGAAGCGGAGCGCCGAGGCCACGGCCAGAGCCCCGATGTCGAACGCGCCCGCAAGCAACAGATGATCACCGCCATGGCGCGCGACGAAGCCGCGCGTGGCGGAGCAGCTCCCACGGATGCTGAACTCCAGCGCTACTACCAGGACCACTACGCGGAATTCCACCGGCAGGACCAGCTCCGACTCGGCCAGATCGTGTGCGCCGACCGCCGGAAGGCGACGAAGGCAGCGACAGAGGCGCGCGAGGCAGACGAGTCGGGGTTCAGAGCAATCGTCGAGAAGTACAGCGAGGACGGGGTCACGAAGGCGGTTGGTGGCAGCTTGGGGTGGGTCGACCGCATGTCGGACAAGCTGCCGGTGCCTGTGCGGAGCGCCATCGCTGCGATGTTCGACAAGGGCGAGGTAGCGGGTCCCGTCGAATCGAACGGCAAGTTCTACGTGCTCAAGCTGTTCGAGGTGCGGCCCGGGTTCTCACGGGCGTTCACCGAGGTCAGGGAAGCCATCCGGGTGAGGCTCGCCCGCCAGGCGGAGCAGACGTGGCTCGACAAGATGGCGGCGGACCTAAGGGCGAAGACCAAGGTCGAGGTCGACGAGAAGGCCATCCAGGACATCGTGGCGAAGGGCGGGACGCCGAGCGCTGGGCCTGGAGCGGCGCGCGGAGGAGCGGCGCCGTGAGGACGTCAGAACCAGTCTTCGACCTTGAGATCGGGGATCGCCCCGTCGAGCAGGCCGTCATCGTGGCTCACGAGAACCGCGTCGTTCTCGATGGCCGTCGCTGCAAGAAGGAGGTCGATTCTCCCTCGCCATCCCTTGGGCCTTCCCACGCGCTCGACGTGCGCTCGAATCGATGCGTAGATGTGTGCGGTTCGGTTGGTGACCGGATAGATGTCCAGAAGCTCAAGCTCGCGTTCGACGCGGGAGTAGTTCTCTTCTCGGCGCGCGGAGTTCTCCGCACCGTAGTAAACCTCGGCCACCGCGAGGATACTGGTGGCGACACGCCCGCGGCTCGGGGCGCTGTTCAGGTTCTGGCGGCAGCGCCCCTCACCGTTCAGGGCGTAGATGATCGTGGTCGAATCGAGAAGCCAGATCACCGCAGATCGGGAAGCGTCCGGTCGTTGCCCTCACGCGCCTCGCGGATGCGGCGAACGACTTCGTCTGTTGACTCGCCCTGCCACGGCCCAAGCGCGGCGATCCGGTCGCCGAGGTTCGACTGGTCGGCCGCGCCGCGCACCGGCTCTTTGCCGGCGAGGCGCAATTCCAGTTCGATGCCGTCGACCACGAGGTGGACCGGATGGGACGGGTCGCGACGCAGTTCGGCGACCGCTTCGTCGAGCGTTCTCGGAAGGTGCTGCTGTGGTCTTGCCATCGGCTCTTGCCAGCAAGCGTATCACGGCGTGGTAGCCAGCCGTCCGGCCGGACCGCGCCATGAGGGAGCCCCCGCCGTGCATGAGGGAGTAATGAGGGAATCCGAAACGTCCTGAGAAGGCCTGAAACGTCCTGAGAAGGCTTGAGAAGGCTCGAAACGTCAAAGCGATTCGCTAAGTTAGCGAAATCATAAGACCGGAGTGCCACCTTGCCAAGGTGGACGTCGAGGGTTCAAGTCCCTTCTCCCGCTCAAGAAATCAAGTACTTATAGCACGATTCCGGGCTGAATGAGGGAATCGTCGCGCATGAGGGAGGAATGAGGGAATCGGCGGACGCGCCCGGCGCTGATCTCGAAGGGATCCGGGCGTTGTGGATGTAGCAGGCCGCTCGGTGATTTGACGATTTTGACGATTTTGACGTTCAGCTCTGCGGCATTTGACGATTTTGACGTTTCTTCGGGCTGGCCGCGCCTGGTCGCTGATCTGGCACGTGAACGAGCTACCGTCGGTGCGTGGGCTCTCCGAGCGACTACGGCTCCTGCTGGGAGCTGATCCGCGGCGCGGACTGCCGGGACGTGCTGCCGGTGCTCCCGTCGGCAGTTTTCGACGCCTGCCTGACGGACCCGCCGTACGGACTGGGGATGTTCGCCTGGGATGGCGACGTGCCCGGGCCGGACGTGTGGCGCGAGGTGCTGCGGGTGCTCAAGCCGGGCGCGCCGCTGGTCGTGTTCGCGGGGCGGCGGACTTACCACCGGCTCGCCACCGCAGTGGAGGAGGCCGGATTCCGCGTGACCGATCAGGCTCTCTGGGTGTTTCGCACCGGG
>JANPFD010000051.1:0-2428 GCA_031423255.1 Myxococcales bacterium | reverse complement strand
CGGCCTTCGCCGCCGCGGTGCCGCTGCTGCGCGACGAACTCAACCTCTTCGTTCGCGACCTCGTTCAAAATGGCGGCGACCTCAGGACGCTGTTCACGGCCGACTACGGCTTCCTGAACGCGAGGCTGGCCGCCTTCTACCGGGTGCCCGCCGTCACCGGCACCGCCCTCGTCAAGACGAAGATGCCGGCCGGCGCGCAGCGCTCAGGGCTGTTGACCTTCGCCGGGCTTTTGTCGATCGAGGGCATCGAGCAGGGCGTAAGCCTCGCCAAATCCAATCGCACCTTCCCCATCGGGCGCGCGCGCTTCATCCGCGAGCGGCTGACCTGCGAGGATCTGCCGCCACCCATCGGGAACGCGACCAATCAACCGAGCGTCAAGGATCTGATCGACGCGCAGAACGCTCGTTTCGGCGGCGCGGAAAACGTGCCGCCGCGGGCCTTCTTCCAGGAGGTCACCTCGCAGGACGCGACCTGCAAGGGCTGCCATGGGTTCCTCGAGCCGCTCGGGTTCATTCTCGAGCGCTTCGGGCCGGACGGCCTCGTCCGCACGAACGACATCGACGGCATGCCCGCGATCCAGAGCGGCCGTTACAACTCGCTCGGAAAGAGCGCCGAGCTCGTGGGCGACTACTCGTCGCCCGCCGCGCTCGCGACGGCGATGAGCAAGAGCGCTTCGGTCAAGGACTGCTTCACGGGCAACCTCGTGCAGTACGCCATGGGCCAGGCAGCCGACGTTCGCCCGGGCTGCTTCGGCGCGGCCGCGCGGCCGGCGGACGCCAGCGGTACGCGACTACTCGACGTCTACCTGGACCTCGTCGCGAGCGATCCCTTCCGCATCCGCACGGTCGATTGAGAAAGGAACAACCATGAGAAGCTGGACCACGAGCCGACGAACCTTTTTGCGCGGTACGGGTGGCGCCGCTATCGGCCTGCCGATGCTCAACGCCATGATGCCGGAGCGGAGCGCGAGCGCTCAGACCCCGCGCCCGCGCCGCTTCCTCATGTGGAACCAGAACAACGGCGACCTGCCCGCTTACTGGCGTCCGAAAGGCGCGGGCGCGAACTTCCAGCTCGGGACGCAGCACGCGCCGCTTGAGCCCTTCAAGAAGTACCTGCTGTTCGTGGCGGGCCTGGACAACAAGGCTGGCCTCAACAGCGACTCGGGGACCGTGCACGCGAGCGGCATGGCGACGATCGCCACGGGCGGCATGCTGCACAAGGGTGGTACCTGGGGCAGCGAGACGCAGGTGGTGCCCCTCGGCCGAGGCGTCGCCAATCCGACGCACTACTCGATCGATCAGCGGCTATGCGCCGAGGCTCAATATCGCGGCAGCCTCGGGGCGCAGTTCCCTTCGTATCAGTTCGGGGTGCAGGTGTCGGACATTCCAGCGGTGTCGGCGCGCTGCTCGTTCAAGTACACGACGCAGCCCAAGTTCATCACCGACACGACGTCGAAGAAGCAGATCCCGCAGTACGAAGGCGTCTACGTCGAGAGCAACCCGCAGCAGGTCTTCAAGGACCTCTTCGGCGCGCTGCCGACCGGGCAACCTACGACGGGCGGCACCGGTACGCCCGCGGAGCAGAGGCTCGCCGCGCGGCGTGCGGCCGAGAAGCGCAAGAGCGTCCTCGACCAAGTCATGACCAGCTTCGGCAGCCTGAAAGCCCGGGTCGGGCTGCAAGATCAACGGCGGCTCACGGAGCACCTCGACCTGATTCGCAGGCTGGAGCTGGATGTTGCAGCGATTCCCCCCAACCTCGCCACGGCGGCGACGTCGGGGACGTGCAAGGCGCCAAACGGGACGACACTTCCGTCGGGTCGCCCGTGCCAGGAGTCCGACCAGGGCACCAATGGTGGCCCCGTCAACGTCATGGGCTGCACCGGCGACGTCTTGGACCCGATAGGCACGGCGCAGATTGACCTGATCGCGGCGGCGTTCGCGTGCGATCTCGTGCGTGTCGGGACCATGCAATGGTCTCAGGCTGGTAACCGCGTGGGTTTCGGATTCCTCCCGGGCGTACCGGCGGGCATCACGCACCACGACATGACCCACAAGAACGACATGGTGGCGCTCCTGAAGATACACACCTGGTACTCCGGCATGATGGCCAAGATGCTCGGCAAGTTGCAGGCGATCGTCGAGCCCGACGGCACCAGCCTGCTCGACAGCACCGGCATCCTTTGGCTCAACGAACTCACCGCCGGCGTCAACCACTCCAAGAACGACAGCCCGTTCGTGTTGATTGGAAAGGCCGGAGGCGCGTTCAATCCGGGCCGGTTCCTTGAGTTCAAGGGCTCAGGCCTTGGCAATGCGGATCTGTTGCTCGGGATCCTCCACGCCTACGGGGTCATGGACCGGACGTTCGGCGACGCGGCCCAACCGGAGTACCTGACACGTCCCCTCACCGAGATCGGCTGAGGCGGTCCCA
>JANPFD010000050.1:0-2275 GCA_031423255.1 Myxococcales bacterium | reverse complement strand
CGGCCGCACTGGCCCGCGATGGCGCCCAGATCCGCGACTAGGCGATCCACGGCGGTGGTCTGGAGCTGCTCCGCGCGCGTGGCCTGTCCGTCCATCTGCAAAAACATCAGCGGCGAGCTGCAGATCCTCAGGCGCCCCACCGCATCGGCGGCGCGGTACGCCGCGTACAGCCGGCCCAACTGGCGGACCGAGATCCGGTGCGCGCCCAGATTGCCGACCAGCGTGCGCGCGTGCTCGCCGTTGGCCCGGGCCAACGGCAGCAGATACTTCATCGCCGCCTGTGGCGGGATCTGTCCCGCAGCCACCTTGGCGTGCATCTCGGCGTCGAGCACCTTGCGCAGCCCCAGCCGGCGCGACACCCAGCTCTTGCTGCGGCACAGCCGCCGCCCCAACTCCTCCAACGACAGCCCCTCGTCGCACGTCAGATGCTCCAGAAGCCAGGCCTCTTCCAGCGTCGACCGCGCCCGCCCTTCCAGGTGAAAGCGCGCGATCAGCGCGTCCGTCTCCGACATCGTCCACACCATCGCATCCACCGTGTCCCGCCCCAGGCTCTGCAGGACATCCACTCGCACATACCCGTCGATCAGGATGTACCGGTCCGCCGCTGGCGCTTCCGCCGCCACCACTACCACCGGCACCTGCTGTCCAGCATCGCAAAGCGCGGCCAGCAGCTTCCGCCGCCGCGCCGGATCTGCCGCTCGCAGCGCCGCATGTCGCAACTCCAATTGATGAAGCTCGATTTGCACGATGTCCGTCCACGCAGCAGGCAGGGCACCACGGCGGCCGGTCCGCTTTCCACCTGGCGCGTGACATCGCTGCCCACGGATGCACCTCTTTCTCAAGGAATGGCGCCCGCTTCCGGCCCGAGGCTGGCGCGTGACATCGCCGCCGTCACGGCCTCGGCTTGCCCAGAAACACCGTCCAAGTCCCGCAGGATCACTCGCATTTGTCGCTCCAGGCTGGCTCGTGACACAGCCATCAGGCGATCCCAAGATTCGAGCACTTTCTCCTTTACTGCCGCGGACTTGGCCGGCGAGGCCGGCGCGTGACAGGCGGGCGATAGGCCAGCCTCGCCGGCCACCGCCGCCTGGCCTTCGCCCGACCGCCGGCGCGCGCGGCTTCGTCGCTGCCGCTCTCGCTCGTCGACCCGGTGATCTTGCACCCGCTGCCACCGCCGCCGTCGCGCCCCTCGCCGCCGCCGTCTTCGTCGGCACGCGGATCCACAGACCTTCTGCGTGGCCCCAGCAGAGACCGCCGTGCGAAACCACCCGCGGCACTCCGTGCACCGCTTCGTACATCGCTCCTGCATCGCAGCCGTATCACCCGGCTGTCCGTCGCTGTCCCCCGCCCGGGCCCCCCGCACCCAGGTGGGTCAGTTTACGTGAGCACCCCCCGGGTCAATTTCGGTGAGCGTCGAAGTGCCCATGACCCTCCAGTTCCTCATCGCCATGATCGCGTACGCGATCAACGAGCGGATGGCGCGGAAGATGGAGTACATGCAGGAGGAGGTTCGCATCTTGAAGGAGGCGCTCACCGCCGCGACCGGCAAGGAGCGCATCAACTTCACCGCCGAGCAACGCCGTCGCCTGGCTCTCAAAGGCAAGGATCTGACGCCCGACGAGCGGCGCGCCTGCTGTCAGATCGTGAAACCAGAGACGATCTTGGCGTGGTTCCGTGCCATGGCCGCGAGCAAGTACGACAGCTCGAAGAAGCGCGGGCCGGGACGGCCCCGCAAGCCGGGCGAGATCCGTGACCTCGTGCTCAGGATGGCGGACGAGAATCCGAGCTGGGGTTACACCAAGATCCGCGACGCCATTCGTGGTCTGAAGATCACGATCGGCCGAACCACCGTGTCGAACATCCTGGAGGAAGCCGGCATGGTGCCCGCGCCCGAGCGCGGGAGAACGCGGACCTGGAAGAAGTTCATCAAGATCCACCTGGACACCCTGTATGCCTGCGACTTCTTCAGCGTTGAGGTGCTGAGCGTCTTCGGCGTGGTCCGCCACATGGTCTTCTTCGTCATGGAGATCAAGACCCGCGCGGTGGAGATCGGCGGCATCCGCGTTGATCCCGACGGAGAGTGGTTGAAGCAGGTCGCTCAGAATCTGGTCGATCCGCTCGATGGCTTCCTTCGTCACGCGACGCACCTGATCCACGATCGCGACCCCACTCGACGTTCGCAGGCCCCGGGGTCCTCGTGTGCTCGTTCGTTCCGCGAATGACGGACACGCATCCGCAGGCCATCCCGTGTCCGTATCCGCACTCGAGCGTCGAC
>JANPFD010000049.1:0-6266 GCA_031423255.1 Myxococcales bacterium | reverse complement strand
GTCGATGAGCCACATGCCGTTGCCGAGCGCGTGGCCCATGTGCATCTTCGTGATCGCTGGCTCGTCGCCCACATTGGCCACATGCCGCTTGAGCAACGCATTCATCAGGGTTGATTTCCCGACGTTAGGAATGGCCTGTTGTCGCGCCTGGCAGCGTCGGTGCCTCCGCCTCGCTTGCACTGCATCAGGTTCGCAGGTGTGATCGCCTCCGCGAGCAAATGGCGGGCGCTCGTCGTGCCACCGCCACCGGCGCCGGCGGCCGATGAAGACAAAACTTATGCCCGCGCACGCACCTATGTCGCCCGCCCGCGCCCGAGGACTTCACGACCTGAAACCAAGCCACTCCCGAGCTACGCAGCCGCCGGGCCTGGGTGGGATCTGTGTTGCGATCTGCGCGACCCTTGTTTCGCGCCGCGGCGGCGGCATTTTCGGGTATGATCTGCGCCGAAGAAGGTAGTGGACGGAGTTGATTTCTGCCCACCGTCCATGTGGCGACGAGCGCCGGGGTTCCTGTTTGAGACGGGTAGGTAGCACATGCGTCTGAAACGGACTGGTCGATTCCGATCCCAATCCCCCCGAAGAAAGTCTTCGTCGAGCAGTCCATCCAGCGCGTTTGTCTGGCCTACCTTACTTGCGTTCCTCGGTGGCTGCATCGGTGAGATCGAGTCTCCGGACGAGGTCACCCAGACCGAGCAAGCATTGGGCGCTCGGAGACGGACGGTCCTCTTCGTTGTCGGCGAGGGGCAGCCGAAGGCAGCGCGCGAGGGCGACGCGATCCTCATCCGGAGAATCGAGGGAAAAGGCTTTCGAGTAGAAACCAAGGTTGATACGAAAGCCACCGCCAAGGACGCGGAAGGCCGCACGCTCGTGGTGCTCTCGGACAGCGCCCGATCAGGCGTGTTGCGCGCTGCCTTCCGACACCTCAAGACCGGCGTAATCGTGCTGGAGGAGTCCAGCTTGCCCTTCATGGGTATGACTGGCCCGAAGAGGGACAAGGATTTCGGCGACGAGAGGAATCAGACGAAGCTTGACATTCTGGACCCCAGTCATCCGCTGGCTGATGGGCAACCCGCCGGGCGCGTGACCGTTGGCAAGTGCGCTGAAGAGTTTGAATGGGGGCGGCCCGCCGCCGAGGCGGCGAGGGTCGCCTCGATCCAGGGAGACCCCACCAAGGTCACCATCTTTGGATACGAGGCGGGCGGGAACATGGTCGGTGTCCAGGCGCCGGCCCGTCGCGTCGGCTGGTTTGCCCACAAGACGACACCGCGATGCCTGAACGAAGCGGGACTCCGACTCTTCGACGCAGCTGTCCTCTGGGCGGCTGAGGCCGCGCCCGTAGACTGCCGTCGTAAGCTCGATGGCTTCCCCTGTCCCGACGGAGACGTGTGCAACGGTGTTGAAACCTGCCAGGCTGGAATCTGTCGTCCTTCAGACTCCACCGCCGCCGATGGAACCTCGTGCCAGGGCAGTAACCTGTGCAGACAAGGTGCCGCCTGTCGCGAAGGTATCTGCGAGGGGGGAAGACCGGTCGATTGTGGCGAGGATCATTGTCACCAAGTCGGGACATGCAACCCTGCCACTGGCACATGCGTTCGGGCTCTGAAGAGCCCCATCCCCTCGCCGAGCCTGTCTCTTACCGGCAGGAAAGCCTCGACCGTGGATCTGGCGTGGCAGATCTGCGACCCCACCGTGACGAGCTTCGACGTTCAGCGTTCCTCGACATTCGGCTTCGAGAAGCCTTCTACTGTTGTGGCTTCTCCTCCACTCAAAACTCGCGCCCATACCGATTCCGGTCTCGATAATTGGACCAGGTACTACTATCGCCTCAGAGCCACCAATTCGGTGGGGGTGCAAACCAGATCGAATAGACTTCTGGTCACGACCCTCGCGCTTCAGTACGAAGCCGAGAAAACTTTCTCGTCCGCAGTCTCGGCTTCAAGTTCGGTCGCTAACGATCTTGGGGCCAGCGCCGGCAAAATCAGTAGGATCACTGGGACGGGCACCGGTTCCTACGCGGAGTACGTTCTCAACGTGCCATCGCCGGGAACGTACGCTATCCTGGTCACGTTCAAGAAAATTCCTGACGGCGCAACGTTTTCCCTCAAGATCGACGGCGCGAGACAGGGTAACGAGGTCGATACGTTCGGCGAGACAACAATAGAACCTCGGTACTGGGAAGCGGATCTGCTGGATTTTCGATTTGCTTCTTCCGGAAGCAAGATCTTTCGTTTCACGGTCACAGGCCGCAATGCCGCGTCGACCGGATTCGTGCTGGCACTCGACTCTGTCCGTCTGGGGGCGATTCAGCGCCATGAGGCCGAACTCCTCGCCACGATGACCTCCGAGAGCACGAGAGGTGTTGACAGGTCGGACTCGGCAGCCAGTAACCAGCAGTACAACGACCCAGGGCTCCAAAATGTCGGGAGCTGGGTAAGGTACAACGTACCGGTCGATCAGCCCGGCCCCTACGTTGTATCTGCGATTCTCCGAAAGGATTTAACGGGGGGCATCGCCCGTTTGGAAGTCAACGGCCAGATGGTAGGTCAGCCAGTGAACACCTACTCAGCGCAGGCAGGATTCTTTCACGCGATTTTCGGTCTGCCCGACGCTCTGTCGACGAAGAACCAAGTGCTCTTCCGGGCCATTGGCAAAGACCCGAAGAACACTTCGGGGATGGCCAACATCGCCGTGGATGCAATCGATTTGCGTCCGGTGAACCAAGCTCAAGTAAGGGTTGTGGATGAAGATGAGAATCCGGTGGCTGGTCTTGAGGTGGTCGCCGCGCGCATTGGTTCCTTGGTTCGGACGGGGACCACCGGTACCACGGACGGCAATGGCAATGCGGTCATCGTCCTCCCCTATCCCGACAGATTTACCTTCCTCGTGAGCCCACTGGGTCAGCCGCTCTCCTTGGCGAACGCCTTCGCCGACGCCGGTGCGTGCGCGAATCCGACCGCGGCAGCCATTTGTGAGCTCACGCCACCCTCGATTATTAAGCCACCTGCTGCAGAGCGACCCATGGCTGAGCAATTCCCGCCGGACCCCCTGGGTGGCGACCTTTCGCAGCAGGAGACGGGCATGGGAACTTACGTAGGAGGCAGGGAGTTGTTGGTAACGATGGCCGAGGATGTCAGCCCGCGAATCGTCTACGAGGACAGCCCGGCTCGGACTGTCCAGAGGATTCGGCTTGGCGCAAACATTACTACCTGGGGTGTTCGCGACCCTATGGTTGGCACCTGGAGCACGCCAACGCGGGTGCCGTTGCCCCCAGAGGCTGCCGCTGTTTGGGGCGATCCAGGTACAGGCAACGTCTCGGGCACAAATATCGCATATATCAGCTCGTTGGTGGCCCTAAAAACAGCGGATTGGGTGAGGCCCGGTTTCGAAGGCGTACGAGTCTTTGACAAGTTTAGCGCCGACGAGACCAGCAATACGTTTAATAACCGCGTTTTGCGAGCAGGGGGCGGCGTCTGTGTGTGGCGGTCTCCCAATGCCGGCGATACATTCGAGGCCTGTTCGTGCCTTGCTCTCGGGACTTCGCGAGACGGCTCCGATATTGCGGGCAACGTACCTGGAAATGTATACGTTGCCGTTCACGATTTTGATCCTGCCGGAAAAATAGCCGTCGCGATGGCGCCCGCGGGAGGCTGCAACTTCCAGGTTCTTCCGGATAACCCGCTCACTTCTATCATCACCCACCCGCGCCTTTTCCCTCGGGGTGACCGGATGTACCTGATGTCAGTCGAGTCAGTCGGCAGCGAGGACAGGCTTGTCTTCACGAGCCATGACGGCACGTCGTGGCAGCCGCCGGCCGTGCTTGCCACCGGAGTCAGTACGAAGGTGGCGGTCCCACTTACCAAGGACATGCCCCCCGGAGCCCAAGTGACCACCTTGGACCTCGGTTTTTCGTTTGCCGTCGGCCCGGCGGAAGGTGGTGGTGTCGAGATCCGCGCCTGGTTTCTGACCTCGCAGGCCAACCGGGCTGGCGGCGAGTTCTTCGTGAGGGGGGCATCTTGTCCGTTGGACGACGCGACCGGGCTCGTGAGTGGCGCCTGTTCCCAGCCGGCAGCGTGGACCTCAACGGCCGGGCGGCAGGCCTTCCGGCCAGGCGTGGAGGTTGCCCAGCCTTCGTCCGGTCGTGCTGTTTGGTACGTGACGTACATGGCCGACACGGGTGCTCAAGACGGACGCGCACATCTCGAGGCGCGAAGTTTTGGGCCGGGGTTCTCTCGGCTCAGACAAGTGACGAGGGACGAAATCGTCTGCCCCGACCTGCGGGGTAGGTGGGGAGAGTATGACGAGATGGTCGTCGTCAACAACGGATCAGCTCAGCCGATATTCTCAAGGCCGTTCCCATCCGCACAGGGTGTCTCGGCTTGCACCCTCAGGACTGGTTATCAGAGGGCACCGGTTCATGTCGACGTACTCCGCTTCGTTCCGATCGAGTTCAGGTAGGGGGGCATGACGATGCGAGCCATGGCTATCCTGCTACAGGCGACGGTTTCTTTCCTCGTGTTTCATACAAGCGGCTGCGCCCGCGACCGGACCCTGCTCGAAAGCTCGAGTTTCGACGCTGCTGCATCCGACGCGGAGATTTCCGGGGCCGGAGTCGATGCCGCCATGGGATCACGAGACGGGGGTGACGCATGCCGGTCGCTCGCCTCGTTACCCGATAAGCCGGGCTGCCCTCGCACGCTTGCTGAGATCGAGGTTGCCTGCGCGTGTTTGCTGCCACGCGGTTGGCAGTGCAGATGGATCCGAATACAGTTCGACCCAAGTGGCAGATTCGTAGCTATCGAGGCCGACCGGTATGGCCGCGCTGGCGCCAGTGCGGAGGAAGCCGCTGCATATTTGAGTTGTTTTGAAGACCGACTGCGCGCGCAGGAATGGCAATGCGTGGCAGGTACTACGGTTGCTTTCATGCTGGACATGCTGGCCTGCGTGGGGCCTTGAGTTTTCGGCTTGAAAGAGCGCCGGTGGGCTCGTCGGCTGCGAGTTCTTCGTGAGGGGGGCATCTTGTCCGATGGACGACGCGACCGGGCTCGTGAGTGGCGCCTGTTCCCAGCCCACAACGTGGACTTCAACGGCCGGGCGGCAGGCCTTCCGGCCAGGCGTGGAGGTTGCCCAGCGTTCGTCCGGCCGTGCTGTTTGGTACGTTACGTACACGGCCGACACGGGTGCTCAAGACGGACGTGCACACCTCGAGGCGCGAAGTTTTGGGCCCGGGTTCTCTAGGCTCAGACAAGTGACGAGGGACGAAATCGTCTGCACCGACCTGCGGGGTAGGTGGGGGGAGTACGACGAGATGGTCGTCGTCAACAACGGATCAGCTCAGCCGATATTCTCGAGGCCGTTCCCATCCGCGCAGGGTGTCTCGGCTTGTACCCTCAGGACTGGTTATCAGAGGGCGCCGGTTCATGTCGACGTACTTCGCTTCGTTCCGATCGAGTTCAGGTAAAGGAGGCCGAGGACGATGCGAGCCACGGTTTTCCTGCTGGAGGCGATCAGCCTTTTCCTTTTGCCTCATGCAGGCGGCTGCGCCCGCAACCGGGCATTGGTTGAAAGATCGAGTTCCGACGCTGCGGGGCCAGACGCGACCAGTGAACAGTCTTCTTTTCCCCGCAGCGGAGCCGACGCCGTCGTGGAACCACGTGACGGGGGCGATGCGTGCTGGTCATTGCCGTCCGTGCCTGATACGCCGGGATGCTTTAGCAGGCTTGCTGAGATCGAGGTCGCCTGCGCGTGCTTTCAACCGCGGGGGGTGCAGTGCAAATGGATCCGCATCCAGTTCGACGAAGACGGAAAATTCGTAGCGATCCAGGGCGACTGGTATCGGGCTGACGCGAGCGCGCAGGACGCCGAATATCTGCGTTGTTTTGAGGATCGGCTACGTGCGCAGGAATGGCAATGCTGGGCAGGTAGGACGAGACCTTACCAGTTGGACGTGCTGGCGTGTGTCGCGTCCGGGCCTTGAGCTTGTGTGCATAGATTCTTCCTTCGTAACTTCTTGGTTTTTTGCGCAGATGTTGCCCGCGGTTCAGGCGGCAGCGGCAAAGAGGTTCGGGTAGGCGACCTCCCTGAGCTTGATCGCGGTGGCCATGGTCCGGCGCCCCGCCAGGGACACGCGCCAGCGACGTGAGCGGGGGATCTTGGCGATGAGACCGTGCGCCTGCAGGCGCCCGAGGAGCCGCGTGACCTGGGCTGGTTGTTTGTCTGCCTCTGCTGCCAGGGGATACGACGTGCGCGCAATTTTCTGTCGCAGGTCG
>JANPFD010000048.1:0-1221 GCA_031423255.1 Myxococcales bacterium | reverse complement strand
TTCTGTGTCCACGCAGCCGCGAACCCCGGGTGGGTGGCGATGCCCTTGCCGAAGGTCGCGATCCCGCTGCCAGTGGTGGCCGGAGCCCCGTCGACCGCGAAGGTACCCATCGCCGGGATCGGGTACTTCGGGTTCATCGGGGTCATCTGCTTGAAGTAGCTGATGGCATAGCTCTGGCGGAACAGGTCGCGCATCGGATCCAGGGTCTGGTGGCAGCCGAAGCAGGCGGTGCCGGGCTGCACGTGCTTGGAGTCGTCAGCCGTCTCGGTGATCTGCACCGTGGTGCCACGATCATCGAAGCTGCGATTGAGGCCGACGATCAGAGCCTGGTTCGTGATGACCCGGCTCTGGTTCGACATGTTAGTCGGCCAGTTGGCCATGAAGGCCAGGGTGCTCATGAAGCCGATGCGGGGCGTATCCATGATCAACTCGACCGCGGTCGGGTCGCGCAACCTGGCCAGATCCCAGAAGCCGGTGCGCTCCTCGCCCACTTTGGGCGCCCGGATCCTCACCATGCGCCAGGTGTTCCAATCGTCGGCGGTGACCTGGCCGGTGCTGGGGCCACAGGCACCCGGACGCTGCCCGAACATCAGCGGCAGCAGCCCCTGCAAAGCGGCCACTCCCTTGACAACGTAGGGCTCGATGCACCTGGGCTGGTTACCGACGTAGGGCTTGGGCATCGCGAACCGCATGAAGTTGGGCGACATCGGGTTCATGCTGTCGGCCCAGGGGATCGTCAGCACCGCGCCCGTGGCCGGGTCGGTCTCGTAGATCAACGTCAGGGTCAGATTCTTCATCTCGGGCTTCTGCATCGGCCAGACGGCGGTGGTGACCACCTGGTTCAAGTCGCTGCGCGGGATGGCGTCGATGAATGCCAGGATCGACATCAGGGGCGCATTCATCATGAAGCGATCGGTGGTGGCCACCTCGGTGAAGGGCCGGCCCTCGTCGATGAGCTGCAGCACGGTGCGCGCGAACATCTCCTCGGCGGTACGCAGCAACAACGCTGGGCCGATGTCGTTCGGATTGGCGCCGATGAGGTCGTTGTAGTCGGTCGGATCGGTCTGGGTCTGCTGGAATGCCTGCTTGAAGAACTTCAGCATGCGGGTGCGGAACTCCGGCGTCTTCTGCCATTCATCGATGAGTCCAGGTAGCGCGGCCGCCTTGGCGACCACCGCCTTGAGCTCATCATCGGTCAGCGGCAGACCGGTCAGCACGTTC
>JANPFD010000047.1:0-6202 GCA_031423255.1 Myxococcales bacterium | reverse complement strand
GGCCGATCGCAACGCTTCCGTTGGTGTTGCCCTGACCTTCGAACTCCCGTTCTTCGACCGCAACCAGGGCAACGTGGCACGAGAGCAGGCGCGCCGAATCCAGGTCGAGGCTGAGTACGATGCCCGACTGCTCGAGGCGCGTGCCGATGTCGTGCGCACCGTCAGAGAGCTGAGCCTTGTGCAGGAACAGCTTGTGGCCGCCCGGGAGGCTTCGGAGGCTGCGAGCAAGCTTGCTGAGCTCGCTCGCGCGGCTGCGGTGAGCGGCGCCCTGAGTCCGATCTTAGCCACCGACATCCTTGAACGTTCGCACGCCAGCCGACTTCGCGTGGTGGAGATCGAGCAGACGCTGGCTGAGCTGCAGATCGCGCTGGCTGTGGCTTCGGGAAGCGACGCGCAGTGACTGACATGACCGCGTAGCGCCCGGTGCAGGTGCGCGGCTCGATCAGCCGGCGTGCAGCCCGTTGTGGCGCAGCAGGGCCTCGGGTGAACGCGCCCGGCCGCGGAAGCGGCGAATACCTCGGACGGATGTACGCCTCCGCCGAGCGCGAGCACCGTCTCGGGCCTTGAGCTTCACCGGCGGCGTGATCATCTCGCGCGTGATCCGTCACTTACAGCCAGTTGCCGAGCTCTTCGAAAAAGCGACGCCAGGGCAAGACGTCGATCGAATCGACCTGGAAGGGCTCGGGAACGGTGGCGACCACGATCCTCGGAACACCGGGGTGCGCTTCGGCGAACGTCCGCAGGCCGCTCAGATCCGCGCCCGAAACCGTGCGACGAGATTTGATCTCGACCGCCAGGCGCAACTTGCCGTGGCGCTCGAACAACAGATCCACCTCGGCCCCGTGGTTCGTGCGCCAGTAGAAGAGCCGTGTCTCCGGGAAGCGGTAGTCGACCAGCCTGAGGCTCTCGGTGACGACCCACTGCTCGAAAAGACGTCCCCGCGTCGGGGCCTCCAGGTCGGCGTGAAGGCGCCGGTTCAGCGCGTTCGTCACCCCGGTGTCAAAAAAATAGAAACGCGGGTGGCCGACCAGACGTGCGCGCGGACTCTTCCTCCAGGGCTCCAGACGAAAGCCGACCAGAGTGTCCTCCAGGATCTGGAAGTATTCCCGCACCGTACGGGCCGAAACCGCCGCGTCACTGGCGACGGCGGCGGCGTTCAATATCTCACCGGACTGGGCAGCGGCCACGTCCAGGAAGCGCGCAAAAGCGCCCAGGCTGCGCACGACGCCCTCGGCCTGGATCTCCTCTTTCAGGTAGGTTTCAGCGTAGGCCTTGAGGAGCTCGCGCGCCGAGGAGTCGTCGCCAGCCACGACCGCAGGCAGGGTGCCGAACAAGAGGGCGCGCTCGAGATTGAAGTCGGCGCCGATCTCGAACGACGTCAGCGGATGCAAGCGCCGCGTGGCTGCGCGGCCCGCGAGCAGGTTGGCGCCTCCGCGCTTGAGCTTGCGCGCGCTCGACCCGGTCAGCAGGAAGCGGACTTTCGTCTCCTCGATGAGGCCATGCACCTCGTCGAGAAGAGCCGGGACCTTCTGGACCTCGTCGATGAAGATCGTGCGGGTGCCTTGGCGGATGCGCTGAGTGGCCTCGCTGCGAAAACGTCCCGGTTGCTTGGCATAGCGCAGGAAGGTGTCGTGGACCAGAAGGTCGACGATGAAGGAGTCCTTCGGAAGGATCGAGCGGATGAGCGTGCTCTTGCCCGTCTGTCGGGGGCCGAAGAGGAAGCACGACCCGCGCGGCGGAAGCTCGACCAGTCTCTCGAACACCATGATGCCGAAGTGTACGGTAAAACGGCATACTTATGTGAGGGATCGGACGCCCCCAGGACGTGATCTCTCTCGTCTTCCTTGCCCTGGCCGCGACAGCGGCGCCACTTGCCTGCGCGGGCGCGGCGCACCCTTCGGGCGCTCCCGAAACCGGGGGAAACACCGGCGGAAACGCCCAGAAAGGCGGCAGCGCCGCCGGGGCAGGGACCGGCCCGGGGCAGATCGGGAATGGCGCCGGTGGTGGCGCGGGCTCAGCGAGTAGCGGCGGCACGGTCCTCCGTACGGCGGGCGCGGTGGGATCGGCCGCGGCCCGTGGATCGAGCGCGTCGGGCGGCGGTGGGAGCGGTGCGGGCGGCGCGGGCGGCACGAGCGCAGCCGGCGGCGCGGGTGGCGCTAGCGCGGCGGGTGGGGCCGGTCCGGTGCCGGCCGCGGGGACGCTCTTTCTCTATGCTCAGGAGGGCGAAGATCCAGATCCTCGCGGTCGATCGCGCAACCGGCGCGATGACTAGAAAAGGCGCGGGCGTCGAGACGTGCAAGGCGTCCATCCCAAGCACGACGGGCAAAACGCTCCGGACAACATGCGAACGCGACCAGCCTCCGCTCGTCGCAATCGGCGCACGCGATGAGCGCGAAGCCCCGTTGCAGGAGGCCACAATCGAGATTGCCCTCGAGATCTCGGCGCACGAACTTTGGCAGCGGCGTGCCCGCGAAACCGTCCTCGACCGCGGCTCTCGGGCATGCTCCGGGAAGCCTGGACCCGCGCCGCGTGAGCGCGGCCACGGGGTAAAGGCCGGTTGGGTCGCCCCGGGCTTCCGCTGCCGCCTCGAATCCGTCGCTGGGGGCCGCCTCACCTCCCGGCGGGCACGATCCGCAACAGCTCTCCCTGTTGCGATGGTTGCACTGCAAATGTGACGAGGTGTTGCGTCTCACGCCAACACGGGCGCGCTGCCTCACCGAGGGGACGGCACGCGTTGTGCTGTGAGGGCATCCACCAGGAAACCGGGCTTTGAATCATCGAACCTCCAGGACCGGGCTTTGAGGGATCTACCGAGAACGTGTGTCGCTGTTCCATTCGTGAAGAAAGGAGAGAGCCTTGCCGAAGGAAATCTTGCCTGTCCGCACCCGTTGGATCTCCGTTACCGTGGGAGCCGTCGCCTTGCCTGGTTGCCAAAGCGAAGAGGAGACCGACCCGAACACGATCGACCCTAGCCCTCCAGCTAAGTATGCCGTCGCTACCGCTATTCGACCGCAAGAATTCGGCTGCCCTAACGGGAGCAGCAGACCGCGTACGGCGCCCGGGCTTGGTCGCGACGGACAGCTCGTCAATTACGCCGAAAACTACGTGACCGCGCTGAGCCACATGATCGTTAGCCTCAATGGCTCGGTAGCAATGCTCAACATGTCGGCAGGGTTGATGACCGGTACCCCCGCCGTAGAGACGACCCCGGCCGCCCAAGCAACGACCTATACGATCGGGGCAAACGATTGCACGTTGCGCGAAGACCGCCTCTTCACGGAGCCGCCACCATGAGCGGCGCGGCGTTTGCTGGGGGACCCCATTGCCCGTCGCCCACGATTGATGATGCGGCCAGAACCCTAGGAATGGCTCTGGGTCTGTCTGCTCGCCAGGTACAAATCGCCACGATGTTGGCCAGGGGATCGACCAACAAGGAAATAGCCGGTGCGCTTGGGATATCCCGCCACACGGTCTCCGAGCATGTTTTGCGGGCATGTCACAAGGCGGGAGCCACAAGCGCTGGCCACCTAGTCGAAAAGGTCATTCGGCGCTTTGAGGACATCGTGGCCGGTCTGCAAGTTCCTCCTCCTTCCTGTGGTCGGTGCGCTGTCAGCGAAAAAGCTACTGACACCCGATCCGCGTAGAGCTAGCTTCACGAAGCATCAGGGAGATGTGACACACCCAGATGGGGCGGCCAGCCGGATCGCCCACCAACAAGAAGGCAGAGGAGCCTCCATGCTCAATCTCACAAGGATCTTGCTGGCCGGACGGTTGATCGCCACGCTCGCATTGCGCGCGAGGACCACAACCTTCCGCCCCTCGAGGCCACCAACCGATTCGAATCGAACGGCTCGCTGCTCGAGCGCGCGACGTAGGTCGACGCCTAACTCTTAATCGCCCTGTACAACGCCTAGGCCATGACAAAACCCACCTTCATTTGGATCACTACCGCATCCGTCGTTGCTGTTGTTGTTCTTGTTATCGTTGCGACGGTGAGGCACGGCGTCTTTGGGCGGGAAGCTGAGCCAAGGCCGGTGGCAACTGACAAGTCTACCGAGCTCGAAGACTTGCGCGCCCGACTGAATGCGCTTGAGAATCGCCCTGCGCTCGAGAATCGCCCTGCGCCCGTGGAGCGCACGCTCATCAAGCAAGAAGGGGCTGACGAAAAGGCGGAAGTCGCTCTCGAAGAAGACACCCCGGAGGGGGAGAACGCGCACGCTGATGAAGTCTCGCGAACCGAATCCGCACGGCTCCAACGCCAGGCCTTTGATGACACTGTCGCTGCCCAGGCATACGACGCGGACTGGGCGCCAGCGACCGAGCGAGCGTTGGTCGCAGCTCTCGCCGGCAAGCGCTTTGCAGGGTCACGCTTCGATGGGGACATCGTTTGCCGCACGTCGATGTGCTCGGCCAAAATTGTTCACGCTGACTTCAAGGCTCAGATGGACTTCCTCTCGGAGTTTCCTCGATCGACGCTTGACTTGCCTCATGGAGCGTATTTGAAGCAGGTCGACGAGAGTGGCCAGTTACGCACTGTTGCGTTTTTTGCGAAGGACGACAGTCTGGCGCGCGCGGAGGAACATACCGCTCTACAACGCTCGCGCACTGCGAGATGACCCACAAGTGCAAACGCATTACGAAAGGAGAACGAGAATGAAAATTGACAGACTTCAATTCTGGGCGCCAACGAAACGGTTTGCGAAGCTGGCATCTGTAGCTGCGATAGTATTCGCCGCTAGTCCGGCGTCAGCGGTGCGAACAACAGTCGCTGGATCAAACTGCGCCATGACATACGGCGATCGGGATGGCCTTAGGAACATAGGGAGCATCTCGAATGCTGGCACGACCCAATTGGAAATCGCTTGCCCTGTCGTCAGGCTGGCCCCCGCCAACAAGATGACCGAGTTCAAGGTCAACTACTACGACGTGTCGAGCACTGATGACTTGGTGTGTACGCTCGGATCGAGGACAGGCGGCAACGACTGGAAATTCGTCTCTACTATGCAGAAGTCATACAGCAGCGGTTTTACCAGCGTTACGATGAATCTCGCTGCCCATCCGGCGGTCGATAGTAAACGGTCCTTTGACGTTGATTGCATCATCATGTCAGGGATCTCTGTTGAGTCCTACACGTGGGTCGAATAGGAGAAATGTGGATGAAACTTTCAAAGCCAGGCTACGCACTGTTACTCGGCATCATGGTCACAGCGCTCGGCAGTAACGCCCGTGCCGTCACGCGCTCGCTACCGGGTGCCGCGTGTGATCGCCAGTCCACCTCAAGTTCCGCACAAAGAGGAGTGACAATCGCGAACGGGATTTTCTACAGCGGCGTGGGCGAGTCTGAGGCCACCTGTCCGTTGCACCGCGGCGTGCACAGCACGGGCAGCGCCATCAGATCAATGTCCGTCTACCTTTCGGATAACAGCACGACCGAACAAACCACCTGCTATTTATATCGGCAAAATCCCGGTTCGGGATGGGTCGAGACGCAGAGCAGATCCACCGGCAGGTCGTTCAGCGGTGGTTACGTTGAGCTAGCGTTCTCAATGGCCGCAGGGTCATCCACCGCAGCGTATTCTCTGACGTGCTCTGTGGCTCAAGGTAACTCCATTAACTCGTACGTCTGGGAGGAATAGAAGTCATGACAAGAACTGTTACATCGAATCTATCCAAGCATTTATTTGTATTTTGGCGAGCGCCCTTGCTCGCCTTGTTGGCGGCGGCGACCGGGCTGGTCTCCGTTCCTGCCTCGGCGCAAAATCGTGTCTCATCGGGAAGTGCTTGCGTCTCGAAACTGGTAAGCGCGCCAATTGTCGCTCCCAATGTGCGCGATCCCTACATCGATGCGTATCGGGCACAAGGGAAGATCCGTCCCGAGGATTCTCTTGTGCGTGGTGGCTTGGTCTATACCTGTCCACTTCTTCGTACGAGCATCGCGAAGAAAGTGAGCAACATCGTCGTACGTCACAGTCTGGGTACTAGCGACGGAACTCAACGCATCACTTGCTCGCTGATCAAGCAAGCGACTTCCGGCCAGGGTTTTAGCGTTGTGACAACGCTCGAATCAACCGTGAACTCGAGCGGCACCGACATGGTGTTCGCGGACACAGTCACCGGCGGCAGCAGGATCTCTGTCTCTCTGGAGTGTGATCTGGGTTCGTATTCGGAAATCCTTTCCTACCGTTGGAAGGAGGGGTGAATC
>JANPFD010000046.1:0-28257 GCA_031423255.1 Myxococcales bacterium | reverse complement strand
CAGCCCCTCGGCCAGTTCCTGTTCCTCCGGACCCTCGAGTGAGCCGCTTCCCAGTTTCTCGAGTAGATCGGCGAGGCGCTCGTCATTCATGGGACAGCACGCCCTTGCTCTCGAGGCACGTGAACAGCGAGCCGCGCGCCCGGAACAGCACCAGCCGCACCCAGGTCTCCTTCTGCTTCTCGCGCTCGGCGATCTGGGGCCCGGACAGCCCCTGGAAATAGTACTGATCGACCAGGCGCCGCGCCTTGTCGGGCAGGCCGTCCATGCACTCGCGCAGCCGCTCGGTGACGCCGCGGTCGCCGTCCACCAGACGCTCCATCGCCGGCTCGATCCACTGTTCGATCTCGGCCTGGTAACGCCGGTCCAGCGACCGGTGGCGCAGATACCGGCGCCGTTCGTTCAACGCCAGGTTGCGGGCCAGGGTGCGCACCCAGGCGCGGAAGTCGGTGCCGGGACGATACTCGCGCAGCTTCAGGTACGCCGTCACGAACACCTCATGCAGCAGGTCATCGACCACGCTGCGGTCGGGCAGCATGGCCGCCAGGACCACCCGCACCGTCGCCTCGTACATGTCGAAAACCTCGCGGAAGCGGTCGCGGTTGCCCGCCAGAACGTCTTCCACGACGGTATCGATGCGCTCCATGAAAGGGTCCGTCCCCTCCCCTCATGTCGCCGGGGCGAGGACCGTTTCGGAGTTTCTCACGGCTCGAACAAACGGTCAGTCAGGGTGAGCATGACATGCGCCAGGTCGTCGAGGACGCCCTCGCCGATGGGCCGATCGGCAAGCCTGGCTGCCGTGACGCGCTGGCTGTGGGCCATGTCCCGCTCGAGCTGATCGGCCAGTCTGGCGACGAACGCCGGCTGGCGGATCAGCAGCGCGAGTTCGATGGACAGATGCACGCTGGTGGGGTTGACGTTGAAGGTGCTGACGGTGCACCAGTCGTCGTCGACCAGGGCCGCCTTGCCGTGGGCCACGACCGGCCCGTACTCCCACAAGGCGAGACCCGCGGCCAGCCAGTCGGCATACTCGGCGCGAGCGGCCCGGGCAATGATCGGCAAGTCGCTGCGGCCCGGGATGATGATTCGCACGTCGACCCCACGGGCTGCAGCGTCCCCCAGCGTCCTCAGGAACCGCGAGGTCGGAAAGAAGTACGCATTCTCGATCCAGATGCGACGGCGCGCGCGGCAAAAGGCTTCCAGCAGGCAGCCATGCACCAGCGAGACACCGTGTGGACCCGCCGACACCAGGCGCACGTCGTCGTAGCGATCGGCAGAGTCGAAATCCTGCGGTGTGACGCCGTCGATCTCCTGCCAGCGCTGCTGGAACAGCGCCGCGAAGTCCCGGACCACCGGGCCACGCACGCGACAACACAGGTCGTGCCAGCCGTCGCCGCCGCTTTCCACAGGCAGCCAGGGATCGGCCCAGGCATAGCCACCGGTGTAGGCGATCTCGTCGAACACGAGCATGCGTGAATGGTTTCGCACCGCCGGACTCAGTCGCCCGAGCGCCTCGCCCAGGCGCCGGTACGGGCGCACCGCGACCCCGTTGCGCTCGAGCGTCGAGAAGATCCAGGGCTCGGCCTCGATCGAGCCGTGGGGATCGTACAGAAGCCGCACGTCCGCGCCTCGCGCCGCCGCGTCGGTCAAACGGCAGGCCAGGGCCCGTCCCAGACGGTCGGCGCGCATGATGTACGTCTCGACCCAGACCCGAACGTGTGCCCGTTTCACGTCCTCCTCGACAGCGTCGAGGAAGCGCGGCATGTCCAGAAGCTCGAGCTCGTGCATGGTCAGTGGGGCGTGCTCGGCACGGGCGCGTTCATCACACCGCGGAACCGGAACAGCTCGCGCAGGCGATGGTGATTCAGCAACGCCGCCACCAGGCCGACCAGCACGTTGGTGGTCGCGGTGGCCACGTGGGTCAGAACGGCGAGGGTGGCTGCCCGGTCGTCCTCGACCCCCAGGGCCCGGGCGGCGCTGGTGCAGACCAGATAGTAGATGCCCACCGTGGTGGGTAAGCCGGGCGTGAGCTGGGCAAAGGTCAGAGCACCCAGCAGCAATCCACCGCCCAGCAGGAACGGTCCCACGCCCATCCACCACAGCGCCATGCCGTAGGCCATCGTGGCGACCACCACCGGCCCGCCGGCAAGCAGCCACCCGGCAAGCAAGCGGCGAGGTGAGCCGACCGCGACGAGGCCGTGGGCCACGGTGTCGAGCCCGGCCGCCAGACGACGCAGTCGACCGGCGGCGAGCAACCTCCGCGACAGCCGAGGCGCCCACCGCCGCGCGCCCACCAGCACGACGGTGAACACCACGAGCGCGGTGAAACCGATCGCGAGCATCGGGCCGGCCGGCACCTGGTGCAGCCCGCGCAAGTGCGCCACGACTGCCAGCGCGCTGGTGAAGGTCACCAGGGCGCCGAACTCGAGCAACTTCGTCAGCAGCAGCGACGAGAGCGCGGCCGGCAGCGGGGTGCCCGTGCCGCGGAACAGGAACCAGGACGCGGCGAAGATGCCGAGGTGGCCCGGAACTGTATTGTTGATGAGCCCGCCCAGGGCCAGCGCGCGATAACGCTGCCGCCAGGCGGGAACGGGAGCCGGCACCGTGCGGCCCCACACGATGGCACGCAGCGCCGGCGCCGTGGCGGCCAGCACCATGAAAGGCAGGACCCACGGTAGGTTCGAGGGAAGGCGCTGCAGCCACGATTGGAAGTCGAACCGAGCCGCGAAGTGAACCCCGCCACCCGCAAAGTCGACACGGAAGAACGCCAGGCCGATCAGCACCATGCTGACAAGGCCGCCCACGGCGACGAGCAGCACCCGCCCTGGCCTCAACCGCACCGTGCACCCACCTTGACGATCAGGTGGGTTCTACATACTGACGCGCAAAGCGGCGCCGATGTCGAAGAGTGCCGGTTGACGCAGGACGATGTTCTGGAAGCGCAGCGCGAACCGGAACTCGCCATCGTCGTTGCCGTAGTGCACCGCCGCGAACAGTTCGACCCGGACGTGCGTCAGCAACGTGTACGCGTAGTCGACCCGGGTGACGAACGAGCGATCCGACAGGTTCCCCAGCGTCGACACAGTGAAGCTGTGGAGATCCCAGCCGTAGGGGGCGGGCACGCCGAGGAAAAGGGCGCCGTAGTGGCGGCCAAGGTAGAAGAAGGTCGCCGGATCTTGCAGCGGCCCCTGGCGGGGGAGGATCAGGCCCGGGTACAGCTCGGGGTCGTCGTATCCGAGCGCGTTGTAGAAATACTCGCCGCCGAGGATCCAGACGTCCTTGTCGGCGTACTTGCGGGAATAGGTGAAGCCGCCCGTGACCTGCGGCTTCCAGCCTGACTGCCGATCCGTCGGCGAGTAACTCTCCACGGGGTTCAGCAGATCTCCGATCCCCGTCGGATGAAAAGCGGTCACGCGATCGATCTCGCCTGCGTGTCGCAGCGCGACCTCGCCGTACAGATCGACGTCCCAGACCCCAGCCGACAGATCGGCCGCCAGTTTCGCCTTGTGGCCGCGCTGCACGACGGCGCCCAGGCCGGCCTCGGCAGTGCCAAGGACGATCTCGGCCCGTGCGGCCCCCGCGACGTCCCCGACCTTCGAGGTGACCTCGGCCTGCTCGCCGATGGCGTAGGCGTAGAAATTCCAGCCGCGATCTTCCCAGGGCAGGTGCAGCTTGAGCATCGTGGTCCCGCTGCGCGCGTCGAACACGTCCAGCGGGTTGCGCTTGCGGACGTGCAGGAAGTCGGTGGGCGTCCAGAAGCGCGCCGTCCCCCAGCGCGCGTGCTGCTTGCCCGCGGTGACGAACACCGTGCGCGCGATGTCGAAGCGCAGCCACAGCTGATCGAGGGCCATGCTCGGCCCACGTGTCCGTCCGCCGAACAGGCTGGACAGAGGCGCGCTCCCGGTGGTCGCTCCCGCCGTTTCGGGTAAGGCGATGGCATCGATGGACGGCGTGGTCGTCGTCATTGACGACTCTACCCGCAGCGTCGGGTCGTAGAACATGCGCCCCAGCACGAACCCTCGCACGCGCGGATTCAGCCGGGCGTCGCCGTACACGTCCAGCAGTGACGGCGCCGAGAAGCTCCAGTCGTCGGCATCCTGCTTGGCCAGCGCCGTCGACTGCGCCCGCAAGTAGAACTGCCCGCCCACCTGCAGGGGGTTCGCCGGGGCTGCCTCCTGGGTGAGGTTCGGTGGTGCCTCCTTCTGGCTCTCGCCGAACATCTCGGCCTCACTCGGCCGCGGCTCCTGGCCGAGGAGCAGCGCCAGGACGACAGACGTCATCGGCTCTGACCCTCGAGCCAGGCCTTGGTGAAGATGTTCTCGGGCAGCGAGCGCAGATCGACCTTGTTGATCAGGATCAGCGTCTGGTTGGCCTTCTCCACCTCGTCGAAGAACCGTATCTCCTGCGAATACCAGATCTCGGCCTTCTTCGACTCGCTGAACACCTTCCTCCACTTCGGGTAGTAGGCGGTGCGGATCAGCCGGCCCGACAGCGCGAATTCCTGCCGCTTGAGGACGTTCCTGGTCTCCTTGTCCACCCAGAGCTTGATCACCGGGAAGGCCAGATCCAGCGACGGCTTGCCCTTCAAGGTCATCACCTGCGCCGTGTACGCGCCCAGCTTCTCCTCGCCGTTGTCCTCGGGGTCGTACTCCTCGGCCAGGCGCGATTCGTCGAAGTCGGACCGGCGCGAGTTCGTGCCGCCGATCCGCTCACGCTCCGTGCGCCTCTCCCACTTGCCGACCGCCGGATCGTAGAACCAGAGGTTCTTGTCGACGCGCAGGTAGCCCTGCCCCTGCTGGGCCTTGGGCTTGTTGAACATGATCACGAACTTGGCGTCCTTCGACCGGCGCATGAAGGTGGCGTCGTAGATCACGTCCACCTTCCCCTTCTCCTTCTGTTCGATGTACGACTCGGATCGCCAGTCCCCGGAATTGCGCTGGCGCTCGTCGACGGCCTTCAGCAGATCGACGAGCTCCCCCTTCGAAACCGCCAACAGAAGAAGCAACGAGAGCATGTTCATGAATCACCCGAAGTGGGACATGGCGCGGACGGGGCTGAGCCGCGCAGCTCGGAACGAGGGGTAAAGAGCGGCGAGCCCGGTCACCGCGGTGATGAGTATGACGGCGCCGACGAGGAGCGGCGGATGAACGGCGAGGTGGAGGTGGTCCGACATCAAGAACAGCTGCACGCTCAGGGGCACCTCGATCCTGGCCGCGTTCACCCCGGCGGCGATGGCCGCACCCAGCAGCGCTCCTCCGATTCCGGCTGTCAGACCCAGCAGCACCGATTCGGCCAGGAACATGCGCATCACCCCGCCCCGCTGCATGCCGATCGCCCGCAGCGCGCCGATCTCTCGCGTGCGCTCGCGGATGGCGATCCACATGGTGTTCATGATCCCGGTGACCACGATGGCGATGAGGATCAGCATCAGCACCGCCGACAGGCCGTCCAGCAGTTGCAGCGTCCAGGTCATGAACGAGAGCTCGTCCTCCCAGGTGGTGACGTCCAGCTTCTGACCGGTCCAGTCCTCGCGGTTCACCGTCTCGAACTTCATCCAGAAGGCCCGCGGGTCGGGATCCATCACCCGGAAGCCGTCCGCTTCCAGTTTGTTGCGAAGCCTGGCGGCAATGGTCCCGAGCTTTTTCAGGTCGCGGTCCTTCAGATGCACCTGGATCGCCCCGGTGGTATCGGACCGAACCTGGTAAAGCGTGTGCAGCGTCTCTGCCGAAATGTAGACGTTCCACTTCGACAGCAGGCCCACGTCCTTGGCGATGGCCACCACCCGCGTGTCGATGGTGTTCGCCGTTCCCCGCGGCGTCTGCGCCGAGATGGTGATGGCGTCCCCGACCTTCACCTCCAGCTTCTTGAGCTGTTCCTCGAAAACCAGGATGGTGTTCGGTTGCGCCAGGTCGTCGATGTTGCCGCTGACGATGCTGAGCACCTTCTTGAACTCGGGCTCGTTCTTGATGTCGATCCCACCGATCCCCGCCTGCATCGAGCCGGTGTCGGAGATGACCTTCGCCCATCCGCGCCCGCGCTGAACGGCGAAGTCCATTTCGGGGACGGCGCGCTTGACCGCCTCCATCACTTTCTCCGCGCCCGAAACAATGGGCGCCGACTGACCGGCCGCCACCTTGAAGAAGCCGCCCACGTTCACGTGACCGCTGGTCAGCGTCGTCGCCGTGTGCAACATCGTTTCGCGGATGCCGGCGGAGAGGCCCTGCAGCAAGACCAGCAGCGCCGTCACCGCGGCCAGGGCCGTCGCCAGGAAGAGGCTGCGCCGTCGGTGCTGGATCAGGCTGCGGGCGGCGATCCGAAGGTTCACGAATGCCATCTCAATCCTCCGTCTGCATCGCCTGGCGGGGCGTGACCCGCATCGCCAGGTATCCCGGGTAGAAGCTGGACACTCCACTGACGACGAAGACGATCGCCAGCGCCACCAGCACGTTCACCGTGCTCAACGTGGGGTAGAGCCGTGGCCCCGAGAAGAAAAAGAAGAAGATGTCGTTCGAGGCCGGGATGCCAATCTTGCCGATGGTGGCGACCACCACAGCACCGACTCCGGCGCCGAGAGCACCGAAGATGATGCCGACGACCAACGCTTCGATGATCAACATCGCCAGAATGAAACGTCGCTGCGCCCCCACGGCCCGCAGCGTCCCGATCTCCTGGACCCGCTCGAGCGTGGCCATCACCAGGGCGTTGTTGATGATCACCAGCGCGACCACGAAGATGATCAGCACAGCGATCGTCAGCACCGCGCGCATCATGGTGACGAACTGACCTATCAGGCCCGACGACTGCTGCCAGGAGAGCGCCTTGAGCGGCAATCCCGCCCGCACGCCCGCCGCCTCGATGTCCGACATCGTCTGAGCCAGACCCCTGGGGTCCTTGACGATCACCGCGGCGTTCAGGATCGGCCCACGCACGAGCTCCTGCGGATCGTAAGCCCGATCGACCGTCTGCTCGCGCCTGGGACGGGCCATCGGCTCGGAAGCGACGGCGACCTCGACGGTCCTGATGTCTTCTTCCTTCTTGCCGAACAGATCCTCCTCGGCCCGGTCCCGCGACACGTCGCGCGCCTGCACCGCCGCTTTGAGCGCCAGCATCTCCTGCTCACGCTCGGCGGTCATGAACCCGTAGAGCTCGCGGAACGAGACGATGTCCATCAGGTTCAGCGCGCCGGCGAGTTGCGAACGTTCCAGTCCCTGGAAGGCGAAGGTGCCGTACACACGCAGCTTCACCGACTGAACGTAGCCGCTCTTGGTGAAGGCCTTGATGGTCAGCGTGTCTCCGACGCGGATGCGGTACAGATCGAGGTTGGGCGCCAGCTCGTCGTAGAAGAAACGGTGGCGGCGGGCAAAGGTGCGGTCGTCGGTCTTGAAGAAGGCCGCCAGCAGCTTGCCGACGTCGGCCTCCGTGCTGCCCAGTTCCTCTTGAAGCTTGCGCCGGAAAAGCTCCGTGCCCGGCGTGTCCAGCTGCAGCAGGATCTCCCGCACCTGGTTGCTGTTCTCCTTGACGAACCGTTGCAGCTCGTCGTCGCCGGCGATGGTCTTGCCCCGGTTGCGGATGGCGTCGTCGATCCTGTCCAGCCGCCGTGCAGTCTTCAGCTTCAGCTGCTCCTCGTAGACGTACTTCGAGAACAGAAAGCCGCGTTTGCCCTCTGGGATGGTCGTACCGTCGATGATCCGCTGCCGGTCGAATGTCTTGCTGAAGACTCCCGGATCGGTGCCGACGTAGCGCAAGAACAGCATATCGGCGTCGGTGGCCTGGGGGGCCACCCGGTTCTCCAGGAACTCGAGACCGGCCAGCGGATCCTTGTCGAACTCGGCCCAGAAGGCGTCGGTGCCGGCACGGGCCACCGCTTCGGCGTCCTCGGTCGTGGCCAGCGTGGCCTCGTCGCGCACCACCTTCGCCGTGTCCATATCGCGGCCCAGAACGCTGACCATCTGGCGGACGTGTCCCTTCTGCGCGTCGTGGTTCGCCTTGCCCCGCACCTGATCGCGTAGCTTCTCGAGAGCGATATCGATGGTGTTGCCCGAGGTGATGACCGCCCCGCCTATGCCCATCGGGACCACCGAGGCCACGTTCGGCACCGACAGCAGCGTCTGACGGACCTTGGCGAAGTCGTCCAGCTCGGCGATGTCTGGCCCGTCGAGGGCGAAACCGCCCATCACCTCGAGGACGTCCTTGGATTTCGACGAGTAGACCTGGATGTGGCCGGCCACGCTGCCGATGATGCTGCGGCTCATCGCCGCGTCGATGCTGTCCACCAGCGACGTCCCCACCACCACCAGCAACGCCCCGAAGAAGATGATCCCGCCGACGATCAGGGTCTTGAGACGGCTGGCGAACAGGTTGCGAAAGGCAATCTGGGCGATGACGCCGAGGGTGGCGAACTTCATTCCCGTCGCTCCACCCCGACCAGCCCCGCGCGCACCGCCTCGGCGGCGCTCACCCGGTCCACGACCTTCCCGTCGTCCAGCCGCACCACCGAACTGGCATACGACATGACCCGCGGATCGTGGGTGGAGAAGATGAAGGTGGTGCGCTCGGTCCGGTTCAGCTCACGCATCAGGTCGAGGATGTTCTGGCCGGTGGTCGAGTCCAGGTTCGCCGTGGGCTCGTCCGCCAGCACCAGCTTGGGACGGGTCACCAGCGCCCGCGCGATCGCCACCCGCTGCCGCTGTCCGCCCGACAGCTCTGTCGGGCGCTGGATCGCGTAGTCGCGCAAGCCCACACGCTCGAGCAATCCCCCGACGCGCAGGAGCCGGTCTTTGCCCGACAGCCCTCCTTGCAGCAGAAGCGGCAGCTCGACGTTCTGGTAGACGCTGAGCACCGAGACCAGGTTGAAGCTCTGGAAGATGAAGCCGATGGTGTGCAGTCGCAGATCCGTCAGCGCCCGTTCGGACAGCTTGTTGGTGTCCCGGCCGGTCACCTGCACCGTCCCCGATGTGGGCGTGTCCACGCAGCCGATCAGGTTCAGCAGTGTGGTCTTGCCGCTGCCCGACGGGCCGGCGATCGAGAGGAACTCGCCCTCCGCCACCTCCAGGTTCACGCCGCGCAGGGCGGAGACCACCACCTGGCCCAGCGAATAGTTCTTCACCACGTCCTTGATGGACACGATCGCCGTCATGAGCGCTCCAGTTCTTCGTTCACTCGGCCAAGGACCTCGACGAAGCGGCGCCGCAGGGCGGGCGAGAGGCGCCCCAGCACCCGGGAGAACTCGCGGGCGCGCTCGGCGGTGACCCGGTCCACCAGCGATCGTCCGCTGCGGGTGATGGCCACCCACTTCTGCCGCCGATCGTCGGCATGTTCGGCTCGTTCGACCAGGTGCGCCCGGACCAGACGGTCGACGAGGTGGCTGGTCGCCGCCGCCGACAGCCGCAGGCAGCCGGCAATGGCTCCCACCGTCCGCGGTCCGCCGTGCACGAGGACGTGCAGGGTGACGAACTGGGGCATGGTCAGCCCGACCTCGTTCATGATCGCCAGGGTGTCGCCGGCGGAACGCCGGTTGATATGGGTCATGAGCTGACCCACGAGACCGGACAGGCGCGTGGCCGAGGCTGCGGACACTTAGACGTATCGAAATAATCGATGCGTCGAAATTGTCAAGAGGCGGTGAAGATCCCCAGGAGCATCGCCCCCGACACCACCGGCAGGCAAGCGGCGCCGCTGGCTTCCATCAGGCGCCGCGCCTCCGCGACGGGCATCTCGATCTCGACCGAGACGGCACCGCCCGTGATCCGTCGGGCGACGGGCTCGTGCGGCGGCGCGGCCGCCAGATCCCTCGCCGTGATCGACCCGACGACCGCCCGTCGGTCGACGACCAGCAAATGCTCTACGCCCTTGAGACGCGCCACCTGGAGCGCCGCCGCCGCCGTGAACCAGCTCGGCACCTTGACGAACCGCCCCGACACCACCTCTTCGACCCGCGGCTCGCCGACGAGCCCATGCTGATAAAGGCGGCGGGATCCCCGGACACCCTCCCCACCGACACCACCACCGTCCAACCCCATCCCCAAGTGCCTTGCCCCGTCCGGAGATCCCGCGCCGAATGCCGTCATGACTTCGACCCAGGTCCACTTCAAGCATCGTGCCAGCGCGAGATCGCCGACGCGCCCATGCATTCCTGCGGGCTGGCGCGCCACGGGCGTTTCCGGCGAGAAACCAGGTTACCTCGCCGTAACGCTTCGAGGAACGAGTGCTGCGAGGCACGCGTCGGATCCGACGGCGAGCGGTGTATCATCGCCGCGATGATTCACTCCACGGCCGAGGTCGATCCCCGCGCCCAGGTGGGCACCGGCACCAAGATCTGGCGCAACACACACATCCGCGAGGGCGCCGTGGTCGGGGAGAACTGCATCATCGGCGAGCACGTCTACATCGACGTCGACGTGCGCATCGGCTCGCGGGTCAAGATCCAGAACGCCGCCCTCGTCTACACCGGAGCCACGCTGGAGGACGCCGTCTTCATCGGTCCTCGCGCCTGTCTGGCCAACGACCGGCTGCCGCGCGCCATCAACCTGGACGGTTCCTTGAAGGGACGGTCCGACTGGACCGTGGGCAAGACGCTGCTGCGCTTCGGCGCTTCCGTGGGCGCGGGGGCGATCATCCTTCCCGACGTGGTGATTGGCAGGTACGCACTCGTGGCTGCGGGCGCCGTGGTCACCGAGGACGTGCCCGACCATGGCCTGGCGGTCGGGATCCCGGCCCGCCTCGTCGGCTGGGTCTGCAAGTGCGGCGCCCGCCTGGTCCCGAAACCGGCGGAGGCCGGTGGCCCGTCGCAGTGGGTGTGCCCGCGCGACGGTTGGAGTTGGAAGCCGGACCGGTAGTTGTCAGGCGTGCGCGGGGGCTCACCATTCCTTCATGCTGACGACCCGCGACCCGCCAAATAGCTTCTCCGTCGAGCTCCACTCGCCGGACCTTCACCTGCCGCCGGATGTCGTACGGTACGCCCAGGAAAAGGTGAAGGTGAAACTCGCCAAGTTCGGCCGCCGCGTCACGGACGTGATCATCCGGATCAAGGATGTGAATGGCTCGAAGGGCGGCGTGGACAAGGCGTGTCACATGGAGGCACGTCTGGCGGCGCTGGCACCCGCGAATGTCGAGGAGTGCCACGCCGATCTCCGCGCCGCCATCGACATGGCGATCGAGCGGCTCGAGTACACGGTGCATAGCCATGTCGAGCGCGACCGGGCACGCCGGCTCGGGCAAGGCCGCAGAACCGCACGACGATTGAAGTTCGCCTTCTGAGCCTGGCGCCTGGCGCGACAAGTCTTACATTCTGACCGTGCGGATCGCTCAGGTTTCACCTCTTTACGAGAGCGTTCCGCCCAAACTCTATGGCGGTACCGAGCGCGTCGTCTCCTACCTGACCGAGGAACTGATGGCGGCGGGTCACGACGTCACGCTGTTCGCGTCCGGCGACTCGGTGACCACGGCGAAGCTGGTGCCCATGTGCGAGCACTCGCTGCGTCTGGATAGCAGATGCGTCGATCAGGCCGCGCACCACGTGAGGATGATCGACGAGGTCTACCGAAGCGCCTACAAGTTCGACTTCATCCACTTCCACGTCGACTACCTGCACTTTCCGCTGTCGTCGCGCCAGCGCCTGCCGCATGTGACGACGCTGCACGGCCGGCTGGACATCCCTGACCTGCAGCCTCTTTACCGGACCTTCCCGGACGAGCCGGTCGTCTCCATTTCCGACGACCAGCGCCGTCCACTCGACTGGTTGAACTGGAAGGGGACCGTGTACCACGGCCTGCCGTCGGACGCGCTCGCTTTCCATGCCAGCCCCGGGCAATACCTGGCCTTCCTTGGCCGCATGTCACCCGAGAAGCGCCCCGACCGCGCCATCCAGATCGCCCGCCGCACCGGCATCCCCCTGAAGATGGCGGCCAAGGTGGACAGGGCCGATCGCGATTACTTCGAGGCCAAGATCCGCCCGCTGATGAACACCGAGCTGGTCGAGTTCGTCGGCGAGATCGGCGAGCACGAGAAGAACGAGTTCCTGGGGAACGCGCTGGCGCTCCTGTTCCCGATCGACTGGCCCGAGCCGTTCGGGCTGGCGATGATCGAGGCGCTCGCGTGCGGGACCCCGGTCATCGCCTGGCGGCGTGGCTCCGTCCCCGAGCTCATCGACGACGGCGAGACCGGCTTCGTGGTCGACGACCTGGACGAGGCCGAGGATGCCGTGTCACGGCTCGGCACCATCCAGCGGCGTCACTGCCGCGCCGTCTTCGACCGACGGTTCACCGCCGCCGGCATGGCGGAGCGGTATGTCCAGGTCTACCGGCAGGTGATCTGGGGCACGGGCACGCGCGTGGCGGCAGCTGCCTCCACCTCGAGCTGACGCGTGGACGACGACGTCATCCAGATCGAGGAGCAGTACTACATCCGGGCCACGTCTTCGCGCGCCGACGAACGGACGCGCGTCCTGAAGCACGGCGACACCTTCGGGGTCTTCGATCGCTTCGGCGACATGCACCCGATCGGCTTTGGCGAGCAGGGGCTGTTCCACCAGGGAACGCGCTACCTGTCGCGGATGGAACTGCGCATCGGCACGGTCAGGCCGATGCTGCTGTCTTCCACGGTGAACGAGGCCAACGACGTTCTCGCGGCCGACTTGACCAACCCCGACATCCCCGGAGACGGAAACGGCACGATGGCGCTTCCGCGCGGCGTGCTGCACATCTCCCGGACCAAGTTCATCTGGCAAGGGATCTGCTACGAGCGCCTGCGTCTTTCGAACTATGGCCTGCAGCCGATCACCATCGGCCTCACCATCCGGTTCGACGCCGACTTCGTCGATATCTTCGAAGTGCGGGGGTCGCGGCGCGCCCGGCGCGGGCAGAGGCTCGATGCGCGCGTCGACGACGGCAGCTGCACACTGGGCTACGAGGGACTGGACGGTGTCCTCCGGCAGACCACCCTGGAGTTCGAACCAACGCCCGTCGAGCTCGGCGCCTCGACCGCACGCTACGACGTCAGCCTGGGGGCGCAGAAACACGAGACGATCTTCGTCGCCGTCTGCTGCCAGACCGCCCACAAGCATCGCCGACTCGCCGGCGCCTTCGGCGAGGGACAGACGGCGCTCGCGCGCGCACTGGCGAGCCTCAGGCGGCAGCAGGCGACCATCGTGACCGGCAACCAGCAGGTCAACACCTGGATCGAGCGCTCGTCGGCCGACCTGCAGATGATGGTGACCGAGACTCCGTATGGTCTCTACCCGTATGCGGGCGTCCCCTGGTTCAGCACGGTGTTCGGACGTGACGGGATCATCACCGCTCTCCAGCTGCTGTGGGTCGCGCCGGTGATCGGGCGTGGCGTGCTTGCCCATCTGGCCGCCATGCAAGCCACCGAGTCCAACCCCGAGCAGGACGCCGAGCCCGGCAAGATCCTGCACGAGACCCGCACCGGTGAGATGGCGGCTCTCGGCGAGGTGCCGTTTGGCCGCTACTACGGGAGCGTCGACTCGACACCGCTCTTCGTGATGCTGGCCGGCGCCTATTTCCAGCGCACCGGTGATCGTGGTTTCATGGAGACCATCTGGCCGAACATCGAGCGGGCGCTGGGCTGGATCGACACCCACGGCGACATCGACGGCGACGGGTTCGTCGAGTACGCACGCCGCAGCGCTCACGGCCTCGTGCAGCAGGGGTGGAAGGACTCACACGACTCGGTCTTCCATGCCGACGGCACGCTGGCCGACGCGCCCATCGCGCTGTGCGAGGTGCAGGGCTACGTCTACGCCGCCCGATGCGCGGCCGCCGAGATGGCGGCCGCACTGGGCCGGACCGCCCGCGCCGACGAGTTGCGGGCGCAGGCGCGGCAGCTGCGCGACCGCTTCGACGAAGCCTTCTGGTGCGACGACCTCGGTACCTACGCCTTGGCGCTGGACGGCAAGAAGAAGCCGTGTCGCGTGCGAAGCTCGAACGCGGGGCACTGCCTTTTCACCGGCATCGCCGGAGCCGGGCGGGCCCGCCGCATGGCCGGCGTCCTGCTGGATGAAACGGGCTACTCCGGCTGGGGCATCCGCACGTTGGCGGCGTGCGAGGTCCGCTACAACCCGATGTCGTATCACAACGGGTCGGTCTGGCCGCACGACAACGCCCTCATCGCCGCCGGCCTGTCGCGCTATGGTCTCCGCCAGGAGTCTCTGAAGCCGTTCGAGGGGCTTTTCCAGGCGGCCACGTTCCTGGATCTGCATCGGCTGCCCGAGCTGTTCTGCGGCTTTTCGCGACGGCCCGGCGAAGGGCCAACGCTGTATCCGGTCGCGTGCCTCCCCCAGGCCTGGGCGTCCGGATCGGTGTTCATGCTGCTCCAGGCCTGTCTGGGACTGACGATCGATGCCCACAGCAGCGAGGTTCGCTTCGACAACCCGGCGCTGCCCGAGTGGGTGCCCGAGTTGCGGATCGAGAACCTGCAGATCGGGGATGGCTCGGTGGATCTGCTGATCGAGCGTCATCCGCACGACGTGGGCGTCACCGTTCTTCGCCGCGACGGCCGGATCAAGGTCGAGGTGACGAAGTGATCGGTGTGATGACCGATCCTGGCTCCGGCACGAACTCGAGCCGCGGCTTCTGCTCGAACGGGACATTCGGCCCCTTCCGTTCGCGAGCCACCACCACCAACGACGCGGGCCCACCGCTCTCGGACACGTCGAACGCGTACTCGGACGACACACGAAAGCGGTAGTCGTCCATGTACGTGAACACGCCACGATTGCGACCCTCGTAGATCAAGGTCGCGTTCAAGGCGTGCGTGCCCGGCGCCAGCGGTCCCTCGAAGGCGCGAAAACTCCGCGGCAGTTCCTCGCCCGGGGGTGCCCTCACGTGGGAGACCTCGCTGCCGTCCAGCACGAAGCTCGCCTCCACGAGACGGAAATTCTTTCCCATCTCGTCGCGCACGTCGACCCATCCGCTCTGGGACGCGAGCGCTGCCGCAGCCGCAAGGACGAACGTGCCCACCATCGCCACCCTCCTGTGGGGAGGGTAAGCACCGTCAAGTCTTCAGCCACTCGCTGTGGACGAAGCCCGACTCTGGCTTGTCGAGGCGCTCGTAGGTATGCGCCCCGAAGGCGTCCCGCTGCGCCTGCGTCAGATTCTGCGGCAATCGCGCCGTGCGGTAACTGTCGAAGTAGGCCAACGAGGCCGCGAAGGCCGGCACCGGGATACCCAGGCTGACGGCCTGCGCCACGGTCTTGCGCCAGTTCGGCTGCGCGTCGTGCATTCGTTTTTCGAACTCCTCGTCGCACAGGAGGTTCTGCAGATCGGGCGTGCGCTCGTAGGCCTTCATGATGTTGTCGAGCAGCCGCGCGCGGATGATGCAACCGCCCTTCCAGATGCGGGCGACCTCCTTGACCGGGATGTTCCACTTGTACTGCGCGCTGCCGGCGCGGATCAGATCCAGGCCCTGCGCGTACGAGCAGATCTTGGACGCCAGCAGCGCATCGTGCACCGCCGCCACCAGGGTCTTCTTGTCGGCCTCTCCCGCGGTGACGCCGCGGATCCGTTTCGACGCCGCGACCCGCTGGGTCTTCATGCTGGACAGCACGCGCCCGTCGAGGGCCGCGGTGATGGTGGGAATGGAGATGCCGAGATCGAGCGCGATCTCCGCCGTCCACTTGCCCGTCCCCTTCTGCCCCGCCTTGTCCAGCACCAGGTCGACGAGTGGCTTGCCCGTCTCCTTGTCCTTCACCACCAGCACCTTCGACGTCAGCTCGACGAGGAACGAGGCCAGCGCCCCCTCGTTCCATTTGGCGAACACCTCGCCGATCTCGGGCGCGCTCATGCCGCCCGCGCGTGACAGCAGGTCGTACGCCTCGGCGATGAGTTGCATGTCGCCGTACTCGATCCCGTTGTGGACCATCTTCACGAAGTGGCCGGCGCCATCCGGCCCGCAGTGGGTCACGCAGGGACCAGAGTCCGTCCTGGCGGCGATCCCCTCCAGCACCGGCTTCAACCGCTCCCACGCCGCCGTGGTTCCACCGGGCATCAGCGCCGGACCGCGGCGCGCGCCCTCCTCACCACCCGAGACGCCCATGCCGACGAAGTTGATCCCCAGCGTGCGCAGATCTTCCTCGCGCTTGCGGGTCTCCTGGAAGTGGGTGTTGCCGCCGTCGATGACGATATCGCCCGCCTCGAGGAGCGGCTTGAGCTGCGCCAGCACCTCGTCGACCGGCTTGCCCGCCTTGATCATCATCATGATCCGGCGTGGCTTCTCCAGGGCGGCCACGAACTCCGTCAGCGACTTCGTGGGCACGATGGTCCGGCCGGTGTTTTCAGCGACGAACTTGTCGGTCATGGGCTGCTCGAGGTTCCAGACCGCGACCGAGAACCCGTGGTCGTTGATGTTGAGCGCCAGGTTGCGGCCCATCACCGCCAGGCCGATCATCCCGAAATCTGCCTTGCTCATGACTGACCTCCCTTTTTCCACGGCGGATCCGAGGGCAACAGCTTCATGAACTCCTCGATCAGCTTCGCCTCGTAAGCGCCCGCGTACTGCTTGTCGAAGAACTTGTCGGCGCCTTCCTCGAGGAACCGCTGCCACGACTCCTCCTCGGAGCCGGGATTGATGGGATAGAAGAGCGCGCCCACGTCGCGCGCCGCCTTCAGGTCGCCGGGGGCGTCGCCCACCATCAGCACCTGGTCGGCCGGGTACTTGCCCTTGGCCGCCACCGTGAGGTGCTCGGTCTTCGAGCCCGCCTCCTGGCCCGCGATCAACGCCACCATCTTGTCGATGCCGTGCTCGGCCCACTCGCGTTCGAGGGCCTCGGCCGGCGTCGCCGACACCACGAGGACGTCGGCCTTCTGGCGCAGCTTCTCCAGCACCGGGCGCACCGGCGGGAACGGCGGCAGATTGTGCACCACCTCCTCGACGTACTTGTTCACGCCCTTCGACCACTCCATCAGCTTCTCCAGCTCGTCTTTCTTGGAGCCGCTCGCGCCGGCGATCAGCTCCTTGAGGCGGCCGTTCGACAGCTGCGAGTCGGTCTTCACCCACTCGCGCACGTGCCCGAGTTCGGGCACCTTCACGCCCGCCTTCCTCACCCGGGGCATCTCGCGCAGCAGGTCGCAAACGGCCAGGATGGCCTTGAAGCGGTTGCACCCGCGCGTCTGCGAGTAGAGGTTCACGAAGTCCCACGCCTGGTGGACCTGGCGCGACACCGCCGCCAGACCGAAGTAGCGCACGGTCGCCACCGAGAAGCAGTCGTTGTGCTTGACCTCCATCGAGTTGAAGGCGCAGCCGTCCGAATCGATGCCCACGAAGAAGCTCTTCGTCGGCTTGAACTGTTTCAGCTTTTCCTGGGGATCAGAGGACATGGCGCGCGAATTTACTACTGATTGCCGAAGCTTGGGAGATGGATTAAGAACTCCGCCCATAGGAGAACGTTTGCCATGAAGAGATCCCTGGCCTTTTTCATTCCTGGTTTTTTCCTCCTCGCCTGCGGCTCCTCCGGAAACGACACCGGTGACGGCCTCCTCAAGGCCCCCGACCCGGGCAAGGGCGTCCAGTACCAGATGGTGTACGACCTCGAGTCGGGCGTCGAGACCGAGCGCTGCAGGTTCTTCGTCGTCGGGGACGGGGGCCTTTACGTCCACGGTCAGGACGTGCGGTTCACATCGGGCAGCCACCACGTGCTGCTGTTCACCACCTCGTACGCCGAGGTCCCCAAGAAGGACCGCTACGGCGTCGACGTGGACACCAGCGCCGTCTTCGACTGCGGCGCGCGGGGACCGACGGCCCACTGGGACATCACGGGCGTCGCCGGCGGCTCGCAGATCGCAAATGGCAAGCCGATCGTCGACGGGACGGCGCTGCCGGCCGACACCGCCGTGGTCATCCCGGGCGGCACGGTGCTGCTGATGAACACCCACTACCTCAACGCCTCGGGCACGACCCTGCACACCGACGCGCGCATCAACCTGCACACCATCCCCAAGGAGCAGGTGAAGCAGCAGGCCGGCTTCGTCTTTTTCTACAACCCGTTCATCGCCCTATCGCCGATGAGCCGCGGCGCCGCGCGTGAGGTATGCCCGGTCACCCAGGACATCACGCTGCTGAACGCCCAGAGCCACATGCACAAGCGCGGCGTGAACTACAAGGCCGTGCTCACCGACGACAAGGGAACGGTCCAGGGCGAATCACTGTACGAAGGGACCGACTGGGCCGAGGTGAGGATGAAGTCCTACTCGCCCGGCCGGCAGCTGAAGGCGGGGCAGTTCGTCGACTTCCAGTGTGAGTACGACAACAAGGAGAACCGCACCGTTCGTCAGGGGCTGGCGACCACCGACGAGATGTGCATGTTCATCGGCCTCTACTACCCGCAGAACCGGAAGTTCGAGCTGTGCGGCCTGGACGACAAGTGGGACAACGCCTTTCTCGGCGGCCGCTGGATCGGAAACGGCACGAAGACGGGCGCCGAGACGCTCGGGTGCATCTCGTCGGGCGGCGGCGACGGCGGCTTCTACGGCTGCGTCGTGAACAGCTGCCCGCAGATCACCAATCAGGTCTCCAACGCCGCTCGCTGCTTGCTGAGCAATGGCGGTGGCGCGTGCAACGTCGAGTGTGGCCGCCCTGTCGACAACCTGTCTCAGGCCCGGCCCGACCCGATGAAGTGCAGCGCCTGCCGCAACGCCAGCTGTGTGCAGCACCTGGGTGCGCTCATGGCCGCCAAGTGCGAGTAGCGATCACGCTGGCCCTGCTCGCCGCCTCCGGATGCGGAGGCGGCGGCGAGGCGGAACCCTCGGTGGCGCCGACCCTGTCGGCGATCCAGGCGCAGATCTTCATGCCCAAGTGCACCTTCAGCTCCTGCCATGGCGATGCCCCTCCGTCGGGGACCATGAGCCTGTTGCCGCCGGCCTACGACAAGCTGGTGAACAAGCCGGCGACGCAGGTGCCGTCGAAGTTGCGGGTCAAGCCCGGCGATCCCGACGGGTCGTACCTGTACGAGAAGCTGGCGAAGACCAAGCCCGCCAGCGGCGATCGGATGCCGCAGGGCCAGCCACCGCTGTCGTCAGGGGAACTCGCCTCTATCGCGGAGTGGATCCGCATGGGCGCGCCCCAGAACTAGACCTTCACCTTCACCACCACCTGACCGTCGTAGCGGGTGTCCTGCGACGGCTGGTGGCCGGTGGCGGAGGCGCTCATCGTCGCGCCTGCTTGCATGTAGGGAAGGAGATCGATCCCAGGCACGATGTCCAGTTCCAGCCGCGGCTTGCTCTGACGGGCGGGCAGCTTCGCCACCTCGCGCTCGGGCAACCCCGGTGCGGAGATCTTCACGGTCATCGTATCGACGAAGTCGAAGGTGGCGCCCGCCGGGGCGGTGATGGCGAGGGTGACCGAACGCAGGTAAGCCGCGGAAGCCGGTCCCGTACCGCGCGCCTTGGTCGACTGTTCGATGTCGATCTGCATCGGGATCTGAAAAAGTCCCACGGGCAAGAGCCCACCGAGCGGGCTGCCTTGAATCACCTGCTCGGGGATCGCCTGGGTGACGTCGAAGGAGACGAGGCCGCAGCCGGCCAGGGTCAGCAACAGCATGGTCTTCTTCATGGCAGGGTGATGGCTCCTGCGTACGAGGGTCTACCTGCCACCGGAACCGGCGGACCCACGCGGATCAGCTTGCCGTCTGCCTCCAGGCGGAACACCAGGGCGTTGCTGGCCGTCTGGTTGGCCACGATCAGGAACGAGCCGCCCGGGTCCATGGCGAAGTCGCGCGGCGTCTGGATCATGCCGTCGCCCAGTTCGTACTCCAGCAGCGACAGCCGGCCGCTCGCCTCGTCGACGGCAAACGCCGCGATGCTGTTGTGGTTGCGGTTGGACGCGTAGACGAACCGTCCCGTGGGGTGAACCACGATGTGCGCCGAGGCCCTCTCGTCGAACGGATCGGGCGTCGTGCGAATCGCCTGCGGATCGGCGAGCAAGCCCCGGTCGACCTTGTACGAGGTGATGGTCCCGATCGACTCGTTCAACACGTAGGCCATCGGGCGCGTCGGATGAAAGGCCATGTGCCGCGGACCCGAGCCCGCGACCATCGCCGGCGCCGAGGGGGGAGTGTTCGGGGTCAGCTTTCCGGCGGCGTCGATCAGGTACTGCATGACGGCGTTGCCGTTGCGGCAGGGGACGAACAGGAATCCTCCGTCGGCACTGAAGATTGCCTGGTGCGCCTGGGCGGCGGTGTCTCGCAGATCCGTGCGCGGACCGGGTGCTCCGCTCGGCAGCACGGACGTGACCGCCACCTGGCCGCTGGTGTAGAGCGCCGTCGCCAGGAAGCGCCCGCTCGGGTGCACCGTGATGTGCGCGGCGCCGCTGCCGCCGCCGATGGGAACGTCGACAGGATCGATAGGTGACAGGCCACCGTTCGCGGGATCGATGGTGTAGGCAGTGATCCTGTCGCTGACGGCGTAGAGCCGACGCTTGTCCGGCGAGAAGGCCATGTAACCCGGCTGCAGCGGCGCCGACACCATTCGCCGGCCGGTCAGCGCGCCTGCGGCGCCCAACGTGTAGATGGTGATCTGCGGATCACTGCCGCTGAAGTAGACGTACGTCGTTCCGCCTGTTCCGCCCGTTCCGCCCGTGCCCGCCGTTCCGCCTCGGCCGTCCGGTGCCAGATCCGGTCGCACCGTGCCGTCCGCCACCGGGCCATCGCCGGGACCCGCACCGCCGTCGCGTCCCGCGACACCTGCTCCGGCTGCTCCGCCTGTTCCTGCTCCGCCGCCGCCGCCGCCGCCGCCGCTTCCGGAGCCATCCGGCTGCGCGCCTTTCGTCTGGCTACAGGCTGCAAGGAGGAACAGGCAGAAAGCGATCTTGGCCACGATCGCCCATCATATCTCTCATTCACCGGGGTGGAAACGTGCCTGCCGCCCGACGGAGCATCAGATCCGCGGCGGCCACATCGAAGTGCGCCTGGGCCAGCGCCTCCTGCGCCGCCACCAGCGTGTCCTGCGCCTGCAGCAGATCCACCTGGGTGACGGTGCCGGCCTCGTACTGCACACGCACCAGTTCCAGCGTCTCCTTCGCGAGACCCACCGAGCGTAGGGCCGCCGCCACCCCACGCTCCTTCGTCTCCAGCCGGCGCCGGCCGTCGGCGAGATCGTCGCGCACGCTGTCGCGCAGCAGTTCGAAACGGGCCTGGGCCTCGGCCGACTGCGCCGATGCCAGGCGCCGCTGCGCATCGCGGATGCCCCCGTCGTACAGAACCCAGTCGAGTTGCGCGCCCACCGCCCACGAGTAGCGATCCCGCGCGAAGTTGTCGTAGTTGAACCTGCGGGCGTTCCCGAAGGCCGAAAGCGTGGGCGCCCAGCGCCACGCGTGGGCTCGCGCCTGCGCCTTGGTGGAATCGAGCGTCGCCTCGAGTGCGCGCATCTCCGGACGCAGGCGCAGCGCCAGGTCCAGCTCGCCCTCATCGTGACGCTCGGGCGGCACCGGGCGCACGTGCGCGCGGAACGGTCCATCGAAGCGGATCAGCGTGCCCAACGCCCGGTAGGTCCGCTCCCGGGCGTCGCGCGCCTCGCGCTCGGACTGCTCGGCGCGCACCAACGCCAGCTCGGCTCGATGCAGGTCCACCTTGGTGACCGTCCCGGCATCGAACCGGGTCTGGGCGTTCTTCAGCGTCGCCCGCGCAACCTCGGCGCTCGATCCGCGCGCCACCAGCACCTCGTCGGCGATGGAGGCCATGTAGAACATCTGGGCGACCGACGCCAGCAGCGCGGTGTCCGACACCTTGTAGTTCGCCTCGGCGGCGCGAACATTGGCCTTGACCGATTCCACGGCCGGGTACGCCGACGGCGCCAGCAGCGGCACGGTGACGTTGATGGCCGCATCCAGCTGCTCGCTCGGCTGTAGCAGGAGCGGCGATCCTGCGAAGGCCAGCTCGACCTCCTTGTAGTTGTGCGTGTACTTACCCTGCGCCGCCACGATGGGAAACAGCGCCGCCCAGGCCTGCTCGACGCTGGACTGCGCCTGTTCCAGCCGTGCACGCTCGACGACCAGCGTGCGGTTGCGCGCGCGGGCCATGACCAGAGCCTCCTCGAGAGTGAGCACCCTGACGCCCTCCTCGGCGGCGCGAACGCCGGGCGAGACCGCCAGCACCAGAGCGGCCAGCAGCAACCTCACGACACCACTCCGGCCGGCCGGACGTCCATCGCCGCCGGTATCTCGTCGGCGTCGCGTATCTCGTCGGCACCGGTCTCCGAGTCAGGGCGGCTCTTCACGCGGAACAGCCGCCGGGCCTTGACCGAAATGTCGTCGAAGATGGAGTAGGCGATCGGCGTCGCCAGCAGGGTCAGCAACAACGACAGGATCTGCCCGCCGACCACCGGGCCGGCGGTGGCGCGGTTGAACTCGGCGCCGATGCCCTTCGAGGTGACGAGCGGCAGCATCCCCGCGACGAAAGCCATCGTGGTCATCAGGATGGGCCGCAGGCGATCGCGGTTGCCGAGCATGATCGCCTCACGGCGGCCGTGACCCTTCCGCCGCAGCTGGTTGATGTGGTCGATCTGAAGGATGGAGTTCTTCTTGACCACCCCGAACAGCACCAGGATTCCCAGCATCGTGAAGATGTCCAGCGACTGCCCGAAGATCAGCAGCGACACCAGGGCGAACGGCACCGTCAGCGGCAGCGCCAGCAAGATGGTGATCGGGTGCAGCCACGACTCGAACTGCGCCGCCAGGATGAGGTACATGAAGACGAACGCCAGCCCGAACGCGATCATGAAGTTCTGTCCGGTGCGCTGGATCTCCTTCGACTGACCGAACGCAGCGAACCTGTACTGCGACGGGAGGTTCATCTCCTTGACCAGCTTCTCCGTCGCCCCGCCCACCTCCGCCGAGCCGACGCCGGGGATGGTGTTGGCGAAGAAGGTGACCTGCCTCTGGCGCGCCAGCCGGTCGATCTTCGACGGCCCCTCGCCGCGCTTCAGCTCGACCACGTCGAGCAGCGGCACCGTCCCCAGGCTCGCCGAGGGCACCGTCAGCAACGAGAGCGCCTCCGTGCTGGAGCGGAACTGCTCCTGCGCGCGCACCAGAATGTCGTACTCGCGTCCTCCCTCCTCGTAGCGGGACACCTTCACCCCGCCGATCAGCAGCTGGCTGGAGGCGGCCACGTCCATGACGTTGATCCCGAGGTCGGCCGCCTTCGGGCGGTTCACCACCGCCACCAGTTCGGGGTTGCCGGTCACCAGCGACGTCTCGACGTCCACGGCGCCGGGGATCTTCTTCATCCTGGTGGTGATGTCGCCGGCGTACTTGATGAGCTGGTTCAGATCGGGGCCGGTCAGGGTGTACTGCACCGTGGCCGTGCTGAACGCGCCGCCGCCGAAGGCCGCCACCTGCGACACCGAGGTCCGATACTCCTTCGGCAGGTGGGGGATGATCTCGCGTCGGACCTTGTCCTGCAGCTGGTCCTGGGTCAGCTTGCGTCGGTCCGGCGGGTGCAAGCGCACGAAGATCGAGGCCAGGTTCGGCGTCCTGGTGGCGTTGTCGCCGATGGTGACCAAGGTCTGGCTCACCTCGGGCCAATCGCGCACGTCGCGGGCCACGCGCTCGGCGGCGAGGTTGGTCGCGGCCAGGCTGGTGCCCTCGGACGTGCGGATGCTGATCTCGAACTGCGCCTCGTCGTTCTTCGGCAAGAACCCCTTGGGCACCGCCTTGCCCAGCGGCACGATGGCGAAAAGAGCGCCCAGCGAGGCCAGCACCACGATCCAGCGCCGGTCGATGACGAACCCCAGGATCTTCATGTAAATGCGCTCGATCGGCCGGTAGAAGATGTCGACCAGGCGCTCGAGCGGGTTCTTCTTGCGCTCGTGAGTCGGGCGGAGATCCAGCCGCAGCCAGCGCGAAGCCAGCATCGGCGTCAGCGTGAAGCTGACGAACAGAGAGATGGCGATGGAGACCCCCATGGTGAGGCCAAAGCTGCGCAGGAAGCGGCCCGGGATGCTGTTCATGAAGGCCACCGGCAGGAACACCGCCAGCAGCGACAGGGTCGTCGCCAGCACCGCAAGGCCAATCTCCTTGGTGGCGTGGATGGCCGCCGGCATGGGGCGGATCTTCTTTTCCTCGATGTAACGGAAGATGTTCTCCAGCACGACGATGGCGTCGTCGATGACGATGCCGACCGCCAGGGCCAGCGCCAGGAGGGTGATGGTGTTCAGCGTGAAGCCGAGCATCCACATCCCCATGAAGGTGCCGATGATCGAGGTGGGGATCGCCAGGGCCGCGATGATGGTGCTGCGCAGGTTGCCCAGGAACAGCAGCACCACCAGGGAAGCGAGGAACGCTCCCAGCACCAGGTGCTCGCGGACGGCGTCGACGCTGGTGCGCGTGGACTCGGTGTTGTCGCGGATGACCGTCAACTTCGTGCCGCCGCCCAGGCTCGGCTCCAGTTCCTTGATTCGCTCACGCAGGGCGTCCACCACGGCGACGCTGTTCTGACCGGATTGCCTGCGGATGGAGAGCACCACCCCCGGCTTGCCGCTGATGTTGGCTGAAGTCTCCGCGTCCTCCTGCCCGTCGACCACCGTGGCCACGTCGCGCACCAGGATGGGATGATCGTTCACGTTGCGAACGATGACGTCGCCGACCGCCGCCACCGACGGAAGACGCCCTCGCACCCGGAAGATCATCCGCTGGGGTCCCGTGTCGATGGCGCCACCCGGCAGGGTCACGTTCTGCCCGACCACGGCGCGTTGCACGTCCAGCGCCGACAGACCCGCCGCGCGCAGCTTCACCGGATCCACCAGCACCTGGATCTGCCGGCGGCGGCCGCCTATGACCGTCACCTGGCCCACGCCGGCGACGTTCTCCAGCGCCTGCCGCACCTCGTGCTCGGCCTGCTCGGTCACCTCGCGCACCGGTCGCGTCGAATCCATGGCCACCAGCAGCACCGGCGCCGCGTCGGGATCCAGCTTGCTGATCACCGGTGACTTCGTGTCTTCCGGCAAGGTGGGCATCACCGTGCTCACCTGGTCGCGCACCTCTTGCGCAGCCACGTTCACGTCCTTGTCGAGCGTGAAGGTGACAAAGACCTGCGAGACACCCTCCGTCGACACCGAGCGCAGCTCCTCGATGCCGCCCAGGGTGTTGACCGCAGCCTCGATCTTGTCGGTGATCTCGGTCTCCACTTGCTCAGGTGCGGCCCCGGGCAACGAGGTGAGGACGGAGATGACAGGAAAATCGACGTCCGGGAAGCGGTCGACGTTCAGCTTGCCGTAGCCGACCAGGCCGACGACGACGATGGTCAGGATCATCACCGTCGCGAAGACGGGACGCTTGACCGAGATGCGTGCTAGCCACTGCATGGCGGCCTCACTGCACCCTGAGGCCGTCGCGCATCTCGGCGGTCACCTTGGTGACCACCGGCTCGCCGGCCTTGATGCCGCTCATGATCGGGACCAGGCCACCATGAGCCTCTGCAACCTGGACCAGCCGGTCTTCCAGCCGCCCGCCTTGCACCACGAAGACATGGCGCAGCGTCCCCTCGGACCGCATAGCGGTCTCGGGCACGGCCAGCACCTTCTGTTCGCCGAGCGAGAGCGACGCGGTCACGAACATGCCGGGACGTAGGTCGTGACCCGGGTTGTCCACGACCGCTTCCACCACCGCGTCGCGCGTCTGTTTGCGCACGGAGGGCCCGATGTAGCGCACCCGCCCCTGCACGGGCTTGACGCCGTCGCCGGATGCGGTGCGGAATGCGACCTGCATCCCCTTGTGGATCTGCGCGACGTCCGCCTCGGGCACCGTCAGCTCCACCCGCAGCGAATCCACGTCGACCAGCGTCACCACGTGCGAATCGGGCCGCACGTACTCGCCCGGGCTCACCAGGCGTTCGACGATCATGCCGGAAAAGGGGGCGCGGATGTCCGCGTCTCGCAACGCCTCGGCGGTGAGGTTCTTGCGAGCTTCCGCGGCCGAGACCGACCACTTCGTCGTCGCGCACTGCGTGCGGGCACGGTCGTGATCGGCCTTCGAGACCGCCCCGCGCTCGAACATCTGCTCGTTGCGCTGGCAATCGAGCAGGGCTTGCGCCTGCTGTGCCTTGAGTGACTCGAGCTGGGCCGCGGCCTCCTGCGCCTGGGCGCCCACGGCCCGCGCATCGAGCCTCACGAGAATGGCCCCCTTCTTCACCACCGCCCCACGCTCGACATACGTGGTCATGACCTTGCCGGCCACGCCCGCCGCGACCTGCGCCTCCTCGGATCCGATCAGCGAGCCCGACAGGGTGAGCAGCCGAGGCACCTTCACCTCCTGCGCGGGAGCCGCCGGGGCCGCGATCGGCGCTGCGACGGCCGTCTGTGGCTGCGGTAACTCGGCCGAGGAACGGTGGCAGCCGCCGGCGAACGTGAGAACGAGGAAGTAGCTGCGAATGGTCATGTGCTCCTGAGATAGTAGTACTCCGCGAAAGTTTATATAGTCAAGCGTTTCATAGTGTGACAATCTCGTCGTTCAATGGATCGGGAAAAACCGGTGACGGCGGACGACTTCTGGCCGCTGGTGGTGGAGTTCGCGCTCAGTCAACGCACTTGGTGGGTGGGCCTGTGCGCCGAGTTCGATCTGACGGCCATGCAGGGACACGCGCTGCGGTCACTGGATCCGGATCGCCCGGTGGCGATGAGCGTGCTGGCCGACGCCCTCGTGTGCGATGCCTCGAACGTCACCGGCATCGTCGACAAGCTGGAGTCGCGCGGCCTCATCGAGCGCCAGGGCGCGCCGGGCGACCGTCGTATCAAGATGCTGGCGGTGACCGACAAGGGCCGCGAGCTGCGGACTCAGCTCTGGACGCGCACGATGGAACCGCCCGCAGCCGTCGCCGCGCTGCCCGCGGACACCCGCCGTCAGCTGGCCAAGGTCTTGCGTGCCATCGTCATGGACCGCGCACGCGAGAGCAACGGCCCGCGTTAACGCGAGCGTCGCTCCGATCTCTCCGGCGGGGGCGGTCGTGGGGGCTTGGTGTGCTGAAGAGGATCTTGGATAGTGCTGTCCTTCCCTTCGCGACGAGTTCCTCTTGCCTGGACGGAGTACACCTGCCTGGTGTGTTCTAGGTGCGTGCTCAAGGTGGTCGTCTTGTCGCGCCAGGCGCAGAAAAGGACCTGACGACCATCCCGAAGCACGTCGCCGTCAAGCTGCAAGACTGGGTGGAAGACGTGGAGGATCGAGGTCTCGAAGAGGTCAGGAAGATCCCGCCTTCGCCAAGCGGCTCACCTATGCGTTGGTTCGGAAAACGCAACCTATAGCAGCCAGGCATAGATCTGGTCCCAGGCCAGTTCTAACAAACGCGCCGATCGCCGCGTTATGATCTCGATATCCCACTCGGCTACCTTGTTACTACCAATCGCTGCCAAGTGCGACATGTGTGCTGACTGCTGAGCGATCTCCTGGGCTCGGCCGCCGAAATCGATCCCAGAAGCCGCAAGACGCTTCGCTGCTTCGCTGTGGGAGGGAGCACTGAGTGCAAAATACAAGGCTCGCTTCTCACTCCATGGCCGCGAAGAAAAAGAGGAGTTCGCCTCTTTCTGCACTAGAACCAAATTGCCAATCCTGTGCACATTTTCTCGATTCGCATAGATTTCCTGGCGCCAACCGTTACTCCCGTCCCGCGGCGCAATGTGCTCCATAGAAAGAAGGCGCGTGTCTCGAAAACCTTCATATGTGAGACAGGGCGAGACAGCGCTTCGTCCCTTCTTGATCAGGCCTGGAAAATCATCGTCCTCTATCGCATCGTGATACGCCGCAAGAAGAAGGAACCTTGCTATTGTTACCCCGTTTGTATAGGCAGGCAGCGCTGACGCATCCGCAATGAAACGATCCTTATCGGTAATCCTTCCATGGTTACTGTGCGCCAGACGCGCACGGAGTTCAGCCTTTAGGCCTTCCAGGCTAACGGCTGGCGCGCGTGCGCCGGGAACAGCATCCTTATTTGGGGAACGGGCTAACGGTGGCAGATCCGTCAAGTTACTGCCTCCGGTCAATATATCACGATACTCTTGATCGATATTCTCCGTCCCCCGCCGAGACGCCCGCCAAAGCGCGGAAAAGGCCGCAATTGCTTTCAGGGCTCCTTCCAGCTCGCGGACGCTATTCAGGCGGTCATCTTCGGAAGCAGAGAGCGCAGCAGAGTTGTGCCGCGCCGGGTTTGTTGAGCAATTTGAGTTGACGTAATCAATTAGCGCCGACTCCGCGTTCCAGCCGTAGGTAGCCTCGGTTCGTGAGCGCCTGTTCGATGGCAAGGCGCATTGCCAGGTCGTTGTCATGGTCCAT
>JANPFD010000045.1:0-1296 GCA_031423255.1 Myxococcales bacterium | reverse complement strand
GTCTCAAGCCGTTTCTGCTGGAACAGGCGGAGCGGCTCAAGCGCCACGCGCAGAGCCTGTGCGCGAAAGTCGGCCGTCCCTATGAATATCTGGGTCAGCAGACCAGGAAGGACGACATGGCTCGCAAGATCGCCGAGCGGGACGAGGTCACGGAAGGACTGATCTGCGTGCTGTCGGTGGTCGAGCCGTGCAGGACGTTCTCGCTGGTCTGGAATGGCCGCTCGCCTTATGTGCAGTCGACCAAGCGCAAGTGTCTCCACCTCTACTACTATTTCCTGGACCGCGACCTCGGCCTCATCCACGTCAAGCTCCAGACGTGGTTCCCGTTTCGGATCCAGGTGTACGTCAACGGCCACGAGTGGCTGGCGCGGCAGCTCGATCGCCACGGCGTCAAATACGCGAAGGTCGACAACGCGTTCGTGCGTCTGGGCGACGTCGAGCGGGCGCAGAACCTGGCCGACGGATTCGAACGCGTCGATTGGATCCATGTCCTTGGCCGCTATGCCCTACGGGTGAACCCTCTGCTCGGACAGCAGGAGATCCTCGACCCCATGCAGTACTACTGGGTCACGGCGCAGGCCGAGTACTCGACCGACATCCTCTTTCGCAAGCGCGCTGATCTCGACGAGCTGATGCCGCGGCTATGCCAGTACAGCTCGCTGTATTTCAGCGCGACCGACATCATGGGATTCCTGGGCCGCAAGCTCACCGGCCATTTCCAGGGCGAGTTGGTGACCGACCAGCACGAGGTAGATATCGCGGGCAGGCGGATTCCTGGTCGGCGGGTCAAGCATCGAATGAAGTGCAACTGGATCAAGATGTACGACAGGGGCAACGTGCTCCGTGTGGAGACGGTGATCAACAACCCGGAAGAGTTTCGGGTGCGCCGGCGGGTGCGCCGGCAGGGCGCGGATGTGATGGCGTGGGTGCCCTTACGAAAGAGCGTGACGCTGCTGTTCCGTTATCGAGAGATCTCGGCGAAGGCCAGGTCCAAGATCCCACCCCAGCCGTGCGGGATCTCGACGCGTTGACGACCAACGCGCCGACCAAAAGCGGCAGGACCGTCAGAGCGTTCAATCCGCTGTCGCGCAACGATCGCATGCTGTTCGAGGTGCTGTTGGCGGGGGAGCACGCTCTGCACGGCTTCACCAACCGCGACCTGCGACAGAAAATTGCGCGCACGTCGTATCCCCTGGCAGCAGAGGCAGACAAACAACCAGCCCAGGTCACGCGGCTCCTCGGGCGCCTGCAGGCGCACGGTCTCATCGCCAAGATCCCCCGCTCACGTCGCTGGCG
>JANPFD010000044.1:0-104228 GCA_031423255.1 Myxococcales bacterium | reverse complement strand
CGGAGTCGGCGGCGCGTAGTCGGCCGCGTACACTTTCCCGGTAACCTGCGGGGAGGTCGAGAACACATTCGTGGAATCCGCGGTCAACGAGAATCCCGTGATGTAACTGGCGGCAGCAGGGCTGACTCCAATGTTTCCCGTGACCGCCGACGTCGGCACCGTGGAGATACCGGCCTTTGCGAGGATCACGTAGTTGCCGGCTGTTCCAAGATTCACAGGAAGCGGCATCGCCACGGTAGTTCCGGTCGTAAAGGTCCAGGTGTGCTTCGCCGCGAGGGCAATCCCCAAAGCGCTCCTGGCTCCGGCGGTGATCGTCGCTGTAAACGAAGTGTTGCCGGCGAGTTGGGCTGCTGGCGAGAACACCGTCGTCGAGTTGGCGTACGTCACTATCCCCTGAACCGGTGACGCCGCCACCCCGGAGGTCAACGTGAAGGTGCTTGCCGTGAATGTGGCGGGATCCATCGCCTCGCTGAAAGTGGCGCTGACGTTCCCGTTGCGGGGGACGCCCGTGGCACCGCTGACGGGGGCATTGGACACGACCGTCGGCGTCGTTGCGTTCCTGGCGTCGGCGGGTGTGTTTGTGGCGTCGCGTGCGGCATCCGCGGGTGTGTTTGTGGCGTCGCGTGCGGCGTCAGTCGACTTCCCGGAGCTCGAAGATCCGCAGGCGGCAAGCGAGAGGAGCAGGAAGGCGGCTCCTGTTTTTGATAGATTTAGTCGCGATTTAATTATCATTGTTGCTTTCTTTTAACGTTGAGGTTGACGACGAATTCGACACGTCGGTTGTTCTCGCGGCCGGTGAACGAAGAACCGAAGCCTTTACCGACGACCCGATCTTTCTTTCGCGATGCCTTGCACTACGAGGTAATCGAGCACCGCCTCCGATCATTGCCGCCTTCGGATTGAGGTATGGCCCTCGACCTGCATGCGCAAGAGGACGTTTGTGTTTAACTGCGCATAATGCATTCAAGCCGCGCAGCGGGCCGCGCCCGCCTGTCAGGTAATGTGCGCCCTGTCCCTGCCTGTCGGTCTTCTTACCGCCGGCGCTTCAGTTGATGGATACCGATGGCGAAGATGAACGTGATTCCCGACCAGATCGTCGAGTCTCAACCCCCATCTGACTCTGGCCGACGTCCATGCGGCGCTCTTCTACTACTTTGATCACATGGAAGCGATTCGAGCCGACTGGCGAGAGGGCGAACGCCTCGTCGCCGAGATGAAGAAGACATTCCCGCCGGGCTCGCGGCCCAGGCGCGCCCGCCCGACCTATTAGGACCGGCGCTTGGCGCTGCGGCTCTACGCGGACGAATGTGTCGACGGCCGGGTGTTGGCCGGCCTCCGGTGACGAGGAGACGAGGAGTCCACGTCGTAACCGCCGACGGCGAAGGACTCCTCTCGGCCTCCGACGAGCAGCAAATGGAGCGAGCCGCCAAGCTCGGCTGCGGCGGTACCGCCGAAGGGCCGGCACTCAGGGTCTCCTCCTTCAGCGGCGGCTTGAGCTTCTCACCCACCGCGATCAGAAGCCGCCGGATCTCATAGGGCGACGGGCCACCGTGCATTTTGCGCAGACATCATACGCTCGCGAAAGCGGCGCGTGCGAGGCTCCGACGATGAATGCTCTGCTCCACACTTTCGACCGTGGGTGCGGTACCGCCGTCGAAGGCGACGATTCAAGCTGTAAGACCCGCGGTTTCATGGAAAATTTCCGCGACAAATTTCCGGACACTACGGGTCAGCGCGCCGTGCGGTAGATCGCGTGCGTGACGCTCGCGGCGCCCGACGTGCCTCGCCGCTCGATCCAGAAGAGCTCGGTGCCCGAGGCGACCATGTCCATCTGCGAGACGACGGCGCTGTGGCTGCTGCCCGATTCGTAGGTGCTTCTCTGCCGCACCTGCTGCCGTTCGCACGCGACGATGGCGGCGGGGCCGCCGGCGAGAGGCACCTTGTAGAAGGACCCGCTGGCGGTGCTCGGCACCTGGAACTCGGCGTGGATGATCACGCTGGTGGCGTCGGCCGGGCCGAGTGCGGACACGCGGCTCGCCACCGGGTACTGGAAGATCTGCCGGTGCATGTTCCCGGTGAGATCCCAGCGCGATACGTTGATCGACATGCCGCCGGCCTCCAGCGCGCCGGTGCCGATCATGCCGAAGGCACCGACGATGAGGTCGCCGCGAATCGCGGCCATGCCGACGGCGGCCGGCATTCCACCGCTGCCCGCAGCCGCGACCTTGCCCACCCGGTAGATGCCCGGGCTGCCCATGATCACCTGGGCGCTGTCGCGGAAGTAGACGTCGCCGGCGTGGAGTTGCGGCCGGGAAGCGATGCCGCCCGCGAAGACTTCGGTGCTGGTTCCGCCCGTGACCGGGATGCGCCACAGCTTCGAGGTGGCACCCGCCCCGCCGCGAACAGCGTAAAGGGATCCGCCCTCGACGGCGACGATGGCATCGAGCAAGTCGGCGGTCGCCGGTGCCGGATCGTTGTGCGTCACGACCAGCGCGGGCTGCCCGCCGGCGACCGGCAGCGAGAAGACGCGCGTCACCTCGGCGAGCGGGTTGGTGCGGTCGTTCTCGAGGAAGTAGACGGTCGCCCCGCTCGTGACGGCGTCCTTGATCTGATAGTTCATCGCGGCCGTGTACAGCGTCGCGTCACCGCTCCCGTCGCGCTTCACCTTGCGGACGGCGCGCGACTTCTCCATGAGGTAGGCGCCGCCAGCGTCGAGGTCGACGAACACCAGATCGTCGCTTGCCAGGCTCAGGTTCCAGGCACGCGCGGCCAGCACCATCACGGGCGCCGGCGGGCAGCCGTCCGGCACCGCGTCCGGGCGGGCATCGGGCACGGGGATGCGAACGTCGGCGCCTCCCGTGCCGCCGTCGGGCGTGGCGACGGCGCCGTCTCCGCCACCGCAACCCCCGGCGAGCAGGAGGAGAAGGACGATCAGTCCGGTTTTCATGGTGGCCGCGACCATACCGCATTTTTTTTTTGCGGCAGTACCCGGCGAGACCTCGCGATTCAGAGCGGCGCCCCACCGCCTGCATGACCACGACGCGTCCGTGACCCCGTGGTCAGTTCGCGGCGGCCAGACCCTGGAATTCAGCCATCTCCGCCAGGAAGCGATCCATCGACACGAGCGGCGCGACGTGACCGCCCGGAAGCTCGAGCATGCGCCTGCTCGGAAGCTCCCGAGCGAGGACATCGATCACCTGCTTGAACGGACCCGTAGTGTCCGGAAACCCATCGCGGACGGTCATGCAGCCGCCCGAGGGTAGAAGTTCAGCAAGCCACCCAGGCGTGAACGACACGCGACCGCGCCGCCGCCGGCGTTGTCGTTCGCGATGGGGGCATTCGGCCGGATGAAATCGGTCGTAACATGTCGTCGCGCTGCCGAACTCCCTCGGGATCGCGTCCCACTGGCAACCCGTGCGCAGCCGATACACGATGCCGTTGAACACCAGCCGATCGTGCACCGGCGGTATGAACTGCCCCGGCTATCTAGGAGGCTCCAAGCCTTGAGAGGATGGAGCGCTGGGAAGGAAAAGCAGGTATCCAGCAGAGGTTCGTGAGCGGGCGGTTCGGCTGGTGTTCGAGAACCAGGAGGCGCACGAGTCGCAGTGGGCGGCGATGAGTTCGATCGCGGGCCAGATCGGCTGCACAGCGGAGACGCTGCGCAAGTGGGTCACGCAGGCAGAACGCGACACAGGGAAGCGGCCTGGTCTCGGTTCGTACTCTCCGTACGGAGCGGCACGCGATGAGGGAGTTCCTCGTGCACTATCACGGCGAGCGGAACCACCAGGGCCTCGACAACGAGTTGATCCGGCGAGCACCCGCTCCAGCGGACACAAACGGCCGGGTACGTCGGCGCGAGCGCCTCGGCGGCTTGCTCAACTACTACCACCGCGAGGTCGCGTGAGAAGCCTCGGTGGGGTTTTGGCACAGGACCGGAGCCACGCTCGTCGTCAATACCGATAGCGGAAACCAAGTCGTATTCGCAAAGGAGCCATCCGCGCGCGTTGCGTGCCCCAACTCGGGCCGTCGTTCTCATCCACAGCCAATGTGGTACGCAAGGCAAGAAGGTTGATGACATCGAGGAACGCTTCGATGTTCGAGCCCGTCATACGCTGCAAGTTCGCGCGCAGCTGCAGGTTCAGTTCCTGGACATCCGGCAGTCGGAGCATACGGTCGTCGCCCGGATCGTTGATGTTGCCGCCCGGATCGACTCCGGTCGTGGCCCGGTAGTCGTCTACCATCCCCGTGACCTCGTTGCGGAAACGTCGCCGGTACGGCCGGCCGCTCGTGTAGCGGAAGATGACCCCTGCTTGCAGCCAGTTCGTCACCCGGTAGGTAGTGGCGCCTCTCAGTGTGTGCCGCGCGTCGTCGGGCGAATAGCCGAAAAGGTAGTAGTCGTCCTTGGCGGGGCTGCCGCCGAACTCGTTGCCCTCGTTGTTGTTCACGTTGCCCTCGAGCCGCGCCCAGGTGTAGCTGAGCGTCGCTTTGAGGTCGCCATCCCGTTTGTGCAACGTACCCGTGACGGCGACATAGCGCCGCCGTGCTTCCGCAGGGGTGGCAAGATCGCTCACCGTCTGGCTGCGACCATTCCGAAAGCTCCATAGCGGCTCGAGCGCGTAGCCCGACGGACTCCAGATGCGGTTGGTCTCTCGGTCTTCGTACGGGTAGGTATAGAGCCGGTAGACGAGGTCGGTTCCCAGCGCGAGTCCGGGACTGATTTCGCGCTCGCCGCCAGCCGTGTACTCCCACGTGCGTGGCAGGCGCAGCTTTTCTTTGCACGACGTCCCGTCGGGATTGACGCCGTCGGGACCGCAAGGCAAACCGAAGGTTCGTGTCATTGCGCCGCCGCCATAGGAGCAGGCGATATCGTAGGATTCCGTCGCCGGATTCCAGAAGCAATCCCTGTAGACGCGATCGCCTTGCCCGAAACGCGCCAGGCGCAAGACGTCCGTGTCGACGTACTGGTTGAAGCTGCCGCGTATGACGGTGCGGCCGTCGTGGGTGGCGTCCCAGGCGACCTGCATGTGCGGCGTGAATGCGTGATTGTCGAGGTTGGCTTCCTGTCCGACGCTGGCCGCGTGCGCGGTCGTGTACGCCACGCCCGGGGTGAAGGTGAGGTGCCTCGTCAGGCGGATCGAGTCCTGCAGCGAGTGGACAGTCGTCAGGGCCGAGGTGCCGCGGATGTGCCAGCCGTAGCGTGCGGGCTCGTTGCGCGGATCATTGGCGTAGTAGGTTCGCATCCGATCGCGCGCGGTGCCGCTGAACTGGATCCAGTGATCGCCTGGTGTCGACTGCGCCAGTTCCCACCGTTCGCCGAAGACACGCGAGCGCACCTTCATGTCGTGCTGGCCGAAAGTGGCGGAGCGCGCGAACCATTCGATCTGGTTGATCGCCTCGAACGACGACGTGATGGCCTGGTCGTGCTGCTCGTAGTTCTGGAGGAACAGCGGCCGTGGCATGGTGTTCCGGATCTGCGGAATATGGTCGCATTCATCGGGTTCGGACAGGCACAGCATCGGCCCACTCTCGGTCCAGAATTTCTGTACCCCTATCTGACTACGAAGAAGCACGTTGTCGGCCAGTACCCATTCCCAGATGACGCCGTTGAAGTGGTCGAAGTTGTCGCTCTTGCGCTGGGCGATTTTTTCGCGCCCATAGGGGTCACTGCCGTTGTTCCGGTTCCACTCCCGGTTGACGCTGCTGAATGTGGAGAACCGACTCCTCGGCGTAGCCTGCCAGGTCAGCTTGAGCGTGCTGCGGGTACTCAGGAACCGGAATGGCTCCGGGTCCTCGACGATCTGCCTGCCTGACGGATCCGGATCGCGGGCATCGACCTCGCGGCGCAGTTCGGTGTTGAAATAGAACCACAGACGATCCTTGATGATCCGACCGGAGACGGCGGGATTGATGAAGTAGTTGCGGGTATGGGCCTCGGTGTCGGAGGCGTCGGTGAACAGCCGGAGGCTATTGTCTTCCAGCCAGCCGCTGACATCCGCCTCGAAGCGATTGGATCCAGACTTTGACACCATGTTGACGACGCCGCCGGCCACATTGGCGTTTTCGGCCCCGTAGGCCGCGGTTTGCACCTCGAACGCCGCCAGCGATTTCACGGCCACGCGCTGGCCATTCATCCGGAACCCCTCGACGTTGATGGCGTTCTGCTCCGTGCCGCCACCTCGAATGCGGATGAGGCGCACGCCACCGACGAGGCTCGCACCCGGCGTATTCAGTCCAACGAAGGATTCGATCACCCAACGTTGTTCCAGCGGCAACCCCTCGACGAACTCTTCGTCGAACGTCTCCACGACGTTCGCGGTGGTCGTACTGACCATCGGGGTCCTGTCGACCACCTTCACCTCTTCCGCAGCGGACTCCACTTCCATGACGAAGGTCATCCGGACGGGGGCGTTGACTCCTACCCTCACATTCTTGTGGACCAACTTTCGAAGCTTGGCGGCCTCCGCTGTCACTTCGAAGGCGCCGGGCAGGAGTCCCGGGATGCGAAAGCCCCCATCCGCATCGCTGTAGACTGTCTTGTCGCCGCCGATCTGTGTAGGGGAGCGCGCGACGATCTTCACGCCGTTGAGCGGCGCTCCCGCCGCATCGAACACGTGCCCAAGGAGACTCCCGTTCACCCCTCCTTGAGCCCAGAGCGCCGTGGGCAGCGTGAGGACAGCAAGCACAGTCAGGGCACGAAGAACCGGAACGATGGCTAGTCCTTTGGGCGGAAGGAGTCGGGATTTATCTGGAACCGCTTACACCACTTGTAAATGAGAGGTGGCGTACGCCCCAGTTCGCGCGCCACCCGCAGGACGTTGCCGTTGAATCGCCGCAGCAACTCCTCCAGGTCGGGCCCGGTCGGGGGTGGCGGTCGCACCATCGCGCCGGCCGGTGACGCCTTGATCCGGTCAGGACCCAACGCGATCGCTGTCGGTAGATGATCGAGGCCGATGGCGTTGCTTCCCCGGGCGAGGATCTGGGCGTTGGTCAGTACCTTCTCCAGCTCGCGGACGTTCCCCGGCCAGTTGTGGAGCGTCAGCGCCTGAAACGCGATCGGGTCGAACCGGCAGTCACTTCCGCGCAAGAAGTGAGCAGCCAGCTCCCCGACATCCTCGATCCGGTGTCGCAGAGCCGGCAGCCGGATCGGCTCGGCGCCAAGTCGTGCCGTCAGGTCGGCCCGCAAGCCCAGCCCCGAGCCCGTGACCGAGGCACTACGGTTCGTGGCGGCGAGGATCCGGACGTCGAGTCGCCGGGGCTTGGTCGCGCCGAGGGGCATGATCTCGCGGTCCTGCAAGAATCGCAGCAACTTCGTCTGCAGTTCGACGGGCATTTCGCCGATCTCGTCGAGGAACAGCGTGCCGCCATCGGCCTCCTCGAACAGACCGCGTTTCGTCTCCCGCGCTTGCGAATGGCTCCCCCGCACGTATCCGAACAGCTCGCTCTCGATCAACTCGCGGGGCAGCGCCGCACAGTTGATGGCTACCAACCGGCCTTTCCGGCGGCTGATGGCGTGGATGGCACGGGCGTAGACCTCCTTGCCGACTCCTGTCTCGCCCGACAGCAAGATCTCGCACTCGCTGCTCGCCAGTTTGCGGAGCATGAGACAAGTCGTCGCGAAGCCGGGCGAGGCGGTCGGCACCGGGCCGAGCGGCGATTGCAACTCGGCCCCCATGGCGTCGAGCTCGACTTGCGTAAGAGTGCGGAACACCGCTACCTGCGTCCCCACGAAGATGATCGCGCCGTCCCGCAGTTTGACCGGCTCCTTGACAAGTTGGCCGTCCACCACCGTCCCGTTGCGACTGCCCAGATCCGTCAGGAGGAATGGGCCCTCCTTGCCGCGAGCGATCATGCAGTGCTGGCTCGAGATGAGCGGATCCTTGACCACCCAGGTCTGGTCCGGAGTGTTGGCAGGGGCGCGACGCCCGATATGAAGCACGGTCTGGAAGGGGACGAGACGGGACTGCGGGAGCGGCGAAATCTCTGCGGCATTTCCCACGACGAGCAGCGTCGGAAACACCCGCATGCCGTCCCGGCGTCGTTGGCTGTCGAGAGCGGTGATGCTCTGCTGCTCGACGGCTTCCAGGGGTGACGGCTCCGAACCCTTGGGGGAACCAGTCTCGACCAGCGAACTTAAATGCGAATCTGTCACCACGACGCCCTCAACTCCTTCGGCAGACGTCCGAGGCCAGAGTATCCGATTGTCCGTACCCTCGCCAACGGCCCCAGACGGTGGAGATGCGCCGAATGCCTTTTCGGGGGCCGCAAATGAGACTCAAAAAGGTCGGTGAAGCGGGGCCCGAGGGGGGCTTCGTAACCGAAACCAATAAACGGGCGCCAACGGACTAAAGGCGCGTAATTATGAATACTTACACGAAGGATGCCATGGCGTCCTCCTTGCTCAGGGTGGGTGGTCAAAGGAGACCCACCCATGCTCAAGAAGATTGTCCTGACCGGTTTGGCCCTCGGCGCCTCATTCCTCTCGTTCCACCTCGGCCACGCAGACACGAAGGCCACAATCACCACGACCAAGGCCGTCGCCTGCGATGCGTCGATGTGCTACGGCGAGTCATGCCCGAACGAGGATCCGTACATCCACTCCTGCTGCTGCCAGTAGTCAGCGAAGGGCGTCGGTGAGACGCAGTTCCGTAGAACGGGACGTGTCCACGCGAAGTCGATAGGAGGGGTTGTCGTCACCGGCCGGTCGGTCGGGACACGGCGACTGCTTGGTCGCCTTTGTCGCATGGACACGTCCGGTGACGGCACCGGTGAGCGCTTCCGTTTCCACCCACCCCTTCTGGGCGGGGCTATAGATCCATAGACTGTGGTCCGTGGCCCAGGAGGGGATGCATCCCAACGTCGCGGAGGCGAGATCGCGCATGTCGCCCCCCGACGACGGCATGACCCGGATCCGGAGACTCGAACCATAGTTCGTCAGATAACCGATAAGACTTCCGTCCGGCGACGGGAAGAGCGCACTGGGCGCGAGCGGATCCGTGAGCAACTGGCGGCAGGTCGGCGCTCCCCGATCAACCAGGGCACACAGCACGACCGCATTCTGGCGCAGCGACAGATACGCGAAGCTCCGCCTACCGACGAAGGCAGGTTGCGCATCTTCAGGACCTTCGGTCAGTGCTCTCACTTCGCCCGGGCGGCTGCTCGCGACGATGATCCATCGGCCATCAGACAACTTCTGCTGAGCAAGAACGTCACCCGTCGAGGACGCACTCGGCTGAAAGAAGGCGCCGGGGGTGAACAGAAGCTTTTCCTCCCCATCCGGCGACTTCAAAAAAATCGAGTTCGTTGCCTTGTTCGTGAGAAACGCAAGTCCGTTGGTCGCGCGCATGATTCTGTGGATGTCGGCTCCTGCAAAACGTGCGATCCGCTCCGCACGTCCTGTCGACAACTCGGCGACTGTTCGACGGGCGGGTTCCTCGGCCGAGATCTGAAACCGACGTCGAGCCGGATCGAAGGAGATCCAGTTAATTCTGAGATCAAAGGCCATCGTCTCGAGCAGTGACAATGACGCGTAGTCATAAATCTCCACGCGCGTCTGCATGCTCTTCTCCCTGAACAGCAGCGCGACGCGTTCGCTCCGGTCATCGACCGCCTTGTCGAAGAGAGTCTTCTGCGCTGGAGGCGAGTCGGGAAAGAGAATTCGCTTGCCGGCGAGCGTGTAGATACCGGCGCGGCGCGAATCGCTGTCGAACACGAACTCATTTCCGCTCGGAAGCCAGATTGGTCGGTTGCCCTCTGTCAGTTCCTCCGCGCCGCTACCATCTGCGGTATGGGAAAGCATGATTCGACGCTGGTCGTTACCGCCCCGCCGGGTAAATAGAAGCGAGCGGCCATCGGGTGATAGCTGCGGGCACTCGAACTCATACGTTTCGGGGAGGAGCGACGCCGGGCTCGTCCGACCGCTCTCGAGATCCACATCGACTGGCCGTGATCGCGACGCCCAAACAAGTCGCACCTGGCGTCCATTTCCAATGAGTTGCGCACAGCGGACCCCTTCGGAAGCAGACATCACCAATCGCGAGCCGGTACCGAGATCGATCGCCTCGCCAGTGAGTTGCAACGCGGCGCTCGCCTTCGACACCGCCGGCTCCTTCGGCGAGCGCGATCTTGCAATGGCCGCAAGGGCGAGCGCGGCCGCAACGACCGGGATCCACCAACGAACGCGGATCCACCCGGCCACCGGCCGGAGCCGTCCCTGCACGGCGGCTTCGAACCGCCTCTTCACGGCCGCGGCGTCACTCAGACGACGCGGTGACAGTTCTTGCAGACACTCGCCGACGACCCGGGCCACGGCCCGCTCGATCGTTGGTGCTTTTCGACCGACTGGCAGCTTGAGGAAGCGGCCAGCCTTGGTCGTCTCCCACTCCGGGCGGCGGCCAAACAGGATCTCGTGTAGCAAGACCCCCAGCGACCAGACGTCGGAGGTCTTGGTGGCCTTCTCGTTCATCACGGTCTCGGGCGCCATATACGCGGGCGTGCCGGCGACCTGACTGCCGAAGAAGGTCGCTTGGCCGAGAGTCACGGCGACGCCGAAATCGGTCACGACCAGGCGACCGTCCTCCATGACCAGCACGTTCTCGGGCTTGACGTCGCGGTGGACGATCTCGGTATCATGAATGGCCGCCATACCGTCGAGGATCGCCCGAGCATCGACGATGCGTTCAGCGAACGTCCGCTCCGCCCCTTCCTGAAGCCGCTGACGGAGCGAGCCGCCGGCCGCGAACTCCATCGTGAGAAAGTGATGTCCGTTCGCCTCACCCAGGTCGTAGACGCGGCAGACATTCGGGTGGTGCAGCTTGCGTGCGTAGCGCAGCTCGCCGCCCAGGCGTTCTACCCAGCGGGGATCGGCCGCGAGTTCGGGCTTGAGAATCTTTGCGGCGATCACCGTTCGTGTGACCCGATCGAACACCTGCATCACCGAGCCAGTCGCTCCGTGGCCGAGGAGCTTCTCGACCTCGTAGCGGCCGCTCAGCAGGTCCCCCCGAACGAACGGTGAATCTTGCAGCGGCCGGCGCAGGAACATCTGTCCACCGACGGCCGTTCCGCTGTCGACGTTCTTGTCGTCGCCCTCGCCCTCGGGGCGAATCCTCGGCTGGCTGCTCTCTTCTGGGCCGCTCACCGAAGGGATGACGGTACGCCGGTCGCCTATTTTCTGCAAAGGCGTGGGTGGGCCGACATCCGGGTTTCGAAACCGTCACCGGGCACGCGCGACCGGCCACAGCCGCAGGGAGCCGATCGTGTGTCGGTAGCGCGCGTGGCTCGGTTACCCCCGGGGTCGGGCCGCCGGGGCCGCTCGCCCCCATGGCTATACGGCGGTGCGGACCACATCGTGGCGTTCCGGTTGAGAAGAATGCGGCTTGGCCTGTGATGTGCATTGACCAGCAGCAGCCCTGACATGAATCATGGTTTTGGTTCCGAGGCGCGTCGCGGGTTCAGACGAAATCCACGGATCTTCCGTGGTTTCATCTCCTCAACTCCGGACGGCATCTGAAACGAAACAGTTAGGGTTTCGAAACCGGACACCGCTGGGTCAGCCCGCCTCGTTCCTTCTTCCCTTTCGGCCCCCCCTGACAGGATTGGAGTAGCGAAAGCGAGCTGGCCCAGCACCTTACTGGAGCCTGGATTCGGCGTGGAGATATCGTCAAGGCCGCCCCGCACGAGCGGGATCAGTGCCTGACCATCGATGCGACGCTTCACAATGGCGAAAGTGGGCTCGATTCGGTTGGTGGAGCGGAGGTGTTTCCAATGGTCCGCGGGGAAATCGAAGAAGCTGGAGAGAGTCGAAACTGCAACCAGCGGTCTACTAGAAAATCGCTACCCCTTGCAATTCGCTGTACGTAGATTTACATATTTTTGGGGGTCCGAAAGGAACTTGGAGGCATCTAAAAATGCGCCGAGTCCGCAGGACAACAGGCCGCTTCGTTAGGGCAGTTTGGAGTCGCGTCCTCATACAGGTGTTGGCCGTGGCAGTCATCGGTTTGGCGGGATGTGGTTCCCAGATCGGAGCCTACACACCGCTTGGCGTCCCTACGGCGCTCACGGTTGAGGAGGAATGGCATCGACTGCTCGTGGCGGCTGGTCGCGCTCGGTGGAGCATCGAAACCCTCCGCCCAGATTCGCGCGAGTTCGTCGCCGTTCGCTCCGACGCGAAAGACCCGTTCATCCGGGACCGGATTACCGCCCGTGTGGTAGTCGGTGTGACTTTCATTTCGGTGCAGACCGAGCTGTACTGGGGCGGCAGCTGGTCGGTAGCACGCGTGGCTTGCTTCACCTACGGGTTCGGCCGAGAGAAGGAGATAGCTGGGCTCCTGGAAAGTGGGGACCCAGCTGAGACGCCACCGCCGGTTTTTTTGGTCCAGCCGCCGGGCCATGAATCTTCCCACCTAGGAATGGAATAGTTCCGCCCGCCTGGCGGCTCTCAAGCTCAAGATCGGCGCCTCGCCTCGTCCACCCGGCCGAAGCGATCAGACCCGACGAAGACGTCGTCCTGTGCCAAAGCCCCACCGAGGCTTCTCACGCGACCTCGCGGTGGTAGTAGTTGAGCAAGCCGTCCTGCCGCTCCGGTTCCACGACACCCGCCACACGACGGCTTCTCTGCTGATGATGTTCGGGGCGAATCCAGCGGCCGTGCAGCGCATCCTTCGCCACTCCGACATTCGGGTCACGACCGACGTCTATGGCCACCTCGCCCCTGGGTACCTGAAGAACGAGATCGACCGGCTTTCCTTCCGTCCCAGCGGGTTTACTTCACCGGTACTTCAGACGCGGCCGGCCAACGACACAGCGCCACCGACACAGGAGTAAAGAGCCCTCTAGATCAGATACTTGAACTGGTCGGGGCGACAGGATTCGAACCTGCGACATCCTGCTCCCAAAGCCGCGTGAGGAGATCACAGCGCGTCGCAGCGATTCGCAAGCTACCTGGAATCCTTCGGTTCTCGACGACCGGCCGTCCAGAGATTCGCCGCCCGAAGCAGCGTTTACCAAAGATTTTGCTCCTATTTTGCTCCCGGAGAACCACGGCTCCGGCGGCGACAGACTGCTGTCGGCGAAGGAGGTCGCCGCTTGTCTGGGCGTCTGCACGGCGACCGTATACAAGCTCTGCGCGAGGGGCGAACTTCGCCACGTTCGAGTGCTCCATGCCGTGCGTGTCGCCCCCGAATGGCTTGCGCGCTTCCTGGCGGCACGGCGCGATTGAGCGCTTCTACGCTGCGACCTTTTTCGCAGCCCTGTGATGGCGCTTCGGCCGACCCCGCGGGATCAGCTGGATCCGCAGATCGAGGCCGAGCGCCATCGAGGCGCGCTCCAACGTCTCCAGCGTGGCACCTGTCTGCGTTGATGATCGCCTCAGGGCGTCCAGAAATCACCGCCTATCACACCTTTTCAGAAGCGATTTACTTCACCGGTACTTCAAGGTTCCGAACGCCTGCTGACCGTGGGCGAGGCGGCGGAGCGCCTCCGGGTGTGCACGGCGATCGTGTACAAGCTCTGCGCCACGAAGCGACTCCCGCACGTCCGGATCCTCAACGCCCGCCGCATCTCACCTGCGGACCTGGCCAGGCTCTTGGAGGGACGCACCTAAACGGCAGCGGTCGGCTCACGGTTCATCATTACCGACCCCTCGGCTATACTGGTCTTTCATGACAATCGTTCGCGGACACGTCAGGAGCGGTCGTATCGTCATCGACGAGCCGACGGATCTGCCCGAGGGGACCGCGGTCGACCTCGCCTTGCTTGACGCGGAAGACGACCTGTCGCCTGAGGAGCGCGCCGAGCTCGACGCCTCGATCGATCGCGGCCTCTCGCAGGCCGATCGCGGCGAAGGCAGCTCCACCGAGGACGTGCTGCGTCGCCTGCGCGCACTGTAATGCGGGTCCACGTCACTCCTGAAGGCGAGACGCAGCTTGCCGCCCGGAAACGCTGGTGGCGAGAGAACCGCCCGAAGGCTCCCGACTTGTTCGACGAGGAGCTGGCTCAGGCCATGGATCAGGTCGCGCAGGCTCCCGAGTCCTTCCCGATTTTCGCGGAGCGGCGAGGGCATACGATTCGACGGTGCCTGCTGCAGAAGACGCGCTGTCATCTCTACTTCGAGATCCGCGCGGCAGCGGGCGACGTCTGGGTCCTGGCGGCGGCTGGTGGACAGCGCAGGCGTCCTCCGCGTATCGCCCTTCGCGATCTGCCGTAGCGAAAGTCGCCCCTCACGACAGCAGTATCTCCACCGTCTCGCGATCGAGCCCACGGATCACGCTGTTGTCCGCGTTGATGATCGCCTCGGCGAGCGAGCGCTTGGACTCCTGGAGCGCCGCGACCTTCTCCTCGACCGTGTCCCGACACAGGAGGCGATACACGAACACCTGCTTCGCCTGACCGATCCGGTGCGTGCGATCGACGGCCTGTGCCTCGACGGCCGGGTTCCACCAGGGGTCCAGGATGAACACGTAGTCCGCAGCCGTGAGGTTCAGGCCCACGCCGCCAGCCTTGAGGCTGACGAGGAAGAACGGACAGTCGCTGCGCTCCTGAAAGCGCGCGACGACAGACTGCCGGTCCTCGGTTTTTCCGTCGAGATACGCATAGGCGATCTTCTCGGCGTCCAGCTTCGCGCGCACGATCGCCAGGAAGCTGGTGAACTGCGAGAACACGAGGGCCTTGTGACCCTCGTCGCGCACCTCCAGGAGGCGCGGCAGCAGCACATCGAGCTTGCCGGACGCTTCCCTGGCGCGGCGCTTATCGATGAGCCCGGGATGGCACGCCGCCTGCCTCAATCGGAGTAGCGCTTCCAGTACCTGGATCTTCGACTTCGCGAGCCCGTCCCGCTCGATGCGGCCGAGGAGGCTTGTGCGGTAGTGGTCCCGCAACTCGCCGTAAAGCCGCCGCTGCGCCGGCTCCAGCTCGCACAGGATGGTCTCCTCGTGCTTGGGTGGCAGTTCGGGAGCCACCTGCTGCTTCGTCCGCCGCAAGATGAAGGGCCGCAGGGCCCGTGCCAGCAGCCCCGCCGTCTCCGGTGCCGACCGGGGAATCCCCGAGGCGCCCTCGAACGCTCGGGCCGTCCCCAGCACCCCCGGGTTCAGGAACTCGAACAGCGACCACAGCTCGCCAACGTGGTTCTCGATGGGCGTACCGGTCAGTGCCAGGCGGTGTTCACCCCGCAGCAGCCGCGCCGCCTTGGCGGACTCCGAGGCGGCGTTCTTGATGGCGTTCGCCTCGTCGAGGATCACGTGGTCGAAGGTCATCTCGCGCAGGAACCCGATGTCGTTCCGCATGGTCCCGTACGTGGTCAGCACCAAGTCGTGTTGATCGAAAGCGCTCCCATCACTGGCTCGTTCCGCGCCCACGTGTGCCAGGACCCGCAGCTTGGGGGCGAAGCGCGCCGCCTCCTGGCGCCAGTTCCAGACCAGGGACTTCGGCATCACCACGAGCGACGGCCGCTTGGCGACTTTCCGCCGCGCCTCCAGCATCGCCAGCACCTGCACCGTCTTGCCCAGACCCATGTCATCCGCGAGGCACCCGCCAAAACCGAAGCGCCTCAGGAAGGACAGCCACCCGAGCCCCTGCTCCTGATACTGCCGCAACTCACCACGGAAACCCCTCGATGCCCCTTCCGGTTTGACGCGATCGAAGCTGCGTAGCTCCTCGCGCACGCGGGCGAAAAACTGATCGACCCTCGCCTCCGGCTCCGCGGCCAGAAGGGCGTCGAGCAGGCCGGCTTGACTGCGGCCGAATCGGATGCGCTCGCCGTCGACGCGGCCGAGGTCACCCAGCAGGCCGTACCTGACAAGCCACTCCTCGGGCACGATCCCCAGACTCCCGTCGTCCAGCACGACCGTCCCATCACCGCGCTTCAATGCCGCCAGAAGCTCCGGCAGCTGCGCCGTGACTCCGTCGAAGTCGACGGTCGCCGTCAGATCGAACCAATCGATGCCACTCGCCACCGCCAGGTCGAACTTCCCTGGCCGACGATACAGTTTGCCGTCGGCCTCGATGCGCCAGCCTTCCGAAACCAGGGCGCGAACCGCATCAGGGAACTTCTTGGACGCGATGTCGTACTCACCGGGCTGCATGCGGCGCAGGCCCAGGGTGGCGAGGCGGTCGGCCGCCGCCCGCTCCACCGTCTGGTCCCGGCGGACGAGTTGGCGCTCGCGCACACGGGCGATCACCGTGCGCACGTCGCCGGCGCCGACGGGCTCGCCTCGATAGTCGAAGAGCAACTGCGCCCTGAGCCGACCGGGTATCGAGCGCGGCGACCCATGGTTGGCGGCGTTCGCCCGCAGAACCGGCTGCGGCACCGACTCCACTTCATGCAACGCCAGCGCTTCTGGCAAAGCCAGCTTCGGAACGGCTGGCGATGCCAGAAGCGCCGTCAGGAAATCCTGCTCCTGCAAGCGAGGCACCTTGATTCGATGGTGCTCTCGTAGCGCGACGATCAGCCCGAAGGCGCCAAAATGCTCGAACCGAGCAATGCTGCCTTGCCGTACCATCCAGCCCGATCGGGTGACGACGAGCGGCTCGTCCAGGTCGATCGATTCGTCACCACGGCGGAGCGCTCCGACGACGTCCGTTGTCGCCCCGCCCTCATCACGCTCGACGACCAAGGTGAATTCCCAGGGGGCGGCGCTGTCGAAGGCGGCCGGGGTCGGTTCCTGATCGCGATCAGCACGTACCCGGAGGCGGCCTGTTTCGGCCAGCATCGGCATCAACACGTCCGCCGCGGTGGCGCTCAGGCTCACTTCCGCGGCGAAGGCCGGGTCTCCATAGCTGCCCGACCATCCGTAGCTCGACCACTGTGGACCCGGCGTACCAAGGCCCTGGAGCATCGGAAGAATCCGACGGTCGTTCTCCTCGACCAGGAACGGAATCTCACGCCGGGTGATGCGCGCGGGCTTCTCCTTGCCCCAACCGCCGTCCTTGCGCTTGTGCCGCTCGAGAACCACGACCACCAGTTGTCCGCCGTGCGTCCGCTGGACGTCGACGGCGTACAGGATCTCCCGTTCGACGCGCCGGACGGGAGCTTCCGCGCCACCAGTCTGGGTCACCGCCTGCTGGAGAAGACGCTTCCATTCAGGTGCACGCGGGGCGTCCCGCCCGGAAGAACGCCCTCGCAGCGGCGACAGCCCCATCGCCGAGCCAAGAAGCCGAATGAGGGACGCCGGCGTCCCGTGGAGCTCGTCCTCGTCATCGTCATCGTCGTCGTCGGCGCTGAGATTGGCCTCTTCGTACTCGATGCGACCCGGAGACGGCAACGCCGCAAGCACGCCACGGTCTTCGGCCGTCAGGGCGGTGGCCCAGAGGTGCTTGCATGGTCCGGCGTCGTCGAAGAACGGGCAGGTGCATGAGAGCAACAGGAGGCGCCCGTCCACGATCTGAAACTTGACCGCATACTCCTGCCCGCCTTTCACCGCGGCGCGAATCACCGTGGGTGAGTGCGCCAGTAGCTTGACGGAACCGGCGCGAAAGTACTCTTGCCCGCGCCGTCTCGTCGCCTCTCCGAATTCGTCGATCACCTCCGCCAGCAGCACCGCTCTTCCTTATCACGGCCCCGCATCGTGAGATCTTGGTGGGCCATGGACCCGTCGGTCTCCAGCCATCCGCACCAGCGTCGCGCCTATGATCACCGCCTCCGGGAGGTCGTGTGTCGCACCGGGGGGCATGCCCTCACCACGCGTCTGCGCATCCCACGCTTGACCGTCGCCTCGTGGAAACAGCGGGGACTGCGTCATGTCGTCTCCGCCGAAGCGCTGAGCGATGGCCGCGAGCAACTGCTCGAAACGATCGGCAGACTGGAACGTCGAGCGCGTATCCTGGCCGCGGCGCTCCGGGTGGTCCTCGCCCTGCTGCGAGTCTCGGGCTTTCGTCTGGCGGGCCAGCGGCTCCCGGAAGGCGTGGCCAAGGGCACCCTCCTGCGCGCCATTGCCACCGCGGAACCTGCGCTCCCTCTCGCCTTGATCCTGCGCATCGTCGGTCTTCCGGCGTCGCGTTACCACGCCTGGCGGCGGGCCGGAAAGGGTTGCGGCCTCGATGATCGCTCGTCGTGTCCGCGGACCACGCCAGGCAGCCTCACTGCGAGTGAGGTCGCCATCATCAAGGACATGGCTCTCGATCCCGAACACCGCCACATGCCTCTGCGCACGCTGAGCCTGTACGCCCAGCGACTGGGCAAGGTGTTCGCGTCCGTCACCACTTGGGCCCGTCTCATCCGCGCCGTGGTTGGCGCCGCCCACGCACCCGCCGGTACCCAGCGAAGCCCAAGGTTGGGATGCGTGCGACGCGTCCGAATGAGTACTGGCATGTCGACACCACGATCCTGAAGCTGCTCGACGGAACCAAGATCTTCATCCACGCCGTGATCGACAACTTCTCCCGCAGGATCCTTGCATGGGCCGTAGCCGCCCACCTGGAGCCGGGCTCGACCTGCACCGTGCTGCTCACCGCCGCGAGGCATCTCGGCCCCACATCATCGGCCACGACCTTGGTCACCGATTCCGGCGTCGAGAACGTGAACGCGGCTGTCGACGCCACGTTGCTGTCCGCATGCTTGCAACGTGTCCTCGCCCAGGTCGAAGTGGCCTTTTCCAACTCCATGATCGAAAGGTTCTGGCTCTCGCTGAGGCATCAGTGGTTGTACATCCACTCGCTCGATTGCATCGCCACCGTGCGACCGCTGGTGAACTCGTTCGTCGAGGCTCACAACACCCAGATGTCACATGCCGCCTTTCACGGCCAGACCCCCGACGAGATGTACTTCGGCACCGCCCCGAACCTGGTCGACGCGCTGGCCGCCGCCAGGAAGGAAGCCCAGGCACGAAGGCTCGCGGCAAACCGGGCGTCCTCGTGCGATCGGTGCGTGCCACCTGCCAGCCCCGGGATTCCTCCGTGATTCCACCCATGACGCAATTGCGAACGCCGGAGTCCGCAATGTCCTGGTTCGCAGCAGTGCTGTCGTTCGGAAGCCAGCCCGAGCAGCCGGTAGCAACGATTCCGGCTCCGTTTGCTCCTATTTTGCTCCCGGGAGGCGAAAAGCCGGGAAAAGGGGGTCGCCCGGCGGTTCGTGAAACCGAATCAGTCCGGGCAGTTGAGTCTGGTCGGGGCGACAGGATTCGAACCTGCGACATCCTGCTCCCAAATCGACGAGCGGGGTACTCCAGCGGGTCGCAGCGGCTCGCAAGTATCGAGAAACCCTGGAGCGCGGGCCGGCGCAGCCGTCCAGGAATCACAGCCATTGGCGTCTTTTCGCAGGCGATTTACTTCACCGGTACTTCAAGCCGACCACAGCCGCTTTCTGGCCGTGAAGGAGGTGGCAGCGCGCCTCGGTGTCTGCTCCGCGACTGTCTACAAGCTGTGCGCGACAGACGCCCTCCGCCACGTCAGAATTCTGAACTCGTTACGAGTTTCGCCTGAGTGGCTGACCCTGTTCATCGCAGAGCGGGAGAAAGATCGACGCAGCTGAATCCGGGTTCCAGCGAGGCCGGCGTTTTCAGCGCCGCCTCGCACGCGCAGCAGATCATCCCGCGGCCGGAGGCAGCTGACCTTCGAGCGCGACGCGTGCGCGCTCGAACACCGCCAGCGCGGGGCCAGGAACGGCCGTCATGGCGGCCGCGATCCGGCGGGCCGGTTCGGACCCGTATCGTCCGAGCCCGAGGTCGGTCAGCAGCTTGTCGAGGCCACCCTTCTGATCCCGCTTCGACCGGAGCTTCACCAGCCTTCCGGCGAGTTCCTCCCGGCGCGAGGCCGCCTCGGGAAACGCCCTGACGATGGCGTCCGGGTCGAGGAGGCACCCTTCGACTTCCGAAACCGACAGGGTCAAGACCTCCGTCGCTGGTGGCAGCTCGCTGATGAGTTGTTCCTGGAACTTCTTCTGCTTCTCGCCGCGCTCAGTGTCCCCGTCGAAGACCACCAGCACGCGGGGCTGAGCCCGCATGCTCTTGAGCACCTTCGCGTTCGCGAAGTACGACATGGTCGACCCGCCGTCCGCACCCACAAACTGCACGCGCCGGCGGAGGGCCTCGTCGCGTTCGAGCCAAGTCTCGAAGATCGCCACGTCCGTCCGGCCCTCGACGAAGACGATGACCTCGGCGTCGAAGGAGATGCCCGGCCCCACGCCGAGTTGTTCGATCACCCTTGAGACGACCGCGGCGCCGCGGACCCGCGTCACGACGGTCGCATCGTCAACGTTTCGCTCCACCAGGACGAGCCCCTCGACGGGGCAACGGCTCGCGATGAGGGGCGCGTGGGTGACGACGACGATCTGCCGCTCCTGCGCCTCGCGGACCAAAAACTCGAACAATCGAGCCTGAGCCGCCGGGTGAAAGTAGACCTCCGGCTCCTCGATCAAGACCGTGTGGCCCGGCGGCGCCGTCAGCACGGCGGTCACGATCGCGACGGCGGCCCTGACGCCGAAGCCGAGCTGTTCGAACATGTAGGGCACCTGGACCGGCCGCCGGAGGTCGCCGATCGCCAAGGCCGTCACCGCGGGGTCCTCTCCCTGGGCGCGAAACGTCGGGACGGTGAATCGACCGAGACCCGGCACGAGGCCCTGCACCTCGCGCTCGATCCTGTGAAACACGTCGAGCTCGTTCGAGTAGAGGGTGTGCAGGACGACACCGAGGTTATGGGCGTCCATCGAGAGCGCGTTGTCGACACCGAGCGGAGACCACGGCTCGGGGATTCGGCCCGGGCTGATCCAGCTCACCGCCCGGATGCCCTGCCGGACCGCCGAGAACAGGCGTCGCGGGAGGTCCGCGTCGAAATCCCTGCTGTGCGTGGGCTGATCGGCTTCGGAGCAGAGCGCCGCGCGATCACCCCCGAAGCCGCCGGATTGCGTGTACTCCACCGTCGGCCCGAACTCGGGCAAGACGTCGGCGAGGGTCGTCAGCCTTACGAGCGCCTCGATCCCGGCCGATGCCTTCTGGTAGGACCCGTTGAAGTTGTAACGCACTCGGCAGAGTTCGGTGGGTCCAGCCCCGCGCACGACGTTGGGGGTCCTGAGGGACTCGGTAAACCCTAGGTCGTCGATCTCGGCGACGTAGGTCAACGTTTCGAAGATGGGTGTTTTGAGAAGGCTGTGCAGGGAGACATTGGGCGCCGTGTCCTGAGACCGGCCGAGGTAGGCCTTTCGCTCCTCTTCTGTCAGGACGAAGGTCACCCCCACGGACATGTTTTCCGCCCGGAAGGCTTGCCGCCTGCAGAGATGATCGAGGGTGCCACCTCGCGACGAGATGGCCTGGATAAGGTCAGTCGTCCCGGAGCCCAGCAGCGTCAGGGCGTGCAGGATGTTCGACTTGCCGGAGTTGTTGGCTCCAACCAAGACGGTGAGGGGAGCGAGGTCGAGTGTCAGGCTCTCTATGCTCTTGAAGCGCTCTATGTGCACCGACCGGAGGTGCATCAGGCCGTCGCGTCCTCCACCGGGCTCGCCATCCGCCGGCATGCTCGGCGTGGGTTTCGATCGTGTCAAGGGTTGGGCGGACCGCGGCCAGCGAACGCCCGCCGAAAGCCGCGCAGGACGCGGTCGGGCTCGGCTCTACCGCGATCGAAGGTGCCGGCGTCGAGCCCGACCGAGGCGAACCTGTCGGTCTCGACCAGGAAGACCTCCTGCCCGGTGCCCCGGAGGCAATCCAGGAGTGCCATCGACGTCATGCTCTTCAGGAACGTGCGGCCTCCGGCGTGACAGGCCAGAGGAAGTGTTATGGCGTGGCATCATGCGTTACGTAGACGTGAAATTTACGGCTAAATTCATCATGTTTCGTGCTGCCGGTATAACACGACGTCACGCTTGGATCTGCACGGATGGAGTACAGATGGAGTACAGATGAACTCGCCTCCTTTTTGGAGAAGGGTCACCAGGGTGCCCGTATCGACGAAGGTTTCGACGAGTTTGGCGCGGTCCGCGGCCTCGGCCCGCTTCGTGAGCCGAAGGAGGGCATTGTTGATCCGGTCGTTCATCGTGGCAGGCCGTCAGCATGTCATGGGATGCGCGGGCCGACAATCCGACGACCTGTGTGGCCGCGAGCCACGGAACTTCCACGATCGAGCCTTGACAGGTCCGAAACGGGCCCAGAGCATCGCCACATATATGTTGAAGCCCGCGCTCTGGTCGTAGGGAAGGTACGTTTTCGGACGGAACTGACGTCGCGCTGAGCGCAGGAGACACAGCGAGAAGGCGGCCGAGTCACCGGGTTCGCGGCGTCACGCGAACACACCCTGCTGCAGCGCGAGCTGGAAGGCCGCAATGACACACTCACCGTCGCCGAGCGCGTGGCGGAGGTGGGCGATCGGGCGCGCGTCGGTGGTCGCGGGCGGCGTCATCAGGCGGCAGAGCGCCGTGCGGATACGGGACTGGGCCACGACGAAACGGTCCCACAGTCGGTAGCCGCTGCGTAGCGAGAGTCCCGGTCGGACGCCAGCAGAGGCCTGCAACACATCTTCGAGCGCGCCATCTCCGCCATCTGGCGCGCCCACGGCGACCGCATGACCGAGCTGCTCTATCTCCGCGCCGCTGCTCGCCGCTCGCCCCAGCCTGATCCTGTCGACGACGGAGCCCCGCCCCCGAACGACGACGACCTCTTCTGACCCGCCGACCCCCCTGGGCCACGCCCCTTCACCTCATTCGGCCCCTCCATCGCCTCGTTCCGAGAGACGACGCGCGCACGCCGCCGTCGGGGAAGTGACGCCAAGACACATACAGAATCGGCCGCGACGGAAGAGGGGACTGCCCATCGTGGAGGCTTGGGTCTATGAATGTCCGCGGAAGCGACTGCCCGTCGGAAAATGGAGCACACCGGCTGCGGCTCGGCAGATCTGCTGGGCGATGGCCTCTCGGGGCGGCCGTGCCATGGAAGGTCAAGGGAAGTGCTACGTCATAAATCGACGGATTCTCTGCATCCCGGACATCCCACGAGAATGCGATCACCCCCCCCGCTCCCTCGGCGCACGCTTCTTGCGGCGGGCTCCCTGATGCTGCCGATGCGGGCCGCTGTATCGAAACCTTCGCCTCCCGATCAGGCACCCGTCATCGATTGCCATGTGCATTGCTTCGACGGTGATGCGAGCCGGCAGTTCCCCTATCATGAGCGAGCTCCGTATCGGCCGATTAGGCCAATCGCGCCCGAGCTCATCCTGCGCATGATGGACGCGACGAAGGTGCAGCGTGCGGTGATCGTCCATCCCGAGCCCTACCAGGACGACCACCGATATCTCCAGCACTGCCTCGCCGTCGGTCGCGGACGATTCAAGGGCACCTGTTTGTTCTTTGCCGACCGCTCGAACTGGCAAAAGGAGATGCCGGGTCTGGTGAAACAGGGCGGGATTGTTGCGCTGCGCATCCACGCGTACCTCGCCGATCGCCAGCCGCCGTTCGGAAAGCCGGAGCTGCGGGCGCTCTGGAAGACCGCCGCAGATCTGGGGCTGGCGGTCCAGCTTCACTTCGAGCCACGCTATGCACCCGGATTCGAGCCGCTCATTAAGGCGTTCGCGCGTACTCCCGTGCTCATCGACCATTTGGGCCGACCTTTGCAAGGGACACCAGAGGAACACGCGATCGTTCTGCGTTGGGCACGGTTGCCGAACACGTACCTCAAGCTGTCGGCGGTCCCACCGCCATCCGAGTACCCCCACCGTGATATCCGACCTGTCATGCGCGAGCTCGTGGCCGCCTACGGTCCGGACCGCATGGTGACCGGGACCTTCGGCGCCAGTGGCGGCACGATCGAGAGTTATCGCGCCGGACAAGAGCGGATGCGCTCGTACGTGGCGCACCTACCCCCTGCCGCGCAGACGGCCATCTTCGGCGGCACGGCCACCCGTCTGTTTTGGTCGTGACCGAAACAACGGCAACGGTTCAAACGTCGGCGGGACATATCAGAGCAGTCGGTTTCGAAGGAGGACCCACCATGCATCATACGCCGGGTACAACCTGTGGAACTGCCAATGGGCCCTACATCGTGCTACATCGGATTGCCTGGGCACTCAGCTTCGTTCTGCTGCTCGGATCATGCATCGGAACGATTGGTGCCACGGATGATTCCGCCGGGGAGGGTGCACCTTGGAACGGTCCGGCGTCGCAGATGCCGTCTCCGGGTCAGAAACCGATGGAGCAACCTGTGGCAGGACGACCACCATCAGAGGAGGCCAGTTGCAGGAATCCGTCAACTGGCGGGTGCCTGTCGCGGCGGTTGACGAGGGACGAGTACGACGAGACAGTGCGCGATCTGCTCGGCGACACAAGTCGACCCGCGAGGTTGTTTTCAGCCGAAGCGTCGAACGGTGGCTTCACGAACGATCCGTCGGTGCAGACGGCAAGTTCGAAGCTAGTAGAGGAGTATGCGAGTGCGGCCGAGCAACTGGCCTTACGCGCCGCCACGAACCTGCCACGGCTTGTGCCCTGTGATCCCAAGGGAGAGGAGGTATGTGCACGCGCGTTCGTGGAGTCGTTCGGAAAACTTGCGTTTCGCCGGCCACTGGAAGGTGCTGAACGTGACAAGTACGTTGGGCTGTGGCGGATAGGCCGGCAAATCGACTTCACCACGGGTGTACGGCTGGTCGTGACGGCGTTGCTCCAGTCGCCAAATTTTCTCTATCGGGTGGAGATCCGACAGCTTCCCCCGGCGGGTGGGCTCGTGGCTCGGCTCACGCCCTGGGAAATCGCCTCCCGGATCTCGTATCTGGTGTGGGGCACGATGCCGGATACCGACCTTTTTGCGGCTGCGGACTCGGGAAGGCTTTCGACGTACGACGGCGTTCTGGCTGAGGTCCGGCGGATGATGGCCAATCCGCGAGCACGCGTTCCAATTGCCCGGTTTTCGCGGGAATGGTTTGGCCTGGACAACTACGGCAACATCACACTTCCTGAACGGTTCGACAAGAGCATCCCGGATCTGATGAAGAAAGAGACCGCGATGCTGCTCGACGATCTTTTCAGCGCACCGGGCAGGCGCTTCTCGGAGCTGTTCACAACCAACTACACATTCGTCGACGCGAAGCTGGCGAGTTACTACGGGTGGACCGGCCCGAGGACCGCGACGTTCGAGCGGGTGAATGTAGACCCGGCGCGCGGTGGTGGCGTCCTGGCTCAAGGCGGTCTGATGGCAGCGACGGGCGAGGCTGCCCCCATCTTTCGTGGTCTGCTCGTTCGCGCAAAGCTTCTGTGCAACGACATACCTCCTCCTAATCCGGATTTAGTCACACCTGCCCTGGTCGAGGAGATCGTTCGCACGGACGACTCCACCCTGACGACGCGTCAGCAATTCGAGCCCATGGTCAGCGACCCGAGGTGCACCGGATGCCACTCACTGATGAACCCGATCGGATTTGCTTTCGAAAACTACGATTCGTTCGGCCGCTGGCGCGTGAGCGAGAGGGGCAAGCGGGTGGACGCATCAGGCGATATGCGACGTAGCGACGTTCCCGAGCCATTTTCCGGAGTGCCGGGGCTCGTGGAGCAGCTACGGAGGAGCGAGCAGGCGCCGGACTGTATGGCGAAGAGCTGGTTTCGGTTTGCCTACGGGCGCGTTCCGACGGATGCGGACGCCTGTTCACTCTCGACTTTGCGGGGACGGTTCAAGCGGTCGGGATACCAGCTGTCCGAACTTTTCGCTGCTGCGGTCGAGACCGATGCGTTCTGGTATCGATCTGTCGCGGGTACCAAAGAAGGAGCAATGCCATGACGATAAACTCGATACCGAAGCGGCTGAGCCGGCGCCACGTGCTCCGTGGCGCCGGGGGCATCGCCATTGGCCTGCCCCTGCTCGAGGCCATGCTGCCTCGGCGGAATGCCTCCGCCGCCACCGCCGGTCCGCTGCACTTCTTCGGGATGGTCCACAACAACGGTTACATTGATGATGCCTGGCGCCCGACCGGAGGCGAGACCGACTTCACCCTTTCCTCGACCCTGGCACCTCTTGAATCTCTCAAAAAGAAAATTCTCGTCATCGCGGGACTAGACCACGGCGCCGCTAAAATGAATCGCCAATCGAGTCACCAGGCGGGGCCGGTGGGCCTTTTCACTGGGCAGCCAATGGCGACTGGGGTTGCTTGTGGCCCGACGTCGTCGAATACGAGGTGTAGCTACGGGCAGGGAGTTTCCATCGACCAGGTCATCGCCGCGGCGATCCGCAGGCCGGGACAACTTCGCTCACTCGAGATCAGGGTGAGCAAGCAGAAGGGGGCCTATGCCGAGCAGCCCTGGAGCTATGTCTCCTACGCTGGTAAAGATCAACCGCTGCCACAGGAGGACGATCCCGTCCGTCTCTTCTCGCGCCTTTTCACGAATCCTCTCGATGTGCCCAAAACCGGCGACAGCGCGACCGACAAGGCCGCCGTCGAACGGCTACTCCTGCAGAAGCGTAGCATTCTCGATGCGGTCAAGTCGGACTGCACGCGGCTCATCTCCCAGGCCTGTCCGGAAGACAGGCAGAAGATCGACCTGCACTGCACCGAGATCCGCGCCATGGAAGAGAAGCTCACGCAGCTCGCCTCTGGTCCTTCGGACGGTGCCACCCTGAGCTGCAGGAAGCCGTTGGCGCCGTCCAGCATTGATCCATATGACTACGCCAACGTTCCTCGGATCACCACTGCGATGATGGATCTCGTCGCCATGGCTTTCGCTTGTGACCTCACCAGGGTGGCCACAATGATGTGGGCAGGAAGCACGAACCAGATCAGATACAGCTCCTGGCTTTCAGACCCCGGCCATAGAGAGTACGGCCATCACTTTCTCACCCACAGGGGCGGAGCGACTACGAACACGGGAAAGTACCGCAATGCGCTCATGGAAATTGACAATTGGTATGGCAAACAGTTCGCATACTTTGCGAACAAGCTGGACTCCATCAAGGTCGGGGACCGGACCATGCTGGATAACAGCGTAGTCCTGTGGACCTCTGATATGCACGAGGGGAACAACCATACATTCAACGATTTGCCTTTCGTTCTCGCAGGATCAGCGGGCGGGTATTTTCGCACCGGTCGGTACAAGGTGTATGGGCCAATCAACCGCGAGATAGCGGGATTTGGCAATGGCATCAATCAGAACGATCTCTTTGTCTCGATCCAGAACGCATTCGGAATCAATGCGACCACGTTCGGAGAGCCGCGGCTCTGCAAGGGACCACTGCCTGGGCTGACCTGACGCTGGACAATGAAATCCACTGTGCATTGCGGCGTCGCCCTGTCGGTGGCCGCGTTGACGTGCGGGTGCATGGGGACCATCGGCGAAGGCCAGGGCGGCTCCATGGTCTCAGAAACGGCTGAGATGCCCGGAGCAAGAGAGGCGTCCCAGCCGGCCGACGGAACCACGCGGGTCAAGGACATCCTGCCGAGCTCCCCGCTCACCGCGCTCACTTGCACCGAGTCGGCCCGAGGGACGACGGAGGAAGGGGTGCGGCGCCTCTCGAAGGTCGAAGTCGATGGCACGTTGCGAGTCTTGCTCACGGGCAGCATCGCGGGCGGTGGCGGCATCTATGCCCCCATCAAGGACGCCCTCTATCTCTTCCCCTCTGACGTGATCAATGACTCCCTCGGGGAGTTCGAGGGGGTCCACTCCGACGGGCACGTCGCGGCGGTTCTGGGCATTGCGGAAGGGGTGGCTCAAGGAATCATGGACACGAGCGCCAACCGTCTGTCCCAGCTCGGAAGCTGCGGCGACAAGCTACCGCTTGCGCGCGAGTGCGCCCAGACCTACGTTCGCAAGTTTGCGTCGGCCGCATTTCGGCGCCCGATCCCCGACGCGGAGCTGGCCGATCTGCTGATCGGCTACGACCCGGATGACGGGCGTACGGCACTCAAGATCATCCTCAAGCGGGTTCTGCAGTCGCCGCACTTCCTGTTTCACGTCGAGCTGGGACAGGGCAGCGCGGTCGATGGCCGCGTGCGCCTGACGGATACGGAAATCGCGGCCCGCATCGCCTACCGGATTACGCTGGCGCCGCCGGACGCGCTGCTGTACGCGGCCGCCGCGCGTCCGGGCGAGTTGCAGAGCCAGACGAACGTGAGCGCTCAGGTAAGGCGCCTGCTGCTGACGCCCGCCGCGCAGACGGCTGTGCACGACTTCTACAGGACCTGGCTACGTTACCGCGACGTCCCCCGGCCGGACACCTCGAACCGCTTCGAGCTGAATCTGCCGGCCCTCGAGTACGACAACAACCATTACCTCGTAAACGAGGCGACCAAGGACGCGGACGCCTTCCTCGGTCACGTCACGTGGACGACCCGGGGAACCTTTCAGGATCTCATGCTCTCGAACGTCGTGTTCCCGATCGGCAGCTTCATCAACACGGTGTACGGCTTGCCGACGAATTCGTTGCCTGGTCAGCCCGTGGCGGCGGTGGACGGACGGATGGGTCTGCTCGGCCGTGCGCTCTTCCTGCTCAGCGAGGGGCGGCAGACGCACCCCATCACGCGCGGGGCTTGGATCCGGAAAAACATTCTGTGCGACAGGTTTCCCCCTCCCGATCCCGCGGCTGTCGCCGAGGCGCAGTCGGCGTACAAGCCGGATCGGATGAAGTTCACCACGCGGCAGCTGACCGAACAGCTGACCGGCACCCCACAGTGCGCCGGTTGCCACAGGCAGATGAACGGCATTGGATACGCGTTCGAAGGGTTCGGCGTGCTCGGGCACGCGCGTTCTCAGGAGAAGTTCATCGATGGCAACGGCAGGACGCTGGCCGTCCACCCCCTGGACACGGCGGTCGCCGATCTTCACATCGAGGACGGGCTCCCCACGAAGTATGCCGGCGCCAAGGACCTCATCGAAGCCATCGCCCGGACCAGGAAGGCCCGCGGTTGCTTCGCGCGCAAGCTCTTCGAATTCTCACGCCACCGCGAGGCCGAGGTGGCGGATGGTTGCGTCCTTCGGCGCCTGGACGAGGCGACCGCCAAGGGCGCGAGCCTGTTCGACGTGCTGGCCGACAACGTCGCGAACGAGGATCTGCTCTGGCGCAGGGCAAACTGATGAAGTGGATTCCCACGACCCGAAGGCACTTCCTCCAGGGCGCAGGCGGTTTGACGCTGGCGCTTCCGACGCTCCCTTCGTTGCTGCCGGCCGCGGCCCGGTCGGCGGTGATGCGGCCTCCGAAGCGGTTCGTCGCGGTGCTCAGCTACTTTGGACAGTGGTTCAAGTACTGGTATCCGGAGCCCACCAGCATGACGAAGCTGGCGGACGACGTTCACCATGTGGAACTGGCGTCCCTACAGGGCCCGATCTCGTCGATCCTGAACACGGACTTCGATCCGCTGCGCAAGAAGCTGACCCTCATCCGCGGGCTGGACGGCCTGTGCAAGACCGGCCACAACGGGACTTTTCCGCTCACGGGGAGCATGTGGATCAGCTACGAGCACGAGCGGGCAGATGCATTCCCGTACTCGATTGATCACGTCCTCGAGACATCGAAGCGTGTCTATCCGACGGACCCGCGGCTCCCCGCGCTTCGCCTCAGCCCGCACCTGACGGAGCGGAACCAGAGCTTCTCCTGGACCAAACGCGGGGGGCAGGCGGTGCGGCTCCCCTCGCTCTGGAACGAGGCGTCCGCGTTCAACAAGGTGTTCGGCCGAGCGCTTCCCGGCGGCACCTTCGGACCGAGCACGGAGCACGCGTCGTCGATGAAGTCGGTGGATCTGGTGTTCGAGGACTACCGGAGCCTGCTCGCAAGCCCGCGTCTCGGCGCCGACGATCGACAGCGTCTCACGAACTACGTGGAGTTGCTCCAGCAGGCACGGCGTCGGATGGACATCGTGGCCAGGCCTCTTGCCTGCGCCGGCGCGCCCGGGCGCCTAGCCGACGCCATGAATCGGGGCAAGACCACCGACCAGCTGTACGCCAACCACTTCGACGTCATGGTGAGCGCGCTCGCCTGCGACATCACCCGGGTCGCGACCATCGTTATCCACCATTGGAGCTCGACGGATCCGAATCTTAGCCCGTCGGCGGTGCACGATGCCTCGCACAGCAACCCCGAGAAAAACGCGATGTGGAACGCCTGGATCGCCAAGCAGGTAGCCGTGCTCCTCTCGAAGATGGACGCCATCACCGAGGCGGACGGCAGCACCCTGCTCGACAACTCTGCGGTCCTGTGGTCGAACGAGCTCGGCCAGGGAGAGGCGCATGTCTTCGGCGACATCCCGGTTTTGCTCGCCGGCGGGCTGCAGGGGCAGCTCCGGACTGGCCACTTCATCGACTACCGCCAAAACCCGCGCGTCGGCGCCTATGCCAACCGCTACTTCATCGGCCGGCCGTACAACCAGCTACTTGTGACCCTGCTCGAAGCGATGGGCCTCGAGCCCCAGGACTACGAGCGCGACGGGATCAAGGGCTTCGGAACCTACTCGGGGATCTCGCCGGAGTACTACCAGCACTTGGCGAAGTACGTGCCGCAGCGGCGTCAGCACCTCCCCTTCTACTCGCTCCGCGCCGGGTGAAGGCAGGATCCTGGCGGGTGGCTCGCTGCGTCGATACCCGTTGGCCGACCGGCCGACCGATCTTTCTTTCACGGACATGCGCCGGGCTGGACATTTGTAGAATGTGAGGCCTGCCACCGCGATGAGCGCGCCATGGGACCGCATGCGCTCCATCGGACCGGCCGAGTCGCCACGAATGCACCGCACGAAAGAGTGGACTCCGGTACAGAGCGCCCGGTTCGAGGCGCTCTATGCGGAGAACGTCGATTTCATGTGCCGCGTGCTCGCGCGGATGGGAGTTCCCGCTGCGACCCTCGAGGACGCGGCGCAGGAGGTGTTCGTCGCGGCCTACCGTCGGTTCGACGACTTCGACGGCGCCTCGCCAAGATCGTGGCTATATGCGATCGCCGTCAGGGTAGCGAGTGTCTCGTTGCGGCGCCTCGGTCGCAAGGAGGGGAGGCAGTCGGCTCTACCCGAGACACTGGCTGATGAACGGCCCGATCCCTTCGTCATCGCCGCGCACGTGGAGGCTGCACGGAAGGTCGACATCATCTTGTCCGCGCTCTCCGACGACCAGCGACAGGCGTTCCTCCTGGCCGACGTGGAGGGGATGACCGCGCCGGAGATCGCAGAGAGCTTGGGAGTGAACGTGAACACGGTCTGGTCTCGGTTGCGTGCGGCCCGCAAGGAGTTCGAGCGGCTGGCTTCACGGTTCGCGTTCATCACCCGCGTGAAGGAGTCGGAGGGATGAGCGACGACAAGGACATGGGCGAGCAGGCGCGGGCGCTGCTTGAGGCAGCTCGACCGGCGCTGCGCTGGAGCATTTCCGACGAGCAGAAGCGGCGCATTCTCGTGACTGCGCGGGCGCGCATCGTGGCCGACCTTCAGGCGCCAACGGCCGAGGCAGGGGACGCCGCCGTGTCTGGCGCCGCCCCCTCGGCGTCCGGTACGGTGTTGACGCTCAAGCTGCTGCTGGGGACTTTCGTGTTGAGCCTGCTCGGGATCGGCGCCTGGCTGGTGATGCGCGAGGATCGGATCTCATCGCCGGATGAGCAGGTTCCGATTCCGGACCGCGCCACCTCGCGGGCGCCCGGGCGTCAGGAAGCTGCGCGCGGTCTCACGCGAGCCGATGACGTCCTCACGCTTCGTTCCTCGGCAGAGTCGGCGCGGCCCGAATGCGCCTTGCCGCCGCCGGGGGCGCAGCACCCGCTGTGGGAGCAGTACAGGACGCAGCCGTTCACCCATTCGAGGGTGCCGGACATCAGCTCCGTTGGATATCGTTTCGGGGAGCGGCCATTGCCCGACGTGGTGGAGCCGGTCTTCGACGTCCGCGCGGCCAGGTTCGGTGCCGCCGGCGACGGCAAAGCCGACGATACAGAGGCGATCAGGCGCGCGCTGGATGCGGCGGCTCGGGAGGGCGGCGTGGTGCTGTTTCCGGCAGGTGAGTACCTGATCTCGGGTGTGCTGTCCGTTCATTCGAGCCGCACGGTGCTGCGGGGAGAAGGCGCCGAACGGACCAAGCTACTGTTCACGCGGCCGCTCGAGAGCGCTTACGGCCCCAATATCCGCCGGTCATATTCGCGCTGGAGCTGGACGGGGGGTCTGCTGTGGTTCGGGCCACGGCGCACGTCCCCCGCGACTGACTCCTCGCGCGACGCCGGCTGGGAGCTCGACGACTGGTCCATGGGGGAACGGGTTGTCGACGTGACGGCCGCGGCCAGGCGCGGCGACAGGAGACTTCAGGTGAACCGAACGGACAGACTTCGTCCTGGAGCGCTCGTCTTCCTCGAGGTGGAGGAGACGGCCGAACGGCTGGTGGAACCAAGGGGAAAGTGGCTGGGTGCGGTCGCCCAGTCGACCTCCGAGACCACGGCGCAGGGCCTGATGATGTCCTGGAGCCACGGCCGGGTCTGGCCGCTGGAGATCGCGGCTGTGGACGTGACCGGCGTGACCTTGAAGCAACCTCTGCGCATCGACGTGTCCCTGGCGGCAAAGCCGCGGCTACGTGCCGCGGGCGAGATCCTCCAGGATGTCGGTGTCGAGAACATGACGATTGTCATGCGGCGGCAGGACGCGTGGTCGGCGCTCGGCCTGACGGCGCCCGGCTGGAATGGCCCATTCTTCAACAGCGTCGTTCACGGATTCCTCCGGAACGTCACCGTGCTGGACGCGGATCTCGGCTTTGTGGCGACAGCGTCGAAGAACCTGACCGTCACCGGGCTTCGCATGCAGCGGCTCGCGCTCGATGCGCGCACGTATACGTCCTACGGCTTGGTGGCCCGCAACGACTGTCACGACATCCTGTTCGAGGACTTCGACATCGATCCCTCCTACTGGTCCGGGATCAACGTCGAGCCGATGGCGACCGGGATCGTCTTCTCACGTGGTCGCGCGCGCTTCCAGCGCAGTCGCGGCATCTTGTTCGACGCCGTCGTCACCGAGGTCAGGCTGCCTGGGGGACGGCCCAGTGACTCGTCCTGGTTCGGCGCTACGACCGGCACCCGGCTCGTGACATGGAATGTGCAGCCTGATCCCTCCACCACACCAATCACGATGAGCCCTATCAATCTCTACGAGGCACAGCGCCGGCTGCAGCTCTGCGCCTCACCGTAGGACACGTTCAGATGATCCGCTCGATTCGCTTGTAGTGTTGGACGAAGGATTGTTCTTCAGGGCCCACGCCAAGCCTTCGCCGACGGTAAAGACTGAACGCGCATCTGCCGAGTACACGATTGGGTGACCGCACGTCCGTATGCTTGGCCGCTTTTTCTCTGCACGGCGGCAGCCTGCATAGATCTCCGACGCCCCTCGGAGTTGGCGGCCTCGGACGGTGGTACGGACGAGCCCCGTGCCTCGATCGAGGTGGCAGCTGCCCCGGACGAACGCTCGTCCGCGGCGGAAGTGCCACCTGCAGATGCTGCTCCGGACGCACCTGGCGATGTCGGCCGCGACGGGCTTGGGGACCGGTCGGCGCCCGACGCTGGCTGCACCACGGACATCCAGTGCCGCCCTCCCTTGGTCTGTGGGGCCGGGGCGTGTGGCGGGATCAGGGGCGACTACTTTGACAACCCCGATCTGGCGGGCCAGCCGAGGCTGATACGAATCGATCCGAAAATCTCGTTCCGGTGGACCAACATGCCGGATCCCGCGCTGCCCGCGACGAACTTCTCCGCACGCTGGACCGGGAAGGTGACACCGCTGTTCTCCGAGACCTACACGTTCTTCGTCATGGCCGACAATGGCGCCCGCTTGTCAATCAGCGGCCTGGCGACATCGAACGTTTGGGCACCGACAATCGAGTTGCAGATGCCCCTCGTCGCTGGCCGTGCGTACGATCTCAAGGTGGAGTTCCAGCAGCTCTACGGGGGGGCGTCGATCGTGCTCGAATGGTGGAGCCGTTCCCAGCTCCGAGAGATCGTGCCCACCGCCGCCCTGACGCCCTAGCTCGCATTCGAGCGATGAGTAGAGTGAGCGCCAGACCGAGTGGCAGAGAACCACCTGTGCCGCCAACGCTACACCCAGCGGCTCGTGGGCCGGAACCGTCTGCGGGGATGATGGGCTGGGCGGCATCGGCGCCGGTGGCGCCGCCGGGTGTGACGGGCAGATCGCGCACGAGCGTCATGTCGGGTTGTGTATCCCGGTGGGTGGTGTCCATTGCCGATGGCGCATCCATCGCCGCGTTTGCTTCCGGCCGATCTCCTGAACTCGCGGCGTCACGGGGAGTCGCGTTTTGTGTGCCTGCGTCCGCTGGCGAGATCCACCAACCATCGCCCTCGAGGGCGGCGCCCTTCGAAACCACGATGACCTTGAAGCGAATTTTCATGGGAAAGTAGAGCCCGAGGTTGGGGGCACCGATGAAAGCCTCGCCGGGGTCGGGCTTTACGTTGTTGGCGTCGCGTATGCCCGTCGCCCCCCGGTTCGATCCGGTCGGCCCCATCTGTGTCCAGTTCGTTTCGCTGTACCGCGAGAAAGACGCCAGCGGGGTCGTCCATGAATATCGGCCCGGCTTCGTAAGCCCGGGGTGATAGGGACTGAGGGAGTAGTCGCCCGCAGATCGAAAGATGTTGATGTAGAACTTGACGACTGCGTCGCTCGGCTTGGCCAGAACCTCGAGAAAGAAGTGAACGTTCCCCTCTGCATAGTTGACGGGCGTTCGCCAATTGGATGGATTAGAGAGAGGCACGTAGAAGACGTGCCTCTTGTCGTGAGTGAACGTGCCATCCACGTAGGCGAACTGGTCCGCCCGGACAGGGCGCGACGACAGTACGCCCAGGAGGCTTGCGGTGAGCAGCGTTGCAAGTTGTCGAGCCATGCTTGTCCTCAGTAGCGATATCGGAGCCCGCCTCGGATGCGTGTTATCCCGACGCGGCCAAGGGGTGGCGCCCAGGTGCTGCGCAGCGCCAGTACGTTGATGACGTCCAGTTGAGCTCGCGGTTCTGACCAGTCAGGGGCTTGAGGTTGAAGCGGACCTGCGCATTCAGATCCTGGCGGTCGGGCAGCCGCTGCGGGCGGTCGTCTCCCGGATCGTTGATGTTGCCCCCGGGATTGACGCCATGCTGCCTATCTGGAAGCCCTGGACCGCCACACTGTTCTGGCGCCCCCCGCCGCCGTTGATTCGCATCCCGCCGCTGTTCACAGCCCCTGCCGTCGCGTTGGCAATGGCGCCCTCGATGCTGAAGCGCGTCTCCTGGGGAAGTTGGTTCGACGAACTCCGCGTCGAGCACCTCTTTCACGACGGCCGAGGTCGTGCTCACGATGGGCGCCCGCGCGATGACTTTGACCTCCTCGGTGGCCGTCACGACCTCCATGATCAAAGTGACCTCGGCGGCCGCACCGATGCCGACCGCGACGCCTTTCTGCACCACCGTCCTCAGCTTGGGAGCCGTGCCTGTGATCTCGAACTCGCCCGGCAGCAGCGCGACGATCCGAAAGTTTCCCTCGTCGTCGGAGTAGACTATCTTCTTGCCACCGATCTGTGTAGTAGAGCTGGCGGCGATCTTCACGCCCTTGATGGGTGCCCCAGTCTGATCGAGCACGCTGCCGACGATGCTGCCGTTCACGCCGGTCTGAGCGGCGCGGACGCGGGGAGCCAGCGTCAGTGCGAAAGCGATCTGGGCGCCCAGGAGCGCGCGGAAAGGCCCGCGGCCGCCGTCGCCTCTGGTCACCGTGGCCACGACCGACATGGGTTGTGGAGAAGACGTTCAGCTTGAATAGAGTTCACGGCGGCAGTGGGATGTCCGCTGTCTCCTGGAAGCGTCGAAATATTCGATAGCCGACTTTTGGAAAAGAAAGTCACGGCCTTTGCGGTTGTCGGACATCCCGGAGTGCCCTCGTCGCGGCGCGGACAGGAGGACCGATGAGAGTGCAGACGTTCGGAAACCATCGCTTCTTCCTAGTGCCGGCAGTGGTGGCAGCGGGCTGCGTGGGCGGGATCGTCGACCGTGTTTCCGGCGGGGAACAAGCGAACCCGGGAGACAACAGAGGAGCGTCGGTCACGCCGGCCCTGAGCCCGGCGCGGATCTGGCAGCTCAGCCCGCAGCAGTACCAGAACATCGTGGAGCAGGCTTTCGGCGCCCCCGTCGATCTGGCCCCTCTGGCGATCACGGAGCGCCACGACGGCTTCCTCAATCCCGCCGTGGGAGGTCTCGCCGTCCACGAGCTCTTCTTCGCCGATCTGGAGGACAGCGTGGCCAGGCTGGCCGCCGAGCATGCTGTCCGCCTGGCCTCCCGTCTCGGCTGCGCGCTGTCTGAACTGGATCGAGCCTGCCTCGGCAAGTTTACTTCCACGCTTGGACGTGTGCTGTTCCGGACGCCCAAGGTGGACGTCGCGCCGTTCCTCGATCTCTACGGAACGCTCGCGCCGAAGCTCGGCAACGAGCATGCGTTCGAAAGTGTACTGACGGCGATGATGCTTTCACCGAAGGCGCTCTTCAGAGTGGAGCTGGGCGATCAGCGCACGAGCGCCAGGGGGCCTGTGCGGCTGACGTCCGAGGAACTGGCGGAGAGCCTCGCGCTGACGTTGTTGAACCGCGCACCGGACGAGGAGCTTCTACGACTCGCTGCCGGCGGCCAGCTGGACGATCCTACGATCTATGGACAGCAGGTCGACCGCCTGCTCGGCAGTTCGTTGGGCAGCGCGGGGTTGCAGCAGATGCTCGCGGAGTGGCTGGGCGTGGCAACCTTTGGCGGCGTCGACAAAAATCCGGCTCTGTTCCCGATGTTCAACGACGATCTCAAACGGTCGATGGTGAGTGAGATAGGCCTGTTCGTCGATCACGTGCTCACCGTTCGCAGAGGCAGCTTGCGCGATCTGCTGACGCTCCAGGAGTCGTTCGTCGATCGCAGGCTGGCTCCCATCTACGGCCTCGCAACCCAGAGCGCGCAAACCGGACAGCCGGTGCCGTTGCCCGCCGGGCAACGCGCGGGCGCGTTCACGCTGCCGGCCGCGCTGGCGGCGATGTCCGAATCTTCGCTCACCGGCATCATCTACCGAGGCAAGGTGCTTCTGGAGAAGCTTCTATGCGTGGTCGTGCGTCCCCCGGACATGGATGTCGAGTTCCCGGACCCGGACAGCCTTGGGCTTCCCAGGGATGCCACCACCCGTCAGCGAATGGAGAGCGTGGAGAAACAGGCTGCGTGCGCGGCCTGTCACGTGCTCCTGCACCCGATGAGCTTTGCCATGGAGACGTACGACCCCATCGGTCGGTACCGCGCCACCGAAAACGGTCGGCCGATCGACCCCTCCGGCAGTCTGTCCTTCACGCGCACGGCGAACATGCCCTTTCGGAACGCCGTGCAGATGTTTCAGGTCCTGGGCTCGAGCCGCGAGGTGCACGAGTGCTTCGTGCGACAGGCCTTCCGCTACATCCATGGCCGCGAGGACGATGAGCGCGATCGGACGCTACTGGCTGAGGCCCTCGGACGCTTCGAATCCGACGGTCTAGACATGCGGAGCCTCTATCGCGCTCTGGTTCTCAGCGACGCTTTTACTCACAGGGAGAGGAGATAGCACGGATGAAGCTCTCGCGTCGCGATGTCGTGGCCCGTCTTGGAGCCGGCGCGCTGCTCGCCTGGCCGATCCTGAGCGCCACGCGCCCGGCCGCGGGCGCCACGATCAAGAAGCGGTTCGTCACGTTCTTCTCCTCGAGTGGCGTGCGCCAGGATCTCTTCTGGCCCAAAGGGACGCCGGGAGCTTTCGACGCTGGGCTCTACTCCCTCGACGGCACGTCGCTCCAGCCCCTCGAGCCCTACCTGAGCGAGATCATCATCCCGAAAGGGATCAAGATTGATCGTGGACCGGGCGACAGCCACGACGCCGGCACGGTCGCGGCGCTCACCGGCGACCACCCTCGCAGCCTGACCTTCAGGAGTAAACCGGTGGCTCGCGGCGAGTCGGTCGACCACTTCCTGGCCAAGGCGCTGTGCAAGGAGACCCCGGAAAAACTACTGGTTCTGGGCGTCCGACTGCGCGTCCTGCGCATGTCGAAGTACACGAGCTACGACGAGCGTGGCTACGAGGTCGAGCCACTGCAGAGCCCGTACACTCTCTACGATCGAGTGTTCAAGCGCTTCGCCCGATCGTGTGGATCGCCGGGCTCGGGGACCGGGGGGCAGGGCCAGGTGTGGGAGCTGCTCCGGCTGCAGAAGAGGAGCATTCTCGACACCGTCAGGGTGCAGACCGCAGAAATGATGCGGCTCTACGGCCTCGACGCGAACGAGCGGCAGAAGCTCGAGCGCATGGAGGAGGCGATCCGCAGCGTCGAGTTGCGGCTCACCGCCGACCCCGAGACCACGCCAGCGGCGCCGGGTGTGAGCGGCTGCGCCACTGTCAAACAGACGATGGAGGCTGGCACGCGAGTTTCCGACGACGATGCGAGTTTCCCGAAACTGCTCAAGCTGCACCTGGACCTGGTCGCTCTCGCGTTCGAGCTCGACATCACACGGGTGATCACCATCTCGCTCTCGCTCGGAGGATCCGGCGGCGCCCCCATGCGGTGGCTCCAGTGGCGAGACAGTGCCGGGAGGTCCGCGGCCATCGACGCCTCTCATCACAACGTCACGCACGGGCTCGAACGCAACGTCGCCAACTACCGCGAGAAGCTTCAGGTCATCGACCGATGGAACTTCGAACAGTTCGCGTACCTCGTGGGCAAACTCAAGGCCATCGAGGAAGGGGGCAGCACCGCCCTCGACAACGGCATCCTCTGGTACGCCACCGACGTCGGCGACGGCAAGTCACACAGCAGCACGCTGATGCCCTTCATCGTGGCCGGCCGCGCCGGGGGCAGCCTGAAGTCCGGCCGGTACATGGCTTTCACGGACCAACCCAGACACCAGCGACTCCTTACGGATTTCTGTCACAGACTCGGCGTGGACATCCCCGAGTTCGGCCAGCCAGGGGCGGGCGGTGGGGGATCGCTGCTTTGACGAATGCGCGTGTGTGTTGTCTTGGCGCCGCTGTGGTCGTAGCACTGGGCGCCGGGTGCAGCAGCGCGTCCCGGTCGCCCAAGCTGCCCGAGGGTGGAGCGGGCGTGGCCGCAGGCCCCAGTTCGCCGGAATCAGACTCGAGACCCGTCGTGCCCGATGGATCGGGAGAGAACCCAGACGACGGGCGACCAGATGCCGTCGCCCCTGATCGGGACCCCGGTGAGGCGCCAAAGGACGTTGAACCGCCTTCCGACCTCGTCGGCCTGTCCGAGGGGTTGACAGATATGATCATCGATACACACACGCACTTCTACGATCCAACGCGACCCGCGCCTCCGGGTCGGGATCGCCCCATCCCGTGGCCCAGCCCGGGTACCGCTCTGTACCGTCCGATCCTCCCGCCTCGGTATCTCGAGATCGCCCGTCCGCTCGGGATCACCGGCACCGTGGTCGTGGAGGCGAGCAGGTGGATCGAGGACAACCAGTGGCTCCTCGATCTCGCCGAGCGTCACAAGGTAATCGTTGGCGTGATCGGAAACTTGAACGACGTCCTCGGCACCGAGCGTTTCGACGAGATCTTCACCCGCATGGCCCGCCAGCCGCTTTTTCGGGGCATTAGAATCGGCGAGCGCCAGGTCGCCGCGGCCCTGGTCGACGGAACCGTGGCGGCCAACCTGCGGCGGCTCGCCGACGAAGGGTTGGTGGTCGAGTTGTTGAAGGTGCCGCTCGACGAGGCAGCGAGGCTGGCGGACAGGATGCCGACGATGCGCATCGTGCTGAACCACATGGGGGCCGTCGAGCTTCCCACGCCCCCGGTCTCGTGGTTCTCGGGAATCGAAAGTGTGGCGAAGCGACCGAACGTGTTTGTCAAGGTGGCCGGCCTCGTGGACGCGATCCAAGCATCAGGCGGAAATGCACCCACGGATCTGGCCCCCTACAGGTCGGTCCTCGATCATGTCTTCCGGACCTTCGGTGCGGATCGTGTCCTTTACGGTACGAACTGGCCGGTCAGTGAGAGCTTCGCTAGCCTGGCGGTCATTCACAGCATCGTCAGCCGTTATCTCGCCACGAAGAGCCCGGAGGTCGCGCAGAAAGTCTTCTGGCGGAACTCTCTGGCGGTCTATCGATGGATTCAGCGAAAATAGACGTCCGCCGTATGCTTGGCTCTTGGCCCTCGCCTCCGACGGCAAGTCGTTACGGTTGAGGCCGTTCCAGAAGTAGTGATGAGGTCTCGCTCGGGGAAGTGATCCACGAGGCCGCGAGGAAGAAGATCGAGGAAACGGTAGATATCGACAGAGGCGATTTCGACGCGCGCCTGCCGATACGCCTCGGCGAACGCGGGGTCCCGCATCTGCTCGTCGTAGAAATCATCGTTGAGACGATCACGCGGAAGCACGTCAGAGCGGAGAATCGGCGCCAGATCGCAGGGTCCTTGGGTCACCTTTCAGGTCTCCGCGCGAGGAGGGTGCGAGCTTTCCCCCGGTCTTCCTTATTGGGGTCGAGCGCGAGAACGGGAGCCGCTTTGAAGGAACGTACCGGATGCCATGGAGGTCAATGATTCTCCAGCAGCAGCAGCGCGTCTTCCCAGTGGCTAGGCGTGGTGAAGCTCTGGAGCGGACGGCCCGTGGCCCCCCCACCGTTGCCAGTGGGGTACTCCCCGGCGGGCTTGCGCTCGGCGGTGATGGGATTGATCCAGGTCGCTCGTACGCTCTTGCCCGGGAACCGGTGCAGGTGGAGGAACACCGTGCACTGGCTGGCCAGGTAGACGAGGGCCCACTCGTCTGTCATCGAGCGCATCGCCGTGTTCAGGGTGCGCTCGCTGCCGGTTCCGGTGGCGAAGAGCCCCTGATCCGGGATCAGGTTCCACCAGTCGCGGGCCGAGAGGATTTCCTTCATCTTCGCCACCTGGCCAGCGCCCGGGGTGTCGAAGGTCTTTTCCCAGCCCTCTTCCAGCCGCCACATCTGATCCTGGCCGTAGGTGTGGAAGCCGCCCGCCATCGTTGTCCACCACGCCTGCCGCCGGACCAGCAGGGGCGTGATCGGACCTAGCGGGTACTCGGGGCCGTTCTCGTACGCGCCCTCGGCCAGCACCACGGGCTTGCGCGGCGGCAGCAGCGTGTCGGTCAGAACCGCCGGATACACCTTCGGCCAGTCGGTCCAGGTCTCGATCATGTTGAAGTCGAGCCAGGGCTCGCGGTGGAAGTGCTGCGCGGATGAGCACGGGCGCCCGCACGGATGATAGGTGATGAGGTGAACACGGGCGCGGCCCTCGCCCTCGCGCAACCCGGTCGCGAGCTCGCGCCAGACCGCCTCGAACCCGGTGGCGACGCGATCTCCGCCCAGGACCCAGATGATGTTGGGGGCCGCCTTGTAGCGCGCTGCCAGCCAGCGGCCATAGGTGCGCGCGTTCTTCGCGTTCAGCACCTGGACGTTGTTCACGTAGTAGCCCCAGGCGGGCAGGATCGCCAGCACCAGGCCCTGCTTGCGGGCGATGTCGACCAGGTGATCGACGTGCTTGAAGAAGGCGTCGTTGGGCGTCGAGGGATCGTCGTTGGTCCACGGCTTGTCGCCGAAGACGTTGGCGATCGGGCTCTTCGACTTCTCGAAGCCGGTCCCGCCGTGCGCCCAGGCCAGCACGCCCTGGATGACGGTGAATCCCTTGGCGGCGCGGTTTTTCAGATACGCCTCGGCCGCGGCCTGCGGGTATTCCGTGAACAGCGGCCACGCCGTATCCCCCAGCCAGAAGAAGGGCTTGCCCCCGTTGTCGACGAACTGTCGCCCGTCGGGACTGACGCGGATCGGGCCCGCGACGTCAGCACGCGCTGTGGGTGCCAGCAGGATCAGGGCGGCCAGACCGAGACCGATGCTTCTTCTGTTCATCGATCAAGTCCTGACGAAGGCGTCGACGTTCTGCCGGGTGACGGTGAAGGTGCCGGTGTGAAGCACCACCGGCACGGGAACCACCCCGGCCTTGGCGTCGTCGTTGGTGAACTTGAGGCGCGGGTGGGCCAGGTCGTGAAGGACCTTGAGGCCCTGGTAGGTGAACAGCTCGCGCTTCTGACCGATGGTGGCGGTGATAGCGCCTTCCTTGATCAGTTGCAGGTGCTGCGGCTCGGCCTCCACGCAGGTGACCACCAGCTTGCCCTGCTTGTCCGCCTCCTTCACCGCCTGACCCATCCCCGGGCCGCTCTCCGAGTCGAAGCCGGCCATGCCGACCAGATCGGGGTTCGCCTGGATGAGACCGGCGGCCACGCGCGCCGCCTCGGCGATCGAGCCCTTGTCCTGAACCGGCTCCATCACCGACAGGCCGGCCTTGGTGACGACGGAACGAAACCCGGCGAATGCCTGCTGATCGATCTGCTGCTCGATGAGCCCGAGCATGGCGACCTTCCCCTTCCGGCCGGCGAGGGCCGCCACCATGGCCTGGCCCTGGCGGACGCCGAGGTCGAACCAATCGGTGCCCACGAACGCCATCCGTTTGCTGCCGGGGACGTCACCGTCCACGCAGATCACCGGGATGCCGGCCTCGACGGCCGCGTCGATGGGCGAGATCAACGCGGATGGTTCCCAGCCCACGACCATGATCCCGGCTGGCCGGCGGGCCGCCACCTGTTCGATGGCGGCCACCAGCCCGGGGATGTCGACCGTGCTGGGACCGGCGATGCTGACCTTGACCCCCAGCTCACGTCCAGCCTGGAACAGCGCCGGATGATCGTGGGCGACGAACAGCGGGAGGTTGGCGTTGGCGGAGATCCAGACGTATTCCTCGTCGGGGGAAGCGGTCGCAGCGGTGCCTGGCCGCTCGGGGCAAGGTGACTGCTGCTTGCATCCAGTGGGCATCGCCAACACACCTACCGCCCCGAGGAACTGCCGACGTTGCATCACGACCTCTTTCCTTGTTGCAGCAAGACCACCTCGCCTCGGCGGGCTGATTCATAGGAAGCGAACGCCATCTCCGCCGTCTTCAAGTTATCTTCGCCCGTGGTCTCCGCCAGCTCGCCGCGGATGCCGCCGAGCAGATCGGCGTTGCACGCCACCATGCTGGCATGCGCGACGAGGTACAGAGCGGGCGGTCCATGTCAGGCGTTTCCCGGCCGCAGGGAGCGGCGGCCGACGATCGCATCCATCGCCACCGCCAGCACCAGCACCACCCCGATGATGATGCTCTGCCAGTAGCTGGACACCGAGGCGACGATGAGCACGTTGTTGATGAGGGCGATGAACACCACGCCGATGAGGCTGCCCACCACCGACCCGCGGCCGCCGGTGAGGCTGGCGCCGCCCAGGATCACGGCCGTGATCACCCGCAGTTCGGCGCCGTCGCCGGCGATGGAGACGCTGGTGCCGATGCGCGCCGCGAAGGTCATGCCGGCGAGGCCGGCGAGGAATCCCATGATGCCGAAGCCGATCAGGTGCAGGCGCTGCACATTGATACCCGACAGCTGCGCCGCCTTGGCGTTGTTCCCGATGTAGTAGTACTGGCGGAAGAAGCGGGTGTGGGCCAGCAGGTACTGGAACGCTGCCACGACCGCCAGCATCAACCAGAACGGCGCCTGGATGCCGAACAAGGACGTTTGCGCTAGGCGCGAAAACGACGGCGGCAGGAAGTTGATCCCCGGACCGCCGATCAACACCGCCACGCCCCGGTAGATCCCCATGGTCGCCAGCGTCCCGATGAGCGGGTTCACCCGCACCTTGGTGGCGATGGTTCCGTTCACCAGCCCGGCGAGCGTGCCGGCGGCCAGACCGATCGCGATCGCCACCGGTACGGGCAGCCCGCCGACTTTCATCAGCCATCCGGTGAGCACGCCAACCATCGAGAAGGTGGCGCCCACCGACAGATCGAACATCCCGCCCACGAAGAGCAGCATCATTCCCGAGGCCAGGATCCCGTCGAGCGCGAGGTTGCGCATCACCGCCGAGAAATTGGCGAAAGTGGCAAAGGACCGCGGGTAGATCGCCGCAGCCACGACGCAGGTAACGACGATGAGCCCGACCAGCCCCAGCTCGCGAGGGGACCCGGGCAGGCGCCAGCGGCGGGACGGCGGAGCCAGGGTGCTCGGCGCCGCGGCCGTCATCTCGGTCATGATGCCGGATCCCGACGAGAGGCGTGGTTCATGATCCCTTCCTCGCTGGCCTGGGCCCGATCGAGCACCGCGGCCACTCGCCCCTCGCGCATGACCGCGATGCGGTCCCCGAGCGCCAGCACCTCGGGGAGATCCGAGGAGATCACCATCACCGCGGTCCCCTCGCGGGCCAGATCGCGCATGAGCGCGTGCATTTCGGCCTTGGCGCCCACGTCCACGCCGCGGGTCGGCTCGTCGACGATCAGGACCTTGGGGGCGATGAGCAACCACTTGGCCAGCGCCACTTTCTGCTGATTGCCGCCGCTGAGCCCGCGCACGATGGCGTCGACTCCTGGGCTGGCGATGCGCAAGCGTCGCCGAAAATCCGCGGCCACGCCGTCGCGGCGGGCATCGTCGAGCCGCCAGTCGCCAAACCGGCCCAGGCCGGCGGCGGCGACGTTCTCGGCGACAGTCATGTCTAAGAAGAGCCCCAGCTCCTTGCGGTCCTCGGACAGATAGCCCATCCCGGCGGCGATGGCGTCGGCCGGCGAGGCGATCGACCGCGGCTCGCCGTCGAGCAGGATGGTTCCCGCGCCGCGCGGTCGGGCGCCGAAGAGACTCAGCGCCAGCTCCGTCCGCCCGGCACCCGAGAGACCCGCCCAGGCGAGGATCTCTCCTCTGCGCAGGGTGAAGCTGATGTCCGCGAGCAACGGGCGGAAGGGGCCGGCGCCAGTACCGCTCACAGGATCGCTCAGGTGCCGCACCTCCAGCCGCACCGGACCCTGAACCGACGTCGGCGCGGCGGTCGCCGCCAGGTCGCGCCCCACCATCCGCCGCACCAGCTCGGCGGGGCTGGTGTCCTCGATCCGGAACGTCCCCTGGATCTCCCCGTCGCGCAGCACCGTCACCCGCTGGGCGATCTCGAAGATCTCCTCCAGGCGGTGCGAGATGTAGATGATGCCCAGGCCGCTGCGCCGCAACCGTTCGATGACCCGGAACAGCGCGGTCTTTTCCGCTTCGATCAGCGCGGCCGTCGGCTCGTCGAGGATCAACAGGCGCGGCTGCAGCGACAGGGCCTTGGCGATCTCCACCATCTGCTGCAAGGCCGGCGACAGATCCCCGACTGGCGTGCGCGGATCCAGCTCGACGTCGAGATCGGCCAGCAGCCGGCGGGCGTCATCCAGCAGCCGCTGGCGATCGATCTTGTCCCAGCGTCCCACCGGCTGGCGGCCACTGAAGATGTTCTCGGCGACGCTGAGCAGGTCGAACAGACTGCGCTCCTGATACACGATGGCCACGCCCAGCCGCTGCGCCGCCTGCTCATCGGTGATGGTCACCAGGTGTCCGCCGAGGAAGATGTCCGCTTCGTCCGGCTGATGAACGCCGGCTAAAATGTGCATCAATGTGCTCTTACCGGCGCCGTTCTCCCCCACCAGGGCGTGGACCTCGCCGGCGCGGAAGTCGAGGCTCACCCCTCGCAGTGCGTGCACCCCCGGGAAGCGCTTCTGGACATTCCTGACCTCCAGAAGAGCCGAGGTCATTGATGACGTCCCAGACGCGCGATGGCCCTGTCGAGGATGCGTTCGGAGCTGGCCATGTGCCCGCTCATGACCTTTCGTGCACCCTCGATGTCATGAGCTGCTACCCGTTCGTAGATCTGCTTGTGGTGCCGCCGGGCCTCTTGCCGCGATCCCTCCACCATGCCGCCCAGCTCACGCAGCGCCTTCATCAGATCGCTCACCGAATGGAGCAGCGCCGTGAACAGCCGGTTGTGGGTGGCGTCGGCGAGCGCTGTGTGAAAGCGCACATCGGCCTCGACGAAGGCGGCATCATCGATCTCCGGATCGAAAATGGCGTCCACCCACCCCTTGAGCGCCAGCAGATCCTCGGCCGTCGCGCGTTCGGCGGCCAGGGCGGCGATGGCGATCTCCAGTGGCCGGCGCACTTCGTAGACGGCCCGCGCCTGGCTGGGCAGGTCGACGCCCGTCAGACGGAGCAGCCGCCCGAGCGCCTCGGCGGCGTTGGCAGCGCCGTCCTGCACGTAGGTGCCGTGGCCGGTGCGCACCTCCAGGAGGCCCTTGGCCGCCAGCGAACGCACCGCCTCGCGGATGACCGTGCGGCTCACCCCGAAGCGATCGGCCAGTTCGCGCTCCGACAGCAGCCGCTCGCCGAGCTTGAGGTGCCTGTCGACGATCAGCCGCTCGATCTCCCGCGTGACCCGGATGGAGAGCGTATCGTCGCGCTCGAGAGCCTTGAACAGCCGCACATCGCTGGTCATGCGTCGACGACCGGGTTTTCCAGGCGCCCGATCCCTTCGATCTCCAGCATCACTCGATCTCCCGCGTCGAGGAACAGCTGGGGCTTCCGGAAGAAGCCCACGCCGGCGGGGGTGCCGGTGCTGACCAGATCGCCCGGCTCAAGCGTCATCACCTGCGACAGGAAGGAGATCAGCCTGGGCAGCGTGAAGACCCAGTCCTCGGTCGAGCCGTCCTGCACGATCTCGCCGTTCAGGAAGGTCCGCAGCTTGCGCCGCTGCGGATCGCGGAACTCGTCAGCGGTGACCAGGCATGGGCCGAGCGGACAGAAGGAGTCGAAGTTCTTCCCCAGCGTGATCTGGGAATCCTTGAACTGCACGTCGCGCGCCGAAACGTCGTGCAGGATGGTGAACCCGGCCAGGCTCCCGGCGACTTCGGCCTCGCTGGCCCGGCTGAGCGTCTGACCGATCACCACCGCCAGCTCCACCTCGTAGTCGAGCTGCTGGGTCATCGCCGGACGCACGATCGGATCGCCCGAGCCGATCACCGCCGTCGGCACTTTGGAGAAGAAGAACGGCTCCGTCGGCATCTTGGCGTTCGGGTTCTCCTGGAAGTGCCCGTGGTAGTTGATTCCCGAGCACAGGATCTTTCCCGGCCGTGGGATCGGCGCGCGCAGGCGGACCTCCTCGAACGCGAAGGAAAGCGTCGCGTCGGCGGGGTTCGCCTGGGCCAGTTCCAGTGCCTGCCGAACCCGCTTCATCGCGGTCTCGCCGGCGCGGATGAGGTCGATGAGGGTCGAGGGTAGCCCGCCGCCGGCCAGCCGTGCGGCCTGCGCCAGATCGATCAGGCGTCCGCCCTGTTCGGCGCCCAGGCGATCCGTGGTCTCGCCCCGTTTCTGAAATGTGTACAGCTTCATGGTGGTGTTCCTTTCAAAGGACGAGCAGCGCTTTTTGCAGCGAGGTGGAGTTCTTGCTCAGCTCCGCGAAGATCGCCGGTGCGTCCCACAACGACAGCGCGCGGGTCAGCTTGGCCGACTGGATCTTCCCGTCGGAGAGCAGGCCGAGCGCCTCCGGAAAACAGTCGACGGAGGCGCGCGACCCGAGGATGGTCGGCTCCTTGCGGGTGAGATCCAGGCCCGGGAAGGTGACGCCGAGCCCATCCTTCACCAGCCCGACGATCACCACGCGCCCGCCGGCCGCCACCAGCGCCAGGCTGGCCTCGATGGCCCTGGGGTTGCCGGTCGCTTCGATGATCACGGGGAACCCCTCGCCGCCGGTATGAGCGAGCACCGCCGCTGGCAGCGTGTCGTCGGCCCGCATGACCCGGGCCCCCACGCGCGATGCCGCTTCCAGGCGGTCTTCCAGAAGATCGGCGGCAACCACCTCGGCCCCCCGTGCTCGGGCCACCTCGATGATGGCCAGCCCGATCGGCCCGCACCCGAGGACCAGCACGCGGTCGGGCGTGCCCACCTGGCCGCGGCGGCATGCTTGAACGGCGATGGCCACTGGCTCGGCCATGGCGGCGATGGTGGCGGGCATGCCGGCGGGGACACGGTGAACGTTGCGCACGGGCGCGCTCACATACTCGGCGTAGCCGCCGGCGCGGTTCACACCCAGGATGGTCAGCCGGGGACAGCAGTTGGGCTTGCCGATCCGGCAGGTGGTGCAGACGCCGCAGCCGATGAACGGCTCGACGACCACCAGTTCCCCGACGGAGAAGCCGCTCACGCCGCTGCCGACCTCGTCCACCACGCCCGCCATCTCGTGCCCGCAGATCTGCGGGTAGCGGGCGTAGGGGTTTCGCCCCTGGTAGATGGAGATGTCGCCGGCGCAGATCCCCGCCGCATCCACCTTCACCAGCACCTCGCCCGCGGGCGGTCGCGGGGTGTCCCACGTGCCGATGGTCAGTCGTCCCGGAGCTTCGAGGATGGCCGCGCGCATCGTCAGAGGGGCCAGTGGAGCACGTCACCGGGTTTCATGACCAGCGATCGGGGGACCTTCTCGCCGCGCGTCTTCGCCTGGTCGATCTCGTGCGTGAAGGCGCGCACGTCATCGTCGTCCGGGTTGATGTAGTGACAGGGCAGGACGACCTGGAGGCCGAGCCACTGGCCGGCCAGCACACCCTCCCGGGGGCTCATCTCCGCCGTCAGCATCTTGCCCGGCGCCTTGATGCCCGGCAGGAGCTCCTGCGGATTGGCCACGCCGACGCAGCCGACGTTCGGCCTGTACAGCTCGCCGATCAGCTTGAGATCGCTGAACAGCGCCGAGTCGCCGTAGTGATAGAAGCGCAGATCGGGCTCCGCGTAGACGACGAATCCGAGCGGCACGCCGGAAACCAGTTGCCCATTCGGCAGCTTTATCTGCGACCAGTGGTGACACTCCACCGGCTGGATGCGGATCCCGGCCACCTCGAGGGCGATGCCCCAGATGGTCGCTCGCACCTGCGTCTCCGGGATGCCCTTGGCGATCAAGTAGGCCTTCACATCGGCCCCGCACACCACCGGAGCGCCGGTGCGCCGGGCGATCGTTTCCGTGTCCCCCATGTGATCGAAGGCAGCGTGCGAGACCAGGATCAGATCGGCCTGGTCGATCTGGTGGGACTTGAACGGCGCCCCTGGGTTTTCGTCCAGGAACGGATCGATGAAGATCCGTTTGCCGTCGCCAGTGACGATCTCGTAGCCGGCCACGCCCAGAAAACGGATGCGCGCGCCCATCACGCGAAACTCTCTTCCAGTGACTTCACCAGCCACACCATGGTCTCGTTGTGCGGGGTGGGGATGCCCAGGTCCTTGCCGGCGGCGACGATGGCGCCGTTGATGACGTCGATCTCGGTGCGCCGCTTCTTCTCCACGTCCTGAAACATCGACGACTTGGACTTGCCGGCGCGGCCGAGCAGGCCGGTGATCACGCCCCAGCGCTCGTCCTCGTCGAGCGCGATGCCCTGCGCTCGAGCTACCGCCACGCCCTCGCGTAGGAGGGCCCGCATCAGCGACAAGGTCCCCTGATGAGCCACCAGGTCGTCGGCAAAAAAATGCAGCAGCGATGACGTGGGCAGGGTGCAGATGTTGAGGGCCAGCTTGGCCCAGATCTCCTTGCGCACGTCTTCGGCCAGCGTGACTTCCAGACCCGCCGACAGCAGGGCCTTCGCGATCGGCTCGCCCCGGCCTCGGCCCCGGTCACCGGTCACTGTCAAGGGTCCCAGGAACGTGTTCCCCTGCGCGGCATGCAGCACGTGGCCGGGCCCGAGCACTGTGGCGCTGTGATAGGTGACGCCCATGAACACCCGGTCGTCTCCGACGAGGCCGGCGATCACCGCGGAGTTGCCCCAGCCGTTTTGCAGCGACAGAACTGCCGACTTCGGGCCCAGGATCGGCAGCACCGAACGGATGGCGGTTTCGGTGTGGTAGCACTTCACGAAGTTGATCACCAGGTCGACCTGGCCCACCGACGCGGGGTCGGTGGTGGCAGGCAGCCGGTGGTTTTGCTTTTCGCCGCCCTTGAGCTCAAGGCAGAGGCCCTGGCTATTGATGGCCTGCACGGCGTCCTTCGACACGTCGAGCAGGGTCACGCGGTGGCCAGCCGCGGCCAGCCGGGCGCCAAACGTGGCTCCCATACCACCAGCGCCGCCGAGAACCGCGATCGTGAGGGGATGGTCAGTGCTCATAAAGGCAAGTGGTATACCGCATACCATATACCTGTCAAGCGACTCCATTCGGCTTCACTGCTGGACGGGTGCGGGGGGGCGGCGAACGAAATGGGGGATTACCGGCAAGGGACGCGCCAGGCGTCGAGCTCGAGCTTTTTGACGAGGCTGTCGAACTGCAGCGCGTTCGCCCTGGGGCAGATCGTGGTGGCCACGGACGGGCCGCCGTATTCGACCTGAAAGACGGCCTTGCCGGCACGGACAAACGGTAGCAGCGCATTGCATTCGTCGTACCGAAAGCACTCCTCGTTCAGGGCCCAGTCGAAGGCTGCTACGAGCTGCGGGACCTGATCGAGGTCGTTCTTGAGCCCGATCGAGAGGCTGCGTGCGTGTCCTTCGCGCGCGAGAAATCTGTTGAAGTCGAGCTGATCCGCACCGGAAAGCGGGAATCCGCTCCGGTTCTGGTAGGCATCCACGTTGTCCGGTTCGACGCCGTCGCAACCTCGGGCGACGGCCAGGTCCAAGCGCTTGCGCATCAGCTCACGGACGGTGGCGTGGCGCACGTCCAGCCAGCGCTCACCCGGCCACCCATCGAGAGGGCTGCCGATGGCGGCAGACGGGAACTGCTTGGCGTCGGAGCGCCACTCCTCGTAGCTTCCGGCGCTGAAGTAGCAGATCACGATCCGGCCCGCCGTGTGCAAACGGGTGATGACCTCTGAGGGCGTGTCGAAGAGGTCGACGTCGTACATCGTCACGTCGAAGGACGTCTCCACCGGTTGTGTGAGCTGCCACTGCCACGTGGTGCCCGGCCTTGGCATCCAGATCGAGCGTGATTGCGACGCATCGTCGGGACGGGCTGGAGCGTCGGATCTGGTCCCAGTCTCCATCGTGGCATCCAGTACCGAGGCGTCACGCGTGCCCCGCGAAACGTCGTTCGTCTCTCGGTCGCCCATGGCCCCTGCAGCGTCTGTTTCCCCGCCCGATGCGTCCGGGCGATACATCGTCGGCGCGTCGCCATCCGCGCATCCGAGTAGCGCCAGGATCGGAGAAGCCGCCAACAGCACAGCTTTACGAACGGCGCATTGGATATTGATCGACGTCATCCTGGAATCTGATCGAGATGACGTTCTTCCACGATACGGCCTGGGGCGATCCGTCCACCCATCATGGTCGTTTCCAAACGTGAAGCACGGCGTCGCGATCGAACGGGCTCTTGAACACCCGTGGGCCGCCACCTGAAACGTCAGCAGCCTTCTTGGTGCTCCCTTCCACTGGGTGAGTCCACTCCACATGGAATGAATCTGCCGTTCCGTCGAGGTCCACAGTCGCCTCGCCGCCTTCCGGCAGATAGACGACATACTCTACGCCAGGATCAGCCAGGCAATACTTGGTCGAAGCCAACTCGGCGTGAGGCTTCATCGCCGCCAAGTTCACGCGTTCAGCCAATCGATGTGTATGGCCGAGGCTGCGGCGCAGATCGTCCCACTGATCCGACTGCCCCTTGCCCAGAACGCGGTTGTCGTACGGATCCATAAAGATCGGGTTATGACCGCGGACGAAGCTTTTCCACACCCATGCCACGTTGCCGCCGATACCCCAGATGTGATCGGTGTCCAGTAGGCTCACCTTCTTGCCATCCCACGCCGGGGGATCGTCACCGAAGCCGTCTTTCTTGCCAGGCGAGATCCACTCGGCGGGACTCGACAGCATATCGACAAGCCCTTCAGCCCCGTGACCGGTGATACCCACTGGATGCTGCTTCGGCTTGGTCCGCTCGTATTCCTGCACAGTCTTCGCCACCCACCAGTCCCACTCCTTGTTGCCGCCTTCGTTGATGACCTCGTAGAGCACGTTGTCCAGATCGTTCACCGTGTCCACAACTTTATGGATATAGGCCCCCTGAGCCGCATTTACCGACTTGTTTCCGAGGCGGTGCGGTCCGCCGGTGGCGACATCGCCGCCCCCATCGATGCCGTTTATGTTGTTGTCAGGGTGAAACGGGTGCGCCCGCCAGGCCCAGGCTACCGACGCAGCCCGTCGACGATTTCCGTGATACATCCCCCAGCCTTCGAAGAGCATCACGGAAACGTATATTCCGCGCTGACTCGCTGTGTTCACGCGCACCCGCAAGCGTTCAAAGTAAGCAGGATCAAACTTCGTGAGGTCGAACTTGGGATGGCCGTCGAGTGCCTCACCCGGCCCCGTGCGTGCCCACGGCGATGGCGAAACGTGAAGCACAGTCCTTCCCGCTTCGGCATTGCTTGTGTTCGCCCTGGAATCCCAGGTGAATGAATCCCACGCCCAAAGCCGGATGAAATTGTGGTTGTGCCGTTCGAGGAAATCCAGATAGGCAGTAAAGTCGTAGGCCTCGGGCGGATCGCTTGGTCCCATGTCGACGAGATTGTTCCAGGTGTGCGAGCCCGTGAGATAGACAGTCGTCGGGGCACCGCGCTTGTCCTTCGTTCCGTCGGTGAAGTAGCGCGGGTTTAGCGGGTGCGGTCGAAGCGGTCCAGTCGCAACGGTACGCCTTCGTGGTGCCGAATCCTGTGGCCTGCGGGCTCGGTTGGTCTGTCCGCAAGCCGTTGCGGCCACGGAGAGCGCACAAGCCAACGTCATCAAATGGCGTAGCGTGATTTGTGTTGTTTTCGACATGGGGCCACCTCTTGCAATCGATTACGCTGATCCTCGAATCAACCGCTTCTGGACCGAGGTCGTCATTTATGCATTCAACGGTCCGTATCATCAATACCGATACCTGAATCCGAGTCTCAACTGGAACGGCCGCATGCGGGTTTGCGTCTGACCGAAGGTCGCGGTGTTTTCCTGGTAGAAGGTGGTCGCGGTGCGCAATGCGAGCACGTTGATGGCGTCCACATATCCCTCGAAGTTCACTCCGGTCATCGGCTTCATGTTGACGCGGACCTGCAGATTGACCTGCTGAATGTCCGGCAGGCGTAGCGGCCGATCGTCGCCGGGATCGTTGATGTTGTTGCCGGGGTCGATGCCTCTTTGAGCCCTCAGATCACTGAACCCGCCGAGGACCTCGTTGCGGAAGAACCGGTTGTACGGGCGTCCGGAAACGTAACGATAGACCAGCCCGAACGAGAACCACGGGGTCAGTCGATAGCTCAGCGACGTGCGCACTTGATGCCGAGCGTCGTCCTCGAGGGGGCCCCACAGCAGTAGGTCCCGGGCCGGGTTCTCGCCCAAGAGATTGCTGTCCCGGTTGATGCCGTACCCCTCCAGTTTCGACCAGGTATAGGAGGTGCTGGCCTTGAGGGCGCCTTCCCGTTTGTGAAGGGCTCCCGTCACCGCGATGTAGCGACGCCGTCCGATCGTCCCCATGTCGTTGACGATCTCCGTCCGCCCGTTGCGGAAGTTACCGCTCGGAACCAGCGTCTGGCCCGCCCCGTCCCAGACCCGGTTGGTCTCTCGCTGTTCGTACTGTGCCGTGTACAACCGATACACGAGATCGAGGCCCAAGCCGACGCCCGGAATGATCTCCCGCTCCCCGCCCACGGTGTACTCCCATGTCGTGGGCATCTTGAGCGCCTCCTGGCAAGTCTGGCCGCGCTCGTCGACACCGGCCGGGCCGCAGGGCAGACCGAAGGTGAAGTTCGACCTTCCGCCCCCGTATAGGCAGTTGCGATCGAAGGCCCCGCTGTCCTCGTTCCAGAGGCATGTCCTGGTCACCTGTGAGCCAGAGGCGAAGTTCGCGAGGTAGAGCGCGCTGGTGTCCACGTATCGGCTGAAGCTTGCCCGCAACACCGTGCGGCCGTCATGGGTCGCGTCCCATGCCGTGCTGAGGCTGGGCGAGATCGACTTCTGGTCAAACTGCGTCCCATCCCCCGCTGCCTTGGCCCGTGACGTCGTCAAGGCTACGCCCGGCGACACCGTCAAATGGCGTGTAAGCCGCATGGTATCGGACAGCGAATGAGTGGTCAGGAGCGATTGCGTGCCCTTGATATACCATCCGTAGCGCTCCGAGTCGTTGCGTGGATCGTTGGCAAAAAACACCTGTTCTCGCTCCGGGTTGGAACCGGCGAGCGTGATGATCCGGTCGCCCGGGGTAGACCGGACGTCCTCGGCGTTTAGAACGTAGAATCGCGATTTGAGCCTGACATCGTGATCGCCCAGCATCTTGCTGTGCGCGAACCACTCGAGCGTTCCGGCCACCTCGAAGGTCTGCTCCACCGTGAAGTCGTGGGATTGGTAATTCTGCAATCTAATGGTGCGAGGCAAGGTGTTGACGACCTGTGGTATGTGGTCACATACGTCCGGCTCGGACACGCATCGGATGGGTCGACTGCCAACGAATGACCGTCCCGCGCCCGCCTGAAGCTTGAGGAAAATGCGGGCCGTCAGCAATGACTCCCAGGTGAGGCCATTGAAGTAGGCGTACTCCAGCCGCTCGCTTTGAGCGTCCAGCTCGTAGGTTTTGGGGTCGACGTTATTCCGCGCAAATTCGTAGTTGAAGTTGCTGTAGCTCTGGAGTTTGTTGCGCGGGGTCATCTGCCACGTGAGCTTCGCCGACACGCGCGGGTTGTAGTTCTTGCGGGTAGGGGCCCGCGGCAACAGGCCCGTCTCGTCGCTCTCACGTGGGTCGAGATCGTGCCGCATCTCGGTGTTCAGGTAGAACCACAGTCGGTCCTTGATGATCGGCCCCGAGAAGGCCGGATTCACGAGCATCCGCAGAGACTGGCCGTCTGGGTCGCTTGCATCCTTGAAGAACGCGAACGAGCTGTGTTCGACGAATCCGCTGATGTCCAACTCGTAACGGTTCGAACCCGACTTGCTCACGAGGTTCATGACGCCACCGGGGACGTTCGCGTACTCCGCGCCGTAGCCCGCGGTCTGCACCTCGACCGTGGCGAGCGACTTCGGCGTTACCTCCTGGCGGCTCATCGTGAACCCCTCGAGGTAAAAGGCGTTCTGTCGCGTGTCACCGCCCCGCACCTTGAACGAGCGCGTTCCTTCCGAGCCCACGTGGTACACGCCGGGGGTGTTGTGCGCAACGAACGACTCGATCCCGTAGCGGCTGTCGAGCGGCAGGCTGTCGATGAACTCCTCGTCGTACACCTCCTTGACCGTTGCGCTGGTCGTGCTCACGACCGGCGCCCGTTCGACGACCTTCACCTCCTCGACCTGCGTCTCGACATCCATCAGCAGGATCACCTCTGCCGGTGTCGTCACGCCGACGCGAATCCCCTTCTGATGCAAAGTCTTGAGCTTTGGCGCCGTGGCGGTTACGGAGAACGTGCCAGGCTGCAAGGCGACGAACCGGAAGGTTCCGTCGTCATCCGTGTAAGTGATCTTGGTGCCGCCAATCTGCGTGTCGGAAGACGCGCCGACCTTCACGCCCTTGATGGGCTGTCCGGTCTGGTCGTAGACCGCCCCGGTGATACTGCCGTTCACCCCTCCCTGCCCCCAAGAAGTGGCGGTCGGACACTGCAAGAGCGCAGCGATGAAAACAATCGCGAGCCGACGCATGGGGGTGCCTCATTTCCACGAGACACACCTTCACAGTGGGTATGCCACACAACGCTACTCTTTTTTTCAGGGCGCGGTGCGGTCACGTCGCCCTCCGAACGTACGCTGATAGAATCTGAATGGCTGACCGGGGGCCTGCTCTGCGTAGAAGAGGTGCACCTGCTTGCCATAGGCCGTGAACCTGGGCACCTGACCGTATTTGCCGTCGGCGTTCTTGAAGCCTTCGGCGGAAACCGTTTGCGGCTCGGTCCAGTGGCCGCTGGTAGCGTCGCGGTGCGCGTAACGCCCAAGCCACGGGAACGGACCATCCTTCTGCCAGTTACCGCGAGAGATCCAGACGTCGCCACTGGGCGCCAAAAACAGATCTGCCCCGTATTCCCAATCGTCGTCGATCTGGTGGACCGGTTTCAAGTCAGTCCGATCCTCGCTGTTGTTGTAATAGGTCCACGGGATCGGCGCGTTGGGGTTCTTGCTGCGTGACCATTTGGTCGCGTCCTGCCCCACGACGTGCAGCACCCCTTTGGAGTCCACGGCGGCGCGCAACCCCATGTCGGTCGACACGGGGCGAAACACGTCAATCCTCGGGCTCCAGCGTCCATCCTTGAACCGGACCAGGTGGGTGGTCGCGTTTCGCAACCCCTCTCCGTCCCGGCCGCTGCTGAAGTACACGATGTGAATGTCGCCTGACGGATCAGTGACGATGTCGCCGTGCCTCCCCGCCCCGTCGGCCTGACGTGCATGGCCGAGTTCGAGGGTCGGCTCGAAGCGATCCGAGCCGGCGGGCTTGCGCGCGTAGGCCGTTCGCGAGTCCGCGGTCCAGCGCTCGGTCGACACCAGGTTCCAGCCGATGACGTGGACGTTGTCGCGCCCGTCGATAGCGATCCGAGGCGCGCAGACCTGGAACTTGGTCTGCCGCGGCGCCGGCACCAGGGCCTCCTCGGGAGGGCTCCAGCGTTCGGACGCCAGCACCGTGTGGAAGATGCGTCCGTCCATGCGGTGCGCGGCACCCTCTTTGACCACCCCGTACGCGAGATGCACACGGCCCGCGCTGTCGATGGCGATCCGTGGTCCACCGGCAGCGCCCGCAGCAACCGCAGTCTGCGAGAGCGACCACGTCTGCCCACCATCGGCGGATGCGACGTAGTGGACCGCGCCGGAGTCACGCCACACGAAGTGAATCACCTTGCGCTTGCCGTCCACGACGACGTCGAAATCGGGGCTCTTGGCCACCTCAATCGAACCAATACGATGATTGGTAAAGGGCAGATTCTCGCCAGCAGACGCACTCGTTGCGTTCGCACCAGCCGCCACCCACAGAAAGAACAGCAGGAAAACTGGCTCGGATTGCTTCACGAAGGGGCCTCCCCCACAGAGGACACGCCTTCACGGCGACGATGCCACCCAACCGCGCACTTTCTTGGCTTTCCTAACCATGTAGTGGATGGGTGCAGAGGCAATCCGGGGTGCGGTTCTCGATGGTGAAAGTGTTCCCCGGAGCCGCGCCGTGGGTGAAGTTTCGGGGCCTGTGCCTCAGCGCGGCCGTCCCACGGGCGCGCTCGCGGATTCGCACAGCGCAGCGTACTTGAGGTCGCACTGACGGTCGTGCCACCGAAGCGTTGTCCTGTTCAGGACCAGACAATCCTGATCGCCGTCACCGGCGTTGGGCTCGCCGCGGCTGAACGCGGTGAACCCGAACGGCTCGCCTGTCGCCCAGACGAACGTTCCTTCATGCTCGTGGTCGCTCGCCCCGATCCAGAAATTGTCGTACGGAGCGACAAAGCGAAAGTTCGCTTCGATGAATGTTTCCTCGGCGTCGCTCGAGATCGTCACCAGGCGAGCGCCGATCCTCTTGCAGTTGTCGACCGCCTCGCTCCAGGGCGCCGCACGGTGGAACACCCGGTAGGCGTGGCCGCTGGACGGATCGGTGATCCAGAAGGGAGACTGACAGATGTAGGACAGAGGCGCGGCGCAGTTTTGAAAAGACCAGGAACGTCGTCTGTCCTTCGGGGTGGATGGTTCGAGGGCGACGCAATCGTGACCGGGCAGCAGCGTCCCGGCGTCGATGGGCCGAAGGAACTCTCGCGCGACGGACGGAGGAACCTCGACATCCGTGACGCCCGTGATCGCACCAAGGTGTCCACGTCCAAGCCCGATCCAGTATCGTTGATCGGGCGCCCCGCTGCTGGCTAGACCGGCGCAGTCGCGCGACGACGAGCAGACCGCCAGGTGCCCACCGCGAAGGCTGCACGCCTCTGCCGCGCTTCGCCAGTCCGTGGGTTCGTCGTTCTTGCGGAAACAACCTCCGCCGCCGAGCACGGCCGTGACATCCTCGGCTCCTCCGAACTGGGCCACTGTCTGGGCGCACGAACTCGGTGGACGACCGACGTAAGTGGTCGTTCCCTCGCCGACCACCCGTGCCGCCTCGTGTCGCGCGGTGGAGGCGCGCCGGTAAAGCCCGATCCCGAAACTGGCACTTGCGCCGAGAGCGAGCGCGGCGGCAGCCCAGAGGATTGGCCGACGACGGGGAGGTCGCATCCCCGTGCCGGCATCCGTCGCGGACACGGCAGGCGCGGCCGTCAGGGCGGCGAGCAGATCGTCCATGCTGGCAAAACGCGCTTTGGGGTCCAGTTGCAGCCCCCGCGCGAGTGCCACCCGGACCGCGTCGGGCACCGCGGCTACGTCTGAAGCGCCTAGTTCGGCCGCCCCGGGGTGCGGATCGCTGCGCCGCCTGAACGGATGCCGGCCGAATAGCGCCCAGTGCAAAGCGACGCAGAAGGCAAACTGATCGGTGCGTGCGTCCACGACGCCGTCGAACTGTTCGGGTGCCATGAACGCTGGCGTTCCGGCTGGCGAGGCGGGCGAGCTCACGCCCACAGGGCGGGCGAGCCCGAAGTCGGTCAGCCGCACGCGCCCGTCGCCTCCGACGATCACGTTGTCCGGCTTGAAGTCACGATGGACGATCTGCGCCGCGTGAGCCGCCGCCAGCCCGCGACCCACCGTCGTGAAGACCTCGACGATCTCGCGCCACCCACGCCGTGCCCGCCCCATCCAGGCCGTCAGAGTCTCCCCTTCCGCGAATTCCAGCACGATGTAGATCTGCCCGTCGAACAGGCCCGCGTCGTGTACGGCGACCACGTTCGGGTGGGACAGGCGCGCCATGGCCTGCGCCTCCCGAAGCATCCGCCGCTGGAACTCCTCGGGTGACACCCCCCCGGCCGCGGTCGGACGGATCAACTTCAGGCTCGCCCGCCGTCTGAGCTGCGGGTCGTAGGCTTCGTAGACGACGCCTCCGCTGCCCGAGCCGACCACCCGCGTGACGATGTAGCGCGACACGGCCGTCCCAGCGACCAGGGGATGGTTCACGCTGTCCGCGGCGTCATGGGTGGCGGCCTGGTCAGCGTCCTCCTCGTCAGTGTCGATCGACGCTTCCTCGGGCATCAGCATCGCCAACTCGGCCACGACCTCGGCGCACTCGGGGCAGCCATCGATGTGCTGTTCGGCGAGATTGCGCTGGTGAGCGAGCAGGGTCCCCTGCGCGAAGGCCGCGATGGTCTCGTCACTCAGGCAGGCCATGACTTCCGCACCTCCACGTTAACGTAGAGACAACCGTGACGGGCAGACAAGACAGTCCCATGCGCGGGTCGGGAAGTTGATATTGTGGGCCAACCACGAGAAGCATGCCCTCGCTCGCCGCGATGTTTCTCGCCGCTCGCAGCCGGCCGCACGCGAGCGCGTCCGCAGCCGCGATCGAGGAGGCGTTGCGAACGGTGTGGGACGAGGCCCGCGCGGCCTGGCCGCGCATCGAGTTGGGGCCCGAGCGTTTCGTTCCCTACCTGGCGGAGCGTCTGCCTTCGGAACTCGACGAGATCGCTGCCGTGCGGACCCTGCAGGCGGACGATCTCTATCTCGCCTGCGCCTGTTTTCATGGTGACAGGACGGCGCTCGTGCTGTTCGAGCACGAGCTGATCGACGACGTCGTGGCGCTGATGACCCGCCGCAAGCTTCTGGTGCTGTCCCCGGACGACTTCAAGCAACTCCTATGCGAACGCCTTCTGACCGCGCCCGACGGCGAGGAGCCGCGCATCGGGGGGTACTCGGGCCGAGGACCACTGCGGGCCTGGCTCAGGACGGCGGCGGTGCGCGCTGCGATCAACGCACGCCGTGGATCGAGGCCCACCGAGGACCTGGATGGCCCCGAGGCCCTCGCTGCCACGATGGTTGTGCCGGATCCCGAGATGGCGCTGTTCAAGTCGCAGCACCATGCGGCCTTTCGAGAAACCTTTGCCGCTGCTCTGTCCGCACTGCTTCCGGAAGAGCGCAATCTGCTGCGATTTCGCTTTCTGCAAGGTGTGACGCAGGATGCGATCGCGCGCATGCAGGGCGTCTCGAAGCGCACTGTGCACCGGCAAATCGAGCGGCTGCGGCAGCACCTGCTCGAGGACACCCGGCAGCGCCTTGCTCGGCGCCTCGACATACGACCGGAGGAGCTGGGCACGCTGATGAGGGTCCTACAGAGCCAGCTTGCCAGTGCTATCCAGGACGCCCTGGGACGAACAAAAAAAGAGTAACAGCCGCCGCCGCTTCGAAAAACCCAGCAAAAGCTTCTGTCCATGTTGCTTCGTGCCTGTGTCAACCTGGACGGAGGAGTGACGTCATGGCCAAGCGGTTATCCCGATTCAAGCTCGACCCGGGGCGGCGGAACGCGATGAAGAGTCTTGTCGGTGGCGGGGTCGCGCTGGGGTGGGTAGCAACTGGCGCAGCCCGGACTGCGGCCGAGGGCTGGCAGGCGCGCTCTCCGCGGCCCGAGATCGCTCCCGGCTTCGGGTTCGAACACGGCGGCGGGATCGACGGCGGCGGGGTCTGGGTCCTGCGGGGCGAAGGGCGCAAGGGGGTTCATGGGGCGTGGGGAAAAGCCTTTCCGGTCACTGCCGGCGAGCACTACTTGCTCCGGGCTTTCCACCAGGTCGATCAGGTGCCTCATCCACGGCGCAGCGCTGTCGTGAAGCTAACCTGGCGGGATGCACGCGGCGCCGAGATCCGCGTCGGCGAAGGTATCGCCGTGAGCAATCCGCCGACCTTTCTGCCCGCGGCCCCGAGCGAATATCCGCCTCAGCGAGACATGGCGGCCGGCGGTTGGACGGAAGTGTCCGGTGTGTACCTCGTGCCGGAAGGCACCGCACAGGCCGAAATCGAGCTGCGCTTCCTTTGGGCGCCGCACGGGACCGTTCGCTGGAGTGGTGTCACGTTGACCAGGACAGCGGCACCGCCCAGGCGCCGCTTGCGTCTTGCGGCGGTGCACATGCGCCCCAGGGGCGGCAAGACGGTCATGGAGAACTGCCGCCACTACGAGCCGCTCGTCGTGCTCGCGGCTCAGCAGAAGGTGGACTTGCTCGTGCTGGGAGAGACGCTCACGCGCGTCGCCTCTCCGCTGTCTCACGAGGCCGCAGCGGAACCTGTGCCTGGGCCGAGCACCGCGTACTTCGGCAAGCTGGCGCAAGCGCACGGAATGCACATCGTCGCCGGCCTGGTCGAGCGCGAAGGGAACCTGCTCTACAACACAGCTGCACTCATCGGCCCCGACGCCAAGCTGATCGGCAAGTACCGCAAGGTTGCGCTCACGTGCAACGAGATTTCGGCGGGTCTCACGCCCGGCGAGAGCTACCCGGTGTTCGACACGAAACTGGGGAAAATCGGAATGATGATCTGCTACGACGCGTTCTTTCCCGAGGTGGCGCGGCAGCTCGCGGCTGCGGGTGCCGAGGTGATCGCATTCCCAGTCGCGGGCTGCAACCCGGTGCTGCTCGCGGCACGGGCCATCGAGAATCAAGTCTACATCGTCAGCAGCACGTACACCGACGCCAAGGGGAGTTGGGTCAAGAGTGCCGTGCTGGATCATGGTGGGGTCATGCTGGCCCAGGCCACGGACTGGGGGACGATCGCGGTGGCGGAGGTCGACCTCGGCAGGCGCAGCTACTGGAAGAACATCGGCAACTTTCGCGACGAGATCCCGCGGCACCGGCCCGCCGTCTGGGAAGGCGAGCCGCGCACCTGAACCGAGCGCGACCCGGGACGTCCTGGGAGGAAGGAGAAAAGACCAGGGACCGCAGGCACTTCGGAAGCTCCAGCGAAGAAGCTGTCCACTTTGCTTCGTGCCTGTGTCACCCAATCGAGGGGTGATGTCATGACCGAGCCCGCCGCTACGCGCTTCATCCTGCTCATCGCTGTGTCGGGTGGGTGTATCGGCGAGATCGTTCCGGGATCCGCTGCCAGCTCAGATCCCATGCCGGGCGCAGGCGGCAGCAACGGCTCAGGCCCGACCGCCCAGCTACCGGCCCCGATCCCATCGGAGTGCCGCGCCGGCCCCATCGAGGGTGGGCCGGCTCCCGTGCGGCGGCTGACGCGTGAGGAGTACGACAACACAGTCCGGGATCTGCTCGGCGATGCCACTCGCCCGGCCGTGCGCTTCCAGGACGACGCCGCACTCGGCGGCTTCCACAACAACGCAACCAGTCCCGTTTCGTCGCAGGCAATGGCGCGTGATTACCTGGGCGCGGCCGAGGATCTCGCCCGTGTGGCCAAGCTAGATGCAATCCTGCCCTGCAAGCCATCCGCGACCGCCGAGGCGGTGTGCGCCAGACAGTTCCTTGATCTGTTCGGCAAGAAAGCCTGGCGCCGACCGCTCGTCGATGCGGAACGGGAGGGCTTGGTGGCCATATTTCTCGGCTCCCGCGCCCGCGGCAACGACTTCGACGAAAGCATCCGGATCGTCATCGCGACCCTCCTACAGGCTCCCTCATTCCTGAACCACGTCGAGCGTGGCGCGGGCGCCGCGGCTGGCGCGAGCGCCACCGCCTTGACTCCGTACGAGCTGGCCTCGCGCCTGTCGTATCTGATCTGGCGCTCGATGCCGGACGCTGCCCTCTTCGCCGCCGCCGATGCAGGCCAGCTGTCCACACCCGACGATGTAGAGATGCAGGCGCGACGGTTGCTCGCGGATCGGGATCGTTCGCGGTCCGCGTTGATGTCGTTCTACGAGCAATGGCTCAGCCTCGGCGCACTGACGAGCAGCGAGTTCGCCGACAACAAGGGCAAGGTAGCGGGTTTCACTGCAGATCTGGGTGCATCGCTGCGGAACGAGACCAGATCCTTCGTCGATGCCGTGATTTGGGGTGGCGATGGCCAGGTGCAGACCCTCCTCTCGGCTCGCTTCAGCTTCGTGAACGCCGCGGTGGCCAGGCTCTACCGGCTGCCAGGGGTGTCGGGCACGCACATGCGCAGGGTGGAATTGCCGGCGACCGAACGCGCGGGACTCCTGACGCAGCCGGGGTTCCTGGGCGCGCCGGGCGGTACGCTCACGGACGGGCTCACGACGGACCCGATCCACCGGGGCCTGTGGGTCAGGCAGAGGCTGCTCTGTCAGGACATTCCGCCCCCCGCGGGTGACCTCCTGGACATGGTCAAGCCACCGCCGAACAATCCGAACCTCACGACCGGCCAGAGGTACATGCGGATGCTGGACGACGGCCTGTGCGCGGGGTGCCATCGCCTCATCAACCCAATCGGCGTCGGCATGGAGAACTACGACGGCATGGGGCAGTACCGCACGCGTGAAGGATCGCTTCCCATCGACGCCACGGGCGAGGTGGTCGACTTCGACGCGTCGACGCCGCGGGTGCCCTTCAAGGGCCTCGTCGATCTAGCCGACCGGCTGGCTGGCAGCCCGCACGTGCGCGACTGTGTCGCGCGCCAGTGGTTGGCGTTTGGCACCGGGGCGTTCGACCTCGGGGGCGCGACCTGCAACGCCAAGCGGCTGGTCGGCGACTTCGCGGCCAGGGGCGGGAACCTCCGTGACATCGTCCTTTCGGTCGTCCGCAACGATGCCTTTCGCTACCGAACTCCGATCTCCAGGGAGAGTTGCCAATGAAGACTCACGGCCGCGTGAACGCTCCGACGGTCCGGACATCCCGACGAACGGTTCTCTGTGGCGCCGGCACCGCGGCGCTCACGCTGCCGTTCCTGCGTGTTCTCGAGGGGACCGCGCGTGCGGCTCCGGCGCCTCGGCGCATCGTCTTCTTCGCGACTCCGAACGGAACGAATCTCCCCACGTACTGGCCGTCAGACTGGAACACTCTCAGTCCGATTTTGAGTCCGCTCGAGCCGCTCAAAGCCAAACTCGTCGTCACGCGCGGGATCGACGCCAAGACCTCGGAGAAGAGAGATCCCGCCGGAAACCTGCCCCGCAACCATGCTCTGAGCTACCCCGACATGCTGACCGGATGGCAGCCGCCGGTACCACCGCCGCCGGGCTATGGCGGCCCCGTGGACCACTCGCTCGACCAGGCCATAGCGAGGACAGTGGGCGGACAGACCAAGTTCAGGTCTCTCGAACTCGCGGTCCAGGCCGACCGCAGCAACGGCTTCTGGCTGTTGGCTCGAGGGCCGGGGCAGATCCTGTTCCCCGAGAACAGCCCCGCCAAGATCTACCAGAGCCTGTTCGCCGACCTGGCCTTGCCGGGATCGTCGTCGGGACCAGATCCGCAAGCCCAGAAACTTCTGGCCAGTCGTAAGAGCATGCTCGACTTCGTCAGAGCGGACCTCGCGCGGCTGCGCTGTGCCCTTGGCACCGAGGAGCGGCCGAAGTTCGACGCGCACCTGGGCGCCGTCCGCGATCTCGAAGAGAGCCTGACGTTCACCGCCACGGCGTCGGGTCCAGGCTGCGCCCGTCCTGGCCAGAGCCCTGGCACCGATTTTCGGGCCACGGGCAAGAACCAGATGGACCTCATCGTGCGTGCGTTCGCCTGCGATCTGACCCGCGTGGTGTCCCTGCAGTGGGGTGGGGGCGCCTCGAATACAGTGTACGACTGGCTAGGCCTCACCAAGGGTCATCACGCCATCGCTCACTACAGAGGCGTCGGCCTCACGGCCGAGCAGGCCGCCGTGATGACCACCAAGATCGAGACCTGGTTCGCGCAGCAGTTCTTCTACCTGTGCGATCAGCTCAACCGCATCACCGACGTCGACGGACGCACGTTGCTGGACAATACGGCTGTCGTCTGGCTTCACGAGCAGCAGGACGGATTTCGCCATGGGATGCGCGACATGCCCTGGGTGATCGCCGGCAGTTGCGGCGGCTTCTTCAAGACCGGGCAGATGGTGCGCTTCAACGGTGTCGCTCACAACCGCATGCTGCTGACGCTGGCCCGGGCCATGGGCCTGTCGGCGACGTCGTTCGGCGACCCGGCATTCGCGGGTCCGGTCCTGTCCGAGATCGTCGCATGAACCCGAACCGGTTGACCTTCACAGCCGCGCTCACGACGTTTGCGCTCGTCTGGGGCTGCGGCACGACCACGAGCGATAGAAGTGAACCAGCTGCGCTGGCCGTGGACGCCACCGTGGCAACGGATCGCGGCACGAACGAGGTCGGACGTTCGATGCTCGACGGTATTCGCCGCGAGGACGCTGGCTCGGCCGATGCGACGTCGACGGACACGGGCCGGGCGGACGGCTCGCCTCCCGTGCCGCCGCCAGCCACGCCCCATGCAGCCACCACGTCGATCGGGATTGGCCCCTGGCACGTCTGTCTTCTCGACGTGTCCGGGGCGCTCAAATGCTCGGGTCGCGTGCGTCCGATTCCCGCGGGAACCAAGGGTGTTGCGCTGTCGGCCGGGCACTTTCACGCCTGTGTCATCGCTGCCCCCTCGGCGCCCATGCCGGTCGCCTGCTTCGGTGACTGGGCTGGCAAGCTGACCGTGCCCGACGGGCTGGATCCCGTCCAAATCGAGGCGGGCGATTTTCACAATTGTGTGCGCAATCGTGACGGTAGCGTCCGCTGCTGGGGCACGCCCGAGGTGACGAGCGATGCGCCGCCGGGCCTTCGCGCCAAACAGATCTCGGCGACGGCCGTGTACACCTGCGCCATCACGCTCGACGACTCGGTTGTGTGCTGGGGACTCGACCCGCCCGTGCCGCCCGCAGGACTCAAGGCCCGGCAGGTCTCCGCCGGCATGGCCTATGTACGCCCCGAGAACTTCCCCATCGCGACCCGTCATGCCTGCGCGGTACGCATGGACGACACCGTCGTTTGCTGGGGCACGGACAGGTACGGCGAGACGCGGCCACCCGCAGGCCTCCGCGTCCGGCAGGTGGCGATCGGTAACAATATGGCCTGCGCCGTCGCGCTCGACGGCCGCGTTGTCTGCTGGGGCGAGCTTCGCCGGACCGGGAGCCTTCCCGTTCCCACTGGACTGCAGGCGAAAGCCATCGACGTGACGCACTACACGGCATGTGCGGTGAGGGATCCGGACAACGTGGCGGTGTGCTGGGGCAACGACAGCGAGGGGGGCGCCACCTGGGCGACCGGGACGAAGGTCCTCTCCGCGCCGTGAACTCTCTTCGAGGACGTGCGGCAGATCCGGGCGGCGGGCGCGGTCGGCGACGTGTGCGGCCGCCACTTCGCTCGGGACGGGCGGTCCGTGGCGCCTGCCTTCGACAGCCGCATCGTCGCCATCAGCAGCGCGGAGTTGACCCCCGTACCGTTGCGGCTCGGCGTGGCCACCGGACCGGCGAAGGGGGCTCCGATCCCGGGCGCCCTCCGGGCCCGCTACGTCAATGTCCTAGTAATGGATAGCGAGACCGCTTCCGGATTTCTCAGGTCGTAGCTTCGATTCCCCGCATCGTTCCGGTGCTGGTCGCGAACTTGTCGACCTCCAGCCCCAGCGCCTGGAGCATGTTCACGAACAGGTTCGGCAGCGGGTAGTTTCGCTCGCGGTCGAACATCAGGTGCTGGCCATGTTTGAAGGGGCCGCCGGCGAACAGCACCGGCAGGTTGGTGGTGACGTGGGTGTTGGCGTTGCCCATGTTGCTGCCGTAGATGACCATCGTGCGGTCGAGCAGCGCTGCACCGTCTTCCTTCGCGTCCTTCAACCCGCGGAAGAGGCCAGCCAAAAGCTTCATGTGCTCGCGGTCGATCGCCTCCAGTTGCTTCAGCTTCACCTCGGACTTCCCGTGGTGGGACAGGCTGTGGTAGCCGTCCTTGATCTCGGTGCCCTCGACGTCGATGGCGGGCGTGCTGACGGAGTCGAGCATCAGGGTCACGAGGCGGGTCGAGTCGGTCTCGAACGCCAGCCGCGCCATATCGTAAATGAGGCGGGTCTTCAGGAGGTACTCGCTGGCGGCCTTCGCGTCGACGGGTTCCTTCACGTTGACCGTGGGCTTGGGGATGTCCTCCCACTGGCGCGACTTCTCCATGCGGTGTTCCAGATCGCGCACGCCTGTGAAGTACTGGTCCATACGCTCGCGGTCGCGGCCGGTCAGGTTGACCTGCAGGCTGCGGGCCTGGTCGCCCACCGTGTCCATCACGCTCCGGCCGAGCTCCAGGCGGCGGATCTGGTCGGCGATCTCCTGACTGCTCCCTCGCAAGAAGAGGCGGCGGAACAGCGCGGACGGCTTCTCCTCGCACGGGATCAAGACGCCGCCGGGAGTCCAGGAGAGGCTGCGCTGGGCGCCGTTCACGTTCACGCCCAACGTCAGCGAAGGGAAGCGTGTAAGGTGCCCGATCTGCTGGGCGGCGAACTGATCCAGCGAGATGGTGTTGCGGAAGCCGCCGCTCGACGGATGGGGCGCCGCGGTCAAGAAGCAGTTGTCGGCGGGGTGGCCGCCGTCGACGTCGGGGTGCATGACCCCGCCCAGCACCGAGAAGGACGATCGGTGCTCGGCCAGTAGCTCGAGATAGGGCGACGGGGTGTAGTCGCGGCCGGCCGTCGTCGGGAAGAACTTTTCCGGCAAAAGGCCGAGGTTGTTGCAGATGGCCAGTATCCGCCGGGGCGTTAGACCTTTCTTGACCGCGTGGGCCTCCAGCATGGGAAGGGCAAGGGCCACGCCAGCGCCACGCAACAGTGTTCTACGGTCCATCATGATCATTTGCTCCTGAACAGTTCACCGGAGACGATCTGCGAGATCAAGGTGCGCACGCCGTACTGCTTGCCGGCGTCGTCGAGAATGGCCTCGACCTGCGCCCGGTCACCGAACCGTACCGGGGCGCCGGTGCCGAAGACCAGCAACTGACGGACGAGGTTGCGGGCGATCTGGCGATCGTCGCGCAGGAGCAGTCGCTTGAGCTCGACGATGTCGCGGAAGGTGCCGCCGCCCGGCAGATCACCGGCGGCGTCGACGGGTTGAGCCAGGTGGAACTCGAACGGCTGTCCGTTCTTGCCGTAGCCGGGCGGGCGCGGTCCGCCGTCGCCCAGGGCCCGGTACTGGTCACGCCAGCCGCCCAGCACGTCGAAGCTCTCGAGCGCGAAGCCGGCGGGATCGATCCTGGTGTGGCAGGCGGCGCAGGTCTTGTCCGAACGGTGCTTGTTCAGTTGCTCGCGGAGGGTGGTGGCGCCGCGCGTGTCGGGCTCGACGGCGGGGACCGAGGGCGGCGGGGGCGGCGACGGCTTGCCGAGGATGCGCTCCATGACCCAGACGCCCCGCAGGACAGGCGAGGTGGTGGTGCCGTTGGCGGTCACCTTCAGCACGCTGGCCTGGGTCATCAGGCCTCCGCGCGGGCTACTGGCGGGCAATGGCACGCGGCGGAAATTGACACCGTCCACGCCGCGCAGGCCGTAATGCGTGGCCAGGCGTTCGTTGATGACGACGAAGTTCGAGCTGACGATGTTGCGGGCGGGCAAGTCCTTGCGCACCAACCCGGCGAAGAACAGCTGAGTCTCCTCGGCGGCTGACTCCACCAGCAGGTCGTCCAGATAGTAGTCGGGGTAAAGGCCAGCGTCCGGCGAGGTGGCGTTCACGCGGCGCAGGTCCAGCCAGTAATCCAGGAAGGCGTCGACGAAGCGGCGCGACCGCGGATCGTCCAGCATGCGTTGGGTCTGGGCGCGCAGGATCGCGGGACGAGTGAGCAGTCCCTGCCGGGCCAGCGAGCGCAGGGTGTCGTCGGGGGACGAGTTCCAGAGAAAGTAGGAGAGGCGCGCGGCCAGGGCGAAGTCGTCCAGCGGGCCGACTTTCTCCTCGAGAAAAATGAAGCCTGGCGAGCAGAGCACGGCGGCGTAGCCGGTGGTCATCGCCGCGGGAAACGACACGCCGCGGTCGAGCGCCTTTTGGACCAGGCCCACGAAGCGGTTGTTTTCCGCCTCGGCCACGGGACGCCGGTAGGCCCGGCGCAGGAAGTTCTCCATCAACTGCTTCGGATCGGTCGATTCGCCGAAGAGGAGTCGGCGGCCCGCGGTCGGCCACTCGTCGACGAGCGGCCCTTCCACCTCCAGCCAGCGGTAGTTCACGCCGGGCTGACCCTCCTCGGTGGCCAGCGGGTTGTGCCAGTTCGACGGGCGCGAACGGAACAGGCGGGACGGATCGGGGCGGATGGTCTCGCCCTTCAGCAGATAGACCTCGAACGCGCCGATGGTCGGCGTCGGGGCGGCATCAAAGGCGCCGATGCGCCGCAACTGCCGCGGCTGGCTCTCGGCATAGAGGGTGATCGGCTCGGGGCGCCGTCCGCGCGACACCGTGTCGAGGTCCGGGCGCCACCACGAGGGCGCCTTTCCCGGGCCGACCCAGATCGAATGGGCGTTCAGGCGAATCTTGTAGCGCCCGGCCTGCGGCGCCACGAAACCGTCGAACTTCGGCTCGAGCGGCTCGTAGGCGCTAGCCACCACCGCCATCCCGCCTTCCTGGCGATCGGTCGGACCGCCGGTCAGCGGCGTCTTGTAGGCGCGGACGTCGGGCTGGCCCGTAAAGCCGAGCACCGGGAAGGTGGCGCGCTCGGGGCTTTGGTTGAACTTGGTGAACTTCATCTTCCGCGCGAACGACTCCATCTCGCGGGTGTAGTAGCGGATGGTCTTTGTTTCGGGGCGAACGCTCTGCGACGACAGCACCTCGCGGATGGCATATTCGGCGGCGGCCAGGTACTGGGCCATCTGCATGTGCGAGACGTCCAGCGCCTCGCCGACCTTGTTGAACCGGTGCGCCTCGCCATCCTCGGGCAGCATCTCCTTGATTTGCAGCCAGGGCGCCGCGAACAGATCGCGCAGAGAGTTCTCGTACTCGAAGCGGTTGAGGCGGCGCCAGGTGGTGCGCCCCACCTCGGCGTCGCGCGCCCGATCGGCGGCGGCCAGCGGCTCGGCCACGGCGGCCAGGAAGGCCTTCATCTCCTTGTCCTTGCGCGGCGGGCGCGACTGCTTGGCGGGGGGCATCTCGCCATCTCGCACCCGGTCGTGCACTTTGGCCCAGGTGTCGAAGAGCTTCGGCTCCAGCGGGAGCGCCGTCAGGTCCAGCCCGCCCTTGGCGGTGTCGGAGTCATGGCAGTCGAGGCAGTGCTTCTCGACGAAGGCCGCGACCGAAGCGGGCGCGGCGAGACAGGTGAAAATGTAGGCCGCCGTGACCACGGAATCTCGGGTTATCTACGCCGGATCCCGGCGGTTTGTTTGAGGGCTCGTCGATTCCTCGCCGCCGGAGCCTCGCAACCTTGAAAGGCCACTAGCGCGGCACCGCGGTCCATACGCGCACGTCGTCGAACAGCGCCGAGCCGTTGTCCACTACGAGCCCCAGGGTTGTGTGGTCCACGTCGATCCCCGACGACGCCGTCCCTCGTGCCGTGTCCCCGTTGTCGAGTTGAGCCACCATCTGGTTGCCCACCACCTCCACCAGCATCGTGTACCAGCGTTTTCGATCCAGAGTCACCCGCTTCGTCCCCAACGCTGTGTTGCTTGTCGTCGGCCCGATGCCGGTCGTGCGGTAGACGCCGAGCAGGTTCGGACGGATCAAGATCCGACAATTGTGCTCGGGCCCGGCTTTGTTGATCATCAGCCACAGCCCGTCGGATCCATCGAGCTGGAACTTCAACTCGATGATGAAGTCGCGCAGCGCCATGTCGTGCACGGCCAGGGCCGGGTGGCTCTCCGCTGGGATCTCGGTGCCACGGATGGCGCCCGTCTCCACCGTCCAGTTCCCCTTGTTGTCGCGCCAGGTGCGCGGCAGCGTTGCCTCGTTGAAGTTGTCCTGGAACAGAAGCGGCCCGGGCATGCTGATCGTCGGTGTCAACGTGCTCGACACAACGTCCGTGCTAGCCGGCGGAGCGTCGCGGCGGACACCTCCGTCCGTGGTGATGAGCATGTCGGAGTGGACAGCCGAGTCGACGGTCATGGCGCGATCTGGGGCGACAGACGTGTCGACAGGCCGCTCATTGACGTCGCTCTGGCCCGCATCGGCCAACCCACCCGTGCTGGCGGCATCCGCCCCACAACTCGCCAACAGGAGGCAGACGAATGCTGCATGTCCAGGTCGAACGGTCATGCCAGGGACTATGCCGTCGGCTTCCGGAAATCAGCCCCTCCCCGACGATTTCCTGGCCATCTACCGCGCCGGGCCGGCCAGGACTCCCGCCTGCCCCGCGCTGTCGGCCAGCAAGACAGGCTTACCTGTCAAGCCGGCGAAACGCGCGAGAGCCTCGCGGATGCCAGCACCGCAGCCGAAGCCAGCGCGTTTCGACATCTATCGATGCACTCCCTTCAGCGAGGAGGGTCGGCGGACTCTGTCACCTCGATGTCGTCGACGTAAAGCAGTGTCTTGCCGAGGGAGATCGTGATCCCGACGACTTGGTCGCCGTCGGCCAGCGCGCGGCCACTCAGAGGGAACCGAAACCTACTGATCGGGATCTCGACGTGCGTCCAGCGTCCGCGCGCAGGAGCATTCACGGCGGCTACGTAGAACAAGCCCGAGTCCTGTTCCTTGACCCGCACCATCAAGCGCGCGCTGGGCCCCCTGGCCACCCAGTAGTCGAACCCGAGCGTCAGGCGAGGCGAGCTAGAGAAGAGAGCGGTGCCCCGCGGCGCCTCGACGGCCACGACCGTGGCGTCGGGGAACTGGCCGGCCCCGGTCACGGTCCCGCGCACGCTGAAGCGGCTGCGGGCACGGACGGGTCCAGCGACGAGCTGACCCCGTCGGATCCCCGAGGGAAGCTCGCCTCCCTCGAAGTCGAAACGAATGATCGCAGTCGCACCTTTGCTTTGGCTCGACGGGTCGCCGCTCGCGTCGACCGACTGCAGGGCCGAGACCACCTTCGTCACGCCGTCGCTGAACGCCGTGAAAGCGACACGCCCCGCGGTGACCTCGAGCCGCGTGTCCGTGGCACGGACCGTGAGCGTCAACCGCGCCGCCCGCACGTCCACGCGGGCGTGCGGAGTCATGACGGCGAGGATGGGAGCCGATGGCGGTTCGGCCGCCTCCATGACCAGGCGGCCACCGTCCAGCACGACTAGCGTCTCTCCGGCCTTGGGCACCCGGTGGCTCGCATCCGCGCTCAACCGGATCGTCGTGGCGGTTCCCAAGTGCAGCGTCGCCGTCGTCGGCGCGGTTTCAGACCACGGCGCCCACACGGGGACGTTCTCGGCCGGCAACGAGCGAGATGGGGCAAGGCTTCGTTCCTCTTCTCGCTCGACCACGTAAGGGCGACTCGATTCGAGCGAAGGCTTCCGGAACGCGAGCACGTACAGGGCGGCCATCGCGGCCGCAGCAGCCACGAAGGCCGGCCAGCGGCGGCGCCGTCTGGAGGACACGTTCCACGGCGCACGCCGACCGATTTCGTCCGTCGTACGGCGGACGATGCGCTCCTCGCGGGCCCGTTCCAACGCCTGCATCACCTTGGCGGCGAGATCCCGCTCGGGGACCGTCCGTCGCAAGGCGAACTCGACCTCCCAGCCAAGGCGGTACGTTTCCAGTGCCGCGTCGCCGCGATCCAGCGCTTGGGCCAGCTCGGCCTGTTCCGCGGAGGAGAGGTCGCCGTCGATAAACCGTCCGGCCAGATCCGATACGGACATCATTCGGCCGCCAGCTTTCGCGCCACGCAGGCCCGGACGAGCTCGCGGGCCTTGAAGAGTAGCTGCCGGGTGGCGGCGAAAGTCCGACCGATGCTGGCGGCGACCTCTTCCACGGCCAGCGAGTCCTCGTAGCGGAGGCGGAGAACGTCAGCTGCCGCCGGCGCCAGCTGCGCCCGGCACGCCGCGACCGCATGTTCGATCCGGTCGACGCGCGCACCTCTGTCGTCCTCGCCGTCGTACAGAGCGAGGACGTATTCGCGGTAGTGGACTAGACGCTCGTGTTCGCGAGAGCGGCGGCGCAGCTCCATCTTCACGAGGTTGCGGGCAATCGCTCTTAGCCATCGCCCGAAGTCGCGGCCACGCTCGTAGGTGTCCAGGTGCTCGAACGCGTTGACGAAACTCTCCTGGACCAGGCCCTCGATCACCAGGCTGCCGCCGCCTGCCTGCGCGGCGATTCGCCAGAGGTCGCGTTGGTGACGGCGCACAAGGTGCGCGAACATGTCTGTCCCGCCCGCGAGCACCTGAGCCACCAGCGCGTCGTCGTCGAGCGGACCTTCTGTCTTCATGCAACGAGATCCGGTAGCGGACCGTTGCCGGTGTCGCCAAACTGCGTCACTGGAAGACCGAAACCCTGGAGAATCGACACGAATAGATGTCCCACCTTCTTGCCCGTGTACTTGGCATGACGCCCCGTCCTCAGATAGCCGCCGAGCTTACCCCCAACCAGCAAGGGGACGTTGACACCGTCGTGCTTGTCCCCGTCCGAGATGTCGCTGGACAGTACGGCCGCCGTGTTGTCGAGGACGGTCCGCCCGTCGACGTCCGTCACCGCCTTGAGCCCCTGCAGGAGGCGGGCGAACAGAGACACCTCCCAGCGATCCATCAGCGCCAGCTTCTGGAGGTTCTCGGGCAGACCGCCGTGATGGGAGACCGGGTGGTGGCTTCCGGTCTGCCCCACGACGCTCAGGCTTCGGGTCGAGCCGGCGTCGCCGAGCATGAACGTCGCGAAGCGCGTCCGATCGCATTTCATCGCCAGCACCAGCACGTCCACCAGCAACTCGGCCCGACGCGCTTGGTTCACGGTCGGCACGGGCGCCGTCACTCCACCGCACGTGGCGCCGTTCGCACCGCCCTGGGCGGCCCGCAGGATCTGGGTCTCGAGATCCGCGACCCCGCCGAGGTACTCGTCCAGCTTCGGCCGATCCTCGCTCCCCAGCCGCGCCCGGAGCCGCTTCGCCTCATCCAGCGAGTAGTCGAGGACGCTTTTCTTGAGCGCCGTCCGATATGTCTGCTGCTCCCTGGTGGCGGCAGGATCGAATCCCTGGAACAGCCGATCGAAGGCCACCTTCGGATCCGTGATCTTGGGCAGGGGACGGCTTGGCCCCGCCCAGGCGATGGCACTGGTGTACGAGCAGTCGATCAGTCCGTCGGACGAGTCGCACTGGCCGGTGAGCTTGCCGGACTCGGCTCCCAGTTCGAGGGAACGAAGCACCGTCTCCTGTCCGAGCCGCTGCGCCAGGTACTGGTCCAGCGAGATGTCATTGCGATCTGCGCCGATGATGGGACCGGGGTTGGTGCGGACGATCTTCTCGGTTAGGAAGCACCCCGTGCCGGGCTTGTGGTTGGCGCTGGCCTTGGAGAGGCCGGTCAGGACCAGCACCTGATCGCGCACCGGGTTCAACGGTTCGAGAGAGGCGGAACTCCACGCCGGGCCGGTGGTCGGCGGATCCCACTGCGCGTGGTTCACCCCGTTCGGGATGAAAAACCCGATGAACCGCAGAGGCGCCTTGGGGGCCGCTGCCGCGCCCCGCGGCGCCAGCGACGGCAGGAAAGGGAGACCGATCGCCACCCCTGCCCCACCGAGGAAGCGACGACGATTCACGCGACCAGTACCATTCATGTGCAACTCCCTTGGCTCGAGATCACAGCGCCTGCGTGACGAGACGGGTTCGGAAGGGATGGCTGTCGATCACGGCTCTGACGAACGCCTCCAGGCGCGCTGGCCCGTTCAGCCCCGTCCCGAGACGGGCGAGCTCGGTGGTGTCCGAGTCCGTGTCCAGTGCTCTGCCGACCGCGTAGGTCATCAGGCTCTTCAAAGCGCAGGGGGCGAACCGAGGGTCCCTGGCCAGGAGCCCGGCCAGCTCGACCGCGCCCCGGAACGACTCTCCCGTCGGGAGCACGCCCGCGGCGTCCACGGGCTGTCCGCTCTTCGCATACTTCGTTCGATAGGCTCCGACGGCGTCGTAATTCTCGAAGGCGAGGCCAATCGGATCCATCTCCCGGTGACAGGGGGCGCAGACGGGATTGGTGCGATGCTGCTCGAGCTGCGCACGAAGACTCGCCGCAGCTGGCTGGTCACCCTTGAGCGCCGGTATCACCAGGCCCGTCGGCGGCGGTAGCGGGCTCGAGCACAGGAGATTGTGCAGCACGAACCTGCCGCGCTTGACGGGCGACGTCTGTTCCGGATGCGACGTCAGCGCCAACAACGAACCATGCGTCAGCAGCCCGAGCCGATAGCTCGCGGCATCGAGCGACACCTTGCGAAAGTTCGTGCCGGTAACCCCCGCGACTCCATAGTGCGTCGCGAGTCGGGCATTCAGATAGGTGTAGTCGGCCGCGAGAATTCGCTGAAATGGCTGGTCGTCGAAGAAGAAATCACGCATGAGGAGCCGGCTCTCGGAGGCCATGTCGTCGAGCAAGCGCAGGTTGAATCTGGGGAAAACCGTGGGATCCGGCTGGAACGCGGCCAGCTCGCGCAGCGCCAGCCACTGTCCGGCATAGTTGTCGATGAGGGCGCCAGCCTTCGGGCTCTTCAGCATCCGTGTGATCTGAACCGATACGTTGGCCGCGAGTTGTTTCTGGCCGGCGAGCCCGTAGAGCTCGTCGTCCGGCATCGAACTCCAGAGGAAGTAGCTCAACCGACTCGCGAGTTCCCAGTCGTCGAGCGTCCTGGTCTTCGTCTGCAACCCCGCGGGATCGATCTCGACGCGAAAAAGGAAGTGCGGCGATATCAGGACACCTTGCAACGCCGTCCGTAGGCCGTCCTCGAACGCCCCTCCCGCGGTCCGTGCGGCGTTCGCCAGGACGATCAATCGTTGGACCTCGTCACCGGCCACCGGGCGACGCCAGGCGCGGCGGGCAAAGGCACCCAGGATCTGCTGGAGACAGCCGCTGTCCTGGCCGCCACAGGTGACAATGCGATCGCGCCCGGGCCCCGGCGTTCCGAGTGCCGCGTTCACCAGGGCCTCGGCGGCCCTGAAATACATGTCGAGGTGCAGCGACTCGAGTCTCAGAGCCTGGGCGTCGTTGTCGAACCCGAAGGCGGCGCCCTGACCGTCCTCGGGAAAAGTGGCGATGACGGCGAACGCCGAGGCAAATGCCGGCGCGTCAACGGCGGTGTCGAGCAGATCGCGGACGGTGTTGCGGTACTCGGCGTTGTTCAACCGGTGAGGCGGAACCGCTCCCGGCTGGTATTCCGGACTCCCGGGGCCCGGCATCGACGGCGGCGGACCCGACGGCAAGATCGCCGGCCCCTCGAGCGCATCACCAATGACGCCGGTGCAGGCGCTCACCAGCAGGACTGCGAGCGACATGCCCCGAAAAAACGAACCGCTCGTCGTCATGCTGGGGACTATGCCGCTCCCTTCCAGAAATCAGCCCCCCGAGGTCTTGCGCCTGTACCTTTTTGTTACATCCCGTCAGCCTCAACGTTCGCGGGTTCGACGAGACCTGTTCTGTGACCCCTCGCCCGGTACCAACATGTGACGCCCCAGCCGCGCAGCCGCGGCGGACGAGTCAGCGATCGAACTGCTCGGACGTGGCGTCGACCGGGCAGATCGGACCCGCGCAGCATCCGCATGGAGCCGTGCATGCCTGCCCGCACGAAGGTGGTGGACCGCATCCGACGTTGGCGCAGTTGATGGTGGTCTCGGGCGAACGGTCCGGCGGTTGTGCATCGGTCGTCCGGTCGCTGGCCGGCACGTCTGCGGACGGGGACGCCGCGTCCGCGATGCAAGCGGCGTTGAAGCAGCAACCGCACGGCGCCGTGCACGGCTGACCGCACGCTGGCGGCGCCGCGCAACCCGCGTTGGCGCAGTTGATGGCGGTCGAGGAGTCCGGGCTGGACCCCTGCGAGCCCTTGCAGCCAACGAACAGCACGACGACCGAGGCCACGATCAGATGCCGATGCATGTCGTTCCACTCAAGCACGAGGCGCGCCACAGCCGGCATCCGATTGAACTGTCGGTGAACGAGCCTCGGCGGCTTTGAAATACAGGTCGACGTGCAACCACGAGAGCGTCGTTGTCGAACCCGAACGCGGCTCCCTGATTGTCTTCGGGAAAGGAGGCGATGACGGCAAACGCCGGCGCGTCAACGGCGGTGTCGAGCGGATCGCGGACGGTGTTGCGGTACTCAGTGTTGTTCAACCGCTGAGGCCGAACGGCTCCCGGTTGGTATTCCGGACTTCCGAGGCCCGGCATCGAGGGCAGCGGACCCGGCGGCAAAATCGTCGGCCTCTCGAGCGACTCACCGATGAAGCCGGTGCAGTCGCTTACCAGCAGAATTGCAAGCGGCATGCCCCGGAAAAGCGAACCGCTCGTCGTCATGCAGGGGACTATGCCGTCGCCATCCGGAAATCAGCCCCTCCCCAGACCATTCTCGAAGCCGTTTCCTGGCGCTGAAGGCCGGCGGGTCGGCCTAACCTGGTGCCAGGGCATCTCGAACCTGAGTGGTCCGGTTGATTACACAGAGGAGTCATCCGACGTCGTACGCCGCCGTGAAGGCAACCCAGCATGGCGCCTGAGAGAGATTATTCGTCTTCTGAGGCCAGCTATAGGCGCCATGTATCCTTCGCGCAGTTGCGAGTGCGGCATGCCCGTGCTCCCTTTACATCACATGGCGCGTTTCGATCTCAGCGATGACAACCTCGTCATTCGCGCCCGCGCTGGCGATCGCGAGGCACTCGATGCGTTGCTCAGCCGATATCAGGCGCGGGTGTACCGGTTCAGCCTGAAGATGTGTCGGGACCCGGCGGATGCGAGCGACGTACTCCAGGAAACCCTGATCGCTCTGGCGAGGTCGATCCGGAATCTCCGGGGTGAATCGTCTCTATCGACGTGGCTCTACACCGTCGCGCGGAGCTACTGCATCAAAAAGCGGCGCAACAGCAAATTCGCGCCACGCCAGGTCGAGTCGCTGGAGACTGCCGCCGGCGCAGCAGTCGCGGTGCCCGACCAGCAGCTTCTCCCCGATGATCAGGTAGCGGCGCGAGAACTCGACGCGGCGCTGGCGGCGGCGCTGCATCGGCTCTCCGAAGAGCATCGAGAGGTGCTCCTACTGCGAGACGGCGAGGGACTTGCGGCGAACGAGGTCGCCCAAGTGCTCGGCATCAGCATCGATGCCGTCAAGAGTCGGCTGCATCGAGCGCGCCTCACGCTCCGAAACGAGCTCCTCCCTCTCCTCGGCGAGCGACCCGCGGGGCGTGACGACCGTCGGGGCAGGTGCCCTGACGTCCTTACGACCTATTCCCGTCACCTCGAAGGAGAAATCGGCGCAGAAGTCTGCAGGCAAATGGAGCAGCACCTCGCGGGGTGCCGCCACTGCACCAACGCGTGCGCTTCGCTAAAGAAGTCCCTCGCGATCTGCAGCACTTCACCGGGCACAGCGGTACCGGAAGACGTTCAAGCGCGCGTCAAGCGCGCCATCCGGGACGTCCTGGACGTTCTCACGTAGCGCTTTTTCGCGAACCCTTTCGTTGCCCTCGGGCTCCCACTGGTGGAGGGCCAACGAAATGTTCTTTCGACAACTCTGGGAACCCGAGAGTTCGACGTACACGTACCTCCTCGCCGATAGGAGCACCGGGGAAGCCGTTCTGATAGACGCGGTGCGCGACAAGATCGACCGCGATCTCCAACTCGTGAGGGAGCTCGGGCTGACGCTTCGATACGTTATGGACACGCACGTCCATGCAGATCACGTGACCGCAGCAGGCGAGATCGCTCGCCGGACGGGCGCCCAGAGCGTCGCAGGCCGGCTCGGCGCGGGATGCGCCGGATTGCACGTCGGCGCAGGAGCCGTTCTGCCCTTCGGCCGCATCTCTCTGCAAGTGCTCGAGACGCCCGGCCACACCGACGACAGCCTCAGCTACCGCGCCGAGGACCGGGTCTTCGCCGGCGACGCCCTCTTGATTCGAGGCTGTGGTCGAACCGACTTTCAGAACGGCGACCCGCACCAGCTCTTTCGATCGATCACCGAGACCCTCTTCGCGCTTCCGGACGATACCCTCGTATACCCGGCGCACGACTACCGGGGGATGACGGTCAGCACCATCGGTGAGGAGAAGCGCTGGAATCCTCGGCTCGCGGGAAAGAGCCGAGAGGAGTTCGTTCAGGTCATGCGCAACCTCAACCTGGGCGTGCCCGCCAAGATGATGGAAGCCGTCCCGGCCAATCGCGCGTGCGGGCTGGCGCAGGGAGCGGTGTCGTGACCGCGTGGCACGCGGGCCTCGCCGTCGCGGGTGGGGTCCTCGTGGGATTTGCGCTTCTGTTGACACTGGTCGCGAGTGGCCGGCCCGTGGGGGTGAGCGGCATCCTGGGCGGCCTGCTCCTTGGCACGCCTGGCGACCGCGGGTGGCGCGCTGCCTTTCTCGCTGGGCTGTTCCTCGGGGGTGTTGTGCTGTTGGCGGTTAGTCCGCATCTGCTCGCGTTCACCCTCGATCGTTCCCTGCCCGCGATGGCCGCCGCAGGATTTCTCGTCGGCTTCGGCACTCGTCTCGGTAACGGCTGCACGAGCGGTCACGGTGTCTGTGGGCTCGGGCGCTTCTCTCCACGCTCGCTGGTGGCCGCCACCGTGTTCGTTGGCGCTGGAGCGGCTGCCGTTCTTGTCGTCGAGCAGCTACTGGGCGGTCGAGCATGAGCCGCGCCGTCCTTTCGGCGGCCAGCGGGTTCCTCCTCGCCATGGGGCTCGGCATCGCCGGTCTCACCGATCCTCGACGAATCGTCGGCTTCCTCGACTTTGCGGGCGATTGGGACCCCTCGGCTTTGTTCGTGATGGTAGCCGCCGCGGCGGTGTTCGCGATCGGGTCTTTGGTCTACGAGCGGGCGTTGTGGGGGGGAAGTGGTTCCCTGCCCCCTCCGAAGAGCCACATCGATCGAGAGCTCGTCCTCGGCGCCCTGCTGTTCGGAGTCGGCTGGGGGATGTCCGGGCTCTGCCCTGGCCCCGCGCTCACGGCGCTCGCGGGCGGTTCGCGCTCGGTCCTCGTGTTCGTGGGCACGATGATCGCCGGCATGGCCGCACATGCCGCGGTCGCCCCGCGCCTTGGATCACGCGCCTCGCGTGCCCACGGCCGACGGGAGCTCACGTGGCGGTGACCGTCGTCCTCGCAGGGCTCATCGGGGTGCTTTTGGGACTGCTCGGGGGCGGTGGCTCGATCTTGACCGTTCCCATGCTCATGTACGTCACCGGTCTGGACACGCGAAACGCGATCGCCACGTCCCTGCTCGTAATCGGGGCCAGTTCCATCGCCGCCGTCATACCGCACGCGGTCGTCGGACACATACGCTGGGGCGTCGGCGCCCTGTTCGGTGCCGCCGGTGTCGTCGGCGCGCAGGTCGGCGGCCGAATCGCGCGCTTCGTGCCGGAGACGCTGCTCATGGTCGGGTTCGGCCTCATGATGGCGTTCACCGCGGTGGCACTCTTCCGGTGCCGGCGCTGCGATGGTGAGCCCATTGAGCGCGGGGAGGGGCCTTCCCTAAGCAAGGTGCGTCTTCTCCTGCATGGCCTCGGGGTAGGCGCGCTTACTGGTCTCGTCGGCGTGGGTGGCGGCTTCCTGATCGTGCCGGCGTTGACTCTCTTCGCGCGGATCCCGACGCGCGCCGCCGTAGGGACCTCACTCTTCGTCATCGCGCTCAATTCGTTTTCGGGCTACGTAGCCCACGCCCCGGAACTCAAGGTCGAGGCAAGCTTTCTCGTCGCCCTCGTCGCGTCATGTGCGATCGGCAGCCTCGGGGGCAGTACACTTGCCGACCGGGTTCCACAGCGGACTTTGAGACGCGGCTTGGCAGTCATCGTCATGGCCGTCGCGTTGGTCGGATTCCTGGGTCGATCCTTGGTCGCACAAACCGCCATCCTGAAGAAGGGAGCAGCCATGTTCGGATTTTTTGACGATAAGAAAACGTCGGCTCTTGCTCACGAGCTCGTCAAGAACGGAGGAGCGCTCGTCGACGTCCGCTCCCGAGCGGAGTTTGCCGACGGACACTTGCCTGGCGCCATCAACATTCCCATCGATGAGATCGAGCCGCGCGCGCCAGAGATCGGGCCCACCTCCCGGCCAGTGGTCACGTACTGCCGGAGCGGAGCGCGCAGCGCTCGAGCCAAGGCTGCCCTCGAGAGGCTCGGATTCAAGCGCGTCGTAAATCTCGGCCCGAAGTCGGCCTGGTGACCTCGTTCGGACCTCAAGGCCGGCCGCGCATCCTCAGCGCCGAGAGGCTCCTGGCGCTGCCTTCTTTGAGGAACCACGGCTGGAGCAAAGGTCGCGCAGGCTGCCTGTTTTCGCGAGACTGAATGCGTACTGCCCCTCCGGCGTGTTCGCCCATGATGCGGCCGCCGCTTCGTGGCGGGCGGTCCCGTATCCCCGGGCAAGGCCGGATGCATCCCCCGTTGTCTTGCCCGCGCGGTAGCTCAAAACTCCCACCAGCGTGAACATCAGCGCCGACCCCGCCACGCACCCGCTGATCCACTGCCACCGCTTCGTACTCGCGGCGCGGTCGGCGATGTCCAGCGCGCTCTTCGCCACCGTCTGCGCCAGGTAACGGTGGGGTGAGGGACAGGTCTTCGCTGCCGCCGCCGTCCTGTGCGTTCGCCGTTGCCACCGTCGGGCCGGTCACAGCCACCGACAGTCAGAGGCATCCGGGTGTGACCCGCTTGCGGATGCACCTGTTCTCACCTGCGTCCGCCTCAGCGTCCGAGCGACATGGCGATACGAGGACGCCTGCGTCCGAATCTGCCGGCACCAGACGTCGGAGGGGAATAACAGGATGGCGCCTTGTCCGGACACATGCGGCTGACGCCGCACGTGTCCTCCCAAGGCGCGCTCCGCCCAGCCCGCTCGGCGCTTCGCTTCTCGCAGGCCAGGCTCCGCCGGAACGACTGCTGCTCGGCGCTGGCGCTTCTCGCATCACGGACGGACGGGACCACGATGTCGTCCGTGGGAAAGGGACCGCCCGACTCACGCGGCGAGAAGGCGCAGGTCCGCGCCATCGCCAAGAGCGCCGGGGGGATACCAGTCGCGGAACTGGTGCGGCTGCGGTCTCTGGGATAGCCGGCCGTGCCCCGCACCGACGCCACCACCATCCGTGACCTACGCCGGCTCGGCGGGCCGCTCAAGAAGGTTCACGTCGACAGCCGCGACGCTTACAGCGACGCGACGGCCAAAGCCCTGGCAGCGCCCACCGACGCCATCACGGTAGCAGCCGGGCGATAGGAGGCGGGAGGTGCATGATCATCAAGAAGGTCGCCGCGACCCTCGGGCCGGAAGGAGAGCAGCACGTCATGGTCGCTCGTCCTGAACGCTTCCCGGAAGTTCACCCCTTGATGCGGCCTCGAGGTCCCGTTCCTCGGTGATCGACTCCTTGATGACGTCCCGGACGAGGCGGGCGCCGGCTCCGAACTGAGAGCCGACGAACTGGATGAATTGTTCGTACCGGCTATGGGCCGTGTGCTTGGCGGCGCTCTTCTCCGAGTCAGGGATCCGAGGCGTGTGGGCGAACCAGATCTGAACGAAGACGGCGAACGCCTCGGAGAGCAACTCCAGGTCGCGATGATGGCGCTCCTGGGTGCGGGCGACGCGGTCGAGGCGTCGCATGATGAGGACGTTGTCCTTGGCGTCGCGGTTGAGGTGCGCCTCTATCGCGCTCTGGGCAACTGCACTTTCGGTCACGCCCCTGGCGGCGCAGTAGGCCCGCAACTGCCTGTCGAGCTCCAGGGTCACATACGGATAGATCCTCTTGCGAACGCGCATCGTCTCGTCCTCGCTCTCGCCAACTTGTCGGTCGCCAGGCGGAAACGGTTGCGTGTGAACGGATCTGGGCGTCACCGTCGGAGAAACGGATTCGCGTGGCGCGTGGCCACCAGAATTGATGAGAGATTCTCGGTGAGTCGCACGGAATAGCGCCTTGCGCACACCCCTCTGGCGCTACATTTAACGAGACGCCGCGCGCACTTGGCGCGCATTGGCGCCGACCCTATTATCTTGCCCTGTCGCCTCTCCCTCCTCCCCGTATCTAAATGTATGCCGATGGGGATTCATTCGAGGACGGAGCGAAGGTCCGCGGGAGGGTCGCATGCGGCGCGGCGACGAATGAGCCGGTAGAGCGACGGGTGCGGCACCAGGACCGGCGCCGGCGATCGGACGCGACACCGCCAGATGATCGGCCGACAACCTCTGCGCGAACCTGAGAACGGAGCACGCGTGGGATACCTCGTCGCGCGACTCGAAGCCCTGAAAGCGGAACTCGCTGCCCTGCCGGAGGCCGACCGGAAGAACCAGGAGGTGAACAAGCAGGAGGAGTCCGTTCGCTTCCTCGCCGAGGAGATCGGCGCCCTCCAGCAACGCGGATACACGATGGAGGAGATGATCCCGCGGGTGCTGCCGGAGAAGGACGTGGAGATCACGAGGGCGACTCTCAAGAGCTACATGCGGGAGGTCTCGTCGAAGGGACCGCGGAGGGGCAGGGGGTGCGGAAAGAGGGGGACACGCCAGGAGCCGCGCGAGCCACGGCCAGTCCCGTCGTCGGGGCGAGAGGAGGTCAAGGGGCGGGCGCGCCGAAGGTACCTGCGAAGGTGGATCGCCGCCCGAACGTGAAGTCCGCCCAGACCAGCAGCGGAATCCTGGAGGCCAGGTTCACCCCGGATGAAGAAGGCGATGAACTCTGAACCGGGAGGATCCCGCGGGCGCTCGCCGAGACGGGACGGTGGCGACGAGTGAGGAGATCGCGGGCGGGCGCCGACGCGGACCGGTGGCATGCATGGGCGATCGTCTGCGCCATGCTCGTGCTGCTCGGAGGCCTGTGCGTGGCGAGCGGCTACGGAATGGGCACCGAACGGAATGGGCACCGAAGGGATGGCCCACTGGACCAGGGCCCAGGACGGCAGCCTGGCCAGACACTGTTCGAAGTTGAGCGGGCGATTCGGGAGGGTGCGCCGAAGCAGCGCCCGCACGAGAGCCGCGACTGGGCTGAGTACGCCAGGCGCGTGGCCGAGCACGCATTCGGGGTCTCGGGCGAGCGGGACGTGAACAGGCTGACGGGACGCCTCGACGATCTGCTCGGACTCGAAGGTCGACGACCAGATAGGGAGCAGTCGCTGGACACCAGGCCTCCTGCCGGACTACTGATCGGTCCGGTGGTTGCGCGGCTTTCGCCGGGCACGAGTCCCTGATCGTAGGCCCGGCGGCGAGGATCGCTGCCTCTCGAACCACGCCGCCGGCCGGCGCGCCCTTTGGGGAGTGCGCTGATCAGCCGGCTCCGCGCTCGCCACCTCAGCGCACGACCGAGGCAACTTCGATGCCGAAACGGTCGATAAGTAGGGGGTAGGAGTTACTGACGGAGCGAGCATCATTCTCGGCCGTGCGTGGCTGTTCCGCCATGCCGAGGGCATCGGATCGGAGGAGGAGAGCGGGTGGTGGCGGCCTGGATAGTTTTCTTATCGGAGGTGCCCCGGTCGAGTTGCGGGCCTCGCTGCAACGTTCAGGGAGCGCCGGCCAACTTGGGGTGGACGGAATCTGGATCGGACGTCTGGGAAATGGAGAACGACCACATGGATCAGCCGCATCGGTTCAGCGAGGACGACGACACCACCCGAGTCTTCGCGCGGCCAGGCCGGCGAACGTCCGTGGGACAGGCGACCAGCGCATCCCCCGACGTGTCGGCCGCGGCGTCCCCCCAGAGGCGCCGGGTGGGTCTCTGGAACCCGAACGACGTAGCCGGATTCCTCCAAGTCAGCCGCTCATGGGTCTACCAGAAGGCCGAGGCGGGTCTTATTCCTGTCATCCGCCTGCCGGGCAGCTCGCTCCTGCGATTCGAACCGGACGACATTCGAGCTTTCGCGCGGGGCGAGTGGAAACCAGGAAAGATTCCGGTGGTCCACGCCGTCAAAGCGCGGAAGTAGCGTACCGTCATCAAGGAGAGCCATGGCTGAAGCGTTCATCAAGTCGGGGAAGTGGTACAGCGCCTTCAAGGACCGGCAGGGTCGATGGCGCTATCTCGTACTGAAGGCCGCTACGAAGACCGAGGCGAGACGACTGAACTCCGAGCTTCAGCTTCGCGAGGACCGGATCCGTAAGGGCCTGGACGCCGCCCCCGTCGAGAACGTCGACGAGACGTTCGGCGATCTCCTGAACTGGTGGATGGAGACCCGCCTGCGCAAGACCCGAGCCTATAGCCGATGCAGCGGTACCGTGCGGCGACACCTCTTGAACTCACCCTTGGCGAATCTGTCGCCGGCCGATATCACCCCCGGGAGAGTCGACGATTTCCTCGCCGCCAAGGACGGGGAGATCAGCGCCTCCAGCGTGAACCACCTGCGGGCCTACATCCGCCGCGCCATCAACGCGGCCCGGAGCGCGGAACGGTTCCATGGTCCGAATCCGGTCACGCGTGACGTGAGGAAGCGGAAGGTACCCAGGCGCAAGCCGCTGTACCTGCAACCGGAGTGGGTGCCGCTCGTACTCGACGGCGTCCCTGGGCGCTGGCGCGGGGCCTTCGCCACTGGAATCTATGCGGGGCTACGCAAGGGCGAGATCGTCGCGCTCAAGAAAAGCGATGTGGATCTCGATGCAGGCCTACTGTTCGTGCGCCGCTCGAACCGGGCGGACATCACGAAAGGTGGTCACGAAGACGGCATCCCGATCGCCGAGGAGCTCCGACCCTATCTGCGCGAGGCGCTCGCTTCCTCACCCAGCGAATGGCTGTTCCCGCGACCCGACGGGAGTCAGCATCCGGAGAATGTCGACCTCGTGTCCATCCTCCGCACGGCACTCCGCAAGGCCCAGATCGTCACGGGATACCTGCACAAGTGTCGCCGGAAGGGATGCGGCTATTCCGTGGAGGCGCCAGACGGGAACCAGCGCCGCTGCCCGACGTGCAACATGAAGCTCTGGCCGGTAGGCAAGGTACTGCCGTTTCGCTTTCACGATACCCGCCACACGACGGCTTCCCTGCTCATGATGTTCGGGGCGAACCCAGCGGCCGTTCAGCGCATCCTTCGCCACTCCGACATCCGCGTGACGATGGACGTCTATGGCCACCTGGCGCCGGGATATCTGAGGAGCGAGATCGACCGGCTGTCCTTCCGTCCCAGCGGGTTTACTTCACCGGTACTTCAAGGCTCGCCGGATGCCCTCTTGGGGCCGATCGAGGGGGGCACCAAAGGCCCTTTGGATCAGGTACTTGAATCGGTCGGGGCGACAGGATTCGAACCTGCGACATCCTGCTCCCAAAGCAGGCGCGCTACCAACTGCGCTACGCCCCGTGGACAAGGGATGATAGCACCGCGGCGAGGGCGCGGAAGGCGGCGGCTCGGTGGGAGAGGCGGTTCTTCTCGGGCAGGTCGATCTCGGCCATGGTCTTGCCGAGGGCGGGCAGGAGCATCAGCGGGTCGTACCCGAAGCCACCGGTACCGCGGGGGGCGGTCAGCACGACGCCTTCGCAGCTTCCTTCGCGCACGAGCTCTCTCTTGCCGTCGACCCACGCGGCAGCGCAGCGGTAGCGGGCGGTGCGGCGCGTGACGCCGGCCAGGTCGCGCAACAGCTTCTCGTTGTTGCGTGTGTCGTCGCACGGCTCGCCGGCGTAACGGGCGGAATGGACGCCGGGCGCGCCGCCAAGGGCATCCACCTCGATGCCGGAATCATCGGCCAGCGCCGGGAGCCCGGTGGCCGCTGCCGCCTGGCGCGCCTTCGCCAGGGCGTTGGCCTCGAAGGTCGTCTCGTCCTCGCGTAGCTCGGCCTCGGGCGCGATCTCGTCGATGTTGACCAGCTCGAGGCCAAGGCCGGCGAGCAGCGTCTCGATCTCGCGCAGCTTGTGCTTGTTGCGGCTGGCGACGACGACCCTCATTTGGCCTTCGCCAGCGCCTCTTTCTGCCGCGCGAACAGTTCGCGCGCACCCTTGTGGGCCAGCTCGACCATGCGCGCGTAGTCCTCGGCGGAGAACGGCTCGGCCTCGGCGGTGCCCTGGATCTCGACGAACTTGGCGTCGTCGGTCAGCACGAAGTTGAAATCGACATCTGCCTTCGAATCCTCGAGGTAGGCGAGGTCGAGCCGTGGCTCGCCACCGATGATGCCGGTCGAGACGGCCGCCACCGCCAGGCGCACGGGATCGGTGGTCAGCTTCAGGCGGCGGATGGCCAGCGACAGCGCCACCCAGCCGCCGGTGATGGCGGCGGTGCGCGTGCCGCCGTCGGCCTGGATGACGTCGCAGTCGACGGTGATCTGCCGTGAGCCGAGCTTGGTCAGATCCACCGCCGTGCGCAGCGCCCGGCCGATGAGGCGCTGGATCTCCTGGCCGCGGCCGCCCGGGTTGCGGCCGGAACGGGTGTGCGTGGACCGTGGCAGCATCGCGTATTCGGCTGTCACCCAGCCCTTGCCCTGCCCTTCCAGAAACGGCGGCACCTTGTTCTCGACCGAGGCCGTACACAGCACCTTGGTCTCGCCGAACTCGATCTGCACCGAGCCCTCGGCGTAGCGGTTCACGTCCGGGGTGATGACGATCTTCCGCAGCTCGTCGGGGGCACGTCCATCGGGGCGCATCGGGGGCAAGATACTAGCGCTTGGGCCTGAAGCGAAGGCGCAAGGTGTAGGGCTCGGTGCGATCGGCCTCGACCGGCTTCTTCGCAGCCTTGCGCGGGGCCTGCTCGGCGATGGCCAGCAACACCGCGCCGGCCTTGTCGGGCGCGACCTCGAAGGTCTCGTCCTCGCCGACGCCGCCGCTGTCCAGCTGCTTGCGCTCCGATCCGACCAGCACCACAAGATCGACGCCCTCGATGCCGTCGATCTTGCCCTCGAGCCTCATACCCGCCGGCAAGGTGACGGAGTACCAGTCCTCGTCCTCGGCGGTGGGTAGATAGCCGCTGACCGGCACCTGATCGTCGATGCGGTTGGCGAGATCGGGCGCGTCGTTCGGCTCCAGCTCCCAGTCCGGGCTGGGCGATCCCCAGTCGACGGTCAGCTGATACGGCGCGGTCGATCCGGATGGGGCGGCCTGTCCATGCGCCCAGGCCGGATGCACACGGATGTAGCCGTCTCCCGCGTTCAACGCCACCGGGCCGAGACGCTCGGGCTGACCGACGCGCCCGATGTCGGAGCGGGCCACGTGCCCGCCCTTCGCGTCGTACAGCTCCAGCACCAGATCGAGGTCGGGGACGCCGCTCAGCCGGGCAGTGACGGCCCGGCGCCACTGCCCGCCCGGGATGCGGAAGTAGTCGAAGTCCGGATCGCCGCCAGCGCGAGGTCCACCGTACTGGCCGCTGACGGGACGAGCCTTGGGCAAAAGGCCCGCGTGCGTGGGATCGTCGTTCGGCTCCTGCTCGGCCGACACCGGACGCTCGGGCCGCATGTACTTGAACGCGCCCCACCCGGCCACGCCCAGCCCGGCGAGCAGAAGCGGCGTCACCAGGATCGATCGCACGCGGCGCTGCCGGCGGTGATAGCGCTCGAAGGCATCGACATCGGCGCGGCTGAGGCGGTCGAGTGTGTCTGCTTCTTCGGTGTCGAAGTCCTGGTCGGGGAGGGACAGTTGCTCGACAGGGAGGATCTCCTCGCTCGCGGCCAGCGGGCGTATTTCCTCGGACGAACGGCGGCGCGCGCCCAGCGCGGTCTCGATGTCGCGGCGCATGTCCGCGGCCGAGACGTAACGATCCTCGCGGCGGCGGGCCATCGAGCGGGAGATGATCCGGTCGATCGACGAGGGGAGGTTCCGCTCGGGCACGCGGCGCGTGGGCGGCACCACGTCCTCGGTGATGTGCCTGGTGATGATCCCGACCGGCGACGTCCCCTCGAATGGATAGCAACCGGTCACCACGCGGTAGAGCGTCGCCCCCAGGCTGTAGAGGTCGCTCCGCTGGTCGACCGACTCCGAACGGACCTGCTCGGGCGACATGTAGTACGGGGTGCCGACGAGGTTACCGGCGCCGGTAATCTCGCCCGAGTCGCCGAGCCTGGGGCGAGACTTGCTGAAATGCACGCTACTCGGAGGCCCTTCCCACGACCCCGAGCCGCGCTCGCGCAGCTTCGCCAGGCCGAAGTCGAGCACCTTGGCCCGCTCCTCGTGCCCGTGGCGGACACAGACGATGTTCTCGGGCTTGAGGTCTCGGTGGATGACGCCGTGCTGGTGCGCCTCCTCGAGCGCGTTGCAGACCTGGACGAACAGCGGCAGCGCGCGCGACGGCGCCATCGCCCCGTCGCGCTTCACCATCGTGCCGAGGTCGTCGCCCTTGACGAACTCCATGATCAGGAAGAGCAGCCCCTCCCAGAACCCGAAGTCGAAGGTCTGGACCACGTTCGGGTGGGTCAGGCGGCTGACCGCCTCGGCCTCGCGGCGAAAGCGCTTGCCCGCTTCCTCGTCGCTGGCCAGGTCGCGGTGAAGCACCTTCATCGCCGCGATCTTGCCCATGCGCACGTGCTCGACGCGGTACACGGCGCCCATCCCACCGGTGCCAATGCGCGCCAGGACCCGGTAACGTCCATCGACGATCTTGCCGATCCAGGAGTCCGCTCCCTCGGCGGACGGCTTGACGCGCAGATCGCTGCCACAGCGGCTGCAGATGCGCTGGGCGGGATCCTCGTAGGGGATGCCGCAGATCGGGCAGGCGACCACGGCGGACAGCCTAGCACCAAGCAAGGACCGCGCCGCAGTGCAGCCGCGGGAAGGAATGCGGGTTGTTCGGCAGAGGCCCCCGTGCGAGCATTCGAGGTCTCCTGTCTCAAACACCGGAAACACCTGACGACGCGGACACGCGGCTCGGGACGCGGCTAGGAAACTACGTCCTCCAGGAGGTCATCGGCCGGGGGGGCATGGGTGTCGTCTACCGCGCGGACCACGTCTACATCCACAAGCCGGCCGCGGTGAAGGTGCTGCACCGGCGGTACTTCCAGCACCCGGAAGCAGTCGAGCGGTTCCTGCACGAGGCGCAAACCGCCAGTGTGATCGATCACCCCAACATCGTCGCCATCACCGACTTCGGCGAGGCCGCCGACGGCACGGTGTTCCTGGTGATGGCCCACGTCGAGGGGACGGGGCTGGACAAGCTCATCCGGGACAGCGTCGTGCTACCGCTTTTCCGCACGCTGGGGATCCTGAACCAGGTGACCCGGGCGCTGGCCGCTGCGCACGGCAAAGGGGTCGTGCATCGCGACCTCAAGCCCGAGAACATCCTTCTGGCCAACCGTCCCGGCCGGCGCGAGATCGTCAAGCAGGCGCCGGACGGCCGGGGCGGCATGAACGAAAAAGTGGAGATGGAGGACACCTACGACTTCGTCACCGTTTGCGACTTCGGGGCGGCGAAGTTCTGGCACCAGAGCGCTTCCCCGCTGGAGAACGGCACGGTGATCGGCACGCCGGTCTACATGGCGCCGGAGACGGCGCGCATCGGGGTGGCGGACGCACGCTCGGACGTGTACGCCGTCGGAGTGATCTTCTACGAGATGCTGACGGGTAGCGTGCCGTTCGACGGGGACACGGCCGTCGACATCATGGTCAAGCACGTCAACGAGCCGGTGGAGCTGCCGCGGCGGCGCAATCCCCGCGTCGAGATCACCACCGACTCCGAGCGCGTGATCCTGAGGGCGATGGCCAAGGATCCCGATCGCCGCTACCAGAACATGGAGGAGCTGAACGTCGACCTCCAGGAGTGCTACGGCAGCGTGCGCTTCAAGCGGCGCGATCAGGTGATCCCGATCGGTGCCAGCTTCGATTCGTTGCGCACCAAGCCCGTGGCGCTGACGCCGGACAAGATGAAGCGCCGGGACACGCCGCCACCGCCCGCCGCGCCGTCGAAGCGGCCGTCGGGGTCGGGACCGGTGCCGCTGACCAAGAAGAAGTCGGAGCGGCACAAGACGCTGCCGTACATCTCGATCACGCCCCGGTCCGACGGCCCGCCGGACGACGAGTAGCTAATCCGACCAACGCGCTGGCGTACGAGGCCAGCGGTGTTTCTTGAGCTCGGTGAGCAGCCCGGGATCGAGCGCATGGCCGCCGCTCGCGCCGAGGTTGGCCTCGACGTGATTCACCTTGCGCATGCCGGGGATGATCGTCGAAACGGTCGGATGGGCGAGGATGAAGCGCAGGGCCAGCTCGGGCATGCCCATGCCGGCGGGAACGAGCGGGCGCAGCTTGTCGGCGCGCTCGACGCTGGGGACGAGGTTCTCGGGGCAGAAGTACTTGCTGCGCCAGTCGTCGGGGGGAAAGCGGGTCTCCCTGGTCAGCGTGCCGGTCAGCGTGCCCTCGTCGAAGGGGACGCGGGCGATAACCGCCACGCCCAGTTCGGCACACAGCGGAAACAGCTCGTCCTCGGGACTCTGGTCGAAGACGTTGTAGATGACCTGGACCGAGTCGACGAGGCCGGTGCGCACGGCGCGGAGCGAGTTGGTCGGCTCCCATCGGTTGATGCTGATGCCGATGCCGCGCACCAGGCCCTCGCTTTTGGCGTCGTCGAGGGCACGGTGCCAGCGGTCGTCCGAAGCCCAGCTGTCGGTCCAGACGTGGAACTGGATCAAATCGATGCACGAGACGCCGAGGTTCTTCAGCGACTCCTCGATCGACGCGCGGACGTAATCGGCGGGGAACACCTCGTCCAGCGTGGCGTCCTTCCGTGCGGGCCACTGCCGGTTCTTGGGGGCGACCTTGGTGACGGCGTAGAGACGTTTGTCCTTGTGGGCGCGGAGGACATCGCCGAGCACGCGTTCGCTCTTGCCGTCGCCGTAGGCGGCGGCGGTGTCGAAGAAATTGCACCCCAGCGCAACGGCTCGATCGAGGGCGCGGCGCGACTCGTCGTCGTCCGAGCCGGTCCAGCCGGCGAGGCCCCACATGCCATAGCCGATCTCGCTCACTTGCCAGCCGAGTCGACCGAAGCGACGAAGATTCATGAAGCCGGGGACCCTATCACCGCTTCACGCACTGACGGTAGGGAACGCCCCCGGGCGGCGCAGGCAGCTCCTTGCACTCCTCGCCCTCGGGGCAGTCGGGATCCGCGCTGCAGGCGATGGAGGCCGCCAGCCAGCCGCCCGCGCCGATCACGGCACCCACGCCGAGGATGGCGGTGACGACGCCGGGGACGATGAGGCCGCGGTTGTCGCCGCGCTCGCCGGCGATCCAGACGAGGCTGCCGCCGACCAGGAGCCCGGTGCCGATCGCCGCCAGGGTTTTGGGGCCCCGGTACGGGCGCGCGCAGCCGGCCGCGAGCACCGCGACGAGGGCCAGGGCCCCAACCCATTTCATGCGGCGATTCTGCCATGTATCCTCCAGCCGGTGCGTCTCCTCCTGGCGATGGTCGTTCTCCTCGCGGCGCCGGCCCTGCGCGCCGAAGAACTGCTGCGCGGCCCCTATCCCTTTCGCAAGGACAACGAACTGACGTTCCACGGCGGGTACGGCGCCGGCTTCGGCGACACCTTCGCCGGCGCGAAAGGGGCGGTCGACTATGCCTACAAGCTGGAAGGTGGGCTGTGGCTGGATCTGGGCGTCGGCTTCCTGGGCGGCGCATGCCGGCCCCGGCAGGGCGATCCCGCCTGCGCGCGCAAGGGCAACAGCGCCGAGGTGCTGGCCGGCATCAAGTACGAGCTGAGGATGAACGTCCCGGTGGTGCCCTACGGCAAGCTGGTGGCGGGTCTGGCCTATTTATTTCCCGATGAGGGACACGCGGCCCTGGGCGTGGTGGTGCGTGCTGGGATCGGGGCGAAGTATTTCTTCTACGAGAAGATCGGCGTCGGCCCGGAGATCGCGGTTGCGCTCGGGCGCGCCGACTACCAGGCCGTCACCGGCCTCTCGCGCGCGCTGACGTCGCTGGATCTGTTGATCGGGGCCACGGTTCCGTTTTGATCCCGACCGCGGTCGTGAACGCCCGTGGCCGGGCGCGCATCGTCGCTGGGCATCCCTGGGTGTTCCGGCCGGACGTCGTGCGCGGCCCCGAGCAGGAGATCCCCGTCGTGCTGGTGACCGACGAGCGCAGGCGTCCGCTGGCGTTCGCGACCTGGGCAGCGCAGGCGAAACTGGCCCTGAGGGTGCTGGAGCGAACGGAGACGGCGGGCGCGCCGCCCGAGCTGCTGCCGCTCGTCGAGACCCGGCTGGCGGCGGCGATCGCCCGGCGTGGCGGTATCGCGCGCGAGCGCGACGCCTACCGGGTGGTGCACGGCGAGAGCGACGGGTTGCCGGGGCTGTTCGTCGATGTCTATGCCGACGCGGCGGTCGTGCAGACCACCTCCGTGGCCATGGACGCCGCGCGGGCCTCGCTGGCGCCACGGCTGGCCGAGCGGCTGGGGTCGCGCATCGTCGTCGCACGCGAGGACGGCTCGACGCGCGACTTCGAGGGACTGCCCCGATTCAAGGAGGTGATCGTGGGCGAGGGCACGACGAGCGTGGTCTACCGCCTGGGCGAGAACGAGCTGGAGGCCGATCTTCTGCTCGACGGCAAGACCGGCGGTTTCCTCGATCAGGCGGACAACCACGCAATCGTGGCAGGCCTTGCACCGCGAGGAGCGCGCGCCCTGGATGCGTTCACCTACCACGGCGGATTCGCGCTGGCGCTGGCGCGACGCGGAGGCGCGGTCCTGGCGTGCGACGAGGATTCACACGCCGTCGCGCGTACGGCTGCGAACGCCGCCCGCAACGGGCTGGCGAACCTGGAGGCGCGGCAAGCGAACGCCTTCGATCTGCTGCGCGCGTTCGAGGCCGCCAACGAGCGCTTCGACGTCGTGGTCCTGGATCCGCCGGCCTTTGCCAAGCGGCGCTCGGGGCCGGACGCGGCCGATCGCGCCTACAAGGAGATCTTCCTGCGCGGCCTGCGGCTGGCGCGACCGGCGGGGCTGGTCGTGGCCTGCTCCTGCTCGGGGCGGGTCAGCCGCGCGCACTTCGACGAGGTGGTGGCGTCCGCCGGGGCCGACAGCGGCCGGACCGTGCAGGTCGTCGCCCGCTGCGGCGCCGGACGCGACCACCCGGAACTGGCCGGCGTCCCCGAGACCGGGCACCTGAAGTGCTGGATCTTGAGGGTGTTATAGCGGCTTCGCGCCGCAGCGGCCGAAACGGCCACCCTTCAGCCAGTCGTAGAACGAGAACGCCATGCGCGAATACGCGCCGTCGCCGCGAACGCTTCCCGACAGCGTCGGGGTGCGGATCGGGCCGGTGATCCGGCAGTCGAACGTGAGGTTGACGTCCGGGAGGACGGGCACCGCGATCTCCAGCGCGCCGGGCGCGCTGCGCAGACGCAGATCCAGCGTCAAGCCGGGGAGGCCCTTCTCCACCCGGCGGAGCTGGTCCGGGAGCTTGGTCGCCCTCGCGCGCGTCACCTTTGGCTGGGCGTAGTGGGCCCCGGCGACGCGTAGATCGCCGGCAAGAATGAAGGGCCGTTCGGACGTGTGCGAAAGCCGGAGATCGAGATCGGCGTCGCGGACTTCCAGTCCGGGCACCGCACGCTTCACGGAGAGGTGACGTCCTTCGATCCCCACCTCGACCGCGCCGAAGGCGAGCGGAAAGAGGCTGTCCACCTCCACGATCGCCGGGTGCGCGGGCGATCCGATGCTCACCCGCCCTGCCGGCGCGAGCTCGGCCACGAGGCCGCGCGTGGTGACGCGGCGGCCGGCTGCCTCGATGCGTCCGTCCAGACGCCGCAACGCCAACGGGAGATTCGCCGCCGGAAACGCCAGCTCCGTCAGATCGACGGACCCGTCGAACGTCGGCGCCCCCAGGGGACCCCGCACCCGCGCCTCGACCCGCGCGTGCCCCTTGGCCGAGGAGAGTCGGGCCGGAAACCGCCGCGCCACCGCGTCGGCGTCGACGTCACCCACGAGAGCGAGATCCACCGTGCTGTCCGCCAGCCCTTCGAGATCCAGCCGAACCTGCCCGCTGGCCCCGATGATGGCGCCCACCACCGAGAAGCTGCCGTCGGTGAGGGTCACCTGCGGGCCATCGAAAGCGATGCGCGCGCTGCGGATCTCGATCGGACGCGGCAAGAGCGCGGGCCATAGGCGGACCGGGTCGACGACGCGGACGGTTCCCGCCAGACGGCGATCGTCCAGCGCCCCGCTGGCGCGTACCGAGAAATCCAGCACACCCGTGGTCTCGCGCGACCAGGAGCGCATGACCGGATCCAGCGCGGCCAGCGCCACCTGTCCGCTTGCCTTGACCTGGAGCTGTCCCTCGCTGAACCGGCCGCGCAGCTCCACGTCGGCACCGCTGCCGACGAGCCGCACGGACTCGAGGCGCGCCTCCTCCTCGGTCAGCTGCAGACGCACCGGCCCGACGTTGCCGAGGTCGAGTCCGCCGTAGGCGATGACGACGGCGCCGAGGTCGGTTTTCACGAGGTACTCGCGCCCACGCAGCTCGAGGTCGGCCGCACCCGTGACGCGCGCGGCGAGGCCCTCGATGGACGGCGGCATCGCGAGGTCGTGGAGATCGAAGCGCGCGACGACGGTGGGAACGGCCCCGAGCTGGATCCGGCCGCGCGCCGAGAGTCCGGGCACCACCCTGCCCTCGAATGTCGCACCGCCTGGCGCAGCCGTCACAGCGACGGCACCGCTGCCCAGCGGGGCGTCCCGCCAGATGACGTCGCTCCAGGCGAGTGTCCCATCGAGACTGGGATGCTCGAGCGGACCGACGACGTGCAGAGCGCCATCGACCCGCCCGGATAGCGGCAACCCCGCCGGCACGAATCGCCGGAGCGCGAGGCGGCCGTCGAGATGACCGCGCAGGTCGAGGCGACCGCCGAGCTCGATCGCGCCCCCGCTCACCGCGCCGAATTGAATCCGCGCCAGCTCCACCTGGTGACCGTCGGTGAACCGTGCCTTCAACGTCTTCGGCGGCGTGAGCGCATGACCCCACAGACGCAACGACGTGCCGGGCTCGACCGTGGCCTCGACCGACAGCGCCTCGGGCGCCCCTTCGATCCGACCTGCCAGGGCCAGACGGCCTCCCAGGACATCGCCCGGGATCAGACGATCCAGATCGATGCCCGCGACGCCCCAGGTGCCCGCGAGCCAGTGCGCCGGATCCGCCAGCGGTCGCGCAACGAGATCGGCGTGAACCCGGGCCCCGAACAGCGCCGCACGCACGTCCTCGACAGCGAGCTCGCCCCGCTCGAGCTTCACGTCGCCGATCGAGACCGCCAGCTCGCCCTTCGGGGCCGCCTGCCGCGAATACAGACCAATCCACCGCGGCCCGCCCGCGGCGCGATCGAGACGCAGCGCCATTCGATCGAGCTGAGCGGACGCGTCGGGCGGTCGCGCCGCGAGGCGGCCGTGCGCCTCCACCACGCCCGACACATGGCCGCCGAGCATGCGGTCGAGCCCCGAGGGAATCCAGGGCGCCGTCGCCGCGCGGTCCAGGCGGATGGCGCCTCGAAGGTCACGGCCATCCACCAGTTCCCCATCGAACGAGGCGTGCTTCCCCTGCCCGCGCAATCGGCCTGCGAGCTGGTCGAAGCGTCCGTTCAAGTCGGCGTCGATGTCGCCGTCGAGCCTCGTCGGAGGCGTGAATCCCCATCGGCCAAGGAGGGTCTCGACGGCGTCGCCGACCTGCGCCCACCGCGCGCTCATCTGCAAGCTGGGCGGCACCGACCGCGCCCAGGGGAACACCGCGCCGAAGAGTGCACGGCCGGACAGCACCGACCGCCCGGTCGACGCCCGTTCCACCTCGAGCAACAGATCCCCCTCGCCCGCCGTCCCGACCCGCGTGATCCGCACATCGTCGAAAGGGACCTTCGCTTCGAAGCGGTGCCCCTCGTGCCCCACGCGCAGCGCTCCGCCGCGCGCCGCCCGCACGCAGCGCGCCTGGAACTGCAGACGTGGCACACCCGGCTGGGCCGACAGCGTCAGCGAGCCCTCGGCCGAGGTGCCGGCCAGCGCGAGCGCCCAGGTGGGAAAGGCCAGGGTGACGTCGACGTCATCGAGGTGGACCTGGTGGATCTGGACAGCAACGCCGGGTTGGGATGGGCGACCCGGTCGCGCTCCCAGCATCGTCGGTCGCCGCTCGTCCCCACAAGTGGGCCGCAGGGCCTGCACGAACGGACCGGCGCCCCGCCGCGGTTGCTCCAGCTTCCACTTCGCCGAGGCGATCCGGATCTCGATCACCTCGATCCGGAGGGGCGTGCGGCGAACAACCACCGACCCGCTGATCCGCGCCGCCGCCAGCACCTCGTCATCACCCGGCGCGACCAGCCGCAAGCCGTCGATCTGGAATGGTACCGGCCACCCGAACAGGAGCTGCGGCACGGCGGCCAGACCGAGCCGGCCGCCGGCGACGCTCAGCTTCCCGCACATCCGCGGCCGCACGTTCCTCTCGATGAGCGCTCCCAGCCGCCGCCCGCGGAGCACGAGTGGCACCGCCACCGCCGCCAGCGCGATCAAGACCGCCAGCGCGGCGAAAATGGCGCCCGCCAGGCGCAACGCCCGACGATTCGCGGAGGAACCCACCCGTTGACTTTACAGTCGATGGCGCCCGCCGCCACCCCCGTGTACTAGCAGTCGCAGCTGCCGCAGGCCGGATCCCCACACAGCGCCAGCACCCGGTCACGGAGCTGCTTGCGCGCGCGGTGAAGGCGCACCGTCGCGTTGTTCACGGTGACATCGAGGCGCCGCGCCACGTCTGCCAGCTCTTCCTCGTCGAGATCGACGGCGCGAAGGATGCTGGCGTACTCGGGACGCAATTCGTCCAGCAGGCCCAGCGCGCAGCCGCAGGCCGTGGCCTCGTCGGGCGTGAAGGCGTCCATCTCCTCGCGCAGCAGATCGAACCGCTTCTGCTCGACGGCCCAGGCGGCGTGGTGCTCGGCCACCAGCCGCCTGAGGATCCGGTAGAACCAGGGCACCAGCTTGGAGTCGTCGCGGAGCGTGCCGAGCCGATTCGCCGCCCGCAGCAGCCCCTGCTGCAGCAGGTCCTCGGCATCCGCATCCGTGCGCACGCGCCGGTGCAGGAAACCGAGGAACGTCCGCCGGTGTCCCTCGAGCTGCGTCAGCCGCGGGTCAGCCGCAGCAGCCTGGACGGCACTCGTCGCAGTCGCACTCACGGTCACACTCGCAGTCACTGTCCTTGTCCTCGTTCATTGTGGCCTCCTTCTGCCCATGCAGACGGGGCCCGCCGCGAATTCTTACACCCGGGTCGAAGGCTGAGCCGCGTGACGCCGCTTGCGCGCCTGGAATTCGGGCGATTCCGCCACCGCCATGCCCATCAGCCGCAGTCCCTCGAGGAAATGCTTCACTCCCTTGCGCACCAGATCCTGGCTGGGCTGGCCCGTGACGTCATAGCCGCCCGCGGTCTCCGGCACGTGCCCCCAGTTTGCGAACAGCCGGCCCCAGTCGCTCTCCAGCGCCGCGCGGATCCGCTCCGCGCCGAAGCGCGGGTACCAGAAGAGATCGTGGTACGCCACGGACGCCACGTAGGCCCAGGGCGCCAGCCACGTCTTCAACGACCATTCGACCGGCTTCTTCAGCGGCCCCCAGTAGATGCGATGCTGGTTCCGCGAGGCAAAGGTCATGTTCTTGAACGGCCCCTCGAAGTTCCAGTTCTCGTTCGCCGCATCGACGTCGCCCACGATCTCGATGTCACGGACATCGCCGCAACCGAGGCCACGCTCGTGCGCCAGGCGCACGAACTTCAGGTCCTTCAGCGGATCCATCCCCATCAGCTTCGCCGCCAGCGCGTCGATCGCCACCTGATCCGACGAGGCCAGAAGAACGTTCTTCACGTGCGGGATCATGCAGCGTGGTCCCGGTCCGTCACCCGCGAAGGTCCCGTCCATCACCGCGAATACGCCGCGGTGGATCTTCTTCTGGATCATCAACAGGTCGACCAGCGTCTCGTGGATGACCGGATGGGTCCAGTGCCGGTGCTCGTTGAGCAACCCGCCGAATGCGTTCTTCATGGCACCGGTCGTGGTGGTGAAGATGTGCGTCTTCACCGTCGGCAGATGCAGGATGTTCTCGCCGATGAACCGGCGCGGAATCGAGAAACCCTTGGGGTACACCTCGTTCAGTACCAGGAACTCCTTGGCAAGATCGCCCACCGCCTCCCGGACGTCGATCCAGTTATCGCCATCCTCGCCCTCGTAGAGGTGGATGTTGCGCAAGCCGTGCGCGCGCACGACGTCGATCTGCTTGTTCTCGCGCTCGCCGAGGTGCGCGTCGATGACCACCGTCCGGTTGTGGCAGCCGTGGATCAGGTTCGGGTCGTACCCGTCCTTCTTCATCGCCCGGATGACGCCTTCCAGCTGCCACGGGGTCGTCGACGACGCCGGATAGAAGAAGTGCCACGAGATATTGATCTTCAGCGCCGTGTCGGCGTCCTTCTTCACGACGTCCTGGTAACCGGCCAGGTTCATCACCCGGTGGTAATCGGCCAGCACCGTGGCCGGCGTGGTCCGGACTATCGCGACCTTGGACTTGGGCATGACTCTCGCCAGAGCATGCCCGACAAACGACTGGGGGGCTACAGGCCGGTCGGCTAGAGCCCGGTCAGAGGCCCGGTGCAGAACTGCGGATAGCCGAACGTCGTCGCCGGCACGCCCATCAGGTTGAGGCAGGACACCAGGATGTTGTTGTGCGGGACGTTGCCGTACTGCTTGAATCGCCCCAGCTTCAGCTGCCCACCGGCGCGGCCGCCGACGATGTACGGCATGTTGTTGTGGCTGTGCTTGTCGGGATCCGACAGCTCGTTCGAGTACAGGACCAGGGAGTTGTCATACAGCGTGCCGCTCCCCTCGCTGACACCCTTCAGCTTGGTCAGAAGGTAAGCGAACTGCTCGGCGTACCAGGTCTCGATCTTCACCAGCTTCTCGCGGGCCAGGGGGTTGGTGTTCGCCTGGTGCCCGAGGTCGTGGTGCAGGTCCTTGATGCCGAGCCAGGGGAACGAGTAGCGGTTGCCGCAGTTTCCCCATTGCAGCGTCACCACGTGGGTGAGCTCGCAGGCGATCGCCAGCACCAGCAGGTCCATGTGGGCCTTGCCGATCTCCGGGATCTTGTCCGAGGGACAGGACAGCTGATCCTTGCAGGTGATGCCCATGATGGTGGGCGCGGTCGGGCTCTGGCAGGCGGCCGTCACCACCGGCGGCCTGATGTCGAGCCGCTGCTCGATCTCGCGCACCGACGTCAGGTGGGCGTCCACTTTCGTGCGATCGGTGCTGCCCAGCTTGCTCTTCAGCGACCCGTAGTCCGCGAGCACGGCGTCCAGCACCGACTTGCGCACCTTGAGGCGCTTCTCGAGGGCGGCCTGGCTCAGCCCGGCGCCCTGGCCGAACAGGCGGGCGAACACGGCAATCGGGTCCCCTTGCGGCGCCACCGGCTGGCCGGGCGCCTGGAAGATCATGCGCGTCTCCGGGTGGCCGATGCCGTCGACCGCCACGCCAAGCTCCAGCGACTTGAACTTGGTCCCCGCGCCGAGCACACCGGCCAGCCTCTGGTCCAGCGAGATGCCATCGGCGAAGCCCGACTTGAAGCCTCCGCCCTCGAAGGTCCCGCTCTGCATCGAGCAGCCGGTCAGCATCGAGCCGAAGCCACGGATGTGGTCGCTGCCCGGACCGCTCTGCGAGGCCATGTTGTCCAGCCCCGCGATGAAGATCAGATCCTTCTGATGCGGCACGAGCGGCTGGTGGATGGTGTTCAGCGTGAACGCGGTCTCGGTGCCCGACGGCGTCCACTTCTCGATGATGTGGCCGTTCGACTCGAACACCCCGATGAAGCGCTTGGCGACGGCGGCCTCGCTGCGACCCGGGCGCACCATGGCGTCCAGCATCGGAAGCCCCACAGCCACGCCGGCCCCCTTCAACAAGGTCCGACGGTCGAGCGTCCGCATCTTCATGGCGTACCTCCTGCGACGATCGCGGGGCGATAGAGGAACGAATCCGTCTGCGTCAGCGCCACCAGGAGATCGCGCGGGCGGTAGCCGGACTTGGCGAAGGCGTCATTCAGGTACTTCACCGTGCATTCATCCAGATCGGTCTCGCCGCGTCCGTAACTGAAGCGGAAGTATTGCAAGGTCATGCAGCTGCGCACGTCCTTCGAGCCGCCGAGCTTGGCGCCCAGCTCGCGCACACCGCGGAAGGGGCCCTCGACGTCGGTGCCGGCGATCTCGCCCGAGGCGTCGACCGCGCGGCCGGTGTCCGTCGTGCGCCACTTGCCCACGCCATCGTAGTTCTCGAAGCCGAAGCCCAGCTTGTCCAGGAGCAGGTGGCAGCCGGAGCAGGCCGGATCCGACGAGTGACGCGCGAAACGCTCGCGCGTGCTGCTGTTGGGCGTCGGCACCGGGACGGTGACGTTCACGCCGGGTGGCGGGTCGGGCAGCGTCTGGCAGAAGAAGTGCTCACGCACGAACTTGCCGCGGGTGATCGGGTCCGTCTGATTGTTCTTGGCCAGCGTCGCCATCAAACTTCCTTGCGACAGCACGCCCGAACGCTCGCCGACAGTCGGCGTCACCTGCTGCCAGGCGGTGCCGGTGACCGGATCCATGCCGTAGAAGGTGGACAGCTTGGCGTTGATGAAGGTGTATGGCGCGGTGAACAGCTGCCGGTAGTCGCCGCTGCCCTGCCAGATCACCTGTTCGATGAACCGCTCGGACTCTTGCCGGAACAGCGGACCGAGATCGGCCGTGAAGGTCGGGAAGGTCGCCTTGTCCTTCTCGAGCCCGTCGGCCTTCGTCAGTCCCAGCCACTGCTGGTGGAACCGCCGCACCACGGCCTTGGCCTTGGGGTCGGCCAGCAGGCGCTGTGCCTGGGCGGCGATCTGCTCGCGGGTCGTCAGCGCGCCCGATTCGGCCACCGCGAAGAGCGCGTCGTCCGGCATCGAGTTCCACAACAGATAGGACAGCCGCGAGGCGAGCTCCCAGGGTCCCAGCTTCACCGGGCCCGTCGCTCCGGCCGGGGTCAGCTCGACCCGGTAGAAGAACGACGAGGAGAGCAACGCGGTCTGCACCACCGCCGAGATCCCGGTCCTGAAGTCGAAGGCGGCGCGGTTGTCGGTGTACACCTTGGTCAGGCGCGTGCGGTCCTCGGTGGTCAGCGGCCTGCGGTAGGCGCGCTTGCCGAATGCGTCGATGAACGTCTGCGCGCACTTTGCCTCGCCCGTGATCGCCGGATCGCACTTGAGCAGCTTCGGCAGATCCGCCGTCGCCTTCTCGGCCAGCGCCTCGGCCGCGTTCAGGTACTGCTCGGCCACCAGGGGCGTCACGCCCAGCGCGAACGCGTTGTTGTCCCACCCCAAAGCCACCTCTTCGGGCGCGAAGGCATCGGCCGGGTTCGACGTGTCGTCCAGCAACTGGCGGACGGTGTTGTTGTACTCGAAGCGGGTCAGGCGGCGAATCGGCGCCGGCCCGGGCGACAGGGTCTGACAGCTGGGTGGCGGGGGGACGGTCCCCGGGGGCAGCGTGCCCGGAGGAACCTCCGGGTTCATCGACTTGTCGATGGGCGGCTCGCCGGGCTCGTCCATCGTGCCCTCGATGTCGCCCATGCAACCGGCCACCGCAAGACAGGCAATCAGTTTCGCGCTCCGAAACATAAAGCACCTCACGAACAGACAACTATTAGTTGCCTGGACGGGCGCATGTCGCACGAAGAATTAACGTTAATTCCGTACTGCGAAACGCGGTATCGGTTCGACGCCGTTCAGAAGCGCCCTCCGAGGCCGACGTCGTGAGCAAGTACTTGGCCTCGAAGTCGACGTCGACACCAGATGACGCGGTGCTCTGGAAGCCGATCTGATAGCCGAAGCCCAGGATGTGTCGGCGCTGCCCCTGTGCACGAACGACGGACGACGCCGCCGGAAGAACCGTCAATTGGCGACGGTGACGGGGATGCGGTGATTTCCCTGTTTGCCGGCGCTGTTCCAGATCCGGAGCATCAGCGTGTGCGTGCCGTTCGACAGGCCGGTGGTGTTCCACAGCCCGTGCCCGCCGCCGTAATGGTAGTGGCCCGATCCGTTGTCGGTGTATTTGAGGACGCCATCGACGAAGAACTCGGCCCGGGTGGTGCTGCCGTCCAGGTTGCTGCCACCGAAGAAGTCTGCGCCACTGCCCGAGACGGACTGACCTGCCGTGGGCAAGGTGATGGTGGTGACCGGACCCTGGTTCTCGTCGTCGCGCACGATCGCCGCCACGCGCTTGGAAGCCAGACCGCTGGCGCTGCAGGTGATGGCCGCTCCCTCGTTGCTGTCGTCACCATCCTGGGCAGCCGACAACGTCACCGTGCGGGCCGTCGACCAGTTGGTCGACGTGAAGGTGAGGCTGCTCGGACTGGGCGTGACCGCGCCGCCGGTGCCCGCGGTGCGAGCGACGTTGACGACGACGTTGCTGGCCGGCTGCTTCGCCAGCTTGACGGTGAAAGTGCCGCTCCCGCCTTCGTTCAAGGTGACCGTGCTGGTCGAGACGACAATTTCCTGGACGGCGCTGCCGCCGGTCACCTTCCAGACCTCGCCCGAGCCGGACAGCAGGAAGTAGATCGTGCCATCGGAGGCGACGTCGATGTCCAGCGGCGAGCTCAATCCCGAATCGAAGAGCGCGCTGGCCTTGGTCGCCGGATCGAGCGTACGGATCCAGCCGTTGCAGTAGTCGGCGTACAGGTACTTGCCCTGCAGCGACGCGAGTGTCGCCGGCACCGTCGAGGGGTTGTAGAATGCGCCGCCGGTGATGCAGTTGCCGGCGCTGGTGCCGCTGCCGTGGGAGTACTTGAAGAAGGCTGTGGCGTCGCCATCGGTGGCGCCGCCGCGCCAGCCGTAGTCGCGTCCCTTGCGGATGTCGTCTATCTCTTCCCGGGAGTTCTCGCCGACGTCGTTGACGAAGATGCGCCCGGTCACCCGCTGCACGGCGAAGGTGAACGGGTTGCGCAGGCCGTACGCCCAGATGCGATCGCGCGCGCCGATGCCGTCAGCGGCGTTGTAGAACGGATTGTCCGAGGGCGCGTTGCTGCCCGACACCGGGTTGATCCGCAGCAGCTTGCCCAGGTGATTGCCGAGGTTGGTGGAGTTCGCCGGGGTGCGGTTGTCGCCCACCGCGATGTACAGCTTGCCGTCGAGGCCGAAGCTCAGCGCTCCGCCGTTGTGATTGCCGGCGGTCGAGCTGAGCGCGTCCAGCTGCAGGATCGTGACCGGGCTGCCACCCACGTCGCCCGACGCCGTGAAACGCACGACCTGGTTGCGCGCCGGCGTGGTCGGCGCCGTGTAGTACGTGTACACGAAGCGGTTGGAGGCGAAGTTGGGATCGACGGCGATGCCCAGCAAGCCGCGCTCGTTCGCCGACACCGCCTTGTTGTCGACGGTGATGGAGGTGAACGGCGTACCCAGAAGGACGCCGTTCTTGATCACCCGGACGCGCGCGGTCGTCGTGCCGCCGCCGTTGTTCGTGCCACGTTCGCAGACGAAGATCCGGCCGTCGGGGGCAACGGCCATGGCGGTCGGACGGGACAGCCCGCCCGTCACCCGGGTCTTCTGTCCCACGAGAGGCTGCTCGATGGTCGTCAGTTCCTCTTCGTCCGGCGCCGGGCCACAGGCCGCGACGAGCAGGCATGTCAGGGTGAGGCCCCGGATGTCGCGGTGGAGTCTCACACCGATTGGCCTCGGATGTGCGCCCAGACGTGAACGTGGGGCGCTCCGCGGAAATACCAGAGCATCGACGGACCCTCGACCTGCCAGATGTCCCAGATCCCGTCACCGCCCAGATCCTCGGCCTTGAAGAACGCCATGTGCAGGTTGTCCATCCCCTGCCCCTCGATCAGCTTCATCGCCTCGTCACCGTCCCCCTTGCGGAAGGGCGCCAGCAGATCGCGCAGCACCTTGCCCACGAGCGCCTTCTGATCGGCGGACAGCTCGCCGAGCGGCACGCCCGGCAGGCCCTTCTTCTTTCCCGACAGCTTCACCGTGTCGGTCGCCTTCTCGGCACGCGGGTTGGTCAGCAACGCCGCCTTCCGTTGCTTGCCGTCCA
>JANPFD010000043.1:0-11198 GCA_031423255.1 Myxococcales bacterium | reverse complement strand
GTCGGGCCGGAACCGCCGCACCAGGTTGCCGTCGGCTCGGTACTGGTGGCTCAGGCTCTGCCGATTGGTGCCGTCAGCCGCGACGGTCGTGAGGTCCTGTAGAAGCCCGCTCTTCGGGTAATACGTCCGCGACGTCGTGGCCACAGCCGTCACGTTCGACTGGTCGACCCCGTCGCGGCTTCCGCGCGATGCGAGCTGGCCAAGGCCATTGGGAGCCATGTCGAGCCTGGCCACGGGGGCGGAACCTGTTCTCGTGGGCGCAGGGGCGAGCTCGGGACGAGCCCTCCGCTACGAGTTGCTGACGACGACCTCGGCGGCCGTCGTGGCCACCACGGCGCGCTTGAGCCACTGGTCGAGCGTCGCTTGATCGTTGCACGCGAGAATGCGCTGGCGCGACTCCTCGTCCACAGCAATCCCTCTCGTCTCCAGGACTCGCAAGATGGCGAGCGCCTCGCCTTCCAGGCGCCCCTCGGCCTTCCCCTCGGCCTTGCCCTTGGCCTTCCCCTTGGCTTCGCCCTCGGCCACGTACTTGCGGGCGAAATCGCTGACGTACTCGTGGTTCTTCAGGTACATGGCCTCAAGCTCCTTTCGCGCCGCTAGGGACAGGGCGTTGAGAATCAGATCGTAGTACAGCTTCCGCAACTCGTCACTCAGGTTTTCCGTCGCTTTGATCGCCGCGTCGCCCATTTGCACGCCGCGCTCCGGCGTCACGCGCTCGCCGTGCGCCAGCACCGACAGCAGCGCCAGCTCCGGGCGCGCCTTCGCCGGCCCGATGTCTTCGACCACCGGCACAAGGTCAGGTCCGATCACCACCGGCGCGAAGCTCCAGGCCGGACCACACGACACCCGCGTCATTGCCCACCGCGCCACCTTCTCGTCGAGGGTGTAGACCAGCACGCACGTCGGGCACGACAGGCGCACCCGCAGGCTTGTCGCGTAGTGTGGCCACGAGTAGAGCTTGGCCTCGTCGATACGGAGCTGCACCTCGACGATGATCCCCAGCACGGGCTGGTCATTGGCCAGCAAGACCACCAGATCCGCGCGGTACTCGGGCGGGGTCAGGTCCGTGAAATTCGCCGACTCGATCCGCACGCTGGTGAACGGCGGGAGCGTCACGGACAGCGATTCTTGCAGCAACTCGGCGGCCAGCACCGGACGCTGGCGAAACAGCTCGACGATGGCCTCGTGGATCAGGGACGGCATGACCGCCGTGTGTTCGGCCGGCGCGCGCGGGGGTTGCGGAAAACTTCGCGGTGCCAGGGAACAGCTTCGCGCGGGCGTCGACAACTGGCCATGGCACGTCCGCTGCGCTTCATCCCGCCCGACTCGGTCGTGGAAGTCACCATGCGGACCATCCAGGGGCGCTTCCTCTTGCGGCCCAGCGACGAGCTCAACGAGCTGGTGATCGGCGTGCTGGGGCGCGCGCAGGACAAGTACGCGATGGCGATCCACGCGTTCGTGGCCATGGGCAACCACGTTCATTTGCTGTGCAGCCCGCGGCACGCTGCTCACCTGGCGGCGTTCATGGGCTTCGTCGCGTCCAACATCGCGCGCGAGGCCGGGCGCTTGCACGACTGGCGCGAGCGCTTCTGGCGGCGACGCTACGTCGCCATTGTCGTCGCGGATGAAACCGCGCAGGTGGCGCGTTTGAAATACATCCTTCGCAATGGCTGCAAGGAGGGGTTGGTTGCTTCGCCGGGGTTGTGGCCGGGGGCTTCGTGCGTGGCGGCGCTGGCGCACGACGAGCCGGTGCGCGGGACCTGGTTCGATCGCACCGCCGAGTACGAGGCGCGGCGGCGCGACGAGACCGTGCACGGGCGGCAGTTCGCCAGCGAGGTGCGCGTGCACCTGGCACCGCTGCCGTGCTGGCGGGAGATCTCGCCCGAGCAACGGCGGACTGTGTGTCGCCACATGATCGCCGAGGTCGAGCAGGAAGCGCGCGCGCAGGCTGAGGCCGGGAGGCGGGGGTTCATGGGTGTCGCCAAGATCCTTGCGCAGGATCCGCACAGCAGGCCCGCGCACTCGGACCGCAGCCCCGCGCCGCCGGTGCACGCGTCGACGAAGGGGGCGCGCAACGGGTTCATGAGCGCGTACCGCGCCTTCGTTGACGCGTTTCGCGCGGCGGCCGCGGCGTTGCGAGGGGGCGTGCGTGATGTCGGGTTCCCACTGCACGCGTTCCCGCCAGCGCTGCCGTTCACGCACCCGCCGCCCGCGCCGGCGTGAGGTGACCGCCGGGGAGGCCTGGGTTGAGGGATCGAGTGGTCCCTGGGCCGAGGTACGTCTGGCGGCGGCTGCCCACCCTGGGGCGAGGCTCGCGGGCGCTCCTCGCGGCCCTGATGGCCGGGCCGGAGGCACTGGAAGTGGTGAGAAGCCCGTCGCCACCATCTCGTCGCGCGCATTTCAGTCGCCAGGACCCTGGTCGCCCTGCGGGCGCCGTCAGCGTTTTACGAATCACCTGGCACCTCGCTATCGCCAGGACCCTGGTCGCCCTGCGGGCGCCGTCAGCGTTTTACGAATCACCTGGCACCTCGCTATCGGGCACCTCGCTATCGGCACCGCTGGTGCCGTCGTCGTTTTACGAATCACCTGGCACCTCCCTATCGCCGTCAGCGTTTTACGAATCACCTGGCACCTCGCTATCGCGGTTTTACGAATCACCTGGCACCTCCCTATCGGGAACTTGGAAACAGCGCAGGTGAGTTGCTCAGATAGAGTTCAAAGAAAGCTTCTACAGACTCGGCTACAAAAATGGGGTGATCTCCACCAACGACTGTGACGTGACCCAAGTCCAAAGAGACCGCATATGCGAACGCCCAGATGCTGTAGTCAGCAAATACAAGTTGCCCCTCGTTCGCTGCGGACTTCAGCTCTGGAGCGCAATCCTTCACGAGTGCGATCTCCTCGAGGGGCCAAAACCGGATATTGCTAGTCCGATCGTATTCGTCGGCTTCCATCCCATTTGACAAGAGTAGTGTCCGCCGAAGACCTGGCGGCAGGCGAAGCGCATGCTCCTCATCGAATTTATCGAGCATGCCCGAACTGACTGCAGGTCGGCGCGGCACTCCCTGAAATTTCCATCGCCCTACGACCCGCTCGTACACGTTCATCGGTCTACTTCAAGAACGGCAGATTCAAAGCGGCATCGATGATCTGAAGCCGCATCGCCTGAACACCCAACGTGTCCTTGCCCGCCATGACTGCATTCATGGCGGCATCTCGGTACTGGAGCAACATCTGCGACGTCAGCCCCGGTGGCGGAATCAACTGTCCGCCAAAGAATTGAACCTCCGCAAGGACCGCCTGCGCACCTGCCGCGCCTCTCCCAAAAAGGTGCGACAATACCGCTGCAGAATTCTGGACCGTCCGAACCCCAGCAGGGCTTGTTGCAACATCAGCAAGCCGACCAGCCACTGGTCCCCCTAAGCTTCCAGCCGCAAGGCCCAACACCGGCAGCCTCAGCGTCAACGCCAGCTCAGGGATCAAATACGGCGCAAACACCCCCGCCGCCAGACCACCCAGCATCGCCAGGTCGGCCACGCCAACAGGAGGTCCGTTGTACGGTCGATAGTCCGGGTACGACAGCCCTGGCGTCGGCAGCTCCGCGTAGACATTGCTGGCATCACCAGGGAACGAACCGTACCGCCCTCCACCCCGCGGCAGTGGGAGCGACATGGGCAGGCTCCCCCCCTGTCCAGCTCCAGCCTGGCTGCCCGCCCCCGCCACACTCCGCCCCGTCCCGTCGCTTCCTGCAATGAACCCCGGGGTGGGTAGCGCGCCGAGGCGTAATTCCCATCCGGAACCCCAGGACCCCAGGCCGAAGTTCCCCGGGCCACCTCCGGTCGCCGGTGGGCCACAGTAGGAGAGTGGAGTGTCCTTTGGATCCCCCGCAGCCGAACACGTCACGATTGTTGGCGAACTTTGAAATCCCGACGGATCCACGAAGTTCCCCGGGTCGTTCTCCACATACGCGAACCGGTTGACCGACTGGCTGCCGATGCCGGTGGCGAAGGGATCGGCACTCAAGAACCTCGCCGTCTTCGGGTCGAACATGCGGCCGTTCATGTTGATGAACCCGAGTTCGCGATCCTGCTCGTGCCCCGTGTAGCCCGGCCGGACGCTGGCCAGGACGGTCGCAGGCATGCCCATCAGCGCTGGTCGGTCAAGGCTGACTGAGTTCCCGAACGGATCGAAGGCTTGGTCGGTCCGTTCCACTGAAACGCCGTTCGTGTCACGAGTTACCTTCAGCGCGCCGACGATGGTCCCCTGGTAGTCCTTCTCAAGGTAGGTGATCCTCCGGTCCGCGCTGCTGTCGTCGCATTCCACCTGCGCGACGACACCGTCTTCAGCAGGAACGTAGTAGACATTGGTCCCGTTGTTCCGTCTTTCGTAGAGGCCGCCTGCGTAGATCGTTGATTCGCCGGTCCCTGGCGATGCGCGCGAGAAGCGCTGGTTTTCGGCATCATAGAGATACGACTGGCCCTGCCCACCGCCACGCGGCAAGACGCGCTTCGGCAGGTCGAAGGAGCTGTAGTCGATATTCCATTCGGGGGTCTGGATCCGGTTGCCCTTCCAATCGTAGCCATAACCCCCGAACGTCGAACTGGTCACGAGTTGTGGGCGAGCCGTGTCGTCATGGTTGTACGTGATGGTCTCGCCAGCCCCAGAGCCACTGAGCTGCCGCGACTTGAGGTTGCCTGAATCGTCGTAGCCCCAGTTCACAGTCCAGGCGGACTGGCCCGTCGCCTGCCAGGTCTCCAGACGATCGAGCGAGTCGTAGCCAAGGGTCTCGGTGCGGCTGACCATAGCGTCGGTCTTCTTCCAGACCCTGCGCGACGCGGTGTAGTCATAATTTAGATCGGTTGTGGCCGGGCCGGTCGTGGCGCCAATATTCGTCGCAATACGTGTGATGAGGCCGGCGCGGCTACGCTCGTACGTCCGGCCTAGGCCCACAGCATCCTGGACCACGTCCATTTCCACGGCACGGAGTTGGTTGTGCGGATCGCGAGACTGCACCCGCCAGAAGACCAGGCCGGACGCCGGATCTGAAACGTCAGCGAGCTGACTGGTTCGATCAGCGCCGTCATCGTATCCATACCCGACAGCGAAGGTCTGGCCACCGCACGTCCCCGGGTAGTCGATGCGGCTCAAGCGGCCGGTTCCGTCGTAGGCGAAGTTGAGCGCGTACTGCTTCTGCTGGTATTCCCACCCCTGCCGAGTCAACCAGCCTCGACCACCGTAGCTATATGTCGTCGCTACACCATCCAAGCTGATCGCAGAAGAAAGCCGGCCCACACCCCGGACCCCGTCATCGTAGGACCAAAACGCGCTCTTACCGTCGACCGTCATTTTCTTCCGCCGACCAAGCGGATCGTAGTCATAGACCGTCTTCTGCCGTTCCGCTGTCGGCGCGTCTTCGGACTTCGCCCGTTCTTCCTCCTCCAGATCCCCGAATGCGGTCCAGGCAAAGCGAGTGATCCCCGCTGAGGACGTCGCGATCGATTTACGGCGGCCCGTGTCGCCCTCGTAGGCAATCGTCTCCTGTACCACCGGAGCCCCGTCGGGCCCCGAGCTCACACTCTTGAGTTGAGCGCCCACACCATACTTGTATTCGGTCGCAAGCCACGCCCCGTCCTTTCCAAGTTCCTTTACCTTCGTCCGACGACCCAGAGCATCGGCTTCGAGAGATGTCCTTCGCTCGGCTCCTGAGGCACTCCGCTGCCTGAAGACATCTGTCTGGCGACCGTTGTACTCATACTCGGTTACCTGTTGTTCGACCTGGGATTTCGTCAAACGTCCGGCCCTGTCGAACGTCCAGATTGCCACCTGCGTAGCCCCGGTCGCATCGCCTGGAGAACCGTAGGTAGTTTGCAAACCTAGAACCGTGTCGTAATTCATCACCTCGGAAGCAACCCCACCTGACTGTCGGGGGCGCGTTCGCACAATCGGGAAGCCCCGATTGTCCAGAACCTCTTCCTGCCACGCTCCCGTGCTCTCAGTGCTTCTAATGGTCATGCGTTGGGCATCGGCGTCCCACGAGTAGCTAACGTCAGTTCGATCGGCCGCGCCCCGGATCTCGGCCCGGACCTGTCCAAATCCGTCGCGCTGCCACTGCGTGGTCACGCCGCTCGGGTCCACAGCAACAAGGGGAACACCGAGGCGTGGGCTGTAAAAGAACCGCTGCGTGTGGGAGCCTGGGTTCGTAATGGACGTCGGCGTAGCGCCCCCGAAGCTGTCATAGAAATAGGTGCTGATTTTTGCCGGCTTGTTCGCCGCAGTCACGGTCTTGCTACGCAGCAGGCCGTTGTTGTAACGAAGAAGTTCGGTTGTAACTTCCAGCGAGGGACCCTTTCCAGGCTCCATCACAACCTTCGCGAGAAGATTGGTGGTGGAGTCGTAGTCGTAACTCCAGGAATGCCGCTCCACGTCCCCGTCCTTACCGGTAAGTTCTACACTCCGACTGTTGACCAATCCTATCACCCAGTTTTCTGCATCCGCGGGCTTGTATCCGTAGGCGGTTACCGAGCGATCGCCCACTACGGTCGCTGGGTCGACGTCTATCCCACTGATCTTCGAGGCCGAGATCACGGTATCCGACGAGAGAAGGTTACCCTGGTTCGTTGCCTCAAATTGCCGAACAGTCAGACTTGAGCGGAGCAAGGAAGTAGAAAGAGGACTCTGATTGGGAAGCCCGCCCATGATAACCTCTGGCCACTTTTCCTCCGTCTCTTCCGTCAGCGTTCGCGTGGGAGCCGTCCAATTGTTACGGCGCAGGGTCGTTGACGCTCGGCGGGTCGAGCTCGCACCGGGAGCGTGATGGTCGACCCGGCGATGGGGTCGGCCGCGCCATCGGCGAGCCGGGGTTACCGCTGCCCGGCTCGATGATGTAGTTCCGCACCCGGAGGACGGAGTCCGGGCGCATCGCCAGCCCGAAATAGGTGACGGGGAGGGTGTAGCAAGCACCGCTCCCCGTCGGGCTCCGGAAACTTTGGAGGACCGGAGCTGTCTTCGTCTCGTTCATAGCGCGCTCGACGTCAAGTCGTGGACGGCGAAAACGCCCTCCTGCGACGAGGCGCGGCCAGGACGATGTCCAGCGTGCGAGGCAGCGAGTCGCCCGGCGGGACGCAGAGTGCAGCTGTGGGGCCACGGGCTGCGCACGCGGCAGGTGCGCGGTCCCCTGGCGCCCGGCGAGAAGCCCGTGCTCGTCACTGTCGACGGCCGGCGCTACCAGTGCCAGATCTGCGACGCGGTCGTGATCGTCGAGCCACGGTCAGTGCTGCGGTACCGGCACTTCTCGGCCTCGGCGATCGCGATGGCGCTCGCGCTCTTCGGCGTCGAGGATCTGCCGGCGCCCGAGGTGCGTCGCCGCGTTAGCCCATGGCGCACCGTCGGCCACTCAGCCTGCGGCGGGTGGATCACCCTTCATCGCTGGATCGATGTCGCGCGCCAGGGGCGGCTCCTGCCGGGCGCGCGCCATCGCGTAGCCGGCAATGATCGCGCGGTCGCGTCGCGGGTCGCGCATGCCGTCGCGGCGCGGGCACCGCCGCCGTGGGACGCGCCCATCGCGGCGCGCGCGTTCGCCGGGGCCGCGCTGCCTGCGTGAGGGGCAGCAGCGCACCGGCGACGGCGGCGCGCCGCGATCAGATCCCCACCACAGTGGATCCCTCCGCAGCGGGAGGCTGGCGCGCGATGAGTGGTCCTGCACCGGACAGCAGGCCCAAGCCGGCGCGGAAAGGACCGACATGGACGACATCAAACCCAAGGACCACGGCGAGGCGGTCGCGCTCTTCCGCAGCGAGATCATCGGTGCGCTCTGCCGCCGGGATCTTGACCGCGGCGAGTTGCGCGCCGAGCTCGTTAAGCTCTCGAAGCAGCGCTTCCGCCGGCCGGACGCCGACAAGATGGTCACCATCTCGGTGCCGACGCTCGAGCGCTGGTACTACCGGTACCGCAAGGGCGGCATCGCGGCGATCGTGCCCAAGCCCCGCAGCGATCGCGGCCGGGCGCGCGAGCTGCCTGCCGAGCAGCGGCAGCTGCTGTGCGACATCCGGCGCGAGCACACGTCGGCCTCGGTGCCGCTCATCCTGCGCACGCTCGTGCTCGACGGCCGGCTGGCCAAGGGCGCGGTCTCGCCAGCGACGGTGCGGCGGCTCTACGTCGAGAAGGGCCTCGACCGTGTGCCGTTGCGCGACGGCGCGGGCGCGCACACGCGCCTGCGCTGGCAGGCCGCGGCGCCGATGGCGCTGTGGCACGCCGACGTCTGCCACGGCCCGGCCATCGTCATCGGCGGCAAGTCGAGACCGCTGCGCATCCACGCGATGCTGGACGACGCCTCGCGCTTTGTCGTCGCCTTGGAGGCGCACCACAGCGAGCGCGAAGTCGACATGCTCGGCCTCTTCGTCCGCGCCGTGCGCCGTTTCGGTTTGCCCGACGCCCTTTACCTCGACAACGGCTCGACGTACTCCGGCCTCGCGCTGCGCCTCGCGTGCGAGCGGCTCGGCGTGACGCTCATCCACGCCGCCCCCTACGACGCGCCGGCGCGCGGCAAGATGGAACGCTTCTGGCGCGATGTCCGCGAGGGCGTGCTCGACTGGGTCAGCGGCGTCACCTCGCTGCACGACGTGGCCGTCCGGCTGTGGGCCTGGCTCGACCAGCACTACCACACGGCGCCGCACGCCGGACTCTTTGGCCGCACCCCCGGCGTCGCCTTCTCCGAGGCGCCGTCGCGCCTCGACCGTCTCGACGAGGGCCAGCTCCGCGTCGCGCTCACGGTGCGTGAGCGTCGCCGCGTCCGCCGCGACACCACGCTGTCCGTCGCCGGCCAGGACTACGAGCTCGACCAGGGGTATCTCGCCGGCCGCATCGTCACCGTCGCCCGCTGCCTCGTCGACCCCAAGGACGCGCCATGGGTCGAGCACGAGAGCAAGCGCCTGCCGCTCCACCCCGTCGACGCCGTCGGAAACGCCACCCGAAAACGCTCGCGTCGCCGCCCAGCCAGCGCTGCCGCGACCACGCACGTGCCCTTCGATCCACCCGGCGCGCTGCTCGACAAGGCCGCTGGCCGCAAACCCCCCGCCCCGTAACCCGTCACCAGGAGTCCGATATGAAAGAGTCCTACCTGACCCATTTCTCCTTGCGCGAGTCGCCCTTCACCAAAGAGATCCCCGACACCGAGCTGTGGCTGCCGTCGTCGAAGCAGGCCGTCGTCGACGAGCTGTGCGAGGCGGTCGAGGAGCGCGCATCCATCCTGCTTACCGGCGATCCCGGCGTCGGCAAGACCTGCGTCCTGCGCGCCCTGCGCCGGCGCTTGCCCGAAGCCGGCTTCCGCCTCACCTACTGCCACAACGTCACGCTCGGCCGCCGCGACTTCTACCGCCAGCTCTGCACCGCGCTCGGCCTGTCGCCCTCGGCGACAGCGGCGGCTGTCTTCCACGCCGTCTCGACCCACGTGCAGGACCTCGGCCGCGACCGCGTCCATCCCGTCTTCCTGCTCGACGAGAGCCACCTCCTGCACCAGGACACCCTCGACCACCTGCACATCCTGCTCAACTACGAGTGGGACAGCCGCGCGCTGCTCTCGCTCATCCTGGTCGGCCTGCCAGAGTTGCGTGACCGGCTCCAACTCCGCCGCAACCGCTCGCTCTACTCGCGGATGCACCGGCGCCTCCACGTCGATGCCCTGCGACCCGACGACACCGCCGAGTACATCCGCATGCGCCTGCACCGCGCCGCCTGCGACCGCGACCTCTTCACCTCGGACGCCGTCGCCATGATCCACGAGGCCGCCACCGGCGGCATGCGCGATGTCGACCGCCTCGCCACCGCCGCCCTGCGCGAGGCCGCCCGCCGCAAGAAGAAACTCGTCGAGCGTGACGCCGTCGCCCGCGTCGTCGAGATCGATCAGGCCACCGTACCCGGAGCCGCCTGATGCGAGTCACCCCGGACGATCTCGACGCGGCGCCCGAACTCGCCGTGCTCGCGGTCCTCGACTCCACCCTCGATCAGGCCGTGCTAGCCCTCATTGCCCTGAACCGCGACATCACCGACGGCGAGGATCTCGTGGGTCTGCCGCCGACCGCCTGGATCGCAGACCTCTTCGCCTCCGCCGCGCAGCACCTCCGGCACCTCATCGAGCAGTACCACCGCGCGGCCCTCGACGATGCCCGCTACCGCGCCCGCATCCCGTGCCTCACGCCGCCGCCACCCAGAAACTTCGCCGAGTGACGCCATCACAAAGCCGGCGCGCGAACCCATCAACCAACCTGCGCGGCAACAGCTACCGCGACTTCGTCATCCGGGCCTTCAACGACGACATGCCCTACGACCGGTTCGTCGCCTGGCAACTCGCCGGTGATGAGCTGGCGCCCGACGATCCCGACGCCTGGGCGGCGACCGGCTTTCTCGCCGCCGGCCCGAGCGCGATTCCCAATCCCACGGACAGCAAGGCCAACAAGGACAAGCAGCGCTACGACGAGCTTGACGATGTGGTGTCGACCATCGGCGCCGGCTTCCTGGGTCTGACCGTCGGCTGCGCGCGCTGCCACGACCACAAGTACGATCCGTTCACCAGCCGCGACTACTACGGTATGGTGGCCACCTTCATCACCACGGGCCGCGGCGATCGCCCGCTTGGCCGGGCGCAGCGCGAGTGGGAAGACTTCCGGGCGCGGGCGCGCGTCTGGCTGCGCGAACGCAAGATGGCTGACTTGCACATCGACGACGCCGATCGGGATCTGCTGCGCGTGGATCTGCAACCCAACAACCCGACCCAGAGCCGCGTGTGGAAGCGCTGGAACGGCCAGTTGAAGTTCGCCGACGACGAGCTTCGTCTGGCGCTGCCCGCAGCGGCGGCGTTTTCGGGCATGATCTGACGCCGATGACCGCCAAGTTGACGGAACATTCATTCTCGGACACAAAAAGGACCGACGGGCGCCTGGGCGGAAAGGGCACTTGTCCTCACTAGGCACGCATGATCTCAGCCACGATGAAACGCGCACCCAGAGCCTCCGCCACAAGACCTCCCGGCCCTGACGCCCTTGCCGAGGTCGTGCGCACCAAACTGCTCACGCTTGGAGACTTCGCCCACCTGCACGTCCGCAGACAGGCCGAGACCATCGTCATCGAGCAGCCCGGCCCCCCGGACGCTCCCGACGAGCGACACGCCGTGCTGCGCCTGACGTCGATCGGCGGCTTTCGCTTCG
>JANPFD010000042.1:0-104387 GCA_031423255.1 Myxococcales bacterium | reverse complement strand
GCGTCGCACAGCGGGGCGAGCGCGCGGCCCACCGCCGTCGCCCCGTGGCCGTAGGCGTCCGCCTTGACCACACCGTAGACCGCCACCTCGGGGCCGACGATGGCCCGCACCCGAGCCAGGTTGCGGCGCAGCGCCGCCAGGTCCACCTCGGCCACCGTGGGGCGGATCGAGGTGCGGATGTCCACCTCACGCAGCTTGGCGCCTGACGCGTCCTCCGTCCGGGGCAGCGGCGTGGGTTTTCCGCTCAAAGTCCGGGGGATTATGGCCCCCCGGACCTGAATTTACTAGCCGGTCGCGGCAGCGGGCGCCGCCGTGCCGGTCAGCGAGAAGAAGCCCGCCGTCAGCGTCAGCTTGCGGCCGCGCAGGTTCAGGACCCCCTGGCGCGATAGCTCGGCGATGATGCGTGACACCGTCTCGCGGCAAGCGCCGATGGTGTTCCCCAGCTCCTGCTGCGTCGGGCACCGCGCGATGACGGTGCCGTCGGCGGCCTGCTCGCCCTCTTCCCGGGCCAGCCGCGTCAGCGCCTGATACAGGCGCGTCTCGACGTCGGCGAGCACGAGGCCGGTGGCCAGCCCCTTGGCGCGTGACAGCCGCTTCTCGAAATCCCGGGCCAGGGCCAGCGCCGCCTCGGGCAGCTGCTTGACCTGGTTCATGAACTCGTCCTTCGGGATGAACAGCAACAGGCTGGTCTCGCCCGCGATCCATTCATTGGACAGCACGCTGCCGGCCTCGAAGATCGCGTCCACCGCCAGCTCGCCCGGACGGAACGTCTCGAGCGTGACCTCGCGGCCACCGCCCGAATCCTCGGCGCGACGGACGGCGCGGATGCGACCCTTGATGACCAGCACCACCGACTGCAAATCCTTGCCTTCCGATGCGACTGGCTGTCCAGAGCCAAACGACCGGAGGGAAGACTGCGTCGACAAGGACGCGAGGGCCGGCGACGGCCACCCCGCGAACCAGGGCGAGCTGCGCAGAGCGCTCAGGGCGGGCTGGGTCCCCACCTCGCGGGTCTGCGGCTGTTGCGGGCTCTCTGTTCGAAGCGAAGCGATCGCTGTCATGCTGGCTACCTCCACACCGGCGTAGGTAAAGCCGCGTGTCCGCCGTGCCAAGGGCCACTCTCGGTTTTTGCCCCTTTAGCGGCGTGGCCTACATTTGACCACACGGCCCAAGACGTCCGTAGAATCTGGAAACCATTCGGAATACCTTCATGGCGTGTCCGTCTCCCGCATGCTGGTTTTTGTCCTCGTCGTTTCGGTGATCGTGGGTGGCGTCCACTTCTATCTATGGGCCCGCCTGGTCCGGGACACCCAACCGCCGCAGGCCTGGAAGGTCGCCGCCACCGCGGCCTGCGTGGCACTGGGGCTGGCGCTGCCCATCAGCTTCGTCTTGATGCGCCGGCTGCCCTCCACGGGCGCCAGCGTCCTCGCCTGGCCGGTCTACATCTGGATGGGCGTCATGTTCCTGCTGTTCCTGCTGCTGGCGGCAAGCGACATCGTGCGGCTGGCGCTGCGGCTGCTGCAAGGAGCGCCCGCGGACCCGGAGCGGCGGCTGCTGCTGGCGCGTGCGCTGGGCGGCGGGGTGGGCGCGGGTGCGGCGTTGCTGGGAGGTTGGGCACTGCAGCGAGCGCTGGCCGCCGTCGAGGTGGCGAACGTGACCGTGCATCTGCCCCAGCTGCCGGCGGGCACGAAACCGACGACGATCGTGCAGCTGACCGATCTGCACGTGGGCCCGACCATCGGCCGCCGCTTCATCGAGCACGTCGTCCGCAAGACCAACGAACTCGCTCCGGACATCATCGCCATCACCGGCGATCTCGTCGACGGGTCCGTCGAGCGGCTCCGCGACGCCGTCGCCCCCCTGGGCGACCTGCGGGCCAAGCAGGGCGTCTTCTTCGTGACCGGCAACCACGAGTACTTCTCGGGCGTGGGGCCGTGGCTCGCCGAATTGCAGCGCCTCGGGATCCGGGTTCTGCGCAACGAGCGCGTGCCCCTGGCCAGCTTCGACCTGGCGGGCGTCGACGACTGGACCGCGTCGCGTTTCACCCCCGACCACGGCCACGACCTGAACAAAGCCCTGGCCGGCCGCGATCCCGCGCGTCCCGTGGTGCTGCTGGCCCATCAGCCGAAGGCGATCCTGGAGGCCTCGGCGCAAGGCGTGGCGCTCCAGCTGTCGGGCCACACCCACGGCGGACAGATCTGGCCCTTCACCTTCCTGGTGAAACTGGCGCAGCCGTACGTGGCGGGCCTGCACCGCCATGGCGACACGCACATCTACGTCAGCCCGGGGACGGGTTACTGGGGCCCCCCCATGCGCCTCGGCACCCGCGCCGAGATCACCCACATCACCCTTTTGCCCGCCTGACCCTTGACTTGCCGGCAGACAACGCGGCATACATCGGGACTCTTTCGCGCCCGTAGCTCAATTGGATAGAGCACAGGCCTACGAAGCCTGGGGTTCCCTGTTCGACTCAGGGCGGGCGCGCGATCAACGCCAGCGAATACGATCCGGGCGGGTGGCCGGCCAGCGCAGGTAGAACCAGAGCTGGCTGTCGGACCAGCTGAGGAGCCGCTCCGGGTGCTTCTCCATCCTGCGGTCGGGCGAGGGATCCTCCCATGACTTGCCGTCGTACTTCAGCGCTCCGACCATCTGCACGGTCGCGGAGAACAGCGCCAGGACGGCGAACACGACCGTGAGGGCCAGGTTCGCGGTCACCTTCGGCCAGGCCGGCACCAGCAACAGGGCGAAGAACGGGAGCGCATCGATCATGAAACGCGGGCCGTAGACCGTGCCGCCCCACCACCAGTGGATCTTCACGAAGACCGCAAACGCCAGCACCGCCGACGCGGTGACGAAGGCCCAGGTCGCGCGCTCGGTTTTCCCCCGCAGAGCGACCCAGGCGCCCCACAGCGAGGCGAGGAAGACCGGTGAATAGAGGAACAGCCCACGAGACGGGCTCAGGAACAGGCCATACAGCCCCATCCAGATCGGGGTGTCCCAGGGATCGACCCGCTCGGCCTGCTGGTACACCAGCACCGTCTGGCCGATGCCGGTCCGGAAAGGCGCTCCCCAATAGAGCGTGTTCAGCACCAGCAGTCCGACGCCCATCAGCCCGACCAGCGTCGCGTAGCCGACGGACGCGCGCCGTCCACGAACCATCCAGAGGTAGACGACCGCACCCGCCGCCACGAGGACCAGGCTCTCGCGGCACCACATCGACAGGCCAAGAGGCATGCCCGCCAGATGCAGCAGCCGCGGGTCGGGCCGCGCCGCCTCGGGCCAGAGCATCAGACAGAGGCCAGCGGCCACCAGGAAACCGGCCGGGCTCTGACGCCACAGGCCCTGGCTACTGATGCTCCAGACGGACGAGCAGAGCGCAAACGCCAGCATGACCGCGAGGCTGGCCGCGAGCGAGCCGAACCTCCGCGCGGTGATCGCCAGCAGCAACGCCGCCAGCGCGGTGAACAGCGCCCCGGCGACCTTGCCGACCACGAGCAGCCGGTCCTCGTTCCAGTGGCCGTGGCAGATCAGCTTGTCGACGGCCAGAAACACCGGTAGGGCGAGCAGCGGCGGCCCGAAGCCGTGCACCGTCACCCATCCGTCGACGCCCTGCGCATGCCAGTAAAGGGGACGCACCGACTTCTTGATGCTGTCCAGATAGAGATCGCCGTCCCTCATCAGACTCAGCGCCGTGTAGGGGGCGCTGAAGGTGTCGGCACCCAGGAAACGGGTCCCGTTCGCCATGTAGACGACGAAGATCGCGACCGCGAGTCCCGAGAAGACCCACCGCTCGAACGCGACGGAGGACGAAGGGCGGGAGAGCGATTGGCCCTCCCGCCCTGGATCATGGTCGATGTGAATGCCTCAGGCGGCGATCATGCCGTGCGGATCGATGACGAACTTCTTCGCGGCGCCCTTGTCGAAGTCCTTGTAGCCCTGCGGCGCCTTGTCGAGGGCAATGGTCGTCACGTTGACGGCCTTGGCGATCTGGATCTTGTCGTAGAGGATCGCGTTCATGAGGTTGCGGTGGTACTTCATGACCGGACACTGCCCGGTGGAGAAGGTGTGCGACTTGGCCCACCCGAGACCGATGCGGATGCCGAGCTGCCCGATCTTCGCCTTCTCGTCGACGGCGCCGGGATCCCCGGTCACGTACAGGCCCGGGATTCCGATGGCGCCACCGGCCCGGGTGACCTCCATGGCCGCGTTGAGCACGGTGGCAGGGTGCTCGTGGCCGGCGTCGCTGCCGTGGCCGCGCGCCTCGAACCCGACGCAGTCGACGGCGGCGTCGACCTCGGGAATGCCGATGATCGCCTCGATCTGCTCCGCCAGCGTGGCGCTCTTCCGCAGATCGATCACCTCGCAGCCGAAACTCTTCGCCTGCGCGAGCCGCTCCGGGATCATGTCACCGACGATCACGCAGGCCGCCCCCAGCAGATGGCAGGACGCGGCGCTGGCGAGACCGACGGGACCAGCCCCGGCCACATAGACGATCGACCCCGGCCCCACGCCGGCCGTCACGGCGCCGTGGTAGCCGGTCGGGAAGATGTCCGAGAGCAAGGTGAGATCCTTGATCTTGGCCAGAGCCTGATCCCGGTCCGGGAATTTGAGCAGATTGAAATCCGCGTAGGGCACCATGGTGTAGTCGGCCTGGCCGCCGATCCATCCGCCCATGTCCACGTAGCCGTAGGCCGCACCCGGTCGGGCCGGGTTCACGCTGAGACAGATGCCGGTCTTGCCTTCCTTGCAGTTGCGGCAACGGCCGCAGGCGATGTTGAACGGGACCGAGCAGATGTCACCCACCTTGAGGAACTCGACGTCGCGGCCGGCCTCGACGATCTCGCCGGTGATCTCGTGTCCCAGGACCAGCCCCTGAGGCGCGGTGGTCCGGCCGCGCACCATGTGCTGGTCGCTGCCGCAGATGTTCGTGCTCACGATCTTCAGGATCACCCCGTGATCGCACTTGCGCTTGCCCAGGCTGAGCTTCGGGTACTCGATGTTCTGCACCTCGACCACACCCGGCTTGATGTAAACGACCCCACGATTGCTTGTTGGCATGACGACTCCCTCTTCGGACTGTTTCCGTTATGGACGCGCGCGCACAATCGCGCGCGGCCCGGTGCTGTGACTCTTGCTTTGACAACGATTAAGGACCCATACTCCTCGCCCATGAACGCTTCGAACAAGTGCTCGGCCGAGTTCATCGGCACGTTCGCGATCGTGTTCTTCGGCGCCGGCTCGGTCTGTGTGAATACCCAGTCGGGGGGCGCCTTGGGCCTTCCCGGCATCGCCCTGACGTTCGGGTTGATCGTCGCGGTGATGGTCTCCACGCTGGGACACGTCTCCGGTGCGCACTTCAATCCCGCCGTGACCGCCATGGCGCTGGTCACGAAGCGCATCCCACCGACGCTGGCCATGGCCTACGTGGTGGCGCAGCTCGCCGGCGCCAGCGCGGCCGCGTTCATCCTGCGCGCCACCGTCGGCCAGGAGCACTGGTCCAAGGTGAACCTCGGGACCACCGGTCTCACGACCGGCCTGACGCCGATGGCCGGAGTGGCCCTCGAGGGGATCCTGACCTTCTTCCTGGTGCTGGTGATCTTCGGGACCGCGATCGATGCGCGCGGACACAAGCTCGGCGGCATCGCCATCGGTGGGGTGGTGACTGCGGACATCCTCCTGGCCGGCCCGCTGACCGGCGCCTCGATGAACCCGGCGCGCACCTTCGGTCCTGCTCTGGCCAGCGGCTTCTGGCAGAACCACTGGGTGTACTGGGTGGGACCGATTGCCGGAGCGATCGTCGCCGCCCTGGTGTACGAGAAGCTCCTGACTAAGCATCGATGAGCCTCTGCGCATTGGCGTAGACGTTCATCGAGGTTTCGCGCAGGAACCCGACCAGCGTCAGGCCGAACTGCTCGGCGAGATCGACCGCCAGCGACGACGGCGCGCCCACGGCGGCGAGGAAGGGAAGCCCGGCGGCGATCGCCTTGTGGACCAGGTCGTAGCTGACGCGGCCCGAGACCAGCAGGATCTGATCGGCCAGGGGCAGCCGGCCGGCGCCGAGGCCCCAGCCGACGATCTTGTCCAGCGCGTTGTGCCGTCCCACGTCCTCACGAACGGCGACCACCGACCCGTCTGCGCTGAAGAGCCCCGACGCGTGGACGCCACCCGTCTCGTGGAACGCCACCTGGGCCGCGCGCATCCGCGCCGGTAGCGCGCTCAGCACATCGCGGCGCACCGTGAGCCGCGACGTCAGCGGCTTCGCCCGGACGGCGAGCTGTGCAATGGAATTCTTGCCGCAGACGCCACAGCTGGACGAGCTGTAGAACATGCGCTCGAACGACGGCAGGTTCAGCGACGGCGACAGCTCGACGGCGATGACGTTGCCGTGCTCGTCACCACTCAGGCCCTCGGGCCGTCGGAGCGCGACCACGTCGCTCGCCTGGCTGATCATTCCCTCGGTGAACAGGAATCCGCGCACCAGCTCCTCGTCGTCGCCAGGTGTCCGCATCAGGACCGTGGCGGCCTTGCCTCCGAGACGGATCTCCAGCGGCGCCTCCACCGCCACGCGATCGGCTCGCATGCCGGCCAGCGTCTGCACCTGGACCTCGACGACCGCTTCAAGCACGCGGCACCAGCTCGTCTCGATGGGTCCGGATCGCCTCGATCGCCGTCGGCTTCAGCCCCTCGCCACCGTGCTCGTCCAGCCACCGCAGGAGCTCGCGGCGCATGCGCGGATCCCAGAATCGCTTGATGTGCCCGGCGACGCCGTCCAGAACGACCTGGCGGTCCGGCTCGGCGTCGAAAAAGGCGGCGATCTCGTTGGCCATCTTCACCAGCTTCTGCGCATTCATCGGGGGAGGAGGCCGCTCTGCTGCCGCGCCTGCTCGGCGAAGCGCTTCTGCCACTCCGACGGTTCGTTGACCTTGCCGACCTGCACCGCCGTCACCTTGTACTCGGGGCAATTGGTGGCCCAGTCGGAGTTCTCGGTGGTGACGACGTTGGCTCCTGATTCGGGGTAGTGGAAGGTGGTGTAGACCACGCCCGGCTGCATCTTCTCGGTGATGAGCGCGCGCAGCGCCGTCTCGCCGGCACGGCTACGCACGGAAACCCAGTCGCCGTCGCGGATGCCCCGCTCCTCGGCATCGTGCGGATGCAGCTCCAGGCGGTCTTCCTGGTGCCACACGACGTTCTGCGTCCGCCGCGTCTGGGCCCCGACGTTGTACTGGCTGAGAATGCGTCCGGTGGTCAGGATGAGCGGAAATTTCCGGGTGCTGCGCTCCTCGGTCGGCACGTACTCGGTGAGCACGAAGCGCCCCTTGCCGCGCACGAACTCGTCGACGTGCATCACCGGCGTCCCCTCGGGCGCCTTGTCGTTGCACGGCCACTGGATGCTGCCCAGGCGGTCCAGCTTGCCGTAACTGACACCCGTGAAGGTGGGCGTGAGGCGCGCAATCTCGTCCATGATCTGCGACGGATGGTCGTAGTGCATCGGGTAGCCGAGCGCGTTCGACAGCGCCATCGTCGCTTCCCAGTCGGCCAGGCCCGCCAGCGGCGGCATCACCTTGCGCACCCGCGAGATGCGGCGCTCGGCGTTGGTGAAGGTGCCGTCCTTCTCGAGAAACGACGACCCGGGGAAGAAGACGTGGGCGAACTTCGCCGTCTCGTTCATGAAGAGGTCGTGCACCACGATGCACTCCATCGCCTCGAGCGCCCGGGTGACGTGGTGGGTGTCCGGATCCGACTGGGCGATGTCCTCGCCCTGCACGTAGAGGCCCTTGAACGACCCGTCCACCGCTGCGTCGAACATGTTCGGGATGCGCAACCCCGGCTCCGATTCGAGTTGCACGCCCCACTCCGCTCCGAAGAGATCGCGGACGCCGGGGTCCGAGACGTGCCGGTAGCCCGGCAGTTCGTGCGGGAACGAGCCCATGTCGCACGAGCCCTGCACGTTGTTCTGGCCACGCAGCGGGTTCACACCCACGCCCGGACGCCCGATGTTTCCGGTGACCATCGCCAGGTTGGCGATGCCGATGACCATGGTCGAGCCCTGGCTGTGCTCGGTGACGCCGAGGCCATAGTAGATGGCGGCATTCCCCCCGGTGGCATAGAGCCGCGCGGCGGCTCTGACCTCAATGGCCGGCACGCCGGTCGTCTCCTCCAGCGCCTCGGGGGAGTTGCGCGGATCGACGATGAACGCTTTCCATTTGTCGAATTCGCGGTGGTCGCAGCGGGCACGCACGAAGTCTTCCTTGTGCAAGCCTTCGGTCACCACCACGTGCGCCAGCGCGTTGATCACCGCCACGTTGGTGCCCGGTCGCAGCTGCAGGTGGTGTGAGGCCTCGACGTGCGGCATGCGCACGAGGTCGATGGTCCTCGGGTCCAGCACGATCAGCTTCGCCCCCTGGCGCAACCGCCGCTTGAGCTGCGAGGCGAACACCGGGTGCCCGTCCGTCGGATTGGCGCCGATCACCACGATGACGTCGGCCTTCTCGACCGAATCGAAATCCTGCGTGCCCGCCGACTCGCCGAGAGTGGTCTTGAGGCCGTAGCCCGTCGGCGAGTGGCAGACGCGCGCGCAGGTGTCGACGTTGTTGTTGCCGAACGCCGCGCGCACCAGCTTCTGGACCAGGTACGTCTCCTCGTTGCTACAGCGCGAGGAGGTGATGCCACCGACGGAGTCACGCCCGTACTGCGCCTGGATGCGCCGGAACTCGGAGGCGGCGTAGGTGACAGCCTCCTCCCAGGAGACCTCGCGCCAGGGGTCGGTGATCCTGGCGCGGATCATCGGCTTTTTGACCCGATCCGGATGCGTGGCGTAGCCCCAGGCGAAGCGCCCCTTCACGCACGAGTGGCCGTGATTGGCGTGACCGTCCTTGTTCGGGACCATGCGCACGACCTCGTTGCCCTTCATCTCGGCGCGGAAGGAGCAGCCGACGCCGCAATAGGCGCAGGTGGTGACCACGCTGTGATCGGGCTGGCCCTTGTCGATGATCGACTTCTCCATCAGCGTCGCCGTGGGGCACGCCTGCACGCAGGCGCCGCACGACACGCACTCGGAGCCGAGGAAATCGGTCGGGCCGGCGGCGATCTTCGACTCGAAGCCGCGGCCGACCAGCGTCAACGCGAACGTCCCCTGCGTCTCCTCGCAGGCGCGCACGCAGCGCGAGCAGGCGATGCACTTGGTCGGATCGAAGGTGAAGTACGGGTTCGAGGTGTCCTTCTCCTGCTTCAGGTGGTTGGCACCCTCGTACCCGTAGCGCACCTCGCGCAGGCCCACGACACCGGCCATCTCCTGCAACTCGCAGTTGCCGTTCGACGGACAGGTCAGGCAGTCGAGCGGATGGTCCGAGATGTAAAGCTCCATCATCCCGCGGCGGAGCTTCGCCAGCTTGTCGGACTGGGTGCGCACCTTCATGCCCGCCTCGGCCACGGTGGTGCACGACGCCGGGTAGCCCTTGCGCCCGGCGATCTCGACGAGACAGAGCCGGCAGGAGCCGAATGCCTCCAGCGAATCTGTGGCGCACAGCTTGGGCACGCGCACCTGCGCCTCGGCGGCGGCGCGCATCACCGACGTGCCGGCGGGAACGGTGACGGAGACCCCGTCCACGTCCAGGGTCACCGACTCTTCCGACACGCGCTGGGGCGTGCCAGCATCGGGCTCCTTCACCGAGTACATGTCATCTCCGGAAGTCCTCGGGGAAGTGGTCCAGCGCGCTCAGCACCGGGTACGGCGTCATTCCGCCCATCGCGCACAGCGAACCCTGGATCAGCGTGTCGCACAGATCTCTCAGCAACTCGACGTTCGCCTCCCGGCGCTGGCCGACGCGGATCCGATCGATCACCTCCACGCCGCGGGTCGAGCCGATGCGACAAGGCGTGCACTTGCCGCACGACTCGACGGCGCAGAACTCCATCGCGTAGCGGGCCATCTTCGCCATGTCCACGGTGTCGTCGAACACCACCACGCCGCCGTGTCCGATCATCCCGCCTGCCGCGGCGAACGCCTCGTAGTCGAGCGGTACATCGAACTTGGACTCGGGGAAGTAGGCGCCGAGCGGACCGCCGATCTGCACCGCGCGGATCGGCCGCCCGGACGCCGAGCCGCCACCGTAGTCGTACAAAAGCTCGCGCAGGGTGATCCCGAACGCCTTCTCGACGAGGCCGCCGTGCTTGACGTTGCCGGCCATCTGGAACGCGAGCGTGCCGCGCGAGCGGCCCATGCCGAAGTCCGCATAGTGCTGCGGACCCTCGTCGAGAATGACCGGCACCGAGGCCAGGGTGATGACGTTGTTGACCACTGTCGGCTTGCCAAACAGGCCCGCGATGGCCGGCAAGGGAGGCTTGGGGCGAACCATGCCGCGCTTGCCCTCCAGGCTCTCGAGAAGCGCCGTCTCCTCGCCGCAGATGTACGCGCCGGCGCCGCGGCGGAGCTCGATGTCGAAGTCGCCCAGCAGGGGTTGCGCGGCGACGATCGCCGCCTGCAGCGCCCGCTCGGCGTGCGGGTACTCCGAGCGCACGTAGACGTAACCCTTGCGCGCGCCCACGGCGAGACCCGCGATCGCCATCCCCTCGATGAGGACGAACGGGTCGCCCTCCATGATCATCCGGTCGGAGAAGGTGCCCGAGTCCCCCTCGTCGGCGTTGCAGACGATGTACTTCTCCGCGCCGGCGGCGCCCAGGACGGTGCGCCACTTGATGCCCGCTGGAAAAGCCGCGCCCCCTCGCCCGCGCAGGCCCGAGGCCACCACCGCCTCCACGATCTGGGCCGGACGCATCGCCTGCGCCGCCCGTAGCCCACGCCAGCCGCCGTGCGCCTCGTAGTCGGTCAGGCTCAGCGGATCGGTGACCCCGACCCGGGAGAAGGTCAGGCGCTCCTGCTTCTTCAGGTACGGGATTTCCTCGGTCAGGCCGAGACGCAGAGTCTGGTTCTCGAACAGGCCGGGAACGTCCCTGGGCGTGACGGGCCCGTAAGCGACGCGGCCGGCGGGTGTCACCACCTCGACGAGCGGCTCCAGCCAGAACATCCCCCGCGAGCCGTTGCGGATGACCTGGTGGCCGGCCGCTGCCAGAGCCGCGGCCACCTCGTCGGCGCCGAGCGAGAGCGCGGCCGCGTCCCGGGGAACGAAGACGGTGCTCACGTTCATTTCAGGGGCTCCATCAGCCGGTCGAGACGCTCGGAGCTCACGCGGCCATGGAGCTGACCGTCGATCATCACCGCCGGCGACAGGGCGCAGTTGCCGAGGCAGTAGACCGGCTCGAGGGTGATCGCCCCGTTCGCGGTCGTCTCGCGAAAGTCGACGCCCAGCCGGGCCCTGGCGTGCGCCTCCAGGGCCTCGCTGCCCATCGCCTGGCAGGCCTCCGCGCGGCACAACTTCACGACGTGGCGGCCCGGCGGGGCGGTCCGGAAGTCGTGATAAAACGTGATCACCCCGTGAACCTCGGCGCGCGAGAGGTTCAGCGCTTGCGCGATCCTGGCGACAGCGTCCGGCGGAACGAAGCCGAGGGCGTCCTGGATGGCGTGCAAGAGCGGCAGGAGGCCGCCCGGACGTTCCTGGTGCGCGGCGATCGACTGGGCGATCACCTCGCCAGAATATGCATTAGACTGCATAACTGTGGAACCCGACCTCATCGCGTTCGGGCAATGTAGCAAGATGACCTCCTCCCTGACATATGCACCGAGGTGCATATGAGTCGCCTGGCCATCAGTCCCTCGCTGGTCTTCAGCAACGAGGCTGGACAGGAAGTGGACCACCGGCTGTTCACGCTGCTGAACGCCATCCGCGAGGCGGGCAAGCTGACCGTGGCCGCCAAGAAGGTCGACATCTCGTACCGCCACGCCTGGAACATCATCGCCAAGTGGTCCGAGTTCTTCGGCAGCCCCCTCGTGGAACTGGTCCAGGGAAGGGGCGCCCGGCTCTCGGGGCTGGGCGAAAAACTCGTCTGGGCGGAGGCGCGGGCCCGCGCACGCCTCCTGCCGCAGCTCGAGAACATCGCGTCGGACCTGAACCTCGAGATCAGCCGCGTGATGGCGGCGCAGAACCCCACGCTGCGCATCCACGCCAGCTACGGCTACGGCGTCGCCAAGCTGCCCGAGCTGCTACACGGGCACACGCAGACCGAGCTCGACCTCCAGTACCTCAGCGCCGCCGATTCACTGGCGTCGCTATCGCGCGGAGCCTGCGACATCGCCGGCTTTCACGTCCCGGAGGGCGACCGGGGCAAACGCGCCGTCGACATGTACCGGAGCTGGCTCGACCCCGCCGATCAGAAACTCATCTATCTGGTCAGACGCCAGCAGGGCCTCTACCTGGCGCCGGGCAACCCGAAGAAACTGGAGAAGCTCGCCGACCTGCGCCGCCGCGGCGTCCGCTTCGTCAACCGCCAGCGCGGCTCGGGCACGCGCGTCCTCATCGATACCCTCCTCGAGGAGCAAGCGATTGATCCCAAGCGCATCGACGGCTACATGACCGAGGAGTTCACCCACGCGGCGGTCGCCGCCTACGTGGCGAGCGGCATGGCCGACGCAGGGATCGGGGTCGAGCCGGCGGCGAGACAGTTCAACCTCGATTTCTTGCCGATCGCCGGCGAGCACTACTTCCTCATCTGTGGCCGGCGGACGCTGGAATACCCATGGGTCGAGGAGCTGCTTCGCCTCCTGCGCGGGATCGAGTACCGCGGCCTCATGGCCAAGGTCCCTGGCTATCGCGCCGAGCGCGCGGGCGAGATCATCGAGCTCGGCGTGGCTTTTCCCTGGCCCGCGCGGCGTCGCAAGGCTTGAAGCTGACGGTTACCGGGACGCAAGCCGAGCGAGATCGGCAGCGGTGTCCACGTCGCCGAACGAAAGCCCCTGGGGATCCAGTCTGGCGACGTCCGCCTCGTCGATGAATCGCGTCTTCAGGCGGAGCAGCAGCTTCTGCAGCGACAGGTCGCCGCCGCGCTCCATCTCGGCGATGCACGTGCGGCTGTAGATCGCGCAGAGCGGTTGCGGGATCGACTGCCAGATCGGCACGACAGCCTCCTCGGGAAACGAAGCCAGGTACCGGGCGAGTTGCAGGTTCACGAGCGGCATGTCGCCCCCGCAGACGAAGGCGCGTTCCGTGGGACACGCGCGCAACCCGGCAAGCAGGCCGCCGAAGGCATGGTGCTCCACCTGGCCGTCCTCGACCACCTGCACGTCCGACAGGACGAACTGCCCGCGGCTCTTCACGACGACGATCGGCGGGCCGATCGCGCGGCAGCGCTCGACCACGGCCTGGATCAGCGGCCGCCCTTGCCAGTCGGCGAGCAGCTTGTTGCTCCCGAACCGCCGGCTCTCGCCGCCGGCCAGGATGATCACCGTCAAAGTCCGAACTCGCGGCAGGCCGGAACGAAGTTCTCGTTGTCGTGCTTGGCGCGCGAAAGCTTGCACAGGGCGAACCGCTGCAGCGGCGACAGCGCCGCCCAGCGCTGCACGTCCAGCGCGATCCCCTTCGCCTCGGCGCTGGCGGCCACCACCTCGGGTACGACGCTCGCGTCGTCCCAGGGCGGGCGGGGATCGATCTCCAGCGTCTTCGCAGCCGGCGCCAGCGCTCTCATACGCTCACCGAACGTCCCGGACGGCGACTGGAACAGCTCCATCCGTTGCTCGGGCGTCAGCTTCGCCCACTCCTTGAGCGACAGCTTGACGCCACAAGCGTCCAGCTTGAAGCGCACCGCCATCGGGATACACGTCATCCCTTCGGCGAAGTCACGCTCGAACTCGAACATCTGCGGAGGGGAGAGGATTCGAACCTCCGATAGAGCTTTTGACCCTATAACGGTTTAGCAAACCGCCGCCTTCGGCCTCTCGGCCACCCCTCCAATTTTATTGGGAACCCCCAGGGGAGTTCCCAAACCCTCCCGCGATGGGGCTTCGGCGAGCAAGCTCGCCTGCGCCCCGACGCGGATCATGGGAACCCTTAGGTGGGTGGGTTATTCAGTTTTCAGAGGAGGAGGTGGGATTCGAACCCACGGTGGAGTCACCCCCACAACGGTTTTCAAGACCGTCGCCTTCGACCACTCGGCCACTCCTCCCCTACAGAACGCGTAGTCATAGCCCGTTCGAGGGCGGGCCACAAGTCACGCGTCGGGCGCAGGCGGGCTTAGCCCGCCGGAGCCCATCGCGGGAGGGTTTGGGAACCCTCCCAGGGTTCCCAACTCAAATGTCAGCTGCTGGGGCGATCGTCGCCGGCGGGAAGTGCGGGGCGCTCCTCATTCTCCTGCTCCTGCGCTGACGGAGGCGGAACGGCGCTTGCCACCGGCATGTCGCGGCGATCGCTGCGCGGCTCGCGGCGCTCGCTCGGCAGCCGCCAATCGACGGGGACCGACGGCTCTTTGAGGAAATCGCTGGCGTTCGGCAGCACCAGGGCCACGCGCAACACCTCGTCCATGTGCGAGACCGGCACCAGCCGCAGCGCCTTGAGCACCTTCTTGGGGATGTCGCGCAGGTCCTTCACGTTGTCCTTGGGCAGGATCACGGTGGTGATGCCGCCCCGGTGCGCGGCCAGGATCTTCTCCTTGAGGCCACCGATCGGCAGAACACGCCCGCGCAGGGTGATCTCGCCGGTCATGGCCACGTCCTTGCGGACGGGCACGCGCAGCAGCGCCGACACCAGGCCTGTGCAGATGGTGATGCCTGCCGACGGCCCGTCCTTGGGGATCGCGCCTTCCGGAAGATGCACGTGAATGTCCGCGCGCGAGTAGAAGTCGCGCTCCAGCCCCAGCGAGGTGGCCCGCGCGCGCACGTAGCTCATCGCCGCCTGCGCCGACTCCTGCATCACGTCGCCCAGCTTGCCGGTGAGCACCATCTTGCCCTTGCCGGCGACGATCGACACCTCGCTCACCAGCAGATCGCCGCCGTGCATGGTCACGGCCAGACCGTTCACGAGCCCGATCTCGTCCTCGGCCTCGGAGCGGCCCATACGGAACCGCTGGGCCCCCAGGTACTTCCCCAGCCGCTTCGGCGTCACCTTCCACGAGGTGATGGTGCGGTCGGCGATGTACTGCTTGGCGACCTTGCGACAGATGGTGGCCATCTGCCGCTCGAGGTCACGCACGCCCGATTCCTTGGTGTAGTGGTGGATCACCTGCCGGATCGTGTCCTCCGGGATGTCCAGGGTGACGTCGCCGAGGCCGTGATCCTTCTTCTGCTTGGGCACCAGGTACTGCTGCGCGATCGACAGCTTCTCCCACTCGGTGTAGCCGGGGAGCTGGATGATCTCCATGCGATCCTGAAGCGGCACCGGGATCCCCTGCAGGTAGTTGGCCGTCGTGATGAACATGACGTCGGACAGGTCGTAGTCGAGATCCAGGTAGTGATCGTTGAAAGCGTTGTTCTGCTCGGGGTCCAGCACCTCCAGCAGCGCCGCCGACGGGTCGCCCCGGAAGTCCGTGGACATCTTGTCCACCTCGTCCAGCAGGAAGACGGGGTTCGAGCTGCCGGCCTTCTTCAGCGACTGGATGATCTTGCCCGGCAGGGCCCCGATGTACGTGCGCCGGTGGCCGCGAATCTCAGCCTCGTCGCGCACCCCGCCCAGCGCCAGCCGCACGAAGTTCCGCCCCGTGGCCCTTGCGATGGAACGCGCCAGCGAGGTCTTACCGACGCCCGGCGGCCCGACGAGACACAGGATCGGCCCCCGTTGCTTCTTCACCAGCACCTGGACGGCCAGGTATTCGAGGATGCGCTCCTTGACCCGCTTGAGGCCGTAGTGGTCCTCGTCGAGGATGCGCTCCGCCTCGTGGATCTCCAGCGTGTCGTCGGTGTTCTGGCCCCAGGGGAGTGACAGCACCCAGTCGATGTAGTTGCGCACCACCGCCGCCTCGGCGGACATCGGCGCCATCATCCGGAGCTTCTTCAGTTCCTTCTTGACCTTGAGTTGCGCCTCCTTGGACAGGCTCTTGCCGGCGATGCGCTCTTCCATCTCGGTCAGCTCGTTCTTGAACTCGTCCCTGTCACCCAGCTCCTTCTGGATCGCCTGCATCTGCTCGTTGAGGTAGTACTCGCGCTGGGTCTTCTCCATCTGGCGCTTCACGCGCGTGCGAATCTTCCGCTCGACCTGGAGAATCTCCATCTCCGCCTTGAGGAGCTCGTACAGCTTCGTCAGGCGCTGGAGCGGCGATACCGTCTCCAGCAGCTGCTGCTTGTCGGCGATCTTCAGCTGCAGCTGGCCGGCGATGGTGTCGGCGAGTTGCCCGGCATCCTCGATGGACTGCACCGACACGAGGATCTCCGGAGCGAGCCTCTTGTTCAGCTTCACGTAGGCGTCGAAGGTGGTGTGCACCTCGCGAAGCAGCCCCTCCATTTCCACCGACCGCTCGACGGGGTCGGCCATCTCCTCGGCCTCGACCAGGAAGAAGCCGTCGGTCTGGACGAACTTGCGGATCACCGCGCGCCGCTTACCCTCGACCAGCACCTTGACGGTGCCATCGGGCAAGCGCAGCAGCTGGATGATGCTGGCCAGCGTGCCGATCGGGAAGATGTCGTCCGGCACCGGCTCATTGGTCTTGGCGCGCCGCTGCGCCGACAGGAAAATCTCCTTGTAGGCGCCTCGCGCCGTCACTTCCTCGAGCGCGCCAATCGACTTCTCCCGGCCCACGAACAGGGGCACGACCATGTGCGGGAAGACGACGATGTCACGGAGCGGAAGGAGCGGGACGCAACGCAGAACTCGCTTTTCGTCGGACATGCGAGTTCTGATCGTAACAACCGACGAGCGCGGCTGCCAATTTTCAGTACGAGATCAGTAAGACGTAAGGCCGATTTCCGACGACTCACACACCGGAGGGGGTGGTTCCTCCTGCAAACGCACGACGATGGCGTCCTCGACATCGCCCTGCGGCACGATCTCCAGTTCGGGGTCGGGCGTCAGCAGCGCCAGTGACAGTCCGCCCAGCCCGAACGCCGCACCCCAGTACAGGATGGCCCCTAGCAGCAGTGCCGGAATCAACAGCGCCGGGCGTCGAAACATCCAGCGATCTTAGCTGCGTTCGCCGCCGGCGGCGAGACCCTTCTGGTAGATGAGCATCGGCTGCTCGCCCTTCTGGATGACCTCCTCGTTGATCACGACCTCCTTGATGGCCGGATTCGCCGAGGGGACCTCGAACATGATGTCCATCATCGCCTGCTCGAGGATGGCGCGCAGGCCACGGGCCCCCGACTTGTGCTTCTGCGCCTCCTGGGCGATGGCGCTGAGCGCGCCTTTGGTGAACCGCAGCTTCACGCCGTCCATCTCGAACAGCTTCTGGTACTGCTTGAGGAGCGCGTTCTTCGGCTTGGTCAGGATGTCCAACAGCGTCGCCTCGTCCAGCTCGTGCAGCGGTGCCATCACCGGCAGGCGGCCGACGAACTCGGGGATCATACCGAACTTCAGCAAGTCCTCGCGCTGCGCCTCACGCAAGAGATCCCAGATGCGGCGTTCTTTCTTCGAGGGGATCTTGGCCCCGAAGCCGATCTGCTTTTGGCCGATGCGCTGCTCGATGATGTCCTCGAGCCCGACGAAGGCCCCGCCGCAGATGAAGAGGATGTTGCTGGTGTCGACCTGCAGGAACTCCTGCTGCGGATGCTTGCGCCCGCCCTTGGGCGGCACGTTGCACACCGTCCCCTCGAGGATCTTCAAGAGCGCCTGCTGCACGCCCTCGCCGGAGACGTCGCGGGTGATCGACGGGTTCTCGCCCTTGCGCGCGATCTTGTCGATCTCGTCGATGTAGACGATGCCGCGCTCGGCCTTCTCGATGTCGTGCTCGGCATTCTGGAGCAGGTTGACGATGATGTTCTCGACGTCCTCGCCGACGTAACCGGCCTCGGTCAGGTTGGTGGCATCCGCGATGGCGAACGGGACGTTCAGGATCTTGGCCAGCGTCTGCGCCAGCAGCGTCTTGCCCGAACCGGTCGGCCCGAGCAGCAGGATGTTCGACTTGCCGAGCTCGACCTCGTCGTTGCCGACCTTGGCTTCGATCCGCTTGTAGTGGTTGTGGATCGCCACCGACATGATCTTCTTGGCGCGCTCCTGCCCGATGACGTAGTCGTCGAGCACCGCCTTGATCTCGGCCGGCTTGGGGACCGTGGCGAGGCCGAAGCTCTCGCCCTCCTTCTCGATCTCCTCCGCGATGATGTCGTTGCAGAGGCCGATGCACTCGTCGCAGATGTAGACCGTCGGCCCGGCGATGAGCTTCTTGACCTCTTTTTGCCCCTTCCCACAGAAGGAACAGGAGAGGTTCCCCTGATCGTCGCGCTTCCCGGCTGCCACGTTCACCTAAGAAGGTAGCACGTGGTACCCCCTCGCGGTACCGGGGGGGGCTACTTGCCGATGCTCGACGGCTTGTTCGCGATCACCTCGTCGATGAGTCCGTACTCCTTCGACTCCATCGCGCTCATGAAATAGTCGCGCTCCGTGTCGTTCTTGATCCGGTCGAGCGGCTTGCCGGTGTGCTTGACGAGCAGCTCGTTCAGCTTGTCGCGCGTGCGCAGGATCTCCTTGGCGTGGATGTCGATGTCCGTCGCCTGGCCCTGGAAGCCGCCCAGCGGCTGGTGAATCAGGATGCGGGCGTGCGGCAGCGAGTAGCGCTTGCCCTTGGCCCCGGCCGCCAGGAGGAAAGCACCCATCGAGGCCGCCTGACCCATGCAGAAGGTGGCGACGTCGGGACGCACGTACTGCATGGTGTCGTAGATCGCCATGCCCGCCGTCACAAGGCCGCCCGGCGAGTTGATGTACAGCATGACGTCCTTGTCCGGATCCTCGCTCTCGAGGAAGAGGAGCTGGGCGATGATGATGTTCGCCACCTCGTCGTTGACGACGCTGCCGAGGAAGATGATCCGGTCCTTGAGCAGGCGGGAGAAGATGTCCCAGCCGCGCTCGCCCCGGTGGGTCTGCTCGATGACGGTGGGGATGATGAAGTTCCGGATGTCGCTCATGGTGCCTTCCTCTTGCGCGTCGGCTTCTGCTGCTCGGCTAATTCCGCTTCCGCCCTGGCCTCGTCGGGGCTGACAATCAGACGTTGCAGCCCCTGATCGGCCGCCTCTTCGGGCGATACGATCAAACGGTCCGGATCTTCGTCGGCGATCTTAGCTTCGCCGAGAAGCTTATCAAGCGTCTTCTCCTCGACGAGCTGGGCGCGGAGCCCGTGAATCCGGCCTGTGCGCTCCAGCTCGCCCCGGAGCTTCTTCATGTTCTCCTGGCGGGCGGCGGCCAGCTCGGCGATCCGCTTCTGCACGTCGGCGTCCGTGATCTCGATCCCTTCACGCTCGGCGATGGCCTGCACCAGGATGGTGGCCCGGGCCTCGTCCTCGGCCTCGGCCTTGAACTCGCCCTTCATCTTGTCGGGGTCGAAACCGCCCGCTTCCAGGTCGATGCCGGCCATCATCAATTGGGCCTGTGCCCGCTGGACGATCGCCTCGCTGTGGCGTTCGACCAGCGCCGGAGCGATCGGGAACGGGTTGCGCTTGACGATCTCCTTGACCAGCTGCTGGATGAGTTCGCGCTTGATCCGCTGCTTGTCCTGCTCGACCAGACGCTCCTCGATCTTCTTCTTCAGGTCGGCCAGCGTGTCGGCCTCGCCGGTGTCCTTGGCCATCTCGTCGTCGATGGCCGGCTGCTTGCGCTCGCGCGCTTCCTTGATGGCGACGTGCAGGGTGACGTCCTTGCCGGCCAGGCTCTTGATGGGCGTGTCGTCGGCGATCTTGTACTTCACCTCCAGGTGGTCTGAAGCAATGGGTACGTCACGCAGGCGCGGGGCCAACCCAGGCAGGCCGCCCGCGTTCTCGTCGGCGAGATCGACCATGACGGTGTTCTTCTTCACCTTGTGCTCGCCGACGCGGCCATGCACCTCGACCACCAGCACGTCGCTGTCCGAGGTCTTGTCGCGGCCCTCGACCGGCTTGTACTCCGTCAGTTGCTTGCGGTAGCCCTCGAGCGCCTGGGTGATCTCCTCGTCGTTGACCTTGGGGGCGCGACGCTTGAGCGGGACGCCGGTGTAGTCCTTGGGCTGGACCTGCGAACGGACTTCCACCCGAGCCGTGAACTTGAACGGCTCACCCGACTTCAGCTCCAGCTTGTCGACGGTGGGCGGCGCCACCGGCTGCAGCTGGTTTTCCTGGATCGCCTGACCGATGGAGATCTCGACCAGCTCGCGGGCGACGTCGTTCTCGACCTGCGGCTTGTACAGCTTCTCGATGAGCGTCCGCGGCACCTTGCCGGGACGGAAACCCTTGAGACGGACCTCGCGGCGGAGCTGATCGTAGGCCTTCTCGAGCTTCGGAGCGACGTCCCTCCAGGGGACCTCGAACTCCACCCGCTTCTCCACGGGCGAGATGTCTTCGATGGTGATCTGCATATCGGGGCGACAAAGGATGGAGAGAGAGAGGGGTAGCGTCAACCATTAATGCGGCGCGGTGCCACATGTGCGTTTGACTTGCGCAGGCCCGGTTATGTCGTACACAGTAGCCGCTTTCCATGTCGCTCGGAGGGTTCACGCTTGCGGATCGGCTGGGGGCCAAGACGGTCCCATGCCGCGTGAAGGGCTGCACCCGCACCTGGATGCAACTGGGGAGCAAGGTCCTGGCGCTGGGCAACGCGCCCGACGCGAACGACCCGACGGCCAGCATGTGCGAGCCCTGCCGGACCAAGGCCAAGGAGCTGAAGGACCAGGACCGCCGCTGCGAACGCGAAGGCTGCACCGGCACCTGGCCGTGGAGCGCCGACAAGCAGCTGGAAGCGTTCGCCACCAAGCGCCCCGCGCCCAGGGGGCTGTGCGCCGAATGCGAGACCAGACTGGCCGGGCTGACCGAGCAGGAGGTGCCTTGTACGGCGGCCGGCTGCACGCGGACGGCCACGTTGACGCCCCGGGCTCAGCTGATGGGCGGCACGGGCGATGCGCTGTGCGTCCCGTGCGCGGACGTGCTGCCGCGGATCAAGGACCGCCAGGTCAGCTGCGGCATCGCCAACTGCAAGCGCAAATGGACCTGGAAGGTCGAGGAACAGGTGCAGGCGTTCACGGCCGGCAAGCCGAACGAGCCGCCGCGCCGGATGTGTGACGAGTGCCGGACCGAGTTCGGCAAGCTGCTGGACCGCGAGGTGCGTTGCCGGACCAGCGGCTGCAAGAAGACCTGGACCTGGTCGCGCTTCGATCAGCTGGACGCCTGCGTCGCTGGCAAGCCGGCCCCGAAGGCGCCGCAGCGGATGTGCGAAAGCTGCTTCGGCGTCTTCCAGAACGCCAAGGACGTCGAGCGGCCTTGCCGCAAGAGCGGCTGCAAAGGCACGTGGCTGGACAAGCGCGGCGCCCAGCTGGCGCGCGCCGTGCGTGGCAAGACGGGCGATCCCTACCCGCGCTACTGCCCCGAGCACGAGAAGGATCTGGGGGATCTCCAGGATCGCGAGATCACCTGCAGGACCGACGGCTGCGACGGCACCTGGACCTGGAGCAAGGAGCAGCAGCTCGCTGCAGGCGTTCGTCCTCAGATTCAGGACGAGCCGGCTGCGGAGGCGGCTCCTCCGGCTGCCGAGGGCACCGAGACCGTTCCTGCCGAGGCCGCGGCCCCCGAGGCGAAGGAGGAGAAGAAGGAGAAGCGCGGCAAGCGGCGACGTGAGCCGAAGCCGCCCGAGCGCCGGTGCTCGGCGTGCGCAGAATTTCTGCAGGACAAGAAGACGCAGGAGATCCCCTGCAGCCAGTGCGCGACGCCGATCTACTGGCCGCCGGAGAGCATGCTGCAGACCCACCTGGGGAACTGGGCGGCGCCTTCGTTGTGTGGGGCCTGCAAGCGCGACGCGACCGAGGCCGCGCGCAAGGCCGCCAAGGAGGCGCTGCGCGAGCAGTTCGACGCGCAGGCCCAGGCGGCCGCGGTCCCGGCGCCCGAGACCCCGCCTTCGTCCGAAGGCTAGACGAGGATCTCGCTGCCGAGCGGGCCCTTGACGGGTGCGCGGCCGGCCTTGCCGAAGTCGTCGATCGGGGCGCCCAGCGCGTGGCCCAGCGTGCAGAAGAAGTCGGGCAGCGAGCGCACGCCGGCCGGGATCACCTCGCGCGTCGGGTTGTCCATCGTGAGGTGCATCGGATACCGCAGGTAACGCCCGTCCGTCTTCAGCGCGCCGCCGGCGTTCCCCAGCACCACCAGCGGGTAGCGCGAGTAGGTGCAGTGGTGATCGGCGCCGGACTCGTTCATCCAGACGACGGCGCTGTTGTCGAGGACGGAGCGGTCGCCCTCGCGGACGGCGGCCATGCGGCTGGCGGCCTTCGCCACGAGGCCGGCGTGAAAGTTGTTGATGCGATGGACGATGCCGACGGAGTCCGCCACCTCGTTGTGCGCGATGGTGTGGGTGGTGACGGGCTGCCCCGCAGTCCGGGTGTACCTGGCGCCCCAGGCGATGTCCGGACCGACGGCGTTCAGCACCACGGCCACCTGGGTGATCCCGCACAGCAACGCGGTGGTGGCGATGTCCATGTGCGCCTGCTGGCGATCCTCCAGCGCCGGTGAATCGGCCATCGGCGCCGTGCCCGGCTGGCAGGCGGCGCTGATGTCGACTTTCTGGCCGAGCCGCTTCTCGAGCGAGCGGATCGACGTCAGGTGCTCGTCGAGCTTGCGGCGCTCCTCGCCAACCAGGACGCTCTGAAGTCGCTGGACGTCGGCGGCGACGAAGTCCAGCACGCTCTTCTTCGCCGCGAAGAGCGCGTCCACCCTGGGATCGGGCGTCCCCGTTTGCAGCCCGGTGAAGAGCCGCGTGAACGCCTCCCTGGGCGAGCAGTAGGACTGGACCGGGCGCCCGGCACCGGCTGCGCACGCCACCGAGGCGAGCTTGACGTTCGGGTCGTTGACCGTCGCCAGGTTGACCGAACGGTAGAGGCTGTCCTTGCCCATCGTGCCGGCCAGGTACTGGTCGAAGGTGATGCCTCCGGGCGTGCCGTGCCCATCGTGAGACGCATTGCCGCTGTTCGGCACGCACGCGAGGGTCGCGAAACCCTGGCCGTGGCCCGAGGCCAGCGCACCCGGCGCGGTCCACTGCCGGTTGGTGAGGCCGTCCACCAGCAGCATCTGGTTCTTGAACGGCATCAGGGCCTGCATCGACGGCGACAGGGTGAATTCGTTCGCCGCCGACGAGAAGAAGGCGCCGGTGTCGATGCCGCGGTTCTTCAACGTCAGCTCGCGCAGCTCGGGCGGGACGAAACCGGTGCACTGGAACATCCCCTGGACCCACTGCTTGCCGCCGTCGCCACCGACGTTGGACCAGCCGTTTCCGGACAGCACCAGCAAGAGGCGTTTGCGGGCTGCCGTCGCTCCGCGCGCCTCCGACAACACGCCGTTGACGATCGACGTCAAGAAGAACGCGCCCGCGCTCAACGAGAGGCGCTCGAGGAAGCTCCGTCGGTGCAGCATCGGGTTCTCCTTGTCAGTTGCGGTACAGGAAACTGTCGGACCCGAGCAACGCCACGAGCAGCGGCCGCAGGTTGCCCCGCCCCTTCTCGAACTCCGAGAGCGCGGCCACCAGCGTGCAGTCGTCGCGCTCGGTCTCCGGACGCGCGAGCCAGTAGCGGAACGACTGGCGCACGAAGCACTGGGTGGTGACCGGCGAGTCGACCAGCTTGCGGCCGAGCTGAAGGGCGCCATCGAAGGGCCCATCCTGCGGCCCCGCACCCACGAGGACGCCGGTGGTGTTCACCGGCTTGCCGTCGACGTCCTTGGTCCGGACGCGGCCGGTGTGGTCGTAGCCCTCGAGTCCGAGTCCGATCCCGTCCATCAGCGTGTGGCAGCCCGGACAGCCGGCGCCCAGGTTCCGATGGCCATCGAGCTTCTGGCGCAGCGTCGGGTTGGGCCCCAGATCGGGCTCCGGTGGGAAGTTCGCGATCGGCAGATCGGGCACGTGGCCGCACAGCAGACTCTCGGTGATGTAGCGGCCCCGCTTGATCGGTTCGTTGTCCTTGTCGTCGGAGAACGCCGCCAGGAAGCTGGGCTGGGTGATGATGCCGCTGCGCTCGCGCGGCGGCAGATCGATCATCTGCGCGGCGGTCGCCGTGATGTTGGTAACGCCGTAGGCCGGCGCGGTGGTCTTGCGGACGAAGGACTTGGTGGTGGTGAAGAGATTCGGCAGCAGCCTGTCGCCAAGACCGAGTACGTATCTCGCCAGCAGGTTCGTCTCCTCGACCAGGGCCGGCGCCAGGTAATGGGGATACAGCGTCGGTGACTTCGAGACGCCCAGCGCGCGATCGTACGGAAGCCACTCGTAGAGGAAGTGCGCGGCCGCCTCCGTGGTGACGGCGCCGGTCCCGAGCAGACGGTCAATCTGCGTGCGTACCTGCTCGACGGTGACGAGGTTGCCCTGGGCGGCCGCGATCTGCAGCGGCGAGTCGGGCAACCGTTCGATGAGCGTGTACGACAGCGCCGAGGCCACCTCCCACGGGGTCAGGCGCGTCCGCCCGCTGGTGTCCCTCTTGCCGTCGCCGAGTTCGGTACGAAACAGAAAATGCGGCGAGGCGAGCAGCGCCGTGAGGCCTTTGACCAGCGCCTGGTCGGCGCCGATCCCCGCCTGCATGCCCGAGACGAGATCGACGTAGCGCTTCGTCTCGTCGGCGGCCATGGGACGGCGCAGAGCGCGCGCTCCGGCCGACGAGAAGACCGTGGTCCAGCAGGCGGAATCCGGGCCGGCCAGGCAAGCATGGCTCTTCTTCAGGCCTGCAGCCCACAGCGCCGCGGCCTGATCGGCGGCGGCGAACGCGCGCTCGGTGACCGCCTCGGGCATCCCGGCGGCGGCGGCGGCCACAGGGGAGAACGAGACGATCTGTCCGGTGCTGGTGAAGTTGCCGGCGAACGGGTTGTCCACGCCGCTCGCCTGCGCGCCCGTGAGATCGCGGATGGTGTTCGCGTACTGACGCTCGGTCAGACGCACCACCCGCGCCGCCGCGCTGGGCCGCGCCCCGGGCGTGCAGGCCGAGGGCGTGCCGGGCTTTGGCGGACCACCGGGAATGGCCGGCGGATCGTCGGCGGGGGAGATCCCCGGCTGGCCGTCCCCGATGCTTCCGATGCAGCCAGCGCCCATCACCACTACGAGCAGCAGGTTTTGCTTCATGGTCGCACTCCCCTGACTGGTGCCCGGACCCGCTCGCGACACCCGGTCGACTCAACCGACCGGAACTGCTGAGGAACCTCGAGGGCTTCCCGATCCGTGGCACGGCACTTGCGTTCACCGGGCCGGATGCGAAGAGCGCTCGTCGTTTGCGGCCTGCTGGGGGCCTGCGCCTGCTCGGAAAATGGTGGCCACCATGGCACCGATGGCGCGATCGGGACACCCGCGGGTCTCAGAATCACCGAACTGTGCGCGGACGACGACGGATTCCTGATTGACGAGCTCGGTCAGACCGAGGACTGGATCGAGCTGTCGAACGGCGGCGACGCATCGATCGAGCTGTCGCGGTTCTCCCTGAAGGGCGGCAGCGGCAAGCCGCAGGCGTTGCCCCAGGGAAAACTGGGCCCGGGACAGTCCGTCGTCTTTTGGGCCGACGACGAACCCGAGCAGGGCGGGCGGCACCTTCGGTTCAAGCTGTCGGCGCGCGGCGAGACGGTCACGCTGGCGGACGCGCGTGGGACCACGGTCGACGAGGTCACCTTCCCGGCCCTGGCGACCAACGAGGTCTACGTGCGGATCGGCGAGGCGTTCGAGAAGTGCCGCTACGCCACGCCCGGCAAGCCGAACGGCATGCGCTGTGGACCCACGCCGCCGCCGGAGCTGCCCAAGGAGCTGGATTTCAAGTCGTACGCCTGGCCGAAGGTCTGGCCGCCGGTGGCGCAGCCGCTGGCGATCAGCGAAGCGGCGCTGCGGCCTGCGCGTTTCGTCGAGGTGGCCAACACCTCGACCCAGGAGGTGGCGCTCGCCGACTTCGGCCTGCGCATCGCCCCGCACGCGCCCGGCGCTCCCTGGCCGGGCGTGACGGATGGGCGCGAGATCGCCTGGCCGCGCGCTCGCCTGTCGCCGGGTGAGGTGATGCAGGTGCCCGTCGCGCCGGGCGACGTCGCAGGCGCCGAGGCCGAGGGGGTGATGACCATCGTTCGCCGCAGCGACGGCGCGACCCTCGATCGGCTGGATTTCATGCGCTGGCCCGACGGCGCGGTTCTGGCGCGCGATCTGGAACGCGGCGCCACGGCGCGGTTCTGCACCAACGCCTCGCCCGGAGTGACGAATCCGGCCTGCACGGTGCTTGCCGAGCGTCCTGTGGGCGATCGCCTGCGGCAGCTGGCCGCCACCCGCGATGCCCGCGCCCTGGCAGAGGGCGGCGGCACTCTGGACGAGGAGCCCGTGAAGTTCATCATCGACATGCAGGCTGGCGACGTGGTCCATCTGCTGTCGTCGAAGGCCTGGGCCCTGCATTACGGCTGGGTCCGCGAGAACGTCTACCAGCAGCCGCACCTCGATCGTTGCGATCCGACGGAGGCCGCGGTGTTCAACACGGGCTGGTACGAGTTCTCCGAGCGCGAGTACTTCAAGGTCGAAGGGCGGCGCTTCCTGCTCGGCACGCTGGTCAGCCGCGGCGGCAGCGGCCTCAAGACCGTCGAGTTCGCAGCAGGGGACACCATCACCGGAGCCCTGATGAGCCGGGCGTTCTTCGCGGTGATGGCCAAGGTCGAGGATCCGACGACCTGGGCGGTGCGGCCGCAGGGCGCGGACCAGGTGAAGGCGGTGCGCACCGTCGAGGGACGCTTGCCCATCGTGGACCCGAACGCGCCCTTCCGCGGCCAGACCTACCAGCCGCTGAACGCTGGCGTCACCTACGGGATCCTCCGCTTCGTCGCCGGCCGTGACATCGCCACGGCGCCGCTCGGAATCGGCGTCATCATGGTCACCGACGACGTGCCGAACGACATCCCGCCCGTCGCTGGCCTGGTGACCGAGGCGTTCCAGACACCGCTGTCGCACGTCGGGATCCTGGCGCGCAACCGGGGGACTCCGAACATGGGGCTGGTGGAGGCGCGCAAGCATCCGCGGCTGGCACCGTACTTCGACAAGCTGGTGCGCCTGGAGGTGACTCCGAGCGGTTTCGAGGTGCGCGAGGCTGAAGCGACAGAGGCGAATGCCTTCTGGGACGAGCGCCGCCCGAAGGGGCCGCGCGTCTCGGCGCGGCTCGACACGTCGGTGAGGGCGCTGGTGGATCTGCAGGGCCGCGGCCTGGCGGATCTGCCGGTCGTCGGTGCCAAGGCGGCGCAGTTGGCCGACCTGACCGCCGTGTCGTCGTCGGCCGTCGGCTGCGCCGGCCCCGTCCCGACACCCGCGAAAGCCTTCGCCATCCCGCTGGTGCATTCGCAGGACCACCTGCGGGCGAGCGGCGCCGCCGCGCTGATCCGCAGCTGGCAGAAGAAGCCCGAGTTCCAGGCCGATCCGCGCGTGCGCGCCGCAGCGCTGGCCGAGGTCAGGCAGAGCATCATCGAGCACCCGATCGCGCCCGATCTGCTGAAGGCGGTCGAGGATGCGGCGCGGGCCCGCTTCGGGACCCAGCGGTTCCGGCTGCGATCGAGCAGCAACACCGAGGACCTGCCGGGTTTCACCGGTGCGGGTCTGTACGCCTCGGTCAGCGCGGCGATCGGCGATCCCGAACGGACGATCGAGGACGGGCTGCACACAGTCTGGGCGAGCCTGTGGGAGATGCGGGCTTACGACGAGCGGGAGCTGGCGTTGATCGATCACGACAGCGCCGCCATGGGCGTTCTGGTGCACGAGGCGTTCACCAAGGTCGAGCGCGCCAACGGCGTGGCCGCCAGCCGCAACCTGCTCGATCCGAACCGCGCCGATGTCTACTACATCAATGCGCAGGCCGGCGAGGCGAGTGTCACCAACCCGGCTGCTGGCGTGTACAGCGATCAGATCCTGTTCACGCCCGGGGACAACACGTCGCTGGAGATTCGCAGCCGCAGCTCGCTGACGACCCAGCCGGTGCTGACGCTGCAGGAAATCCAGCGACTGACCTGCACGCTGTCGGCGATCCATGATCACTTCCAGACGCGCCTCGATCCCATGAACAAGAACCGCTGGTTCACCATGGAGGTCGAGTTCAAGTTCGTCGGGGACCAGCGCCGGCTGGTGATCAAGCAGGCGCGGCCCTACTCGTTCGGGGTGGCGGAGATCGCCACCGACTGCCGCTAGCGGCGCGCAAGCGTAGAATGGGAGGCATGCGGCTGACGCCTCTGCTCGCTCTCGCCTTGTCGGGGTGTGTGGATCTGAACAGGCCGGCGGGGCTGGTGACCGAGCAGGACGCGGGGCAGACGACCACCAAGGATGGCCCGGTGCCTGACACGCGCGAGGCCGGCGCGCGCGCGGACATCCCCGGTGCCCTCGATCGCGCGCCGGCTCCGAACGTGGACATGGCGCCTCCGCCGGACGTCGCACCGCCCGTCAATCTGATGGTCGGCATCGTCGCTCACTGGCGGCTCGACGATGCCGTGGGGTCGATGATGGTCATGGACTCTTCAGGCAGCGGGAACCACGGCATGCACATGGGGGGGCCGATGAGCTCGACCATCACGGCGCCGGTGATGTTTCCCAATCCGCGCAGCCTGGAATTCCCGCAGGGAAACCCGGGCGTGCGCGTGCCGGATTCGCCGACCCTCAGCCTGACCGGCAACTTCACCATCGCCGCCTGGGTGCGCCCGACGACGATCGGAGGGACCGCTTTCCGCGGCGTCGTGGAGAAGTGGGAGACCGTGGACGCGGGGCCGCAGAATGGATACTTCTTGCGCCTGGATTCGATCGGGACCATGCGCGGAACGATCTTCGCCGGAAACACCCCGTTCACCGTGAACGGAAACCGGAAGGTGACGCCGCAAACCTGGACACATGTGGCCCTGGTGAGGGAGGGCCCGAGGCTGTCGCTGTATGTGGATGGTGCCATCGACAAGGAGGCGGCGCCTGGACCCGTGCCGACCGGAAACGGCACCAGCCCCCTCGAGATTGGAAGGGCCATGGGGACGAGTCCGTTCGAGGGGCTCATCGACGACGTGCGTATCTACAACCGTGCGCTCACGCCCATGGAGATGGCGGCGCTCGCCCGAGGAAATCAGTAACGCTCAGTCGACCTCGCAGATGTAGCCGTAGCCCTGCGGGCCGCCGTCCGAACCGTCGCACTGGCGGTCGTGCAGGCGACGATCCTCCCCGATGGCCACGCAGGCGGGGACCGCATTCAGATCGGGATCGCCCTCCGCGAACAGAGCGGGATCGAAGGGGGGGCCGGTGATCCAGCGGAAAGCGCCGTCGATCTTCGTCGCGCCGACCCAGTGGGCGCCGAAGAATTTCCCGGCGACGAAGGCGTTCTCCTCGGCATCGGCGATGGTGGCCAGGTGGACGCCCGCGCCGAACCGCACGCAGGCGTCGCGCGCGGCCTCCCAGCGCGGCTCGCCGTAGAATGCCTGGTAGGCGTGACGGCTGCCGGGGGCGATGGCCCAGCCAGGCCGTTCGCACATGAAACCGCGGGGCGCGACGCAAGGCTCGACCACCCACGGCGTCTTTGCCGAGCCTGCCGCGCACTGGCCCGGCGGGGGCGTGGGCGTGCCCCAGCCGCGGAAGCCGAAGGTCAGCGGCTCGCGCGTCAGCCATCCGTAGCCGCCCTGATCGCGCAGGCCGGTCCAGTACGTCCCGTCGGTGGTGGCGAGCAACCGGTCGATGACCGCCGTCATCTCGGCGTAGGCATTGTAGGTGACCAGGTGGCCGCCCCCGTCGCGGCAGGTGCGCGCCGCCTGGTCCCAGGGCAAGACCGTCTCGTGGCGGACGTAGCAGTGACCGTTGTCTGGCCAGCTGAAACCGGGGGCGCAGCGCAGGCACTGGTTGTTGCAGGCGTCGCCATCGACGCGGTTGCCGTCGTCGCATTCCTCGACGGCGGTCCGCTGCCTGCCATCGCCGCAGGTGGCGGCGCGGCAGGTGGCGAGGCAGCCGTCGCCGTCGGAGCGGTTGCCGTCGTCGCACTCCTCGGCCGGCTCGAGCTTGCCGTTGCCGCACGCGCCGGCGGCGCCGAAAACGCGGATGCCGCCGATCGCCAGAAGTAACAACGCCGCCGCGAACGCACGCCGGAGCCGTCGCGCCACCATGCGCCCTCGTTCCAGCGACCCGAGGAGTTCGTCCACCGACCCGAAGCGACGGGCCGGATCCACCGACAGCCCGCGCAGCAGCACCGTCCGGAGCCAGCGCGAAAGGCCCTTGTCCTCGGCCACGGCGCCGGCAAGCACCTGCTCGGCCAGGCTGCCGATGCTCTTGCCGGCGTCGAAGGGATGGCGGCCGGTCAGCGCGGCGTAAAGGGCGACGCAGAAGCTGAACTGGTCGCTGCGCGCATCGGCCTCGCGCCCCATCCATTGCTCGGGCGACATGAAGCTGGGCGTACCGGCGATGCCAGGCTCGACCGACGTGCCCGCCCCCGTCGCCAGCCCGAAGTCGGTCACCCGCGCGCGTCCGTCGGCTCCGATGAGCACGTTGTCCGGCTTGAAGTCCCGGTGGACCAGGCCGGCCGCGTGCGCCGCCGCCAGTCCCCGTCCCGCCGCGACGAAGACATCCAGGATCTCGTCGCGCCCGTGGGCTCTGTCGCGGAGCCAGTCGGCCAGCGTGCGCCCGTCGACCAGTTCCATCGCCACGAAGACCTGTCCTTCGTGGGTTCCGGCGTCGTGCACAGCCACGACGTTCGGATGCGACAGCCGCGCCATGGCCTGGGCTTCGGTCAAGAGCCGGGCCATGCGATCCTCGGCGGCTGCGGCGTCGGCGGCGGGGCGGATGAGCTTCAGCGCTATCTTGCGGCGCAACTGCGGATCGTGCGCCTCGTACACCACACCGGCAGCACCCGCGCCCAGCGGCCGCGCGATCACGTAACGGCCGACGGTGGTGGCGGTCTTCTGGTAGAGGAAGCGCGCAGTCTCGGCGACGACGTTCCGGCAATCCGCGCACCGGGTCAGATGCTCGTCCGCGCCGCGCGCCTGATCGTCCGGCAACTCGCCCTGAACGAAGCGCCAGATGACGTCGTCGTTCAAGCAACCGGCTGCCGCGCGCGTCACCGCCATCCAGCTTGCAGTGCGGGGCAGAGGCGGGCAAGAAGGAGCGTCATGGCGCGCGCGGCGCTGTTCCTGCAGCATGTGAAGAACGGCAAGGAGGCTCTGGCCGCCGACCCGCGACTGGAAGAGCGTCTCGGCGAGCTGCTCGGCGCAGCGCGGGTGGCGTGGCCCGACGTCGCGCTGGATGACGACACCTTCTTGCAACACCTTGCCGAGCGCCTGCCCGAGGAAGGCGACGCCGTGGCAGCCCTGGGCGCAGTTCACGGGCCCGATCTGTTCCTGGCCTGCGCGTGCCTGGGCGGCGATCCGCGCGCGCTGGCCGCCTTCGATCGCCATTTCCTGTCCGAGGTGGCGAGCTTCCTGGGTCGCGCGGATGCGCTTGCCGGTTTCACCGACGAGGTGAAGCAGGCTCTGCGGACGCGCCTCCTTCTCACCGACGGCGACATCCTGCCGCGCATCGGCCGCTACAACGGACGCGGTCCGCTGGGCGGCTGGCTGCGCATGGTGGCCACCCGGGTGGCCGTGGACCTGCGCCGAGAGCGCGCCTCGGAGGACAGCCCCATCGCCGATGCGGAGCTTCTGCCGTCGGCCGCGCCCGATCCCGAGCTGGACTACCTGAAGACACGCTACCGCCACGAGCTCGAGGAAGCGTTCCGGGCCACGCTCGCGGGTCTGGCGGCGCGCGACTCCAACATCCTGCGCCTGCACTTCCTGGACGGGCTGCCCGCCGAGGCGATCGGAGTGATGTACAAGGTATCGGGGCGGACCGTGCAGCGCTGGCTGGCCGACCTGCGCGAACAGATCCTCGCCCGCACACGCGAGCTCTTGACCGAGAAGCTGCGCGTCTCGACCGCCGAGCTGGATAGCCTCATGGTGCTGGTCCAGAGCCAGGTCCAGCTGAACATGCGCGACATCCTGAGGAAAAGACGCTGAGGGTGTCGCGGCGGGCGCCGGCCGGCCGTCAGGGGGATGGATGCTCGTGTCGCTGTTCTTCGCCTTGACGTTCCGGCTGACGGCCCACGCCAACACGGCCGAGCACACGCTGCACCTGGCTCACGAGGGCGTGCGCGCGGTCTGGCGCGTGGACGTGAACGGCCGGCGCCTGGGCGATCTGCAGGTCCAGGACCAGCCGACGATCACGGCGCTGGCCGTGCCTGCGGGCGTGCTTCGAAACGGAGAGAACCTGATCGCGCTCGAGCCGTCGAAAGCCGAGGAGATCCGGGTCGGACCGATCCGCGTCGACCCGCGCCCGCTGGCGGTGTCGACCAGCGATGCCCGCCTCGAGGTGTCCGTCAACACGCCGGCGCGGATCACCGTGGTCGATGAACACGGATACCTGCCACAGCTCACCGCCGAGTCCGGCCAGCGCCTGGCCGTGCGACCCGGCGTGGTCTACACCGGGGACGGCCGGGCCCGGTTCCGGCTGCCCGCGGGTCGATACACGGTCTACGCCTCGCGCGGCTTCGAGTGGGGGGTGGACCAGAAACGGGTGACGCTGGTGGGAGGCGGACGCGCCGCGGTGACCCTGCGCCTCATGCGCGAGGTGCCCACCCCGGGCCTGGTCAGCGTCGACACCCACGTCCACACCCTCACCTTCAGCCGCCACGGCGACGCCACCGCCGACGAGCGCGTGCTGACCCTGGCCGGCGAAGGGATCGAGCTGGCCGTGGCCTCCGAGCACAACCAGCATTCGGGTTACGAGGAGGCCGCACAGCGCATGGGGGTGCGCGATCGATTCACGCCCGTGCTGGGCAACGAGGTCACCACCTCGATCGGCCACTTCATCACCTGGCCAGTCGTACCCGGCAGCCCCACCCCCGACCCCGGGCTGAAGAACTGGCCGGCGTTGATGGCGGCGATGCGCCGAACCCCGGGCGTCCAGGTGGTGATCCTGAACCACCCCCGCGACGACTTCGGCGGCTTCGTGCCGTTCGCCCATCTGGAGGCGCCACCGACTGTGGACGCGGTCGAGCTGGTGAACTCGGGCACCATGCGCTCGGAGGCGTTGGACGTCTACCGCGACTGGTTCGAGCTTCTCGACCGGGGGCATCGCCTGTTCGGCGTCGGCGCCAGCGACAGCCACCACGTCAACCAGCTGATCGTCGGCCAGGGGAGGACCTACGCCGCGTGCGCCGACGGCCACCCCGATCGCATCGACGTCGCCGAGGCGTCGGCCGCCTTCCGTGACGGGCGAACCCTGGTCAGCCTGGGGCTGCTGGTGCAGATGACCGTGAACGGCCGCAGCGTCGGTGAGCTGGTCACCGGATCGGACCTGGAGGTGAAGGTCTCGGTGCTCGGGCCGTCGTGGACCAGCGTCGACCGGGTGAGGCTGTACGGCAACGGCGTCCTGCTGCGCGACGAGCCGGTCGCGCCCACCGGTCGCCCTGGCGAGAAGGCGCGGATGACCTGGCGCCTTCATCCTTCGCAGGACGTGTACCTGGTCGCCGTTGCCACCGGCCCGGGCGTCACGGCCCCGTTCTGGCCGATCCCGCGTCCGTACAAGCCAACCACGAACACCTGGACACCGTACGTGATCGGCTCGACCAATCCGATCTGGGTCGACGCCGACGGCGACGGCCGCTACCGGCGCGCCAGCTTCTGAGCCAGTGGATAGTCCGCCGGCGGCAGGTTCAGTCGCGGGATCTCCATCGGCGGGTACCAGGCGACCGCGGCAACCTCGACCGCGCGGGGCTCACCTGCGGTGATCGCCGCCTGGTAGACCAGCATGTAGAGATCGAAGCTGTCATAGGCGTGAAAGACCACCTCGTGGACCGAGCCGACGGCCACTTCGCACCCGAGCTCCTCGCGGATCTCGCGCACGAGGGCGGCGACGGGCGCCTCGCCCGGCTCGACCTTGCCGCCGGGGAACTCCCAGCACAGCGGCAGCGACTGGTCGGCGCGACGTTGGGACATCAGGATGCGCCCGTCGCGCTCGATCAGCGCCGCCACCACGAGCGTACGAGGGCGAGGTTCAGGCACGGGCGGCACGGCGCTCGATCAGCTCCAGGAGTTCGGCGACATGGACCGGCTTGTGGATGCGGGCCACCGCGGTCTCGTCGAGAAACCGCCGCGCCTCCGGCGAGAAGGCACCGCCCGTGATGAAGACGAAGCGCTCGGCCAGCTCGGGCCATTGCGTTTTCACCGAGGCGTAGAGCTCGGCGCCCGACACCTCGGGCATCTGCAAGTCGCACAGCACCACGTCGAAGTGGCGGTCGCTCTCGAAGAGCGCCAACGCCTCGCGCGCGCCCACCCGGGTCTCGACGTCGTGGTGCTCGCTGAGCATGCGGCGGTAGGCCTTCAGCAACAACGCCTCGTCGTCGACCGCCAGCAGGCGCCGCCTCCGGCGCACCATGGGCAGCGGCGTCGGGGTCACCTCGTCGGGGCGCGCTCCCTCCAGCGCCGGCACCTTCACACGGAACAGCGCGCCTTTGCCCGGCTGGCTCTCTGCCTCCAGCTCGCCACCGACGGAGCGGATGATCTCACGCGAGATCGCCAGCCCCAGCCCGGTGCCCACCCCCGCCGGCTTGGTGGTGAAGAACGACTCGAAGATGCGCGGCATGACCTCGATCGGGATGCCGGGCCCGTTGTCCTCGATCTCCACCACGACGAACGGGCCGTCGTCGCGGCTCCGCACCTTGAGGCGGTTGCCCTTCAGATTCCCCTCGGGCAGCGCATGGGCCGCGTTGATGATGAGGTTCAGGAACACCTGCCCGAGACGCGCCGCACTGACCCGCACCGGCTGCTCGGCGTGCAACTCCCGCTCGACGACGGTGCGGTACCGCAACTCGTTGCGAAGCATCGTCAGAGCCGATTCGATCGCCGCGTTGATGTCGCTGGTCGCCGTCGGCTCGTCGTCCACGCGCGAGAACGAATGCAGGTCGCGCACGATCCGGTAGATGCGGGCCATCCCTTCCTTCGATTCCTGGAGGATGGTCATGGCCTCGAACAGGCGCGGATCGCCGTCGAGCCGTTCGCGCAGCGCTCCCAGGAGCGTCCCCAGCGCGTCCATGTTCGCCAGCACGAACGAGGCCGGGTTGTTGATCTCGTGCGCCACGCCCGCGGCCAGCATGCCGATCGACGCCAGCTTCTCGGACTGCAGACGCCGCACCTCCTCGTCGCGCTGCTCGGTGATGTCGCGAACGTAGAGCAGCGCCCGCCGCCCCGCCGCAGGGTACGCCCGTGCCTGCAACTGCCGACCACTGTGGGAGACGCTGCGATCACACACGGCGCCGGTGCCGATCGCCTGGCCGGCCAGCTCGCGCAACGCGCCCTGCACGCTCTCGTCCACCGCCGGATCGTCGAGCAGCTTCCGTCCGGCGGCGTTCCCCATCTGGATCCGCCCGGCGCCATCGAGCAGCAGCAACGCCTCCTCGAACAGATCGAAGGTCTCGCGCAGAGCATCGCGCTCGATGCGAAGCTCGCTCGCCAGCTCCTCGAGCTGGCGCGTCCGCTCGACCACCTTCTCGCCCAGCTCGATGTTGTGGCGGCGCACCTCGTCGGCCAGCGACTTCGATCGCAGCACCGAGCCGATGCGCGCCACCAGCTCGAGCTGATCGATGGGTTCGACGATGAAATCTGCCGCGCCCAGGTCCAACCCGCGCAGCCGGTTCTCCACGTGGCCATGGGCGGCGGTGACGAACACCACCAGCACGTCCGCGGTACGAGGCTCGTTGCGGATGCGGCGGCAGACCTCGAAGCCGTCGATCCCCGTCAGCACCACGTCCAGCAGCACCAGATCGAAGGGCTTGCGGCCGACGGCCTCGAGCGCCGCCGCTCCGTTCGCCGCCTCGGAGATCTCGTGACTGGTCAGGCGGCGCAGTGCCAGGGCCGTTTCGGACCGGGCTGGGCCCTCTCCGGCGACGAAAAGAATCCGGGCCACGTTAGAGCTGGTCGACCTTGGCAGCGACGATGAAGTCGTTCTCGGACAGGCCTCCGACGGTGTGGGTCCACAGCGTGACGTCCACGAGGTTGTAGTGGACGGTGAAGTCCGGGTGATGGTCCTCCGCCTCGGCAACCATTCCCATCTTCACCACGAACGCGAGCGCCTGACGGAAGTCCTTGAACTTGTACTGCTTGTGCAGCTTGCGGTTGTCGTCCAGCACCTCCCACCCCTTCACCTCGCCCATCAGCAGGTGGACCTGGCCGCGATCGAGGGCCGGCGTGCCCTTGTCGCACGGAACGCACTTCTTCTTCGTGAGCTCCATCAGCACACTCTCCTCGTTGCGGATTGAGATTGAACCTGCCCCGGGCGTTTGGCACGTTGTTTGTCGCATGTCCAGCGCCGAGACCGACGGGATCCACGTCACCGTGAAGAGCGAGTACCTCCAGGAGCGCTCTGCCCCCGGCGCGAAGCGCTTTGCCTTCGCCTACACGGTCACCATCACCAACAAGGGCAGCCAGACGGCACAGCTGAAGACGCGCCACTGGATCATCACCGATGCCGAGGGCGACATCCAGGAGGTGCGCGGCGACGGCGTCGTCGGCGCCCAGCCCGTGCTGGAGCCGGGCGAGAGCTTCGAGTACACCAGCTGGTGCGTGCTCCCCACGTCGAGCGGAACGATGCGCGGGAGCTACCAGATGCTGCGGCCGGGGGGCGGGAAGTTCGACGCGGAGATCGCCCCGTTCCGCCTGGGATTGCCACACTCGCTGAACTAGGCGACCCATGCGTCTCCTCATCGGCACCAGTGGTTACAGCTACGCACCGTGGAAGGGCGTCTTTTATCCGGAGAAGCTGCCGGCGGCCGAGATGCTGACCTTCTATGCGGGCCGGTTCCCGACGGTGGAGATCAACAACACCTTCTACCGGATGCCCGATCCGAAGACGCTGGAGCGCTGGGCCACCGAGACACCCGACGGCTTCGTGTTCGGCCTCAAGAGCCCCAAGCGGATCACCCACGACAAGCGGCTGGCCGACGCCGACGACTCGGTGAAACGCTTCTGGGAGGTGGCCGCGAGCCTGGGCGGCAAGCTGGGGCCGATCCTGTTCCAGTTGCCGCCGTTCCTGCGCAAGGATCTGCCGCGGCTGGAGGCGTTCCTCGCCGCGCTGCCTCCCGGGATCAAGGCGGCCTTCGAGTTCAGGCACACCTCGTGGTTCACCGACGACGTCTACGCGGCCCTGCGAACGAAGGGCGCCGCGCTGTGCGCCGCGGACACCGACGAGGAGGAAGCCGTGATCGAGCCGACGACGGGGTGGGGCTACCTGCGGCTGCGGCGGCAGGACTACGACGACACGTCCCTCACCACGTGGGCCAAGAAGATTCGCGGCCAGAGCTGGCAGACGGCCTACGTCTACTTCAAGCACGAGGACGAGGGCCGCGGGCCGAAACTCGCCGAACGGCTCATCCAGCTCACGGGTTCGTGAACAGCATCATCACCTCGACGTCCGATAGCGCCCGGTTGTAGATGCGCACCTCGTCGATGGCGCCGTCGAGGCCGTCGAGGTTGTCCGGACGCAGGCCCAGGCGCACATCGGTGGATGGTGCGTTGTACTGGGCCGACGGCGCGCCCGGTCTGATCCCGGCGCGCACGCCGTTGACGAAGATGCGCACGGTCTGGGACGGCTCGTAGACCCCGGCCACGTGAATCCAGACGCGCGTTGGCTGAGGCGGGGCATCGACGGAGAAGGTGCTGGAGCGATCGATGGCCACACCGAAGCGGATGGCGCCCGTCGTCTCCAGTTCGAGGAACCAGCCGCGCATCATGCTGCCGCCCAGCTTCGTGACGATGCTGCCGGTACGATACGTCTCGATGTTGACCCAGGCGCTGACGGTCATGGCTCCCGTCAGCTCCAACGCCGAGGGCTTTCCTAAGCTGACGTGGTCGCCGACATCCCTGAACCCAAGGCCTCTGCCCTTGCGCCCCGCCACCCAGGTCGGACCGTTCACCAGTTGTCCGGTGAGCCCACCGCCAGACAGATCCGCGGTCGAGGAGCCGCTGCCCTCGTCGAGAGGCCAGTGGCCGGCGAGCCCCGGCGTTCTGGGCAGCATGTCCCGGGCGCCGCCCATGTCCATGCCGGGCGACAGATCCATCGGCGCCGGCCTATCGGACGCGACGGCGTCGTCCGAGGCATCGCGGGTGATGACGTCGGCCAGGCCCGGCCCGGCGTCCAGCCTCTCGTCGACGAATGCCGGGCGAGTCAGGTTCACGCAGCCAGCCAGGAGTGCCACCGCTGGGTAGCCAAATGTAGGGAAATTCGCGCGTCCCACGATGCGTACCTATAATGGGGTCATGCCAGCGCGCGCCATCGCCAGCGCCAGTATCTCATTCGGCCTGGTGACCATCCCGGTCAAGCTCTTTCCCGCGACGCAGCCGTCGACAGGGATCCACTTCAACATGCTGCACAAGGACTGCGGGACGCGGCTCAAGCAGCAGTACATCTGCCCGCGTGACGAGGTGATCGTGTCGCGCGAGGAGACGGTGAAGGGGTACGAGTTCGCCAAGGAACAGTATGTCGTCTTCACACCCGAGGAGCTGAAGGCCCTCGAAGAGAAGGCCAGCCACGCCATCGACATCAGCCAGTTCGTGCCGCTCGACCGGGTGGATCCGGTCTTCTTCGACAAACCGTACTTTCTGGCACCCGACCGCGGGGGCGAGAAGGCGTACCAGCTGCTGGCCGAGGTGATGCGGCAGAGCGGGCGGACGGCGATCGCGACTTACGCGGCGCGTGGGAAGCAGTACCTGGTGATGGTGCGGGCGGACGAGCATGGGCTGGTGATGCAGCAGCTCCTCTACGCCGACGAGGTCCGGTCCTGGAAGGAAGTGGGCTTGCCCGACAAGCCCGAGCTGCGCGAGGCAGAGCTGAAGCTGGCAAAGCAGCTGGTGGACCAGATATCGGCCGAGACCTTCGACCCGACCCAATACGAGGACGAGGTCAAAAAGCGCATCCAGGCGGACATCCAGAAGAAGATCGAGGGCAAGGAGATCGAGGCGCCCGAGCCGATGTCGGCCCCGGCGCAGATCATCGACCTGATGGAGGCGCTGAAGGCGAGCCTCGGCAAAGGCAAGAAATCCGCGGGCGAGGCCGGGTCGGAGCAGCGTCATCCGGCCAAGGCCGCCCGTTCCAAGCCGGCCGTCCGCAAGAAGAGCGCCGCGCGCAGGTAACCGGGTCGCGAAATACAGGCCAGCACGAATGTTCAGGTTTGCGTGCGGGTATGTTTATAGTAGCTGCGCGCATGTTCACTGTTCGTGAGGTGGCGACGGTTCTGGGGATCGGCGCAGGGCGTATTCGCTCGTACCTGCGCTCGGGGTTCGTGGCGCCCAGCAAGGGCGACGACGGCGAGCTGCGTTTCTCCTTTCAGGACCTGGTGCTGCTGCGCAAGGCGCACGGCCTGGTCTCCGATCGCATCGCCCCGCATCGGGTGAACCGCGCGCTGAGGCTCCTGCGCGAACGCCTCCCCGACGGACGCCCGCTCTCGGGCATGCACCTCGAAGCGGTCGGCAACCAGGTGGTGGTGCAGGACGGCGACCTGCGCTGGCAGCCGGAGTCGGGGCAGGTGCTGTTCGACTTCGGGCGCGACCTGCGGAACGTGAACGTGGGCGGCGAGGTGAAGCAACTGGTACCGGTCCGCCCTGCCGCGGCCGTCAATAGTGACGTGACGCCCAAGATGTCGGCGCAGGAGCTTTACGATCGAGCCTGCGCGCTCGAGCCACAGTCGCCCGCCGAGGCGCAGGTGTTCTACAAGCGAGCGATCGATCGCGATCCGGGGTTCGCCGAGGCGCACATCAACCTCGGGCGCCTTCTGCACGAGGCCGGCGACGTGCATGCCGCGCTCATGCACTACCGGTCGGCGCACGACGCGCGCCCCGAGGATCCGACGGCGGCGTTCAACGTCGGCGTGGCGCTCGAGGATCTGGGCCTCACCGCCGAGGCGGTCCAGGCGTACGAGCGCGCGCTGACCTGCGACGGCAAGAACGCCGATGCACACTACAACCTCGCGCGGCTGCTCGAGCAGCTCGGCCGGCCCGAGGTGGCGATCCGCCACCTGTTGATCTACCGGAACCTGACGCGCGGCAAGTAGCCGGTCACTACGCCAGCTTGGCGTCGAGAGTGATCTCGGTGTCGAGCAGACGCGAGATCGGGCAGCCGGCTCGGGCGCCCTCGGCCGCCGCCTGAAAAGCGTCCTGCTTGGCGTTCGGGACCTTGGCCGTGCAGTCGAGGTGGATCTTGGTGATCGTGGGCTTGCCGTCCTTGGTGTCGAAAGTCAGCGTCGCTCCGGTGTCGATGCTCTGGGGCGTGAGGCCCGCCTTGCCGAGCTCGCCCGAGAAGGCCATCGAGAAGCAACCCGCCAAGGCAGCGGCGATCAGTTCCTCGGGGTTGGTTCCCTTGGCGCTCTCGAACCGCTGCGCGAAGGTGTACGCGGTGTTGTTCAACACCCCGCTTTCGACGGACACGGTGCCCTTGCCGTCCTTGAGCCCGCCATTCCAGACCGCGCTTGCTTTCGACTGTCTGATCATGCGTGCCTTCTTATCATGACCACCGAAGTGGTGAGCAGCCCCGAACAGATGAAGGCGCTCGGCGCGCGTCTGGGGCGGCAGCTGTGTCTCGGCGACGTCGTGGCCCTGATCGGCCCACTGGGCAGCGGCAAGACCACGTTCGCGCAGGGGATCGCCCAGGGGCTGGAGGTGCCGGCCGATCGCCACGTCGCCAGCCCCACCTTCGCCCTCGTCAACGAGCACCCGGGGCGCGTCGGTTTCGTGCACGGCGACTTCTATCGCATCAACAAGGCCGAGGAGCTGCGCGAGCTGGGGCTGGAAGAGGCGTACGGGCGCGCCGCGGCAGCACTGGAATGGGCCGATCGCTTCCCCGAGGTGCTGCCGGCGGATCACCTGGAGATCGTCTTTGTCACCGTCGAGGGCGGGCGGCGGTTGACGGTGCGCGGCACCGGACCCCGGGGCCACGCGCTGGCGGCTATACTTTCCTGAGGTGGATTACGCGGCATACGCAGCACGTCTCCGAGCCCATGACGGGGTGACAGCCTTCGCCGAGGTGATCGAGGGGGGCAGGAGCTACCCACTTTACGAGGCGGTGGTCCCGGGGCGGCGAACGCTGGTGATCACCGCCGGATTCCACGGCGATGAGACCGCCGGGCCGCTGACGTTGCTCGAACGCCTGCCCGAGATCGCGAGGTACGCGCGCGCGCGCGACGTCGGCCTGCGGATCTTTCCCTGCTTGAACCCGTCGGGGTTCGAGGACGGCACGCGCTACAATCGTGACGGCGAGGCGCCCAACAACGATCTGCTGCGCTACCAGGTGGCGCCCGGCCGGTGGGTCGACGAGCTGCCAGCCGGGACGGATTTCCTGAGCTGGGCCGTCCACACCGAGGGGCCGAAGGAGACACGGGCCCTGCTGGCGGCGCTGGAACGCGAGCCGGCGCCGGCGGCGGCGCTCGATCTGCACCAGGATCCGTGGCTGGAGGGGGCGTTCGCCTACGCGTACGTGTTCGGCGCGCGGGCTGCGTACCGGCCACTGGTGGTCCGCACCGCGGCGCTGGTACCACTGGCCGCCAGCGCCCTGGTCGACGACGAGGCCGGGGTGCGCAGCGACGCCGATGGCATCATCGAGCTACACGACGGCAGCGTCACCGACTACTTCTACCGCCGCGGCGTCCCGATCACGGCGGCGCTGGAAACCACGACCCGCACGCCGATGGCGCTGGCCGATCAGGTGAATCTGGTCTGGATCCGTGGCTTCATCGACTTGATCGCATGACGCATGAAACGATGTGACTGGGGCCAGGCCGATCCGCTGCTGACCGCCTACCACGACGAGGAGTGGGGCGTGCCGGTCCACGACGACGTCAGATGGTACGAGAAGATCGTGCTCGACGGGGCGCAGGCGGGGCTGTCGTGGCTGACGATCCTGCGCAAGCGCGAGGGCTACCGCGAGGCGTTCGCGGGCTTCGTTCCTGCCAAGGTGGCTCGCTTCCGCGCGCGCGACGTCGCGAGGCTGATGAAGAACCCCGCCATCGTTCGCAACCGGATGAAGATCCGTTCGGCGATCGGCAACGCCCAGGCGTTTGTGGCGATCCAGAAGGAGCACGGCTCGTTCGACGCGTACATCTGGCGGAAGGTGGGTGGGCGTCCGATCCCCGGCAAGGCGCGCAAGAAATCCGACTGGGCTGCGCACACCCCACTGTCGGACGAGATCTCGCGCGAGCTGCGCCTTGCCGGATTCAGCTTCGTGGGCTCGACCATCGTCTACGCCTGGATGCAAGCGGCCGGGCTGGTCAACGATCACCTGATCGGCTGCTTTCGCCGATCGCAGGTCGCGCGCCTGAGGTAACGTCGCCGGCATGAACGTCGCCCTCCTGATGCTGCTGGCCGCTCCGGTCGACCACTACGACCAGTCGCAGGTGCCGCTCGAGGTGGACACGAGTGATCCGAAGCTGGCCAAGGTGGTTCTGGTGGCCGGCAAGATGTCGCACGCGCCCGGGCACCACGAGTATTTCGCCGGCCTGGCATTCCTGGCCGAGATGTTGAAGCTGACCCCGGGCGTACACCCGGTGATGGTGCGTGACGGCTGGCCGAAGAACCCGAAGGTGTTCGAGGGCGCGCGCGCGGTGGTGTTCTACAACGACGGCGGCCAGCACCACCCCCTGCTCGAGGCGGGGCGCATGGACCTGCTGCAAAAGCAGATCGACAAGGGCATGGGCTTCACCGCCATCCACTACGCGGTGAATTTCCCGAAGGAGGCCAGCAGCCGGATCCTGAGCTGGCTGGGCGGCCACTTCGACATCGAGTACTCGTCCTGCCCGGCCTGTGTCTGGACGGCGTACTACGACAAGATCCCGACGCACCCGATCACCCGCGGGGTCCCGCCGTTCACCCTGCGCGACGAGTGGTATTTCCACATGCGCTTCGTGCCGGACGGCAAGGGTGTGACCGCGATCCTCAGGACGGTTCCGCCGGCGATGGCGCGCACTTCGGAGGAGGCGAAGAAGCACGCGGGCGAGCCGGAGATCACCTCCTGGGCCTACGAGCGGCCGAACGGCGGGCGATCGTTCGGCTACAGCGCCGGCCACTTCCACGACAACTGGGGCGAGGAGAACGTCCGCCGCCTGGTGGTCAACGGGATCCTCTGGACAGCCAAGGTGGAGATTCCGAAGGACGGCGCGAAGGTCGACACCAAGCTCGGCGTGCTCTCGCGCAACCTCGACGACAAGCGGCCAAAGAAATAGCGGGCCCTAGACGAGCAGGGTCGCAGTTGTCGGCACCTCCCCGATGATAGGATGGCGGGATGCGCACCACCATCGTGGTTTCGGCGCTCGTCCTCCTGGCGAGCTGTAGCAACGATCGGGGCGGGCTATCGACGGTGGACGACGGCGGCGGCGGGACCGGAGGAGGAGCAGGAGCCGGCGGTGGTGGCGGCGGCTCCGGCGGCTCCGGCGGCACACCGGATGGCGGAAGGGTCCTGGATGGGCCGCCTGCCACGGTCATCTGCCCGACCACGCTGCCCCAGAACGGCAGCGCCTGCCCGCGTCCGAACCTGGTCTGCGAGTACGGCGATGACGTGCGCCGCGACTGTCGCCCGTTCGCGACTTGCGCAGCCAACGGCTGGCAGATCACGACCCCGCGCTGCGTGGCGCCGGTGCCGGCGACGTGTCCCGCGACCCGCGAGGCAGCGGCCGACAAACCCTGCACGGGGATGAACGCCGTGTGCGGCTACGATGGCCTCAACTGCACGTGCACCAACTGCACCACCGGTCCCGTCATCCGCTGCGACGGCCCGACCACGTGGCACTGCGAGGCGCCGAACATGAACGCGAACTGCCCCGCCGGGCTGCCACGGCTCGGCAGCCCCTGCACGCCCAATGGCCAGATGTGCACCTACGCATGCGGCGACAATGGCGGGCGGGCCTGCCGGGACGGCGTCTGGGTGCGAGCCCAGGGCGGGCCCTGTCCCGCCTCGCAGCGCCAGGCGAAGACGGACATCCACTACCTCGACGACGCGGCACTGGCGCGAGTCGCGGCGCAGCTCGAACGCGTGCGGCTAGCCACCTTTCGCTACAAGGATCCGGCTCGTGCCCAGCGCGAGCAACTCGGCTTCATCATCGAAGACAGCCCCGACATCGCCGCCGTCGATCGCGAGCAGGGGATGATCGATCTGTACGGCTACACCAGCATGCTCCTGGCCAAGACGCAGGTGCAAGACAGGGAGCTCCGCGAGCTCAAGCGCGAGGTGGCCGCACTGAAGAAAGCCGTCCGCAGCGTCAAACGCTGACTAGCGCGTCTTCGCCAGCGTCTTGCCCAGTTCATCCTTCAGCGTCGCCAGCGCGCTGGCCGCCGCAGGGTCCTGCACCAGGTTCTTGAGTTCGAGCCCGTCGGCCTGCAGATCGTACAGCTCGTCCAGACCTTCCTGATCCTGGTAGTGGATGTACTTCCAGCGGTCGGTGCGGATCGCCTGCCAGTTCGGCACGCGCGGGTAGGCCTTCTCAGCGAAATACTCGAAGAAGGCGCTGCTGCGCCAGCCCTCGGTCTGACCTCGCAGAATCGGCACCAACGAGCGGCCCGGGAGCGGCCGCGGCGAGGAGACGCCTGCCAGGTCGAGGAACGTCGGCGCCAGGTCGATGTTCTGGACCATGCCGTCGATCTTCGTGCCGCCAGCGACCAGCTTGGGGTAGCGCAGGAACATCGGGATCCGGATCGACTCCTCGTAGGCCCAGCGTTTGTCGCCCAGACCGCCGTGCTCGCCCCAGAAGTAACCATTGTCGCTGGTGAAGATGACGATGGTGTCGTCGAGGATGCCCTTCTTCTCCAGCGCCTGAAGCAGGCGCCCCATCCCATCCTCGATCGCCATCAGGCAGCGGAGCTGGTTGCGGGCGGTGTTGTTCCCCTTGGGCGCCGCGGCCTTTGCCTCTGCGCCCTCGGGCTGTCCGAAGGTCAACGCCGGCTTGCCCTGTCGATCGTCGTCGGCGCTCGCGGCCCGCGGAATGGTCTCGTCCGTGAACAGGTCCTTGTGGCGTTCGGCAGGCGTGAACGGCCCGTGCACCGCCTTGTGCGCCAGCACCAGCGCGAACGGCTTTTGCCGATCCTTCTCGATGAACTGAGCGGCATGTTCGGACAGGACGTCCGTGATGTACCCCTTGGTGGGCGTCGGCTCGCCGTCGATGTGGAGCGCGGGATCGTTGTAGACGCCCTGCCCCTTGAAGCTGACCCAGCGGTCGAACCCAGGCCGCGGGGTGGGATCGGTCCCCATGTGCCACTTGCCCACGTAGGCGGTCTCGTAGCCAGACTTCTGCAGCAGCGCCGGGTAGGTGATCAACATGTGGCTCTGCGGCCCGTTCTCGGTGTTGCCGATGATCTTGTGCTGGTGGACGTAGGTGCCGGTCCAGAAACTGGCGCGCGACGGCGAGCAGAGCGGCGTGGTGACGAATGCGTTCTTGAACAGCGCCCCCTCGCGCGCGATGCGGTCGATGTGGGGCGTCTTCACGAACGGGTGGCCGGTGATCGACAGCGCGTCCCAGCGCAGGTCATCGACGATCACGACGACGATGTTCGGGCGCTTGCCGGTAGTGTGGACTTGCGGGCCGTGCGCACACGAGGCGGCAGCGAGGGCCGCGACCAGGAGAATCTTCGACATGGCCGCGACGCTAGTTCCGGAGCGACCACGGCGCAAGGGGCTACCGACGACCGACAATCAACCCCACCCCGGATCGAGGAGAGGTTCGGGAACATGACGAGACACGCTTGGGTGATGGCGATCGCATTGCTGGTTGGTTGCGGTAAGGACTACGATCCGGTGGCACAGAGCCAGCTGGACGATGGCGGCACGCCGAACCCCCGCTCGGGCGGAACCGGCGGCACCAGCGACGGCCCGACCACGACGGACAGCCCCCTGCCCTCGCTGCCCGGCAGCGGCTGCGGCGGACCTGGCCAAGCGTGCTGCACGGGCAACAGCTGCAAGGATGGCGGCTGCTGCTACGTCGATCGCTGCGTGGCTCCTGGTCAGCTGTGTGGCGCCTCGGGTATGGCCTGCAAGACCGGTTCGTGCGGCACCTGCGGCGGGCTCGGCCAGACCTGTTGCGCCGGCTTCGCGTGCACGGCCCCGAACACCACTTGCAACGGCGGGGTCTGCGCCACCTGCGGCGGCAAGGACCAGCCCTGCTGTGATGATGGCAGCTGCAGTGGTGGGCACATCTGCAAGGACGGCGTCTGCGCCGGATGCGGCGGACCGGGCCAGCCCTGCTGCGCAAAGTCAGCGTGCAACTCGGGCGGCTGCTGCGCCGGGGCCGCGAACACCTGCGTCGCCTCGGGCGGCACCTGCACGAACGCCAGCTACACCAACGGTGGCATGTGCTCGGCCAGCGGCTGCAGCGGCTGCGGCGGCCTGAACCAGACGTGCTGCCAGTCGAACCTGTGCGCCGACGGCAAGGCCTGCGTCGCCGGGACGTGCCTGGCCTGTGGCGGCCCGGACCAGCCCTGCTGCGCGAACCGCACCTGCGGCAACGCCAGGCTGGAATGCGGCACCGACAGCCGCTGCCGCGCGTGCGGCGGCGCCAGCCAGCCCTGCTGCCTGGGCGAGACCTGCGCGGGCGGCGCCTGCTGCGTCGGCACCGGACGCTCGGCGGTGTGCGTGGGAGCGAAACAGTCGTGCGGCGGCATCGACAACATCTGCAACGACGGGCGCTGCTCGGGGTGCGGCGGTTCGGGCCAGCCCTGCTGCGCGGGACGGCGCTGCGCCAACGGCGGCGAGACCTGCCAGGGCGACGGGTTCGGCACGTGCACGCCGTGTGGCGGCGCCGGCCAGATCGCCTGCGCCGGCAACGTCTGCCAGACCGGCATGTGCCGCGTCCAGAACGGCAAGTGCATGCCCGTCGGCACCGACTGCGACGGGGCGGGCGGCGACGGCATCTGCACCGCCGAGGCGTCCTGCACCAACTGCGGCGGCCTCGGACAGCAGTGCTGCTCGAACAGCGGTCTGCGCTACTGCTCGGCGCCGGGCACCGCGTGCGAGGGCGGCAAGCGCGCCGCCATCTGCGTCGCCTGCGGTCAACCCGGCCAGCGCTGCTGCGAGGGCAGCATCTGCCTGAGCCCGGCGGTCTGCGTGACCGATCCGGTCAACGGCACATCAGCCTGTCAGTAAGGTCGTGGACCCCGCGGCCTTCACGCGGCCGTCCTCGAGGACGACCACGCGATCGCCCAGCGCCCGCGCTTCTTCGCGGTGGTGCGTGATCTGCAGGACGGGGATGCGGGCCTCGTCGACGAAGGCGCGGACGTCGGCCTGAAGCTCGCGTCGTAGCGGCTCGTCCATCGCCGAGAACGCCTCGTCGAGCAGCAGCACCCGCGGCCCGATGGCGAAGGCACGCGCAAGCGCCACGCGCTGGGCCTCGCCGCCCGAGAAGGTCACCGGGTGTCGTTCGGCCAGGTGCTCGACACGCATCTTCTGTAACAAGCGGCGGGCGCGCTGTTCGCGGTCGGGTGTCTTGCCGATCCCGTAGGCCACGTTGGCGAGCGCCGTCAGGTGTGGGAACAGCGCCAGCGACTGGAACACCAGGCCCACGCCGCGCCGGTGTGCCGGGCGATCCACGCGGGCGTCGTGATCGAACCAGACCTCCTCGCCGACGCGGATGCGTCCCGCCTCGGGCACGAGCAACCCGGCGATCGCCGCCAAGGTGGTGCTCTTGCCCGCGCCCGATGGGCCGAACAGGATGGTGATGCCCGGCGGCACCGAGAAGGCCGCGTCGACGACGAAGGGGCTCTTCCGCGACGGTCGCACGCGCACGCACACGTCCAGCGTCTCAGCCATGGCGCGGCCTCGTCAGCTTGTTGGCGGCGTACAGCACCGCGCACGCCAGCGCGCTCAGCACGGCGATCATCCCCGCGGCGTCGGCCTCGCGGCTGGCCTGGATGGCGTCGTAGATCGCCAGCGACGCGGTCTGCGTCTCGCCCGGGATGTCGCCGGCCACCATCAAGGTGACGCCGAAGTCTCCGAGCGCGCGGGCGAAGCCGAGCATCAGACCCGCTGCTATCCCGCGGCTGGCCAGCGGCAGCACCACGGTGGTGAACGCGCGCCACGGGCTTGCGCCCAGCGTCCGGGCAGCGCGCGCCAGCGCCGGATCGACCGCTTCGATGGCCGCACGCGCTGCCTTGGCCACGAAGGGCAGAGCGCCCAGGGTCGCCGCGACGATCACGCCGGCGCGAGAGAAGACCAGCGTGCCCCCGGTGAGCGCGTGGTAGAGCCGGCCCACCGGACTGTGCTGGCCGATGGCCACCAGCACGTAGTAGCCGAGCACCGTCGGCGGGACCAGGAGGGGGCTCGTCACCAGCACGTCGACGAGATCCCGCCCAGGGAACCGCCACAGGGCAAGCCAGGCACCGAGCGCGATGCCGATGACCCCGGCAATGACCGTGGCGGCGGCCGCCACCTGGAACGACAGGACCAGGGGCTGCCAGGTCACGGCCGGGCGAACCCGGCTCTGTCCAGCACCGCGCGCCCGTCGGGCGACAGCACGAGATCGACGAAGGCCTGCCCGGGTTCCCGGCACACCACCATCGCCTGCACGAGGGGCTCGTGGAGTTGCTCGTCGATCACCAGGCGGTCGCCCTCCGCGGCCAGCGACAGAGCAACGATGGCGGCGTCCACGTTTCCGGTCTGCGCGTACTTCAACGTCTGCTGGACGTTCTCGCCGAACACCAGCTTGCCCTGCAGGCGCTCCCAGATCCCCGATGCCTCCAGCGCCTGCCGGGCGGCACGGCCGTACGGAGCGTGCTCGGGGTTGGCGATGGCGATCTTCGCGAAGCGCGGCTCGACCAGGTCCGTCAGCTGCTTCGGCCCCGAACCCTTGCGCGCCCATACGATGACGCGACCGCGGGCGTACGGCCGCTTGCTGGTGCCGTCGCACGCGCCCGCCTTCACCACCTCGTCGACGAAGGCGATGTTTGCCGCCGCGAACACGTCGAACGGAGCTCCCTGGGCTATCTGCTTGGCGAGAAGGCCGGTCGAGCCGAACGAGAAGACGACCGCCTGTCCGGTGCGCGCCTGGAACTGCCGCCCGATCTCCTCGAAGGCGACCGTCAGGTCGGACGCGGCCGCCACCCTCAGCGGTGGCGTCTCCGACCGACGGCAACCGAGCATCAGGAAGACGACAAACAGGATCCTCATGCGACCTCGGCGACGGTGGCGCCCGTGCGGCCGGTCTCGTACCCGGGCACCGCGCCCAGCTCGCGGCGGAAGCGCAGGCTTGCCAGCGTCTCGATCAGGCGCTGCACGCGAGGGTCGGCCACCAGGGCCGTCGGGATCACCAGATCGAAGCGCGCCACGGCCAGGGGCACGAAGTCCATTCCCGACGACACGGCGGCCGCACGCGTGGCCACGCCGACATCGGCGCTTCCCGCTGCGACGAGCCGCGCGACTGCCTGGTGCCCTCCCGCCGTGGCGACGATGCGCAGCGTGGAGTGCCGCACCTTCACCTCCTTCAAGAGTCGCTCGAGCAGCTCTCGCGCCCCGGCGCCCACCTCGCGGGTCACCACCCTCACGCGCGCAAGATCGGCTGCGGTCCGGATCCGCTTCGGGTTGCCAGGCGCCACGACCAGGCCTTGTTCCCAGGAAGCCACGTTCACCAGCACCATCGGCCGGTCGCCCGACCGGGCGCGCGCCGCCGCCACATTGTCGTGGAGGTGCGCGCCCGCCAGATGCACCTCCCCCCGGGCCAGCCCCTCGAGTGCGGCGCCGCTGGCGCGCTCGAACCAGTGCAGCCGGAGCGGCCGGACGCCCTGCCCCAGGTGCCCGGCCAGGAGGCCGAGGGCGGGATCGCACCCCGCCACCAGGAGGTTGGTCTGGAGCGTCTCCCGATCGCGCAATGGCTCGACGCACACGCGGCCCGAACGTCCCGGTCCCGCTTCGATCGCATCCGCCGGCACCAGTGGCTCACCCTCGAGCGGGTGCGCCAGCCAGCGGCCTGCCACCAGGCCCAGCGCCAGACGCCGACCGCTCGACAGCCGTTCCGCCACCAGCGTGGCCTCGATGTTCCGGCCGCCATCCTCCAGCGCGAACAGGTCCTCGACCCGGCAGTCCAGCGCACGCGCGAGCTCCAGCGCGAGCGTCGTCGACGGAACCGTCTCGCCGGCCTCGATGGCGCTCAGCGCCTGCCGGCTGACGCCGATCCGGGCCGCCAGTTCCTGTTGCTTCCACCCCGCGCGTTGCCGCAGGTCTCGGACGGCCGCTCTGACCATGTTGCGCCCCTATACCATATGTCAGGTTGACCTGACATATGGCGGGGGCCGCCCGGACCTTCAGCGCGCGAGGTCGGCGACCTCGGCGTCCGACAGGGCGCGCCGGTAGAGGCGCACCTCATCGATGGCGCCCGGCAGCCGCTCGGTCACCACGCCGGTGCCGTCGTTCTGGTTGCCGCCCAGGATCACCGCCGAGTTGTCGACGTTGAACATCACGGGACTGGCCGTCGTCCCCATGGCCTGGAGCGCACCACCGACGTACACCCTGGCGGTGGTGCCATCGTAGGTCGCCGCCAGGTGCGTCCACGTGGCGAGCGGCACCGTGGCGCCGTCGAGGACCATCGGCAGCAACTGACCCGTGAAGTAAGCGCGGTTGTCAGATAGCGCCAACGTGTAGTGCTCGGCGGTGGTGGTGGCCACCTGCCGGGACACGACGTGCGCGAGGCCGGTCTTGTCGGCCGAACGGTACACCCAGGCCGAGATGGTGATCCCGGCCGAGATGCCGTCCAGGCTGTCCGAATCCGCCACCAGCACGTGCGCGGTGGTGCCGTTCAGGTTCAACGCGCGGCCCTTGCCCGTCGGCCCAGCGATCCAGTCGGTGGCCGGCATGATGCCGACCGCCGTGCCGTTGTTCCCGTTACCCGAGCTGTCCGAGGCGGTGGTCCCGGCGCTCTCGTCCAGCTTCCAGTTGGCGACAAGACCGACTTCCAACGCCGGGGTGGGGAAGGTGCGCGCCGCCAGCGCGGCGGCCGCGTGAGAGGCCAGCGCCCGGTTGTAAAGGATCACCTCGTCCACCTGTCCGTTGAAGAAGTCGGGGCTCAGGGTAGCGCCGTTACGCGTGCCGATGGTGAGAGGATCGGCCGTGACGTCGATCGCTCCGGGGCTGACCGCTTCGGTCGCCGCGCCGTCGATGAACAGGCGCACCGCGGTGCCGTCGTACGTGCCCAGGATGTGGTGCCAGGCGCCGGTGGTGGGCGGCGCCACGGAGACCGTGGCGTTGGTGGTCCCACCCGCGAGTCGCACCGAGAATTGCAACGATGTGCCGTCAGATGACAGCCGGAACTGGTTGTTGCCGTCACCCTTCGAGACCAGCGTCGGTGTGCCCGTCCAGTCGTTGGCGTTCACCCACAGCGACAGGCTGATGCCGGTCGTGGGGTTCAGGCTGGTGGAATCGGCCGCGCGCAGGTAGGTCTTGCGCGACGACGTCAGCTGGATGGCATTGCCGCTGACCCCGGTCTTCCAATCGGCCGCGATCAGCGCCGTGGGAGTGAGGTGGTTGTTCTTCCCCGACGAATCGAGCAGCGCCGCGCTTCCGGCCGCGTCCTCGAACCGCCAGTACCCGATCATCCCGGACGATAGATCCGGCGCCGCGTGCGTCAGCGCCGAGGCGGGGATCAGTTGCTTGGCCGTCGACGGGCTGTCCCATCGCAGTTCGACCCGCGCGCCGCCGGTGTTCTCGTAGTACTCCAGCTTGATGGCGTAGGCCTTCCCGGCCTGAAGGTTGACGGCAGCGCTCATGTTCTCGGTGAAAGCCTGGTTCACCCACCTGTCGATGACCACATTGTTGTCGATCGAGAGGCGAGCGCCATCGGACGAGCTGACGTAGAAGCGGTAGCCCTCGGTGAACTGCGGGGTCACTTCGCCGGTCCAGCGCACCGCGAAGGTGTCGTTGGCGATCAGCGGATCGGGGCTGCCGTTGCCCCAGTTGAAGTTCACCTGCGAATCGACGCGCACCAGCCGCAGCGCCGTCAGATCGGCGTTGTTGTAGTACTCGCCGATGAGGCCCGAGCAACCCGTGGTGCAGGCCACCGGAGGCGGGGCGTCGGGCGCCATGTCGGGCGCCATGTCGGGAGCCACGTCGGGAGCCACATCGGGCGCGATGAACATGTCCTGAGGCATGTCGACACCCGCGTCGGGCGCGCTATCCGGCGCGCGGTCAGGGGCGCGATCGGCCATGTCGGGAGCACGATCGGCCGGCAGGTCGGCGCTCGCGTCACGCGCGCCACCTGTGCCGCCACCACCCGAACCGCCGCTGCCGCCCGAGCCGCCGCTGCCACCCGAGCCGCCAAGGCCGCCCGAGCCACCGCTACCGGCCCGGCCCCCGGAACCGCCGCTACCGGCCGCAGCATCGACACCGCCGTCCTTCTTGACGACCGTGGCTTTCGGCGACGAGCAACCGACGGCGACAACACAGGCGAGCACTCCGAACGCAAGCGACTTCATATGCGATCCCTCCAACCTAAGCGGTGCGCCATCGTACATCAGAATCGGGCGTGAGAGACAACGTGACGATCGCGCTCTCCACTCCGAGCGCGTCGGCTGCGATCGTTGATCAGGTGATCGCCTTGGCGGCCTCCAAGAGGCACAATGGCTTCGAGGTATGGGCGCCAAGCGGTTCATCGTCGTGGGCGAGGTCAATCCGGACCTGGTGATGTCCGGCCACCGGTGCAAGGCGGTGCCAGGCACGGAAGTTCTGGTCGAGGACGCGACGCTGGTCCTGGGTGGCGCGTCGGCAAACTGCGCGGTGGGGCTGGCGCGGCTGGGCAACGAGGTGGCCTTCGTCAGCAGGGTCGGCGCGGACCTGTGGGGTGACTTCTGTGTCGAGGCGTTGCGGCGGGAAGGGATCGACGTCGCCCGCATCGCCCGCGATCCGACGCTGAAGACCGGCATCACCGTCTCGCTCACCTCACCGCGGGATCGAGCGCTCGTCACGCACCTCGGGACCATCTCGGCGCTGACGGCCGCGGAAGTGCCTCCGAGCGCCCTCGACGGCTTCCATCACCTTCACGTGTCGTCGTATTTTCTCCAGACCGGTCTGCGCCCGGGACTGCGCGCGCTGTTCGCGACCGCCCGTCGAGCCGGGCTGTCGACATCGCTCGACCCCGGTTACGATCCGGCGGAGCTGTGGGGCGCCGACCTCCTGGACGCCCTGACGGAGGTGGATCTCTTCTTTCCCGACGAGACGGGGTTGCTGGCGATGGCCGGGGACGAGGCGCTCGAGCCCGCGCTGCGGCGGTTGACCCGCGGCCCCACCCGGATCGTCGCCAAGCTGGGCATGGAGGGATGCGCCACTCTCGAGGGCGGTGAGTTGCTCCGCGTGCCGACGTTCGAGGTCGATCACGCAAGCATCACGGGCGCGGGCGCCGCGTTCGATGCCGGATTCCTGGACGCTTGGCTTGGCGGGCGCCCGCTCACCGACAGCCTGCGCTGGGCGACAGCCGCGGGCGCGCTGTCGACGCGCGGGGCCGGCGCCACCGCCGCCCAGCCGACCACCGCCGAGATCGAGTCGTTCCTCGCCAGCGAGGATTCCGTCACGATGGCGACGTGATTACGTCCCCTTCTTCTCGGACGCACCCCACGTGGCCGGCTTCTGCTCGGCGGCCCAGGTGTTCCAGGCCGCCGTCAGCTGCTTGACCTTCTCGGGCTCGGCGGCCGCCTTGTCGTTCGCCTCGCCGATGTCCTTGGCCAGGTTGAACAGCTTCGGGTCAGGGCCATCGAGGCTGGACACCACCAGCTTCCAGTCGCCCTGGCGGATCGCCCACTGATTGCCGTACTTCCAGTACAGAGTCTCGTGCGGCTTGCCCTTGTCCTTTCCCGTCAGATACGGGAGCAGGTTCACCCCGTCCAGCTTGACCGCCGGGTCCACCTTGCCGCCCACGGCCGCCAGCACGGTCGGCAGGATGTCGAGCTGGATGATCGGGTTCGCGTAGGTCTGCCCGGCGGGGAGCGTCCCCTTCCACTGCACCATGAAGGGGACGCGGGTGCCCCCTTCCAGCGTCGTCATCTTGTAGCCGCGCAACGGGCCATTCTTCGAGGTGGTCGATTTCGTGGGCCCGCCGTTGTCCGAGAAGTACCAGACGATGGTGTTCTGCTCCTGGCCGATCTCCTTGACCTTGCCCAGAACCCGCCCGATGGCATCGTCCATCGCCATCATCATCGCCGCGAAGATCCGGCGCTTCTCGTCGGTGATTCCCTTGACCCGCTCCATGTACTTCGGCGTCGCCTCCAGCGGCGCGTGCTGCGCATTGAAAGGCAAGTACAGGAAGAAGGGCTTCGTCTTGTTGCGCTCGATGAAGTCGACGGCGCGGTTCCCATACTGTTCGGTCGTGTAGAAGGCCGGGTCCTTCACCTCGCGCACGTCATCGGAGATGCGCGAGTCCACGAACTGCTGCGGGTGGAAGAACGGCGTGTTGGCCAGCGTCCCGAAGAACTCGTCGAACCCGCGCTTCGTCGGCCGGTTGTGCGGCTGGTCGCCCAGGTGCCACTTGCCGACGGCCGCCGTGGCGTAGCCCAGCGCCTTCATCCGGTCGGCCATCGTCGTCTCGGTCATCGACAGCCCGAAGTTCGGACCGCGGCCGTTGAACTCGTGCCCGAAGCGGGTCGGGTAGCGTCCGGTCATCAGGCCGGCGCGCGACGGGCTGCAGTAGGTGGCCGCGACGTACCCGGTGGTGAAGCGGACGCCGTTCTTCGCGAGGGAGTCCGTGTGTGGCGTCGGGATCTCCTTGTTGCCCTGGGCGCCCAGTTCCCCGTACCCGAGATCGTCGGCCAGGATGATGATGACATTGGGCTTTCGGTCCGCCGCGAACACCGGCGACGCCACCACGGCCGACAGCAACACCAGGGATGAGATCCGCATCATCCCCACCTAATCCCGGTGCTGACGAGATGTTACTTCCGCCGACCGCCCACGGCGCGGCGTTTCGCACAATCCTGCAACTCCTCCTGACACTCCTCGAGAAGCGTGACGTCCTCGACTGGCACGATGATGGCCTGGGTCTTTCCGTATCTGGTCAACCGCACCCGCTCGCCCTTCTCCTTGACCCGCTCGACGAGCCGCTTGAGGGAAGCGCGCGCACCCGCTACCGGAACTCTCCTGCTGCCGCCCATGTGTGCCTCCTGAGAGAACATTTGGGGTCTACGACGACGCGGGTCAACGGGACGGGCGTCACTCGGCGGCGGCGGCGCGCGGGCGGAAGTCCCGCTCGTAGATACGGACGAGCGCCAGGAACAGCGCGACGACCAGCGGTCCTATCAGCAAGCCGACCGTGCCGAACGCCCCCAGCCCGCCGATGAGGGCAAAGAAGACGAGGCCGCCGTGCATCTTCATGCCGGCCTTGATCAGGAACGGCTTGACGATGTTGTCCACCAGGCCGACGACGAGCAGGCCCCACGCGGCCAGGAACACCGCCATGTAGGGATGCCCCGTGACGAAAAGGATCAGCGCTGCCGCCAGACAGACCGTGGCGGCGCCGATCGCCGGTATGAACGCGACGAAGAAGGTGACGCCGGCGAAGAACAGCGGGTGAGGCACACGGGCGATGACGTAACCGACCAGCGCCGCGGCCGCCTGGACCGCGGCGGTGATCACCGTCGAGGTGATGACCGCGTACGACGTCCTCTTGAACTCGGCGAGCAGTTCGCGCGTCTGACCGGGACGCAGCGGGGAGATGCCGTCCAGCCAGGTGACCAGCTCGTCGCCTTGTCGCAGGAGGAAGAACAGCGCGATGAGCATCATCACCGACTGGAACACCATCGACCCCGTCGCCGCGACGGCCGCCCCCACCGCCGCCGCGGCCTTGCCCCCCTGGCCGCTGATATCTTGCTGCTGCAGCCGCTCCAGCGCGTCCTCGGCGGCGCCGCGCACGGGGGCAGGGAGCTTCTCGATGAGACCGGTGACGCTCTTGCCCCGGACGGTCTCGGTCACGAACTTCACGCCGTCGCTGCCCTCCTTGACGATGAACGCCGAGAAGGCCACCAGCGGGCCGACGAGCAGGATCACGACGGTGAACGTCAGCAGGCTCGCCGACAGCCGGTCCCGGCCGCCGAGCTTCCGCGTCAGCCTGCGCTCCACCGGCCGGAGCACCCCGGCGAGGACGGCGGCCATGAACAGCGCGCTGGCCAGGGGTTGCACCACCAGCGCCAGCAACACCACGGTGGCGACGAACAGCACGAGAAAGAATCGCCGCGCGGCCTGTTCTGGTGAAGTCACCTGGAGCAGAAGGTAAGTCTGGCGGCGCCCGAACGCCACAATCGGCTTTCCGAAGCGTGGTAAATCTCTCGGCCAGATGGAGAGCTACAAGCGCGAATTCATCGAGTTCATGGTCCGCGCCGAGGTGCTCACCTTCGGCGACTTCCTGACCAAGAGCGGACGGCGGACACCGTTCTTCATCAACACAGGACGCTACCGGACCGGCGCGCACCTGGCCCGCCTCGGCGCCTTCTACGCCCAGGCGATCCGGGCCGAGCTCGGGGACGCCTTCGACGTCCTGTTCGGCCCGGCTTACAAGGGCATCCCTCTGGTCACCGCCACGGCGCTGTCGCTCTTCACGGAGCACAAGCAAGACGTCGCCTTCTGCTTCAACCGCAAGGAAGCCAAGGACCACGGCGAGGGCGGGACGCTCATCGGACACACCCCGCGCGACCGGGACCGCGTGGTCATCGTCGAGGACGTGACGACGGCCGGAACATCCATCCGGGAGACAGTGCCCTTGCTTCGAGCCGCGGCGGCCGGCGTGGTCCTGACTGGCCTGGTCGTGTCGGTCGACCGCCAGGAGCGAGGGACCGGCGCCCGGAGCGCCCTCGTCGAGGTCGCCGAGACCTACGGGATGAAGACGTTCGCGATCGTCACTCTCGACGAGATCGTCGCCCACCTGTCGACGCAACCGGTGGGCGGACGCTTGCTCCTCGACGGCAACCTCGTTGAAAAGATCCGCGCCTACCGCGCCGAGTACGGGGCCTCGTGATCCGGGCCGTCTTCTTCGTTCTCGTCACGCTCTCCTGCGCGGCTCCCGCCGCCGCAGAGGAGTCGCGCCTGCGGGCGAGCATGCAGGACTTCGTGACGCGCAAGCAGGCGGCGGGCGTGGTCACGCTCGTCGGCCAGCGCGGGCGCGTGGTCTCGCTGGAGGCGGTGGGCTTCGCCGATCGGGAGGGCAAGGTCCCGATGAAGCCCGACACGATCTTCCGCATCGCCTCGATGACCAAGCCGATCACCGCCATGGGCATCCTCATGCTGGCCGAGGAGGGCAAGCTGGCCATCGACGATCCGGTCGAGCGCCACCTGCCCGAGTTCCGCGGCCAGCAACTGGTGCAGAGCCGCGCGGGCAACACGGTCACGCTCACGCCGCCGGCGCGGCCCATCACCTTGCGCGATCTTTTGACCCACACCTCGGGCATGGCCAGCATGCCGCCGCCGGGCCTGGCCGAGCTGTATGCCCGGCGTAACCGCACCCTCGCCGAGGCGGTGATCGCCTACTCGCAGCGGCCGCTGGAGTTCGAGCCGGGATCGAAGTGGAGCTACTGCAACGCCGGCATCGACACGCTCGGCCGCGTGATCGAGGTGGTGTCAGGCAAATCCTACGAGCGTTTCCTGACCGAGCGTCTGTTCGAGCCGCTCGGGATGAAGGACACGTTCTTCTATCCGCCCGCCGACAAGGCCGCGCGCATTGCCCGCCTGTACAAGCGCGACAACGACGACCTCGCCCCCGCCGAGAGCTTCCTCGGCGAGGTCACGAACGGGAAGTTCCCCTTGCCGGCGGGCGGACTCTTCTCGACGGCTGCCGACCTGGCGAAGCTGTACCAGATGCTTCTCGACCGTGGCTCGAGCGGCGGCCGCAAAGTCCTGGACCCCGGCAGCATCGGTCAGATGTTGAAGGTGCAATCCGACGTCCTCAAGCCCAGCTTCACGCCCGGCATGGGGATGGGCCTCGGCTTCCAGCTGGTCGTCGCCCCGACCGGCGTCACCGGGATGCTCTCGCCCGGCACCTACGGCCACGGTGGGGCCTTCGGCACGCAGGGCTGGATCGATCCCGTGCGCCAGATGTACTTCATCCTGCTCGTGCAGCGAACCGGCTTCGGCAGCGGCGATACGTCCGACCTCAGGAAGGCCTTCCAGGAAGCTGCCGTGTCGCAAACGCCGCCTACACCCCCAGCCAATCCCGGAGCCGCCCGGCCCGGGTCTCGTCCAGATCCATCCCGGGCCCGCTGATCTCCGGTGTCACGGCGGCGCCGTGGTAGTCCGAGCCTGCGGTGACGACAAGGCCCAGATCGTCGGCGAACGCCGTCCAATCGGCACGTACCCGGGCGGCGTACGGGCCGTAGACCGCTTCGAGTCCCTCGAGCCCGGAAGGCTTCAGGCGCTTGCACATCTCCCCGACCACGTGGGGATGTCCCACGGTGTGAGGGTGGGCGAGAGCGACGCGAGCACCTGCGGCGCGGCCAAGGGCGACACCCTCGGCGACCTCGATGCGCGGACTCTTGACGTCCGCCGGTCCACCATCCTTGAGAAACCGATCGAACGCCTCCTTCACGGAGCTGCACACGCCGGCCTGGACCAGCGCGCGGGCGATGTGCGGCCTGCCCGGCGCGGCGTCACCGGCGGCGGCCAGGATCGCCTTGGCGTCGAGCCGGATGTTCCATCGAAGGAAGCGCTCGCAGATGTCATGGATGCGCGTGCGGCGTCCGTCGCGCAGCTGCGCCATCGCCGCATCCAGGGTGGCCCGCCCCTCGCCCTCGCCTATCCCGAGCAGAAGCAGGTGAACGGTCCTGCCGGCGTGGCTGCAGGACAGCTCCGCCCCTCGCAGCACCGACCGCCCTTCGAGAACCGCCATCGCCTCGGAGGTGCCACCGTCGGTGTCATGATCGGTCAGGCAGAACAGCGCGACACCCGCCGCCGCTGCCTTGCGCGCCACCTCCGCAGCCGTGTCGGTACCGTCGGAGTGCCGCGAGTGACAGTGGAGATCGAGCCGCACGGCGGTCACGATACACCGGCGCTTCCACGGCGCTTCTTCGAAGCCCTTCCCTGAGCGATAATCCTGGCCTTGAGCTGGGCCGCGAGACCTCGGGGAGCTTCGGCGGGATTTACCCTGGTCGAGCTGATGATGGTCGTCGCCATCATCGGGCTCCTGGCCGCCATCGCCATTCCGTCTTTCAGCCGGTACGTCAAGCGCTCGCGGACCGCCGAGGTCCCTGAATACATGGCCAAGATCATAGGCGGCGCGACCGCCTACTACGAAACCGATCACACCATGCCGAGTGGGACGGTTCTCGAGCGCCAGTTTCCGACCAACACGGTCATGGAATCGAACTGCTGTGGCTTCCCGAACGATCGGTGCCCGGGATCAGCCCCGCAGTATCAACGCGACGAGTGGGAGGCTTTGTCGTTCACGATCGCCGTGCCGCACCTCTACCGGCCCGACTTCTTCTCGGCGGGGATCGGCACGGCTTCGACCTTCACGGTCCAGGTCCACGGCGACCTGGACTGCGACACCGTCTGGTCGCTGTTCCTCAAGAAAGGAGGCGTCAGCGCGGACAACAGCGTCGAGTCGATGGGCGCCACGCACAGTCTCAACGACTTCGAGTGATCGCGCGGCTTCATCTGGTCGACGGCACCTACGAGCTGTACCGAGCCCACCATTCGCCGCGCCCGGATCACCGGACGCCCGGCGGAAAGGACGCCAAAGCAACCGTAGGCCTGGTGTCGTCCATGCTGGCGCTGTTGAAAGACGCCGCCGAGGCCGTCACCCACATCGCCGTCGCCTTCGACAACCCCATCCGATCGTTCCGCAACGACCTGTTCGCGGATTACAAGAGCGACGAGGGCGTGCCGCCCGAGCTGCGTGCGCAGTTCGACGCCGTCGAGGAGGCGGTGCGGACCCTGGGCATCGTGGTGTGGTCGATGGACGAATACGAGGCCGACGACGCGCTGGCGACGGGTGCGCGGCGTTTCACCGGCGAGGTCGAGCAAGTCCGCATCCTCACGCCGGACAAGGATCTCGGGTGGTGCATCAAGGGGCGTCGCGTGGTGCAGGTCGACCGGCGCCAAAAAAAGGAGATCGACGAGGCGGCGTTCCGTGCGGCGCGGGGATTCGCCCCTGCGAGCATGCCGGACTTCCTGGCGCTCACCGGAGACACGGCTGACGGGATCCCGGGGTTGCCAGGGTTCGGCGAGAAGACGGCTGCGATGCTCGTGGGTGCCTACGGGCGACTGGAGGACATCCCCACCTTGCCGTATCTGTGGAAGGTGAAGCCGCGGGGAGCGTTGCAGCTGGCCCAGACTCTGAACGAGCGGCGGCAGGATGCGCTGCTTTACCGGAAGCTGGCCACGTTGGTGGATACGGTCCCTCTGCGCGAGACGATCGCGGACCTGGAGTGGCGGGGCGTGCCGCAGAAACGCTTCGAACAGTGGTGCGACGAAGTAGGGGCTATGACGTTGAAAGCAGCCCCGAAGCGGGTCCTGCCGCCGACGTGAGGCCAGACACACCGCTCGGCGACTGCGTCCGTGGTAGTGAAGATTCGGTGACACGGTGAGCTCCCTCGCGGAGAGACTCGATCTTGCTGTCCGTCGCGTGCGATCGCGCATCGTCGAGGGCCTGAGCGGCGCCGTGGGACCGGACGAGCCGCCGTTGCGTGCGGAGCTCTTCAGCGTCACCCAGCTCGAACACCACGCCCGGACGCTGGCGGGCTGGCACAAGATCGGTCCCACCCGCGGCCAGGGTGAGGATCACCTGCTGCCGCGGCTGGCCGCCAACGAGGTCGCACTCCGCGAGGCGCACACCCTCATCACCGAGGCGGTGAAGCACGGCACGCGGATCACCCCCGCGGCCGAGTGGTTCATCGACAACTACTACCTCATCGAGGAGCAGATCCGGACAACCCGCCGGCATCTGCCGCGCGGTTACTACCGCGAGCTGCCGCGACTCACGAACGCGCCCCAGGCCGGCACGCCGCGGGTGTACGACCTCGCGCTCGAACTCATCTCGCACTCCCACGGGCGGCTGGACATCGAGGGTCTGCGCGCCTTCGTCGCGTCCTATCAGGCGGTGACGCCGCTGCGGCTGGGGGAGCTCTGGGCGATCCCGATCATGCTCCGCCTGGCGCTGCTCGAGAACCTGCGACGCGTGGTCGCGAGCGTCACCGCGGGACGGCATGACCGGGCGCAGGCAGGGTACTGGGTCGAGCAGATGCTGGAGGTCGCGACCGATCCGGCGAAGGTCGTGCTGATCCTGGCGGAGCTCGTCAAGGCGAGTCCGCCGCTGACCAACTCCTTCGTGGCCGAGTTCGCCAGCCGCCTGCAGGGGCAAGGCGGCGCCCTCGTGTTCCCGATCTCGTGGCTCGAGCAGCGTCTCGCGGCTCAGGGACAGACGGTCGAGCACGTCTTCCAGATCGTCGGCCAGAGCCAGGCCGCGGACCAGGTCTCCATCGGCAACAGCATCACCAGCCTCCGCCTGCTCGGAGCCACCGACTGGCGCGACTTCGTCGAAGCGATGAGCGTGGTCGAGCGGACGTTACGCACCGACCCGGGCGGCGCCTACGCGAACATGGACTTTGCCACGAGGGATCGCTACCGGCTGGTCGTCGAAGAGATCTCGAAGCGCAGCCCGCTGTCCGAGGACGAGGTCGCGCAAATGACGATCCGGCTCGCCGACGACGCGCGCGTCGCTGGCGGACAGGGTGACGGGCACGCCCGCCGAAAAGGACACGTGGGCTACTTCCTCGTGGACCAAGGCCGTCGCCCGCTCGAGCGTGCCGCACGGATGCGCGGCATCCCGCTTCGGCTCGGCCATCGCGCACGCCTTGCGGTCTACTTCGGCCTCATCGGCCTCGTCACCGCCGCGGGCACGGGGCTCCTGGCCCTGGCGGCGTCCAGCTGTGGAATCCACGGGCTGGGTCTTGCCGCGTCGCTGCTGGTGTTCGTCGTCTGCGCCAGCCAGGTCGCCATCGGCATCGTCCACTGGGCGGCGACACTGCTGGTGCGCCCGATGGTTCTTCCTCGGCTCGATTTCTCGAAGGGCATTCCGCCCGAACACAGCACGGTCGTGGCGGTGCCGGTCATGCTCACCGATGCCATCGAGATCGACGGATTGCTGGAGTCCCTCGAGATTCGCTTCCTCGCGAACCGCGATCCGAACCTTTCCTTCGCGCTGCTCAGCGACTTCCGCGACGCCCCGAGCGAGACGATGGAAGCCGACGGCCCCCTCCTGAAAAGGGCCGGCGAGGGCATCGAGGCGCTGAACGCGAAGTACGGAGCCGCAGAGCATCCCGCGCCTTTCTTCCTGTTCCACCGCGCCCGGCAATGGAATCCGCAGCAGGGCACGTGGATGGGGTGGGAACGCAAGCGTGGCAAGCTCAAGCAGTTCAACGCGGCGATCCGCGGCACGCCGGATGGCTTCGACACCATCGTCGGTGCCCTCGCCCGCCTGCAAGGCACGAAGTACGTCATCGCTCTGGACAGCGACACCCAGCTGCCGCGCGACTCCGCGCACCAGCTCGCCGCCACGCTCGCGCACCCGTTGAATCGCCCCTGCCACGACGATCGGCTCGGCCGCGTCACCTGCGGGTACGCCATCCTTCAGCCGCGGGTCGCCACCACGATGGCGAGCGCCGGCCGGTCTCGCTTCTCCCGACTGTTCGCGGGCGAGGCGGGGATCGATCCGTACACCCGCGCCGTTTCGGACGTGTACCAGGACCTGTTCCACGAGGGGTCGTTCGTCGGCAAGGGCATCTACGACGTCGATGCGTTCCAGCAGACCCTCGAAGGGCGGTTCCCCGAGAACCGCATCCTCAGCCACGACCTGCTCGAGGGCGCTCACGCACGGGCTGGTCTGGTCAGCGACATCACGCTCTTCGACGACTACCCGACGGCCTACCTGGCCGACGTCAGCCGCCGCGACCGATGGATGCGCGGGGACTGGCAGATCGCGCCCTGGTTGCGCGGCCTGGTGCCGGGCGGCGGCGCCGAGCCCGCCACGAGGCCGAACGCGATCTCGCTGCTGTCGCAGTGGAAGGTCCTCGACAATCTGCGCCGGAGCCTGGTTCCCGTCTCCGTGCTGGCGCTGCTCCTGGCGGGCTGCATGATTCCCTCCGCGACGCTGTTCTCGATCCTGGCGGTGGCCGCGATCCTTTTATTGCCCGGCCTCCTCACCGCGGCGGCCGAGCTGGTGCGGCGCCCCAGCGAGCTGCCGCTCCCCCGACACCTTCGCGAGATCACGCGGACTCTGGCGCGGCAGGTGCTGCGCGAAGCGTTCGCGCTCGTCTGCCTGCCTTACGAGGCCTATGTGGCGTTGGTTGCGATCGCCCGCACCGCGGGCCGGGTGTTGTTCACCCGTCGACGGTTGCTGGAGTGGCGCACCGCCAGCGACGCCCAGCGCAGCGCGAGCACGAGCATCGCCGGGTCGTACGCACGGATGTGGATCGCGCCAGTCGCAGCGGCGACGGGCGGCGTGGGCCTCGCGGCACGGAGTCCCGAAATGCTGGTGGTGGCAGCGCCGCTGCTCGTCCTGTGGATGCTGGCGCCAGCCCTGGCGTGGCTGATGAGCCAGCCGCTTCCTGCTCCCCGGCCCCGTCTCGACGCGGAGGAGCTGACCTTCCTGCGCACGCTGGCGCGGCGGACGTGGCGGTTCTTCGAAACCTTCGTCGGGGTGGAGGACAACTACCTGCCGCCCGACAACTACCAGGAAGATCCTCCCCAGGGCGCCGCGCACCGGACGTCGCCGACCAACATCGGTCTGTCACTGACGGCCAACCTCGCCGCGTACGATTTCGGGTACATCTCGGCCATCGACGTCATCGAGCGCACGACGCAGACCCTGCGATCGCTGGACAAGCTGCAGCGGTACCGCGGCCACTTCTACAACTGGTACGACACACGTTCGCTCGAGCCCCTTCGGCCGATGTACATCTCCACGGTCGACAGCGGCAATCTCGCCGGTCACCTGCTCACGCTGGCCGCCGGGCTCGGCGAGATGGCGGATCACCGAGTTTTCCGCACCGAGATCTTTGCTGGCCTGGGCGATACGCTCGACGTGATTGCCGAGGTCGCGCCCAGCTCCGCGGATTTCCGGGCCGAGCTCGCACGGCTGCGCCGCCCCCTCGAGACCCCGCCCTCGACGTTGTCTGGCGCCCGTCTGCTGCTCGACCGGCTGATCGCCGGCAGTCGCGACCTGGGCCGTCTGGTCGCGTCTCACGCCGGGGACGATCTCACATCGTGGGTCCGCGCGTTCGAGGCGCAGTGTGGGCGCGCCTTCGACGAACTGACGCGGATGGCGCCCTGGGTCATGCTGCGGTCGCCGGTGGAGCTGAGCGGCCTGCGCGAGACGCTCTTGCGGCTGGACCAGATACCGACGCTCGCGGAAACGGCGCGCCTCGAGCAGACCCTTGCGCCAGCACTCGATCACGAGCTGGCCGCACAGGCGGGCCACGAGGCGGAGACCGGCGATCGCATCGCATGGCTGGACGAGCTGCGCGATGCCATCCATGCGGCATCCGAACGCGCGTCGGTGCGGCTGTCCGACTTGCGCCAGCTCGCGGTCCGTTGCGGCGAACTCAGCAGCCTGGAGTACGACTTCCTCTACGATCGGGATCGCCACCTGCTGACCATTGGTTACAACGTCGGCGATCACCGCTGCGACCCCAGCTTCTACGACCTGCTCGCGTCGGAGGCGCGGCTGGCCAGCTTCGTGGCCATCGCCCAGGGCAAGCTGCCGCAAGAGCACTGGTTCAGCCTGGGGCGGCTGTTGACGACGACGGGCGACAGGCCCGCGCTGCTGTCATGGAGCGGCTCGATGTTCGAGTACCTGATGCCGTTGCTGGTGATGCCCACCTACGACAACACGATCCTCGACGAGACCTACCGCGGCGTGGTCGAGCGTCAGATCGAGTACGGCCGCGAATGCGGGCTGCCGTGGGGTGTCTCCGAATCGGGTTACAACAAGACCGACGCGGACCTGAACTACCAGTACCGCGCGTTCGGGGTTCCCGGGCTGGGCTTCAAGCGCGGCCTCGCCGACGACCTGGTGATCGCGCCGTACGCCAGCGCGATGGCTCTCATGGTCGCACCCGAGGCAGCGTGCGCGAACCTGCGCAGGCTGGCGCGCGAGGGGGTGCTCGGCACGTACGGATTCTACGAGGCCGTCGATTACACGCCCACCCGGCTGCCGCGCGGCAAGGACCGCGTCGTCGTGCGCTCGTACATGGCGCACCACCAAGGCATGACCTTCCTGTCGCTGGCGTACCTGTTGCTGGAACGCCCGATGCAACGTCGTTTCGATTCCGATCCAGCGTTCCAGGCGACCGATCTGCTGTTGCAGGAACGGGTCCCCAGGGCGCCTACGATCTACCCGCATCCTGCGGAGGTGTCCGCCGCCGGAGAGACGCTGGTCGACGCCGGGAGCACCCTGCGCGTCTACAACACGCCGAACACGGCCGTGCCCGCGATTCACCTCCTGTCGAACGGCACGTACCACGTCGTCATCACCAACTCGGGAGGTGGCTACAGCCGGTGGCGCGATCTCGCGGTGACCCGGTGGCACGAGGATCCGACCCGCGACTCGTGGGGGAGCTTCTGCTACCTGCGGGACGTCGCGAATGGGGCGTTCTGGTCGGTGGCGCACCAGCCTTCGCTCAAGCGGGCCACAAGCTACGAGGCCATCTTTTCGCAGGGCCGCGCCGAGTTCCGTCGTCGGGACGGTGACATCGACACCCACGTGGAGATCAGCATCTCGCCCGAGGACGACATCGAGTTGCGCCGCGTGAGCCTCACCAACCGCGCGCGGACCGCCCGCACCATCGAGCTGACCAGCTTCGCCGAGGTGGTGCTGACCCAGCCGGCGGCGGACGCGTCCCATCCCGCCTTCCAGAACCTCTTCGTGCAGACGGAGCTGGTGCGCGCGCGCCAGGCCATCCTGTGCACCCGACGGCCCCGCTCGGGCGAGGAACGCCCGCCGTGGATGATGCACCTCATGACGGTGCAGGGCACGCAAGTCGGGACGACGTCGTACGAGACCGCGCGCGCCGAGTTCATCGGCCGCGGGCGCACAGCGGCGGATCCGGCGGCGATGCATCGCGAGGCGCTCACCGACAGCGAGGGCTCGGTGCTGGATCCGGTGGTCGCGATCCGCAACACCGTCGTCATCGAGCCCGACGAGACGGTGCGGATCCACATGGTGACCGGCGTCGCCGAGAACCGCGAGCAAGCGCTGTCCCTCGTCGAAAAATACAGCGACCGCCACTCCGCCGACCGGGTCTTCGAGCTGTCGTGGACACACAGCCAGGTGGTGCTGCGGCAGCTCGACGTCACCGAGGCCGAGACGCAGCTGTACGAACGGCTCGCCAGCAACGTCCTTTACGCCAACCCGGCCCTGCGGGCGCCCCGCAGCGTCATCGCGCGCAACCGCCGGGGCCAGTCGGCGTTGTGGGCGTACAGCATCTCCGGCGACCTGCCCATCGTGCTGGTGCGGATCGCGGACCGCGACAACCTGAGCCTCGTCCGGCAACTGGTCAAGGCGCACGCGTACTGGCGGATCAAGGGCCTGCAGACCGATCTCGTCATCTGGAACGAAGACACCTCGGGCTACCGGCAAACCGTCCAGGAGGAGATCATGGCCGTCGTCGGCGGCCCCACGGAGGCGAGCCTGCTCGATCGACCCGGGGGCATCTTCGTCCGGCGCAGCGATCAGCTGACGGAAGAGGACAAGGTCCTCATGCAGACGGTCGCCCGGCTGATCGTCAACGACTCGGATGGCCCGCTCGTCGAACAGATGAACCGGCGCGTCCACGTAGACATGCCACCACCGTTGCTCTCCGGCAAGGAGCGTCGCCTCGAGTCCCCGACGCCGGTTGCAGCGACGCTGGAGAGGCCCGACCTGGCGGCGTTCAACGGCCTGGGCGGGTTCACCCCCGACGGCCGCGAGTACGTGATCACGACGACGCGGCAGACGCGCACGCCGGCCCCGTGGGTGAACGTGCTGGCGAATCCCTGGTTCGGCACCGTCGTCAGCGAGAGCGGCGGCGCCTACACCTGGTGCGAGAACGCGCACGGATACCGACTGACACCCTGGCACAACGACCCCGTCAGCGACACCAGCGGCGAGGCATTCTACGTCCGTGACGAGGTGGACGGACGCTTCTGGTCTCCCACGCCCTTGCCAGCCGGCGGGGCGCAGCCTTACACCACACGCCATGGGTTCGGCTACAGCGTGTTCGAGTACGCCGACGGTGGCATCGAGACCGAGCTGCGCACCTTCGTGGCGACGGACGCGCCACTGAAGTTCATGGCGTTCAAGGTCCGGAACCGTTCGGGACGTCCGCGGCGGTTGTCGCTGACAGCATTCTTCGAGCTGGTGCTGGGCTCCCAGCGGTCGGCGAACTTGCCCCACATCGTCACCGAGGTGGACGCCGGCAGCGGCGGCCTGCTCGCGCGCAACGCCTACGGCAGCGAGTTCGCCGCCCGCGTGGCCTTCCTGGACTGCAGCGAGGGGACCCGTTCGGTCAGCGGCGATCGCACCGAGTTCCTCGGCCGCAACGGCAGCACCGCCAGCCCCGCATGCATGACCAGGGCGCGCCTGTCCGGCCGCGTCGGGGCCGGACTGGACGCCTGCATGGCGATGCAGGTGCCCGTCGACCTGGCCGACGGCCAGGAGCGCGAGATCGTCTTCACCTTCGGCTCCGGGCGCGATCTCGGCGATGCCCGAGCGCTCCTGCATCGCTTCCGCGGCACGGGGCCGGCCAGCGCGGCACTCGAGAACGTCTGGTCTTACTGGAGCCGCACGCTCGGGGCGGTCAACGTGCAGACACCGGATGCGTCCGTCAACTACCTGGCGAATGGATGGCTGCTGTACCAGGTGCTGGCGTCGCGCATGTGGGGACGCAGCGGCTTTTATCAATCGGGCGGAGCTTTCGGCTTTCGCGACCAGCTCCAGGACGCGATGGCGCTGGTCCACGCCGAACCGGGGATCCTGCGCGAGCAGATCCTCCGCTCGGCAGCGCGGCAGTTCGTCGACGGCGATGTCCAGCACTGGTGGCACCCTCCTGCGGGGCGCGGTGTGCGCACGCGCATCTCCGACGACTACCTGTGGCTGCCGTACGCGCTGTGCCGCTACGTGACCGCCCTGGGTGACAGCGGCGTCCTGGACGAGAAGGTCCCGTTCCTCGAGGGCCGCGCGGTCCAGCCCGACGAGGACAGCTACTTTGACCTGCCCGTTCGTTCGGAGGAGTCAGGCACGGTCTACCAGCACTGCGTGCGCGCAATCGAGCACGGGCTGCGCTTCGGGGAGCACGGCCTCCCGCTGATGGGGAGCGGAGACTGGAACGACGGCATGAACCTGGTCGGCGATCACGGCAAGGGCGAGAGCGTGTGGCTCGCATTCTTCCTGTACGACGTGCTGCTGCGCTTCAGCGAGGTCGCCAGACTCCGGAATGATGCTGGGTTTTCCGATCGCTGTGTCTCGGAGGCGGCCCGGCTGCGCGAGAACATCGAGCGGCACGGCTGGGACGGCGAATGGTACCGCCGGGCCTACTTCGACAGCGGCGCGCCACTCGGCTCGGCCACGAACCCCGAGTGCCAGATCGACTCGCTCCCGCAGAGCTGGTCCGTGCTCTCTGGCGCGGGGTCGATCGATCGCTCGCGGCAGGCGCTCGAGGCGCTGGACCAGCGGCTGGTGAGGCGCGACCTCGGTCTCATCTCCTTGTTCGACCCGCCCTTCGACACCTCGGATCTCAAGCCGGGCTACGTCAAGGGCTACGTACCAGGCGTGCGCGAGAACGGGGGACAGTACACCCACGCCGCGGTCTGGGCGGTGATGGCGTTCGCCCAGGCCGGCGACGCCGAGCGCGCCTGGGAGCTGTTCGGACTCATCAATCCGGTGCGGCACGGCGACAGCCCCGCAGCGATCGCCACCTACAAGGTCGAGCCTTACGTGGTGGCCGCCGACGTCTACACGAACCCGCAGCACGCCGGTCGAGGGGGATGGACCTGGTACACAGGCTCGGCGGGATGGATGTACCGGCTGGCCGTCGAGTCGTTGCTGGGGGTGCGTCTCGAAGTGGACCGGCTGCGCGTGACGCCCCTCTTCCCTCGCGGATGGGGAGCGTTCGACGTCCACTACCGCTACCGCCAGACCGTGTACCACATCCACGTCCGCGACCTCGGCGGCCCCGACCGTGCCGTCACCCGCGTCACCTGCGACGGCGTCGAGCAGCCCGACTTCACGATCCCGCTGCAAGACGACCGCGGGGAGCATCAGGCCGAGGTCGAGGTCGGCGCGGCACAGCGATGAGGATGCTCAGGGACGTGCGACCCGCCGGCCAGACCAGGCCTCGTACGCCCGCACGACGTCTTCCGCGTCCTTGAAATCGCGATAGACGACACGGGCCCGGAAACGAAAGGGCTGCCCGACGCGGTAGCGGCGGCGCAGGTAGATGAAATCCCACGCCGGGTTCGCCGGAGGCCCTTTGCCTCCGCCGTCCGGCGATTGCGCAAACCGGATCTCGCCGTCGCTGGTCGGGCGATCGAACATCATCACGAACACCTTGCCGTGCGAGACGCCGTAATAGAACGGATGGTGGTACTCGTACTCCGACAGGCCGCTCACCAAGGTGAGGGGGATGGCAGGGTCCAGCGGCGGATCCCAGCGGCTTCCCGCCGGGCGGTGGTTCGCGGCCTGGCCGTGCGCCGGTGGAACGTGGCTGATCCAGCGAGGGGCGGCATCATGCCGCGAGCGCCCGATGAAATGGATGGCGCGATCCTCTGGCGCGTCGATGTACGAGGCGAAGAACAGACCGATGGTGCCATGCTTGCGCCAGGCGTCCTCCAGCGGCGTGGCTTCGACCGTCATGTCGATGGCGTCTCGGCCGGCGACGGCGAAGGTGATCCGCGTGCGCAGCGGCCAGTGTGCGGTGCGCTCCTGCAACAGCTCGATTCGACGGCCGCGCCTGCGCAACGCCATCGGCGCCTGGCGCGGCTCGAAGATGTCCCAGGCGTAGGAAGCGGAATCCCCGCTGAAGATGTGCTCGAAGTTCAACCCCGCATGCAGGGGCACGAACAGAGTGGCTCCCTGCCCGTGGTGAAGCTCGGACAGGCCGTTGTAGCCGGCGCGGTGCAGGTCTCCGTAGGCGTCGTTCTGGGCCGCGACGGCGCGCAGGTCACCGGAGCGCAGCTCGACGTGTCCGTCGGTAGACGCCGCGGCCAGGGCAGCGAGGACGGTGGCGATCACGTCAGCCCCGGCAGAGGCCCTCTGCAGGTTTCGGGGTCGCCGAACGTGGTGATGTCGGAGCCCATCCCGTTGGCCAGTGACACGAACGCGTCGCTGACACTGCGTCCCGGGAACGAGAGGACTCGCCCGGTCCGCAAGGACCCACCCGCGTTTCCCAGCAGCATCAGGAAGACGTCGCGGCGCCGGGGCGATCCCGCCACGCTGTTGCTGACGTGGTGCTCGGTGCCCCCCTCGTTGTAGTAGGCAAGGACGCAGGAGTCCCACAGCCGCTTGGTCCCTTCGCGGAAGGCGGCGAGCTGGTTCCGGATCTGGGCCATCAGCTCCGACTGGTAGCCAAAGTACCTCGTCCATGTGTCGAGCCTGTCCGGGCGATGGAACATCTCGACGTGCGTCCCGGACCAGGGGCCAAGAACCAGTTCGTAGCTCATCGGTATCATCTGGATCGCCAGAACGTGGGTGAGACCGCAGGCCAGCGCGTTCACGCCGACCGACACCAGCGCGTCGTACGCGTCCCTGCTGAACCTCGAGGTCGGCGAGGTCGCGCGGACGGGCGGCGGGACGGTGCAACCCTGTCGCACACGATCCAGGGCGCCCAGGCGGGTCTCCATGCCGCGGATCGACTGGGTGAACTGGTCGAGCTTCTCTCGCTCGGGGCCTGCCAGTCGTGCGTTCATCCGGGCCACGTCCTGCCGGATGCCATCCAGCACGCTCAGCTTCCGCCTGAGCTGCAGGTTGACGTCGCCCGAGGCCATCACTCCCCGGAAGACCGTGGTGTAAGCCCGCACCGGATCCTTCTCCAGCGGGAAACGCGTACCCGGCCCGTCGGCGCTGGTCCCGGGCCATGTGGCGGCGTTGACCGGACCGAAGTTCAGGGAAGGAAAGGGATCGCCGTCGCCAATCCTCCTGGCGATGTGCCGGTCGATCGATATGCCGCCCGGGATCGGAAAGTCGGGGTAGTTCGGATCGGGCACCGACCGACTGACCACCGACAGCGGCGAGTTGCTTCCATGAAAACTGATCGCCGTCGGCTGTGTGAGCAGGTTCTTCAGCACCAGCACCTCGTTCGAGAACGGCGCGAAGGCGCTGAACGCGCGCATGTCGGAGATGCCGGCGTCGGATCCCTGCGGGAGCAGGCCCGGCAGCACCGAGTAGTGCCCCACCCACAGGATCAGCCGCTTGCGCGGGGTCTGCCCCAGCGCCTCGGGCAGCATCGTCCGGGCCATCGGCGCCAGCAAGTGCGCGCCGGCGCCCAGCCCGAGCCCGTTCAGAAAATTCCGTCGACCGATGAGGTGCATGATCTCTCCTCCAGCTAGGGTGCGCGCGAGAAGAAGCTCGGGGTCGTCACCAGCGCCAGGAACATCTCGCGCAGGTTTCCCTGGGTGGCATCGAACGAGGCCCGGAGCTTGTCGGCCATGCAACGGTTCTCGGCGGCCTCGGTGCGGCCCGTCGCGTGGCCGACCAACCCCGCCACCACGCACTGCTGAACATCGGGCAGGTCACCCAGCAGGCGCCCCAGCTCCTGCGCGTTGCCGTAGGCCAGATCGCCCCGCGAGGTCGCGAACACGGTGCCGCTGGTGTCGATCGGCTTGCCCAGCTCGGTGGCGCGAGGCCGCCCGATCAGATCGAAGCCCTCGTAGGCGTAGCCGATCCCATCCATCAAGCGGTGGCATCCGGCGCAGGCAGCGTCCGCGAGGCGCCCGCGCGACCGCTCGCGGTTGGTGAGCCCCGGCTGGTCGGGAGGGAAGACGATGTTCTGGGGAAGCTGGAGCTCGGGCCCGCACAGCAGCGTGGCCCGCACGAACTTGCCGCGGAAGAGGTTCAAGTCGGTGTTGTCGTGGGTCAGGCCCGCCAGCAGACTCGGGTGGGTGAGGAAGCCGGCGCGCCCGGGCAGCGGGGTCTTCACGAACTGCATCGCCGGCGGCGCCGCCACGCCATAGATCCGTGCCAGACGGTCGTCGATCACCGAGTAGTCCGCGGCCAGCAGCGTGGCCAGCCGGGCGTCGCCACGCCACAGGACCTCCTCGAAGAACAGCCCAGTCTCGCGAGCCATGTCGGCCCTCAGCTCGGTGGTGAAGTCCGGCGCCAGCCTGGCGTCCTTGTCGACCACCCGCACCGCGTTCGCATGGGTGTGGTTCTCGAGGAAGCGCGTCAGACCCGCGCCCGTCTGCGGGGCGGCCAGAAGACGGCGGGTTTCGGTGTCGACCCCGGCGGGCGTCGCCAGCCGTCCCGAAGCCGCCGCGGCCAGCAGCGCGGCGTCCGGAGGGCCGCCCGCCAGCACGTACGACAGATACGACGCGCGCTCGTGTCCGGTCATCGGGGCGCCCAGCTCGGTCCGGTAGAGAAAGTCCGGAGCCATCAACAACAGCTGGATGACGTCGGCCAGCGCCTCGCGCACGGCGAGCGGGAGGCCGCGCTGCCTGGTGAAGAATGCGACGTACTGGTCTGTCTCCACCGGCACCATCGGCCGCCGGAACGCCTTCGTCCCGAAGGCGGTGATGAATGCCCGTACGCAGCTCTCCGTCACCGTGGCGACCGCCAGGCAGGGGGACAGCCGGGCGAGGTCGCCTGTCGCCAGGTGCGCCAGGTCGCCGGCCGTCTGAAGAAGCGCATCGACGTGCGGCTGGGGCATCTCCAGGCGGCTGGCCACGCTGGCGAGATCGTACGGGCCGAGCCCGAGCGAGGCGTTCAGCTCGGCCGCGGTCCGAGGCGCGCCCGGGATCAGCTCCCTGACCGTCCGATCGTACTGCTCGGGCGTCAGCTTCCAGATGCGCTTCGGGATTGCCGCACACGCCGACGGCGCGGACGGCATGGACGGCATGGATGGCGTGAACGGAGTGGACAGAGGAGAGTCGCCCGGCCGCCGCTCGGGGTCGTCGGACGAGGCTGGCTCGGTCCCGGCCCCGATGTTGCCCACGCAACCGGCGAGGGTGACCGCGACGAACAGGTGCCTCATGGGGGCGGGACGGATTGCAAGACGGGTTCCAGCGCCACGTGCGGCTAACGGCACGAAAGGATTCAGTCGACTCGGCGAGCTGGCGAAGCCGCGCTTCGCTCGACGAAGATTTCGATCGCGGGGCTGCCGGGGTGATGCGCGTCAGGGCATGGACGGCGGAGGCACCCGCCGGTGCGTCGCTTGCTCGAAGGCAAACGCCAGCGCGATCAGCCGCGGCTCGCTGCAGGCGCGACCCGTGAACGTCACGCCGTAGGGCGACGGCCGAGCGGCGAAACCCGCGGGGAACGGCGGCGTCGGCGCGTTCGGCACGAAACCCGCCGGAACGATCACCGACGGGTAGCCCACCCGGGCGGCGATGGCTGCGCCGCTGGCCCCCGGGAAGAGCAGAGCGTCCAGCCGGTGCTCGCTCATGGCGGCGTCGATTCCGGTGGTGGCCGCCAGCCGCAGGTCCTTGGCTCGATCGTGTCGATAGCGCACGCGGTCCGTCTCGATGTCGATCTCGTCCGAGGCATCGAGCTGCGCCTGCCCGTACCTGATGGCGCCCCCCTTCGCGTGCGCGAGATTCCAGGCGCGCAGTTCGGCCAGGGTCTTCACCGGCGCGACGCCACCGAGCGACCGCAACCAGGCGTTGAAATCGCGCTTCATCCCGTAGGTGAAAGCCACCGAGCAGTCCGTGCGCCTGCTACCGCCGCAGATCGGCCAGCGCAGGAAACTGTCCTCGGGATCCTGGGTCACGATGCTCGGGATGTCGGCTGGATCGACGAGGGACGCGCCCTGCTTCCTCAGGACGTCGATCACCTCGGCCATCAATCGTGCCTCCGCACCATCCAGGCCACCTCGTGGCTGGTCCGCGCCCGCAACACGGTCATAGAAGAAGGCGCGCGGGATGCCGATGCGCGCGCCCCGCAGGGCGCCGGCGTCCAGGAAGCGCCCGTAGTCGCCGCCGGTCGGACATCGGGTCGTCGCCGGATCGCCGGGATCGGGCCCCTCACCCTCCAGCACACCCAGCACGATCGCGGCATCGGTCACCGTCCTGGCCATCGGCCCCGGCGTGTCCTGGTCGGCGGTGAGCGGAATGACGCCGTACCGACTGACACGCCCGACGGTCGGCTTGATCGCCACCAGCATGGTCTGGCTCGCCGGGCTCAGCAGAGAGCCGGCGGTCTCGGTGCCGACGTTCGCCGCCCAGAAGCTGGCGGCCGTGCCGATGCCCGAGGTGGAGCCGCTGGCCGCGAGCGCCGGGCGTCCGTCGGAGGTCGCGTCCCGGGGATCGCGCCGCGGGTCATACGGGTTCATGCCGTGACCAGCGAGAGCGTTGTAGCAGCCGGGCATGCCGGCGCCGACCCAGTTGGCCAGCTCGGTCATGCCCGTCTTGGCGATGATGACGGCCCCGGCACGACGAAGGTGACCTGTCAGCGTCGCCTCGTACGGCGGCACCAGCCCCTCGAACGCCAGCGCGCCGCCGGTGGTCGGCATGTCCCGGGTGTGGATGTTGTCCTTGAGCGCGATCGGGATGCCGTGAAGGGGGCCGCGGATCTTTCCCTGCGCGCGCTCGCGGTCGCGGGCATCGGCCTCCGCAAGCGCCTCGCGGCTGACGGTGATCACGGCGTTCAGTCTGTCCTCGTAAGTCGCGATGCGCGCCAGCGACGAGAGGACCAGCTGCCGCGAGGTCACGCGCCTCTGCTCCATCGCCACGCGCATCTGCGGGATCGTCGCCTCGACCACGCCAAACGGCGGCCGCGGGTCCGCGGTGTGGGCACACGCGACGGCCGATGCGAGGAGGAGGATGCAGGGCTTCACGGGGCGTCCCATGATACGCGCGACGCGTACCGTCACCCGACGAAGGATTCCTTCGTCGTACGCAGGCCCTCTTCACCGAAGGCCGATGACCGACCCGTGGTTTCGCGGGGTTGAACGTCGCGGGACATGGCCGCGGTCTTGCGTTGGAGAATCACCATGAAGAAGCGGACGATCACCGTCACGAGGCGTCAGGTGCTGCAGGGTGCCGGCGGCTTCAGCCTGGCACTGCCGTTCCTGCCGTCGCTGGTGCCCGGCAAGGCCTGGGCCGTGGAACCGACGCTCGCTCGCCAGCCGAAGTTCGTCGCCATCAACTCGTTCAATGGCGGCATCAACGACGTGAACATGTTTCCCTCGGACCAGACGCTCGGGGCTCCGCAGGAGATCCTGCCTGGCCACACCGTCCGGCAGGGGCGCCTGGTGCGCACCCTCGAAGGGACCGACGCCGTTCTGTCGGCGGTGCTTCGCGCGCCCTCGACCGAGCTGACCGATCGGATGGCGAGTCGCCTGAGCGTGTTCCGGGGCCTCGACATGCCCTACGGCGTGGGCCACCACATCACCTGGCTCGGGACGCTTCACCGCAGCACCGGAGACCAGAGGTTCCCGGCGATCAAGGCGCCGTTTCCCACCATCGACCAGGTGATGGCCTGGTCCGCCTCGTTCTACAGAACCCTCGCGGGGGTGCGCCAGCGTTCGGTGCACACCGGGGACGGCGGCGGCACGAACTGGGGTCTCACCTACAACTACGCGAATCCAGCGAGCCGAACCGGCGACATCGTCGACACCACCGGCGTCCAGTCGGACCCGGCCGCGCTGTTCAGCAAGCTGTTCTCGGGCGGTGTGGGGGCAGTCCCGCCGCCTGCGCCAGGACGGCCACTGATCGTCGACCGCGTCATCGAAAGCTACCGTCGGCTCAGCAGGAGCAGTCGGCGCATGTCGCAGCTCGACCGGCAACGGCTCGAGGCGCACATGAGCCGGCTCGACGAGCTGGAACGCCAGATCAAGTCCACGAGCTCGGCCCCGATCGGCGCGTGCAGGGACACCGCGGCGCCGCCCGTCAGCACCCGCGGCAGCATCCAGAGGTTCCAGCTCCAGAACTCGATCATCGCCGCGGCGTTCCTGTGCGGATACACGCGCCTGGCGACCATCCAGGTGCCAGAACACTACTTCTCCTCACGCACCTGGGACCCGGGAGTGTGGCACAACAGCATCACGCACGCCTCGTCGGATCCCACCAACCAGGCGCTGATCGTAGAGACGAGCCGGAGCCTGTTCCGCAACGCGGTGCTGGACCTGGCGCGGAAGCTCGATAGCGAGGAATCACCGGGCGTCACCGCGCTCGACAACACGGTCGTGGCCTGGGCGGTGGAGTGCGCCGAGCGGACTCACGCCAACATGGGCATGCCGGTCGTGCTCATGGGTGGCGGAGCGGGCGCGATCAGCAGCGGCAAGTACATCGATTTCCGCCACACCCTGCGCCCGGCGGAAAACTATCTCGGATTCCCACGGCAGATCGGGCTCACCTGGAACCGATTCCTGGGCACGCTCCTGCAGGCGATGGGGATTCCACGCCCGGAATACGAGAGCGGTGGCTCTCTCGGGTACGGAACACAGTTCGTCTTCGACCGCTACGCCGGAGGAATGGCGTCCGGGTTGTGGCAGCAGTCCGGTGATTTCCTCCCGCTCCTGAGGGCCGCATGATCAGCCGTCGCAGGTTCGTGGGCGCCGCAGGACTCCTCGTGGGACGCCGCTCCTTCGCCGCCGCGTCGCCGATGCCCGAGCCCGAGGACGACGGCTGGATCATCTCCCACCAGCCCGATCTCGGTCCCTTCACCAACCCCAAGCAGCAGCCGGTCGACTTCGGCATCTGGCAGGCGGCCGACGGCACCTGGCAGCTCTGGTCCTGCGTACGCGGCACCAGGTACAGCGGCAAGACCCGTGTCTTCTACCGCTGGCAAGGGGCGAAGCTGACCGATCCCGACTGGCAGCCCATGGGCAACGGCCTGGAGGCTGACACGAATTTCGGCGAGACGCCCTGGGGCCTGCAGGCGCCCTACGTCTTGCCGGTCGGCAAGCAGTACGAGATGTTCTACGGCGACTGGCAGAAGATCTGCCGCGCCACCAGCGCCGATGGCAAGACCTTCGCCCGCCAGCTCCAGCCGAACGGCAAGGCGGGCATGTTCGGCATCGGCGGCGACGAGGAGAACTGTCGCGACCCGATGGTGATCAAGATCGGCGGCACCTACCACTGTTACACCACCGCCCATCTCGATCAGCACGGCGTGGTCTACCTCTGGACGTCGCCCGATCTGAAGACCTGGGCCGGGCCCAAGAAAGTGGCTTCAGGCGGGGCGGCTGGCGACGGCCCTTACGCGGCCGAGTGTCCCTTCGTCGTCCAGCGCGGCAACCTGTTCTACCTGTTCCGCACCCAGAAGTACGGCGCGAAGGCGCAGACCACCGTGTACGCCTCGCCCGATCCGCTGAACTTCGGCATCAACGACGATCGCTATCGCCTGGGCACGTTGCCCCTGGCGGCGCCGGAGGTGTTCGAGCATCAAGGGCAGACGTACATCGCCTCGCTGCTCAACACGCTGGACGGGATCCGGATCGCCCGGCTGCGCTGGGGCAGCGGGGCGAGCTGACGGAACATCCGTGATGTCACCTGTCGGCTGCTATGCCTGACCCACCGCAGTCCGGCTCACATGAGACGCAGGATCTCGGTCGCCGAGAGCGCGCGGCGGTAGATGGCCACCTCGTCGAGCAGGCCATTGAAGTTCTCGGTCGCCTCGTCAGCGGAGGTGTGGGCGTTACCGCCGATGATCAGCGGCGTGGTGTCACGCGGCAGGCCCAGGTTGATCAGCCGTGGAAACGAGCAGGCCGACTTGCCGTTGACGTACAGCGTGGCGGTGCTGCCATCCCAGGTGCCGGCGAGGTGCGTCCACTCGTTGAGAGGCACCGCGGACATGCCTTTGCAGGCCACCGTGCCGGAGAAGGGGTTCCGCGATCGGAGTACGAGAGCAACGGCTCCCTGGGCTACGGCTCGCAATTCATCTTCGATGTTTACGCCAGAGGCATGATGCCCGGGTTGCGTGAACAGTCCGGCGATTTCCTGCCGCTCCTGAAGGCAGGAATCTGAGCGAAAATGATACAGTTGCCGCTCGTGAAGGGCGACAACGACGAAACCGAGTCCCTGCGCACCGAGCTGCGTGCGTCGCCGGCCCTTTCGCAGGCGGAGGAAACCCCGTTCTTCTTGCTCGTCACGGAAGGGCCGGACAAAGGCCGTAGCTTCACCATCAGCGGCGACGATGCCCACCCGGGGCGCGTGCTGCTCGGTCAGGGTCCGGCGTGCGACCTGAAGCTCAGCGACACACAGGTGTCGCGCCGCCACGCCGCCCTGGAAGCCGTCGGAGGCGAGCTGCGGCTGACCGATCTCGGCTCGACGAACGGGACCTGGGTCGATCGCGTGCGCATCAGCGAAGCGTACCTGGGCGGCGGCGAGCTGGTCCGGGTCGGCGCCACCCTCCTGCGCGTCGATCGAGCCGAGGCTTCTGCACGCGCCCGGCCCCTGCCGCCCGAGGAACAGTTTGGCCGCCTCGTCGGCGCCAGCCCCGAGATGCGGCGGCTCTATCCGATGTGCAAGCGACTGGCGCTCTCGGACGTTCCCGTGATCATCGAAGGCGAAACCGGTACGGGCAAGGAGGTGCTCGCCGAGGCGCTCCACGAACAGGGGCCGCGCGCCTCGGGTCCCTTCGTCGTATTCGACTGTACCTCGGTAGCTCCGAGCCTCATCGAGTCCGAGTTGTTCGGCCATGAGCGCGGCGCATTCACCACCGCGATCGCCACCCACGCCGGCGTCTTCGAGCAGGCCCAGGGCGGAACGCTGTTCATCGACGAGATCGGCGATATGGATCTGGCGCTGCAGCCGAAGCTGCTGCGGGCCATCGAACGCTCCGAGATCCGGCGGGTCGGCGGTGATCGCGTGATCAAGGCGGACGTGCGCCTGCTCGTCGCCACGCGCCGCGATCTCGATCGCGAGGTTCAGGCCGGCCGCTTCCGCGAGGACCTGTTCCACCGCCTCGCCGTCGCCCGCATCGAGTTGCCGCCGCTTCGTCGCCGCGCCGGCGACGTGGCGGTGCTGGCCCGCCACTTCTGGGAGCAGATGCAGGGCCCACCCGCGCAGCTTCCCAGGGACACACTCACCCGCTGGGAGGACTACCCGTGGCCGGGCAACGTGCGGGAACTGCGCAACGCCGTGGCTCGCCAGCTGGCGCTGGGGGATCTCGCCGACGAGCACCAGGCCGGACGCGGTGTCCCGGGAGCAGGCTCACCGCTGCCTCCGACGGCCGATTTTCTCGAGCAGATGGTTTTCTCCGGAGTCCCATTTCCCCGGGCCCGCGATCGCGTCGTCGAGGAGTTCGAGCGACGGTACGTCACCCATCTGCTGGGTCGTCACAGCGGCGACGTGGCCGCCGCGGCGGCTGCCTCGGGGATCGGCCGTCGCTACTTCCAGATGCTCCGCGCGCGCAGCGGCCCGCAGAACAAGTAGCGTCACCAGCGCACCCGGATCGAATCGACGCGCACTTCGGCCCCCGCGGTCCAGTTGCCGCCGACGGCGAACTCCGCCACCGTGAACTTGCGGGCTCGCATCTCCTCGAAGGACAGAAGAAGCCCATAGCGGTTCCTGAGATGCCGTAGCGGGATCTGGAAAGTCCGGTACGTCCCGTCCGGCGGGAACGTGAACCCCTGATAGATGAAGATGCACTTGAAGCCACAGTCGAAGTCGCCGATCGTCAGCCACGTCTGAGACCAGGCGGATTGTACCGGCGAGCGGTGTGCGACCGCGAACTCGAGAAAGGCGCTGCTGGCGAAAGCCCCCGCAGTCAGACGGCCGAGCTGCGCAGGCAGATGCTGGATGCGAAGGTTCTCGTAGCAAGACGATACCCGGTCGCAGACGCGCTTGTCCGGCACCGGCTCGGCATCGCAGCAGATGAAGGCGCGGTGGCAGGCGGCGCCCTCGTTCGCCCCCTGCGTGCTTCGCTCGTACCACGTCGGGAGGGTGGTGCAGCCCGATGCGCACGGGGCATCGGGCACGAGCGTGATCTGATCGACGGCGATGCCGGTTCGCGCGCGGACGACGGCCGTGAACGACCGACGGCCGGCCTGGTCGATGGCCACCAGCTGGCCCCAGTGGTCGGTGGCGGGCGCGTGGCCGAAGGTGATGGTGCTGGACACCTTGGTGACGCCCGGCGTGTTCAGCAGCAGATACCGGCCGAGCTCCGGATTGCGGCGCGCGTCCCAGATCTCGGCTCGCGGCGTCCGACCTGTGACGTCGGATTCTTCGGGGCCCACCACCAGCTCGTAGGACGCCAGCTGGTCCGGCGAGGCGTCGCTCACCGTCCACTCCCACTGGATGCTGTTCGGCGTGGTCCACAAGGCCCGCAGGTTCGACACCACGACCGCCGCAACGGGGCCCGGGCTGGGCGGAACCGTGCGCAGGCCTCGCCACACCACGACGGCGACCGCGGCCGCGGCAAGAATCAGCGCGCTGGTGGCGATGGTCACCCGGCGTTTCGTGATGACGGGGGCCGACGTGCGGGGCCGCTCGGCCGTGGTCGCTACGCTGGTCGGCAGGTCCAAGCTCGCGTCCGGATCGCCGGCCGGGACCGCCGACGGTGCGGAGCCACCCCGGAGGCGCTGGAGCATGGACTGCTTTTCGACGGCCCGATCCGCGAACAGATGCCGCATCGTCGTGGCCAGCGCCTCGCCCGCATCGTCCTCCCGCCGCAGCTCACGCACGACCGCACGCAGCTCCCGGCGCATCTCGTCGGCCGTCGCGTACCGTTCGTCGGCAGCGCGGGCCAGAGCGCGCAGGCACACGGCCTCGAGCGCGCGAGGGTAATCGGGCAGAACGCGCGAGGGCGGGATGATCGGCTCGCTGGTGATGGCATGCAGTGTCTCCACCTCGTTGCGCCGCTGGAACAGCAGCCGGCCGGTCGTCAGCTCGAACAGCACCACGCCCAGCGAGAAGACGTCCGAGCGGCGATCGACGGCTCCGTGCCCGCACTGCTCGGGCGACATGTACGCGAGCTTCCCCTTGAGCAGGCCTGTCTGGGTGTGTGCCAGGCGGTCCGCGGCCTTGGCGATGCCGAAGTCCAGCACCTTGACCTGTCCGCCGTAGGTCACGAACAGATTCTGCGGCGAGATATCGCGGTGGACCACGTTCTGCGGGGCGCCGCTGCCGTCGACCAACTCGTGGGCGGCGTGCAGCCCTGCGCACGCCTCGGAGATGACGTAGGCGCCGAGCGCGTGGTCCAGTCGCTCACCCTGGCGCGCAAGCCGCTTCGTCAACCCCGCGACGCTCTCGCCCTCCAGGTACTCCATGACCATGTAGAGCTCGTTGCCCTCGTGTACCAGTTCCTGCACCTGGACGACGTTGTTGTGCCGGATCTGGGCCACGATGCGCGCTTCGTCGAGGAACATGGTGACGAACGATTCGCGCCGGGCGAGGTGCGGGAGAATCCGTTTGAGGACCACAGGCCGCTCGAAGCCGCTGGGACCGGTGAGGCGCGCGAGCAGGATCTCGGCCATCCCCCCGGTGCCGATCTCGCCGACGACCTGGTACCGGCCCAGGAACTCTGGAAGACGCGCCTCCACCGGCGATCGATGCTATCACCGCTGACATCAGCGCGCTGTTGTCGATCGGCCGTCCGCCTTCTAGGATGACCACCGTGGCTACCTGGCGGCTGCTGCTCGGGGTGGCCATGTTGTCGGCCTCGATGTTGCTCATCGAGTTGCTCAAGACGATCGTTCTTTCGCTGCAGCTCTTCCATCAGAACGCCTTCCTCGTCGTTTCGCTCTCTCTCGTCGGACTCGGTGGTGGTGGTTCACTGGCGGCGCTGGTAGCGCGCAAGAGGCCCGCGGCGGTCGAGACGTTGCTGTGGCCCTCCGCTGTGGCCTTCGGAATCTCTATCGTGCTGGTGGAGCTCGCCAGTACGCGCCTCACGGCCATTCCGGTCCTCGTGGCCATCAACACGATCCCCTACATCTTCGTGGGCCTGTTCCTGTCGCTCACGTTCTTGTCTCGTCCACAGGACGCGGGTCGGATCTATTTCTTCGACCTCGTCGGCGCGGCTGCCGGCTGCGTCGGCCTGGTGTTCGTTCTGAACGCGAGCGGCAGCGCTGGTGCGGTCGTGCTCACGGCGTCGGCCCTGGCCCTGGCCGGGTCGGCCGCGATCGCCCACGGCTCCCGCCTCAGGCTGACGGTCTCGTGCGTTCTGCTCATCACCGTTCTGGGAGCGGTGGGTGTGCATGAGACGCTATTTCCTTATCGACCAGGTCCGGTGAAACACTATGGACGCATCCTGGCCGATCCTCAGATCCAGTCACGTCTCGACTGGTCGCGCTGGGGATTTCTCGGGCGCCTCGATTCAGTCGCGCCGATCCGCGGGTTCGATCGTCTCATCTACGACGTCGCCACGGGGGCGACCAGGGACGGGTGCGAGACCCGCTACCTCTTTGCCAGCGGAGACAACTGGTCCTACACCTATTTCTGTCCCCCACACGCCCCGGGGTTTCTGGATCGGCTGGCTCGATCGTCGGGACACCGCTCGCCCTATCTCGCATCTCCGCCCGAGCCCGACGTCCTCAACATCGGTCTCGGCGGCGGCATCGACGTATTCCTGGCACTGAGGAACGGCGCCAAGACGGTCACCGGCGTGGAGATCAACCCGATGATGATCGAAGCCGTCCGGGACAAGCACCGGGCGTTCTTCGGCGATCCCTTCCACGATCCGCGGGTCACCATCAAGGAACTCGACGGCCGTACGTTCGTCAATTCGACCAAGCAGTCGTTCGATGTCATCACGTTGACTGCGGTCGACACTGGCGCCGGGCTCGCGGCCGGCGCCAACCTCCTGTCCGAGAACTACCTCTACACGCAGGAGGCCTTCGAAGGGTACTTCCGGATCCTGCGCCCCGGTGGCGTCATCTATATATTCAGGCCGCTCCACGAGTTGCAGCGCGCGTTGACCACCGCGATGGCGGCGCTTCAGAACCTCGGGGAAGCGCATCCGGAACGCCACGCCGCCGTTTTCCACGGCGGCGCATGGAGCAGTGCCCTCTTGGCGCGAAAGCCATTCGCCCCGGAGACTCTGGCGAAATTGCGTGAAGCGCTGCCCGCCGCTCCCATGAACATGACGATTGACTATCTGCCAGGCATGCCCGGCGGCCACGAGGGGCTGGCCGTTTACTTCGCCAAGGTGGCCCAGGGGCGAGGTCAGGAATTCCTGGACTCGCTTGCGGAGAACTTCACCCCGGTCACAGACGACAGCCCCTATTTCTATCAGCTCGAACGCAACCTGCTGACGTCGGCGGCGGGACGCGTTCTGCTCAAGGTCCTGTTGTGCGTGTTGGGGCTGGCGGTTTTGCTGATGCTGGTTCCGCTGATCGGCCTCGAGTCCATGGAGCGCGGGCCCTTCATCACCGTCCTCGTCTACTTCTCGGCGATCGGGCTGGGGTTCATGTTCGTCGAGATCGCCATGGTCCAGAAGCTCGCGTTGTTTCTGGGCCATCCGTCGTACTCCGTCACCACGACCATCTTCTCCATGCTGGTGTTCTCGGGGCTCGGTGCCCTCGTCGGAGTGCCGCTCGTCGAGCGCGGTGGAGAGTTACGAAAAGTGGTTCCTTTCCTGGCCGTGTGCCTGGCGATTCTCGGCTACGCGGTGCTGACGCCTGCGCTGGGCCGGATTGCCGCCGAATCGCTGGCATGGCGGACTGCGGTGACCGTCGCCCTCCTTGCTCCGGGCAGCTTCTTCATGGGCATACCCCTTCCGCTGATGATCGCGCGGTTACCACGACTCTCGCCACTGATACCGTGGGCGTGGGCCGCCAACGCCTTCGCCTCGGTCGTGGGCTCGGTGGGGACGGTGATGTTGGCGATGGTGTTCGGCTTCACGACCGTCTTGCTGCTGGCGGCGATCGCCTACCTCGTCGCCCTGGTGGTGATGCTGCGCGGACACTCGATCCTCAGGCGGTGAACAGCTCGGGAATGCCGCCGGCGACCTCGCCGAGGGTGGTCGCGGCGACACCGGCGGCGTTCATCGCGGACACGAGGACGTTGGCGGGGTGCTTGCCGCCGCTGGCCACGTGCTTGCCCGGCCTCAACCCGCCGGCGCGGCCGGCGATGAGGCAGGCCATGTTCTCGGTGGAATGGGTCGACATGGCCTTGCCCGTGGCGGTGTCCAGGCCGTGCCCGCCTTCGTGGAGCAACACCAGAACCGTGTTGTCGATGAGGCGTCCACTTCCTTCGGGCGTGTCGCGCAGCTTGCCGACGAGATACGCGAAGTGCTTGACGTGCCAGGCGACCACCTTGGATACGGCCGTCGTCCCTCTGATCCTCGGGTCACCGTTATGGCCCACCTCGTGGAGATCGCAGCGGGCGCCGATGATCGGATACGCGCTCATGTGCGACTGGAACATGGTCAGCATCAACGAGGCCACGCGCGCCATGTCGCAAGCAAAAGCCATGTGGACGAGATCGCAGAATATCCGCGCGCGATCGTCTTCCTGGCTGTAACCGTTGTTGGTGTTGAAGCTGATGCCGCCGGTGGTGGCGCCCGGCTGGCTGCCACCCACGACAGGGTCGGCGACGGGGTCCGTGGGCCGGCGACAAGCCAGGCCGGCGGTCGCCGGCGGCAGGGCGCCGATCCGGCGCTCGAGATCGCGGATCTCGTCGAAGTGGCGCTGCAGCCGGGCCCGATCGGACTGGCCCAGGCGAGGCAGCAGCGTCTGGACATTGCCGCGCACGAGATCGAGAACGCTCCGGCGGGCGCGGGTGCGAAGGTCCAGCGACGGCGTCCCCGAGCCGCCCGGAGGAGGCATGAAGCCCCCGAACAGCGCCTTGAACGCGGCGGCTGGGCTGGTCGCCGCGGGGATGGGCACCGTCCTGCCGGACGCCTCCTTCTTGTACGACAGGTAGTCCCGCCCCGACGCAGCCGCCACGCTGAGATACCAGGCCGCCTGCGCCCGGTAGACGAGCGACTTGAAGGGCAAGCTTGCCGCGATGGCATCGGCGACGATCTGATCCGATGTGGCGCCACTGACCAACGCATTCGAGGTGTTGGCGCGCATGCCCGAAAGCAGCGGGGAGCTGGACGACACGTGGAAGTCGTCGACACGGCCGCCGGCCGGGGCCGGGCCACCCCTGCCGGTTGGAATGCGCAGCCCGGAGACGACGCTGACCTCGTCCTTGACCTCCGCGAGCGGAGCGAGGGCGGTCTTGAGGTCGAAGTTACGTCCGACCGTGGTGGGCACATACTGGCTCGGACTGGCGTCGCCGTCACCGCCGAGCGCGGTTCCGCCGAAGAGCACGGCGTAACGTCGCGACGGCTTCCCGCCCTTGGCCCACGCGAGACCGTGGCGGTCCATCATCACGTCCAGCGCAGGCAGAGCGAGGGCCGCACCGCCGGCCCCGCGCAGGAGAAACCGTCGACTCAGTCCCGAGCTCATGGCGACGCCTCCAGACGCTTGAAGCCGAACGACTCGCCCGAAGCGATCTCCACCAGCAGATCGACGAAGGAGCGGCCGTTGCGCGCGAACAGATCGCCCAGACGGCCGATGGTGGGCTCGTCATGCGCGCTCTCCTTGCGGCCGGTGGCGAAACGGTACAGCTGGCGTACCGCGCACGCCTCGAGCTTGCCGCTCTTGACCAGGAGATCAGCGAGCCCCGCCGGGCCGTTGAACGTTCCCACGCCCAGCACCTCGCCGTCGCCCTTGATGCGGCACTGGGGCTGATCGACGTCCGCGGTCCGGAAACGACCATCACGCCCGTAGGCTTCGAGTCCGAACCCGATGGGATCGATCTGCTTGTGACAGGTCGCGCAGCCGACATCCGTGTGCTCTGCGTAGCGATCGATCTTGCACGGGCTGCCCGTTTCCGGTGGCGGCTCGTCGGCGTTGACGCTCGGCGGAGGCGGCGGAATGTCCTGGCACAGCAGATACTCGCGCACGAAGCGGCCACGCACCGTGGGACTGGTGTCGTCGAACTTGGCGCCGACGGCGAGAAATGCGCCGTGCGAGAGGATGCCCCGGCGAGGGCTGGCACCGTAGCCCATCCAGGCGCCGCCCGTGGACCCGGGCGCCGGCAAACCATAGTGCCTGGCAAGGGTGTCGGTGAGGAAAGTCTCCGTCGCCCGGAACAGGTTGAAGTAGTCCTGTTTGCCAAACACCACCTTCTGCACGAGCGCATCGGTCTCGGTGCGCAGGGCTGCCGTCAACTCGGGCGAGAAGGGGAGCTGGAAGTAGCGCAGCCACTGGGCGTGAAACCAGGTGACTCGCTCCTTGGCGGCGGGGCTGTCGAGGAGCTTGGTCGCGGCGGCGCGGCGATCCGCGGCAGTGGCCAGCTTGCCCGCCGCGGCCAGGTCGAGCAGCGAGGATGTCGGGGGCGCGCCGAGCAGGAAGAAGGACAGCCGGCTCGCCATCTCGAAGTCGTTGAGTTTGAGGATGCCAGGACTTCCAGGGACCGCCTGGCCGATCTCCATGGCGTAGACGAACTCGGGATCCTGCAGCATCGCCCGGATCACCAGCGCCACGGCGGTGTGGAAGTTGCGATCCTCGACGGCGTAGCTCTGCAGCGTCAGATACCGTTCCACTTCCTCTTCGCGCAGCGGTCGACGGAGCGCGCGGCGGCCGAAGCTGACGACGAAGCGACGCAGGCACGCCGCATCGTCTGGACCGGTCGGCGCGCAGCCCACGAGCGCCATGCGGCGCGTGGGATCGGCCAGCGCGCGCGTCGCCGCCTCCTCGGCCATCGTCTCCAAGGTTTCGACCAGGACCCCGGAGGCGATCTGCGTGGCGTAGTTGTTGTCGAAGGGATCGAAGGCGTCCTCGGGCAGGCGGGCCCATCCGGGCCGGGAGGTGTCGCCCAGGAGATCGCGAAGCGCGTTGTCATACTCCGTGCGCGTCAGACGGCGCAGACCGCTCGGACCGACGGCATGTGCGTCCACGGCCCCCGGTGTTCGAGCCTGCGGGACGCCCTGCGCGGTGGTGCTGCCGGCGGATGCCTCCTTGATCTCGCCCACGCACGAGGCGCCCAGCAGGAGAAGGGTTGCCAGCCGCAGAATCATCAGAACGTCCGCTGCTGGAATTCGGCGGTGTTCGCCACCTCGCGAAAGGCGGTACGCAACGAGCCCGTCTGGGCGAAGCCCCGGCGCAGCGTCTCCAGCGCGCAGCCGTCGCGATCCAGATCCTCGCGCCGGCCGAAGGTGAACCGGAAGTAGTTCCGGGCGAGACACGCCGGCAGCCGGCCGCTCTCGGCGATGAGCCCCATCAGATCGGCTGGCCCTCGCGAGGGCCTCATGTCGCCGGGGACCACCTGTGGCACCGTCGCGGTGTTCACAGGCAGCCGGCCGATCTCCTGTCCGGACTTCGAGAAGACGCGCTCTTCGGTGCGAGGCCGGCCGAGAGCGTCATACCCCTCCATGGCGAAGCCGAGGGGGTTGATGAGCGTGGCGTGGCAGCCACTGCACGGGGAAACGCCCGTCAGCTTCTCGGTCGCCTGCCGCGTGCTGAGCCTCAGATCGGGAGCGGGAGGCGCCGGCACGTCGCCGCCGGGAGGCGGCGGGATCTCGTCGCAGAGGATGCCGGTGCGCATGAAGACACCGATGTGGATCGGGCGCGTGACCGCCGCTCCCGATGCCAGGAAGGCGGCACGGGTGAACAGCCCCGGCCGGCTCCCCTCCGGCAACGCCGGCGGTTCGCCCGCCGACCAGACCGGGGTCTGATAGATCTTCGCCAGCTCAGCGGTTCGCGGAAAGGCGAGCGGTGTGGAAAGGAGATCGCCGACGCCGCCTGCCGTCTGCCAGGTGTAGTGTTCCACCAGGGCCAGCGCCTCGTCGATCATGCTGGCACGCAGACCGCTCTTGGGGAGGTCGGCGCCGGCAAACGCCTTGAAATTGGCGTCGGCATTGTTCAGGTCGAGCCGTGGGACCTCGTCGAGGCGCAGCCACTCCCGGTAAAAATTCCGGATGACCGGACGGACGCGAGCGTCGCCAAACAGCCGCTGCACCTCCTGGGCGTAGCGCGCAGGTGTCTTCAGCGCGCCACTCTTGGCCGCCTCCCAGAGCGTCTGGTCGGGCATCGTTTCCAGGAAGTGGTAGGAGAGGCGCGCCGCCACCTCGAAAATCGTCAGCGCGAAAACGCCCGGCTTCCCGGGCACAGCCGTCTCGCCGTGCTCCACATGGTACAGAAACTCCGGGGCCATCAGCAGGCCGGCGATCACGTCGGCCACCGCCGGCGGGTTCACGCCTGGCGTGGCTCCGTAGAAGCCCACGAAGAACGCGACGTCCTGGTCATCGAGGGGACGGCGCAGCGCCCGTTCGCCGAAGCGCCGGATGAAGTCGGTGAGGCAGGTGGCGTCGTTTTGAGCCACGCCATCGGTGGCGCAGGCACCCATCACCGCCTGGATCCGGGTCGCGCTGGTCAGGCTGCGGCCCATTCCCATGGCGACGCTGTACCAACCGCTCACATCGTCCTGAACGAGCTCCTGATGCATCCGCGCGAATGTCCCCTGCAGCCCGTCGGGCGCCGACGGCAGCTCGCCCATCGGCAAGCTGTTCATCACGGCGGTCGCATCGGCGCCCACGGCGAACTGGAGCAGGTCCCGCACGGTGTTGCGGTACTCGGGCAGCGACAGCCGCTTCCATGCCTGGCTGACGGGTGACTGTCCGCCGCACATGAAGGGCGTGCCCGCCGGACCGGCAGCCCCACCGGCGCCGGGGAGACCGGGCCTACCCTCGGGAGCGCCGGGCTCTTCTTCGCCCGACATTTCCCCTTCGATGGCGCCGACGCAGGCGAGGGAGAGGAGGCCGACACCGATGAGGACAGCCAAGGTGCGCATCGACCTCGTAATAAGCAAGGCGCCGGCCACGGTCCGGCACCGGCAACCCCGCGAAAAGAGGCACTGGGCGCGATGCGGCGACGCTGGGTACGTTCGCTGCGCGAAGGATTCCTTCGCGGCCTAGCGCTGGGCGTGGAGCTTGAAAGCCGCCTGGCTCAGAGGCTCGAAGGGCAGCCGGGTATCCGCGGGAAGCCCGTCCAGGACGCTCTGCAGCCCCGCTCGCGCAGCCGGGCTCGTCGTCCCCAGATCGTGCCGCTCATCGGGATCCGCCTGCAGATCGTAGAACTCGCCCGTGGAGAACAGCTTGTAGCGGGCGTCCCTGACCACGCGACGGGTGTGGTTCTGGTCGAAGATCCACTGCCGGGGTGACGTCGAGCTCCGGCCCCGCACGAGCGCCGCGAGGGAATGACCATCGAGCTTCACGCCCGCAGGCGGCCGCGCTCCCGCCAGCTCGACGATGGTCGGGTAGATGTCGGAGAAATCCATCAGCGATGCGACACGGCCAGGCGGCACGAGCGCCGGTGCGTTGACGATGAACGTCACGTCCAGCCCCGCCTCGGTCATCGAGTACAGGCCCCCCTTGACCTCTCTCCCGTTGCGGCGGGCGCTCATCTGGCTCTCGGTGCCGTTGTCGCTGGCGACGAAGATCAACGTGCGCTCGCGCAGGCCCACAGCCTCGACGCGCTCGACGACCTGCCCCACCAGGCGATCGGCGTAGCGGAGCATGTCGGCGAACATCTCCTTGTGCGGGCGATCGGTCCGCCTGTCGAGTGGTGTCGGCACGACCGGACGAGTGAAGGTCTGCCCGTGGGCCAGCACCATCGGGTAATAGAGCAAGAAGGGCTTCTTGCGATGACGGCCGATGAAATCCAGAGCGAACGTCTGCAGGACGTCAGGTCCAAAACGGCCCGGGTGCGTCTCACGGCGGCCGTTGCGGATCAGGACCGGATCCCAGTAGCGATGCTCGATCTCCTGGAGCGCGGGAAGAGTCCTTTCCGCCGAACGCGCGCGCACCGCGGCCCGGAACTGCTGATAGCCGCGGCCGCGCACCACCGTGCGATCCACGCTGCCTGGCCAGACGAGGTGTTCGTCGAAGCCGTGGCGGCGCAGGATCCCGGGCTCGTCGTACAGATTGTTCACCTGCCACTTGCCAGCGATGCCGGTCGCGTATCCCGCCTGCCGCAGCACCCGCGGAAACAGCACTTCGCGGCGCGGATCCAGTCCGCCGCCGCCGTACAGAGCCGCATCGTGGTGCAGAGTCCACCCGGTTCGAAACGGATAGCGCCCTGTCAGCAGGACGGCGCGGCTCGGACCGCAAACCGGCGGCGTGTAGACATGTTCGAACCGCAGCCCGCCCGCCGCGAGAGCGTCGATGTTCGGCGTCGCCCGCTCCTCGCTGCCATAGGCTCCGAACCATTCCTGACCGACGTTGTCGAGCAGGATCACGATGATGTTCGGCGGCGGAGCGGCGCCCGCAGCCAAAAGAGCCATCATCGTCGTCATCATCATCATCATGGGCGGAGCAGCGCAGGCTTGAGGGTCCAGGCCTGGCGCTTGGCGAGCGCCATCATACCGGGGGCGCGAAAGCCGGGCGCGAACATCGACCAGCTCCACAGACGTGGGCCGTCGTCAGCCACGTGAGAGGCAGACGCCAGAGTGGCCGGGCGGACCTCGACGGAGATCTGTGAGGACGCCACCGAGTTGGCGGCGACCACCAACCGGGCCAGCGTCGCCAGATAGGACTCGGGCGGGACGGCCAAGCTACCAAGCCAGACGGCGCTCGGTACGCGCCGGTGCTGGGCGAGATAGGCAGCGACGTCCTCCGTCGCGCGGAGGAACTGTTCGTGAGGCGTCGTCACCGGACCCAGCAGCACCGGAGGCGCCTCCGTCGGCCCTGCGGGCGTGTCCCGGAGCACCGGCGGTCGTCCCAGCAGAGTGTCCACCAGCAGAGTGAGAATCTCGCTGGCCGCCAGTGTCAGGTCGCCCCGGCGCTGGAAACCGGGAGCGTCACCCACGCTCGCTGCAATCTCGCGAACCTCCGCCGCCGAGAATCTCCGCCCCTGGGCACGATCGCGGTACAGCGTCGCCGCGTCCGAAGCGGTGATGAAGTCGACGGCCGGGAACGACTTCATGAACCGCACGTAGCCCTCGAGCGTCTCGAACGCCACGCGGCGCTCGTCGTCCGTCTTCAGCGCCGGCAGACGCCACGCGGCTGGCGGTGGGTTGGCCCCTGCCTTGAAGTTCACGGCGTCCCAGAACTCGCGGTGTACGAACTCGTTCGGGTGGTAGTAGACGCTGACCAGGCCGCCACCCTCGCCCACCAATGCGTCGTGGGCCGCCCGGAACTTCACCTTCGCGACATCCAGATCGGCGGCACCGCCCAGGCCAGAGCGCCGGGTATGGGTGAGGCGGGTCAGGGTCAGCGCGCCGCCGTAGAAGAACGGCTTGCCCCCGAGGTCGATGCCCGCACCCCCTGCTCGCTCAACCAGCCCGCCAGGCGCAAGGTGGCGCCGTCGTCGGGCTCGAGCAGGTAGTCCTCCGAATCGAACCAGAGGAGCACGTGTACTTTTCCGGCCCGAGCCTCCGTGGCGCCCAGGCACACCGCCGCAATCAAGCAGAGTATGCGCATCATATTTTCAGGAACAGCTTTCGCCGGAACATCCAGAAGCAGATCGCCCACAGCAGCACCAGGACGATCACCGAGACGTAGAGCGGACCGAACACGCCGTCGAACCATCCGCGGCCGCCGTGGATGCGGACCATCTGCCGTATCCACCCCGTCATCAGCTGGCCCATCATGTACATGGCGATTGAGTTCATCCCCACGACGACCAGCGGGAATACGAACTTCGTCCTCCCCTTGATGTCGACGAACCAGTAGAAGGCGGCGAGGATCCAGAACGTCCAGCCGGCGCTGAAGAGCGCCCACGACGGCGTCCAGATCCGCTTGACGATCGGGCAGACCGAGCCGAGGTCCGCGGCGATGGCCACGGCGAAGCAAGCCGCGCCGGCGCCCACGAGCCGGAGCAGTTTCGCCTGCGCGGAGCCGGGACCGCGCAGAAGCTCTCCGGCCATGAGTCCGAGCAGCATCGTCGCCATGGAGGGAACGAAATTGAGAGTCTGGTAGCCCCCCTCAGTGGCGGCGGCGACGAAGGGTGTGACATGGACGAAGAGAGACCACGACACGACGAGGATCGCGGCCAGGGCCCCGAACTGGGTCTTGCCACCCCGGCCGCGGAGCAAGAACACGAAGGTGTAGCCGAGGCCGATCTGGCTGAGGACGTTGGTGAAGATCCACCTGGTGTGCTCGCTGGCGGTGGACGACAGGAACACCCCGAGCAGGATCAACAGCAGCGACCGTCGAATGGTGTGCAGGAGGATGCGGAGATCGGAGTCCCCTTTCGCCTTGCGGCTGGCGTACGACCACGGGATGGCCACTCCGACCATGAACATGAAGAGGGGCTGGATCAGGTCCCACAGGGAACAGCCACGCCACGGACAGTGATCGAACTGATACCCGACGAACCGCCAGACCGCGCTGTCGGGAAAGTTCCGGGCGACATGGCGCAAGGACAGTCCGCCCGAGGCGAGCATCAGCATGACGAAACCCCGGCAGGCGTCGAGGGACACGAGCCGATCGGTCACGGTGCGTAGATCCCCACGGCCCGGAGCATCGCCGCCGGGTGTGTGCGAATCTCGTACCAGGCCCGCGGCCCCGTCTTTCCACGGGTTCACGTCGCCATCGCGATCGTCCCGTTCGCAGAACGAACGGATTGTTCTACGGGATCGCGAGCACCTGGCGGTCGGCGAGCAATCGCTCACGGAGAGACGAATACGGGAGATCCTGGACGGCGACGCTCTCGTCCAGCGCCAGCACCGCGGCCGTGCCAGCCGATTGTCCCATCACCATGAACGTCCATTCCAGCCGGATGGCGCCGTAGGCCACGTGGCTCGAGGAAGGGGCGGCGGCGGTGAGCAGGTTGGTGGCCTCCGCGCGCCGGGGCACGAGCGCCCGGTAGGAGATGCCGAACGGACCCCAGTCGTTGCCGCCGAAGACGAAGCCCTCGTTGTAGGCCCGTCCATCGCGCACGATGCGACGGACGTGGTGGGTATCGAGCGGCCAGTAGGCCATGCCGACGGGATCCGCCACCGGCGTCGCATCCACACGCCGGGTGTGGTGCTCGGTGATCACGTAGTCCGAGACCATGCGGCGGGCGTCGCGCACGTAGAACTGCCGCGGCCATCCGCCGTTGTCGGTGAACTCGTCCTTGCACAGGCCCCACGGCTGCCACCGCTGGCGCACCGACTCGGGAACCTCCGGATCGTTCGCCAGGAAGTAGGCGAGACCGTGCGTGAAGGCCAGGTGTTCGCGGTAGACGCGGGCGCGCGTGGCACGGTTGCCCCCGGGGTAGGCGTGGTTCATCCCGTACAGGTTCGCCGACAGATCGTGCCAGCTTCCGACGTCGGTCTTGCCGTTGGGCAGGTTGGCGCCGGGGCCGAACAGCTTTCCGCCGGCGTGCAGGTAGCGCAGGTAGATCTCGTACTGGCCGCGCTTGTAGTCCTTGGGCTTGTCGATCGGGATGGCGTTGGCCTGCACCTTGGTGAAGCAGATCCGGAAGCAGTACCCCTGGATGCGCTTGTCACCGTCGCCCGGCGTGCCGAACGGCTCGTCCTGGATGGTGGGGATGACGCCGCTCTTCGGATCTCCGGGGACGACGTACGGGTCGATGGCGATCTCGAACTGCCTGTAGGTGTTCTCGCCGCGGATGCCGTTCTTGGTCTCGCCGTAGAGCGCGTTCGGCTCGCGGCCAATGATCGTGCTCACGCCCGCGGCGGCCAGCAGATCGCCCTCGATGGTCCCGTCGATGAACACCTGGGCGCTGTAGGAACGGCCGTCCTCGGTGCGCACCTGGGTGAGACGCGTACCGCGCTTGTTCACCGAGCGCAGCCACGCGCCCCGCACCACCGGGACTTTCTTCTCGGCGAGCATCTCCTCGAACACCGCCTCGGCGACGCTGGATTCGAACTTGTAGGCGGGCCCGTCCTTGCCGTAGCGCTTGCCGATGCGCCGGTAGAAGTCGCTGGCCAGTCCCCCGAACGCCACGGAGTTCTTGAAGGCGTGGTTGTCGATGTCCGATGAACCCAGCCCCTCGACGCTCATCCCGCCGACGTGCTTTCCCGGTTCGAGGAGCAATACGCTGCGTCCCATGCCGGCCACCTGGATCGCCGCCATGACACCGGCCGCCGAGCCACCGTAGACGAGGACGTCGACCCGCTGGGGGACCGCCGCTGCCAGTACCAGGGTGAGGAGGAGCATGCCTCCTATTACACCAGGCCCGGCAGCGGGCCGGCACCGTACTTTTCGGTGCCGAATTTATCCAGAGTCTTGAAGGCGCCGCCGGCGTTTCCGGCCAAGAGGGCGACCGTGGCAGGCGAAAGATCGTCCTGATTTCCGTCGCCGATCGCCCCCGTACAGGCGCCGAGGGCGATGACGCCGAGCAGACGAAGGACGCGCCGCATACACCTCTGACGAGCTCGAAGCGCCGAGCGGACCTGAATAGTCAGGGCTTGAGCTTGCGCTCGAGCGCGGCGACGGCCTGGCGGTAGACGTCGACCACGTGCCCTCGCTCGTGGGCGCTGCCGAACAACGCTGTCTTCTGCAATGTCGCGAGATCGCGCTTCATTTCGGCGAGTAGATCGCCGGCGGCGTCCCGACGAAACACGCCGCGACCCGCCATCTCGACGTAGATCGGGCTCGTGTGCGCGAACAGGGCGCCTCCCAGCTCGCTGCGGGGCGCGTCAGCGACCGAGGCGGGCGGAACGCGCAGCGCCAGCCAGGCGGGCTGTTCCAGCGGCAGCTCGAGGTCGATCTCGGCGCGGAAGTGCCCCGCCTCGCGGCGGCTCGGAGCGCTGGCCACGACCTGACCGTCCCGCACCAGCTCGAGTCGCCGGAAGTCGACGCGCCCCAGCGCCCGACCGCTCACGCGCGCGCGCCCCGGCTCGTTCCGACGGACCGTGTCCCCCACCGCCTGCCCGTCCACCTGGAACTCCAGGAACGGGCCGTTGGTGATCGTCGAGCGCCCCGCTTCCAGCTCGCGCAACCAGTCGCGCGGGCTCGCCAGGCGTGTCACCGGGACGTAGGCGCGCGAGAAGTCGTAGATGAACCAGTCCGTCCCCGTCGAAAAAGGAACCCGGAACCCGGCGTTCAGGTACCGGTAGAACGTCCGATCGTAGCTGCCGTGCTTGTCGGGGGCGCCGTCGAAGATGTTCTGCGCGTGGGGGCGGCCCATCACCCAGCTCGGGATGTCCTCGAAGCCGAGGTCGTTGTGGCACCACACGACGGTCGCGCCGTCGCGCTTGCCGCGCTCGATGCCGGGACGCAACGGCACACCGTCGGTACCGGTCTTCGTGATGCCCGGGCCGAGGCTGACCGGGCGCACGAGCTGCCGCAGGTTCAGCAGCATGACGTGCCCGTACCCCTGACCGAACGGGGTGAAGTTGTGCCGATGCTCCTGGCCATTGCCGAACAGGACACCCGACTGCGACAGCCGGCGCAGATCGTCCCGCGTCAGCGCATTCGACACGTACTCGCGATCCTCGTCGGCCCGCTCGAGGTACGACACGAACACCAGGTCGAGCCCGTCCGCCCTGGGAACCTCGAGCAGGTACCGTTCGGCGTCGGGGCGCGACACACTCTTGAGGTGCAGATGGGTGTTCGCGCCCCGCTGGCCCTGATCGGCGGCGCTGTAAAAACGCCGTAGCGGCAGCTTCACGACAGCGGCGGGTTGCGACGCGAGATCGACGTCGATCCAGCCCAGCTCGGTCTCGAGGCCCGAGAAGGCCTCCACCACCAGCCGCTGCCGGGGCACCCGGACCGTGGCGCGCCCGACAAGCGCCCACCAGCGCGCCGCCGCATCGCCCGACTCGAGGCCGAACCCACGCGACAGCAGCCCGACGGGCACGACGGCCTCTCCCTGAGCGTTCGCGAGACGCACCAGCCCGTCCAGCGTCCTGCCCGTGTCCGCGTCGACCAGCTCGATCGTGAGGGCCCCCTGCGGTTGCGCGCCGCCGAGCGCGGCGAGGCCGACGACGACGAGAGCGCAACCGGCGGGGATGGACGAAGCCTTCAAGGCCGGAACTACTTGTCGATGAGCATGGTACGGATGCTCCAGTCCATGCGGCTCTGCACCATCCCGATCAGCCTTTCCAGTTCGGGGCGCGGCAGGTGCAGGCGCGCCTCCAGGTGGCGGAGGGTCGCGCGCAGGATGTCCTCCCGCGCCTGATCGATCCAGCGCCGGACGCTCCGGGCGTTCACGCTGTATACGGCGCCGATGTCCTCGGTCGCCACCCCGTCGAGATAGTAGAGCGAAAGGACGTTGCGCTCGCGCACGGCCAGACGGCCAAGCGCCTCCGCGAACGCCGCCTTCAGCTCGTCGGCGTAGTGGCCCTTGAGATACGCGAGCTCCGGGTCCGCCGCCAGGGAGGCGAGCTGGAACGAGTCCGTCGTCTCTGACCGCCCCATGGAACGGCGCAGGTCCACGGCGGTGCGCGCCGTGGCCGTGCGCAGCCAGGCGCCGAGCGGCCCGCGCCCCGTGTACCCGCCGATGCGCGGCAGGAGCCCGGTCTGCGCGACGAGGAGGCGCTCGCGGAGCTGCTGCTTCAGCTCGTCGGTGAACTCGGGCAGGGCATCGGCGCGGTCGAGAAAGAGCGCGACCTGGGGAATGAACGTCCGCTCGAACGCCGCGATCGCGCGCGGATCGCCGTGGGCGCAGCCGCAAGCCAGGTAGAGGTCGGCTGCGTGCGTCTGCTCGAGCGCTATCTGCAGGTCGCCTTCCTTCGGCAGGCGTTCGGCCATGTGGCGCAGGAACGTCTCCTCCGGGATCTGCAGTTCGGGCCACGCGGTGCGGCCGGCGTCGAGATGGCCGTCCAGCACCTTCTCCAGGCGCGACACCGACGCCAGGCGGTCGGAGAGGTTGGAGACGTGCGCCAGAAAGATATCCGACAGCATGAGATCTTGTTACGCTCGGGCGAGGCGCGAGGCGCAATGGCCTGCCTGTCCGATGATACCGTGCTGGCGTTCGTCGAAGGAAGGCTTTCGGGCGACGCGCTGGCGGACGTCGATCAACACCTGGCGGCGTGCGCCGACTGCCGGACCGTCGCCGCTGCGACGCTGCAGTTCTTCGCCGAGACGAGATCGCGTGGCTCGTCGATTCCCGGCGGTACTCACGAACCTCTGACGGCCGGTACGCGCGTCGCACGCTATGCGATCCGCGCGCCGCTCGGGGCCGGCGGCGCGGGCGTGGTGTACCGTGCACACGATCCCGAACTCGACCGCGAGGTGGCGATCAAGCTGTTGCGACGGCGCGTGGACGGGGAGGCGAGCAGCCTGACCGACGCGGATCTGCTGCGGGAGGCCCAGGCGATGGCGCGCCTCGCCCACGCAAACGTCGTCCGTGTCTACGACGCCGGTACCTTCCTCGGGCAGGTCTACCTGGCGATGGAGCACGTCGACGGAGGTACCCTCGCGACGTGGCTCGGCGACCCGCACCCCTGGCGCGCCGTCCTCGCCGCGTTCGCGCAGGCAGGCCAGGGCCTGGCGGCGGCGCACCGGGCCGGGATCGTTCATGGCGACTTCAAGCCTGACAACGTCGTCGTCAGCACCGACGGACGCGTGCTGGTGACGGACTTTGGACTGGCGCGGCGGCGCGGCGAGGACCCAACCGGGCAGGATTCTCCGCGCGGCGGGACCCCGCTCTACATGTCGCCCGAGCAGATGCGCTCGGGGCGGGGCGACGAGCGCGCCGACCAGTTCAGCTTCTGCGTGGCCCTCTACCGGGCCCTCTACGGGCGCCACCCGTTCGGCACGCTCGACAAGGGTGGGCCCACCCTGCTGACGCTGGCCAGCCGGCTGGCCACGGCGGAGCCCGAACCTCCGCCGCGCGGCTCCGGCGTGCCCGCGAAGATCGGGCGCGCGCTGCTTCGCGGACTCCGACCCCGCTCCGACGATCGATACGCCTCGATGGACGATCTGCTCGCCGATCTCGCTCTTCCTGCGACGGGCAGATGGGGCCGGCTCACGGCGCTCGCGCTAGGGCCACTCGCCGTCGCCATGATCGTGTGGCGTCTCTTCGCCGCACCTTCCGCCGTCTGCGGCAACAAGAAGGTGGAGACGGGCGAGCAGTGTGATGATGGCAACACGTCCGACGCCGACGGGTGCCTCTCCACATGTCAACGTGCGGCCTGCGGCGATGGCATCCTCCGTGTGCAGGTCGAGGAATGCGACGACGGCAACGATCGCGAGGGCGACGGATGCTCGAAGACCTGCATGCGCTGCGCGGAGGGCGACTTCTCCACCTACTGGCACGACCTCGGGCACTGCTACTGGCGCGACACCGACCGCCGCGAAAACTGGACCGACGCCAACCTCGCCTGCCGGGTGAACGGGGGATCGCTGGTCACCTACAATCGCCCCGCCGAGAACCGGGCGGTTCGCGATGGACTAAGCCTGAAGCCAGATGCGGATTTTTGGATCGGGCTCTCCCGCAACCCCGGCGGGGCGTTCCTTTCGGTCACCACCGGCATCACGCCGACGGAGGCGCTCCCCTGGGCGGCTGGCGAGCCCCGGGCGGACGGCGGCGCGTGCGTCTACGACGACGTGGCCGGCGCCGGCCTCCGGACCGCGAACTGCGACGAACGCCTCCCGTTCGTCTGCGAACGTCCCGGGTGGGTGATCCGGCCGGAGGACAACCACGCCTACCGGTTCTTTCCGATCTCCGTCGACTGGGACACCGCCAACGCCGCCTGCACGCGGCTGGGCGCGCACCTGGCGACCATCCAGGATCCCGGCGAGCAGTTCTTCGTCTTCCGCTATGTCTACTCGGGCGCCTGGCTCGGCGGGAACGACCGCGCCCGCGAGGGCCGCTTCCAGTGGACCACCGGCGAGCGCTTCGAGATTATCGCCGTCCGCCACCGAGGCTGGAACGATCGGGACGGCACCGAGGACTGCGTGCTCTTCGGCAGCGACAACTTCTGGGACGACCGACCCTGCAGCGAGTCGCACACCTACGTGTGCGAAAAAGAGTGATCCCCACGCACCTTTTTCCGGTCCGCCCGACGGGACGGGGCCGTCAGAGAGGGCGGTGTGAAGTGCTGGCTGGCGGTCCTCATCCTCGTCCTCGGAGCGGGGCAAGCCTGGGGAAAAACGTTCTATGTCGACAACTCGTGCGCCGAGAACGGGGACGGCACGTCCACGGTCTGCGGCGCCACGGGTCCCTGGAACTCGCTCGCCGCGGCGGCGCCTTGCGAGGGCATGGCCCCGGGGGACACGCTGGAGATCCGCGCGGGCGTCTACCGCGAGGCGACGTGGCGGCCCGGTCCGGGCTGCGCGGGGCTGTCCGGCAAGGTCGTCACCATCCAGAACTTCGCCGGGCACGACGTGGTGCTGGATGGGACGCGCGACATCAGGACCAGCGTCTGGAAGTCGGTGGGTCGCGGGGTCCATCGGTGCGCCACCGGCGTCTGCGGCACCGACGGGAGCTTCCCGTTCACCGCGTGGTACGACAGCGGCGAGGGTGAAGAGCGGCTCGACCTCGTGCAGTCGAACCGGTCGTGCAGCGCCGCCCTGCCGCCCGGCAAGATGACGTACACGGCCGACGGCGCCGTCTGCGCCCACCTCTGGGACGGGAGTGACCCGGCCGATGCCGACACCTTCGCGATCCCGTGGGAGCCCGCGGCCATCGATCTGACCGACGGCGACGCCGACTTCGTCACCATCCGCCGCCACCCGACGGGAGGAACCTTCACCATCCGTCGGTTTCGCGATCGAGGCGTCGTCAGCAGCACCGCGAACCTCACCTTGACCCTGAACCAGCTCGATGTCGGCTGGATGATGGGACGCTGCCTCGACCAGACCGGAGGCAACGTCCTCGACGCGGCCCTGCGCATCACCAACAACCACGTCCACCACTGCGGGCAGGAGGGGATCCGCTGGAGCAACGACCGCGCGACGGCGTCCGTGATCAGCGGCAACGAGGTGGACAGCATCCAGACCGAGCCGGTGTTCGAGCGTTGCGGCGACGATTGCCTGCCCGGATTCGCGGCCGAGGCGATCGGAATCCGCATCGCGGGCAGCTCGCGCGGTTCGGTCCGGCTGAACACCATCCATCACATCGGCAGCGCCGGGCCGTGGCGTGCGTTCGGCATCCGCATGGAGAGCCCGTATCCCGGGATCAGGATCGACTCGAACTACATCACCGCCATCAGCGTCGGGCGCGCGGCCGGGGCGTTCGGGGCCGCCGTGTCGTTAGCGGGGCTCGGTCGGCTGGACGACAGCCCGGTCCGCAACAACCGCATGCACGCCGTCGACGTCTGCGTGCACCTGGATCTCGACCCCGACAAGACGGCGGGCGAGCGCGCGGACATCGTCAGCAACACGTGCAACGAGCCGGCCTGGAAAGGCGTGTTCCAGCCGGTCGGTCTGCGCAAGTGGGACATCTTCCTGGTGAACAACGTGTTCCGCGCCGTCGAGGCCAGGCCCGAGTTGATGGTCGACCTCGCCGTCGAGCCGGGGATAGCCCCGCTGACCAGCAACGACTTCCACTGCCCGTCATGCACGGCCCTTGCGCGCATCGCCGGGATGACGTTCGCGAGCGGCGACATCGACAGCCTCGGCAGAGGCAACGTCGTCGGCGATCCCAACCTGGACACCGACGGCGCTCGCCCAACCCTGAAGATCAAGGGGCCGGCGGGAGCGGCCTTCGATCACGGCGCGGCGCTGTCGCCGTTCTTCTTCGACTTCGAAGGGACACCGCGGCCCATGCACGACGACTGGGACATCGGCGCCGACGAGTACGGTGCGCCGCCGGCCGAGTCACCGTTCGAACTGGCACCGGAGTGGACTCGCCCCGAGATGCCGCCCGACGCCGGGACGACAGTCGACAAGGAGGACAGCGTGGGAGGATGCCATTGCAACGTCGGCGGACGCTCGCGTCCGCAAGGCCTCGCTCTCGTGGTGGTGGTGGGGCTGGCCCTGACCCGCCGCCGCCTGCGAGCGCTCCTGCTGGCGCTGCTGATCGGCGGATGCGGCGGTGGCCCTCCCCCGGACACGGGCCGCATCGATCCGATCGCCCAGCCGGTCGGACGCCCAGCAGGGCCGATCATGCCTCAGGACCCGGTGCAGATCCGGGTCCGGCACGCGGGCGGCTCCGTGACCGACCTTCGCGTCGAGTGGTTCGTCGACGACGTGGCCCGGGAGGACGAGCCGCACCAGATGGTCTCGCTCAGCGGCCAGATCCCCGCCCAGCCGGCCAACAGCATCGTCCGCTACCGCCTGTTCGGGCGCCGCGACGGCGCGACCGAGGAACTGCTCTCGCCACTCCCATCTGATCCGTACGACTGGCACGCGTACTTCGTCGAGCCGAACATTCCCGGACGGACGCCGGCGTACCACATCTTCATCTCACCCGCGAACTGGGGGACGCTGTGGACCAACGACCAGCCCGGGTGGGTCACGGGCTGCGGCGTGGGCGAGAACCCCGACTGCCGCTTCTGCGCGCCGAACCCGAAGTGGGACGCGACGGTGCCCGCCGTGTTCGTCTCCCAGGGCCGCGTTTACGACGTGGAGGTGCGCTACCAGGGGGGGCTCTTCAACCGACTCGCGGGCCGCGCGCTGGCGTCGTGGAAATTTCCCGGTCCGGCGGCCGGCCCGATGCCGCCGACGGCGCTGGGCTGGAAGGTGAAATTCCCCAAGCACGCCAGTTTCGAGGGCAAGCGATCGATCAAGCTGAACAAGCGCGATCAGATGTGCACCGGCATCCCGGACATGGTGATGAGCCACGTGTTCGAGGCCGCCGGCATTCCCGAGATGCACTACCGGTACCGGCGCCTCTTCATCAATGGCGGCTATTACCTCTACGCGATGGAGGTCGAGCACATGGACGAGGACCTCCTCGGGCGTTACTTCGGCAAGAAGGAGCCGATCGGCGATCTGTACAACGTCAATGCCATCCGCTGGGACGAGGGTCCCTGGGGCTGGGGTGACTTCCGTCCGCTGCAGCCGTTCTGCGGCTTTTCGCCCAAGGAGCGCTACACGTACAACTACGAACGCCAGACGCTCCAGGCAAAGGGCAACGACGATCTGATCGCTCTCGTCGAGGGACTGCACACCGCGCGCGCGATTGGCGACAATGCCGTACGCGCCTACCTGGACCAGAACTTCGATCGCGAGCTGGTGCTGCGCTACATCGCCATCATCAACTGGAGCGGGGCCTGGGACGACGACTACCACAACTACTTCCTGTACAAGCGTCCCGGCCACCGGTGGATGATCATGTCGTCGGATCTGAACCGGCTGCTGATCGGCGATCCGACCCTGTCGTTTTACCTCGGCCGTGCGGGCGAGCCTGGCAACGGGCGCGGCAGGTGGAACTACTTGAAGGATTCGTATCTGCGGGTCTTTCAGAAGGAGTACGACGAGGTGTTGCGCCGCCTGACAGCGACGCTGTTCGACCCCGAGGTGGTCAAACCCTGGATCGATGAGGCAGCGGCCAGCCTGGATCCGATCGATGCTGCTGGCGCCCTCTCCTTTCGGGCCCCGGTCAACACCGTCGCCTGCGACGAACCGGGCCCGCAGGCCTGGCAGGTCCAGAATTTCGTGCGCGAGCGGCACCGCGTGCTGAAGCGGCGCCTCGGAATCCCTTAAGCTAGGGGACCCAACCCGTCTGTCCGTTGTCATGGCGGGCTAGATTCCAAGGCGTCTTGGCAGGACCGGGGCTCGTTGTCTTCACGGCGATTACTTCCGCAGCACCATCAGTTGGACGCTGCGTCACGAAGAACAAGAGCCCGTCATCCGTCACGGCCGCAGCAGGTGCCGCCCCGAAGAGCGTCGTTGGCAGGGCGCGGTCTCCGATGTCCAATCGCCACACTTCAGAAAGGCCGGAGTTCAACGCAACCAAAACGTGCTTTGTTCCGAGATCCCCGTGGTCACCCAAGTAGAAATACGCCAACCCATCTGCACCAACGGCCAATAAGTCGACGTAGCCATCGTTCGGCAGAGTGATGTCCACGCTGACCCCGGAGGCGCCCGAACATGAGTATTTGTGTAAAGAATATCGATCGTACGGTCGACCCTGCGTGTCGACGGATTCGACAACCACCAGGTTTCCCTCAGTATCTACATAGCGAGGCATCAAAACCAGACCGGAAGAATTGTCGATCGTCCAGCGGCTCTTCAACTGGGGATCGCTGACCACCAGCTTCGACTTTGTCGTAAAGAGATCGTAGCCCAGGACGACGCCATAGCCGCCGGCGAGAGAGAGGAACCACGTGCTCGGGTTGGGTGGTGATGGCTTCGTGGTCGTAATTCCGCTGATAACCGTGCCGGTCTTCCTATTCAAAAGTCGTACACCGTCCTCGAACGGGTCGAAGCTCAGGTAAATAGAGTCCGCCGTGCCAGCCATCACGGACGGCGCATACGCGGATGTCCTCGACGGCACTAGAATGGGTTTCTCCCACAGAATCGCACCCGTATCTTTTGCCAAGGCCTTCACATATCCGTCATGCTGTGCGGAATACAGAACTCCGTCCGGGCTCAGAAGAAATGGCGACGATGGCACCTCCTTGGCGTTGTCGGAACGCAACGTTTTCTTCCAACGTTCCTTGGCCGATCGATCTACCGAGATGCCTACGTCAGATGCGAAGTAGAAATTGCCCTGAGCATCAGCAACGGGACCAGAGAGTTTTGTGAAATTCGGGTTGGTGTACGTTCCAGCGGCGGCGCCAGAGGTACGATCAAAGAAGAAGGCGGTGTGTCCTGCGGAAACAACCACTCGATCGCCCGAAATTGCCACGGCCGATTGCACGCCACCGATGTTCGTTGCTGAAGCCCATTGAACCTTTGGACGAAACGCCGCCAAGTCTTGGAGCGGACTGGAGAGAGGGGTCTTTATTGGCGTGCAGGAGAAACCGGAGCCATCGACCATCGGCAGCGCCGTGTCCTTGGCGGGAGTGTCGGCCTGGGTTCCGTCGGCGAGTCCGATGCGGTCGAGGAAACCGCCGTCGCGCATACTGGCATCGCTGTCGGCCGGCAGACTTCCAGTCTCCCCCGCGGCATCTGCACCAGTGGTAATGTGCGGCGAGGATTTTGACGAGCAGTTACATCCGACTAAAGAACTGACAACGAGGGCGACCGTAGCCGTCCTGGCTGTCAGCGCAAGGCGCTTTAGTGATCCCAGGTAGAACACGTACCGTCCGCATTCAGCGCAGTGCATTGATAGCAAACTCCACCTGAGCCACTGGGGTTAAACGAACACTTGAGATTTTTCTTTAACATGGAGTAGTCGTTCTGGTCGGAGAAGGGCATGTTAATTGCCCCGTCCACCAAGGGCAGAAACCAGGTATTGCCGCCAAGAACGTATGCCCCACTTGGGGAGGTATCGATACTTGTGCCGCGCCGGGTTTGTTGAGCAATTTGAGTTGACGTAATCAATTAGCGCCGACTCCGCGTTCCAGCCGTAGGTAGCCTCGGTTCGTGAGCGCCTGTTCGATGGCAAGGCGCATTGCCAGGTCGTTGTCATGGTCCAT
>JANPFD010000041.1:0-4312 GCA_031423255.1 Myxococcales bacterium | reverse complement strand
CCACGGCTTTCGCGCCTTCCGGGTCACCCTCGACGCCAACGGGACCATCATCGACACGCGCGACATCGGTCCGGCCTCGGGCTGGGCGAGCGCCCAGGGGGTGAATAGGCAGGGCGACGTCGTTGGGTGGAGCTCCTACGGGGCCTTCGTTTACTCGGACGACTGGGGCTACCGGCCGCTGTCGGACATCATCGATCCCGCGCTGGGGTGGACGCCGACCGAGGCTCCCGCCATCAATGACCAGCGGCAGATCGTCGCCGTGGCGCAGAAGAACGACGGGCCGGGCGGCAGCATCCAGCAGCACGCCATCCGCGTGCGCTACATGCCCGCGCGGGTCGCGTGCGGCGTGACCGCGCCGGACCCCTGCTCGCAAAAGCCCAACGGCTACCTGTGCGGTGACGGCAACGCGTGCAACGGCCAGGAGATGTGCCAGGGCGGCGTGTGTACGGCGGGAACGGCGGCGATCGCGTGTGAGGACCGCGGGCCGTGCGTGGTGGGGACTTGCGACCCGGCGCTGGGTTGCGTCTACGCGAATGTCGCCCAAGGGACGGAGGTCAACGACGACGGCAACGCCTGCAATGGCATCCAAGTATGTGACGGCTTGGGAGAAGTCGTGCCGGGCACCAACCTCGCGGACGGAACAACGTGCGGTGCCCCGGCACAGCACGTCTGTGACCAGAGGCTTTGTAACGCCGGTCAATGTGTGGTTTCCGAAAGCCTTCCATCCTCCTGCAGTTTAGAGCCGGTGCTCACCTGCGTGACGGCTCGGGGGACCGGATACACAGCTGTTTGGGGATACAAGAACAACTCTGACAAGAGCGCTCGCGAGGCCACCGGATCGTCTCTCAACACCTTCGTCCCCGGTGGCGACCTGGGCCAACCCGCGATCTTTGAACCCGGCGGTGTCGGCAGTCCAGTCAAGCATGGAGTATTTTTTGTCGACGTCCCCTCAAACCAGGCGCTGGCCTGGACTCTAGGGCACAGCACAGCGACGGCTTGGGCCAACGCCAGAAAGTGTTCATCGCTGACCAGGGAGGACTGCGCCCCCGGAGAGATCAAAATTGACGACATCTGCCACGTCGGGCCAGTGACGCCAGGGTCGCTGTCGGAGTTGGAAGTTCCGACAGCTTTATCTGCGGAGGGCAAAGCAGCGTACGCCACCAGCGGCGAATTTCAGGTTTCTCCTGACGGCGCAGCGACCTACAGTCTCCCCATCTGGACGCCGACTGGGCTTCTTCAGCCAAGTTTGTCGCTCGATTACCACAGCCGGGCAGGAAACGGCGTGCTCGGCCTTGGATGGCGTCTTAAGGGCGATGTCATCTCAGAAATTACGCGCTGCCCGCTGACCGTCGCCCAGGACGGCCGGGCGCGCGCCGTGGCGTACGACAATAACGACAAGTTCTGTCTGGATGGACAGCGGCTAGTCATCCGCGATGGAACCTATGGCGCCGACGGTGCGACCTACTACACAGAAAGGGGTACCTTTGTTTTGGTGAAGTCTGTTACTCCGGACAGCCATGGCCCCTATCAATTCGAGGTAAGAACGAGGGATGGTCGTACGCTCATCTATAGGAACGTAACCGGTGGTGTCGCCGTAATACCTCAGAGGATTTTCGGTCGCGCGAATGAGGATATTTATGTGCGACCCACCTGGAATCTCGTTGAGATGAAAGACCGCGCCGGGAACCAGCTGCTCCTGGAATACTATGGTACTTGGGGGGACACCTCCACCAACTACGCCTCCGAAAGCTACCTGCAAAGGATCAAGTACCTGCCCGCTGGAGAAAGCGTCAGCACGCGAAACGTTACCTTCAGCTACGCAACGACGCCGAATCCTATCGCCTCATTTGTTGGAGGCGTTGAACGAAGAATATCCAAGCTCATCTCCGAAATAGAATTGAATGCAGGGAACGCTTCCACGGCGATTTCGGTGGCGCGTAGCTACAAATTGACCTACCAGCCCCTTTTGGTCTCGCAGCTCCCATTGGCTGCGGGTACGCCCCCGGCGCAGGGTCAGGCGCTTGAATCCGTTCTGTCGGCGGTGGAAGAATGTGACGCGGGCGGGATCTGCAGTCGACCCGTCCAGTTCTCATACGCAGGGCGGAAAGGTTTTTACTTCCAAAAGGCTCCGAGTCCCCTTCTGACATACGATGCCAACACGCTCGATCACCGCCTGGCCGACCTCAATGGCGACGGCCTAGTTGATTTGCTCTATATTCGTCTTGCTCTCGTAGCAGGACTCATGAGGCCGCTTTGGTTCTATCGGCTAAACAGTGGGGGGGGCGTCTTCGGCAACGAGGCCCAAGTCGAGGGCCGGGTTGATGGAGGAATCTATACTACGGTAACTAATTTTCAGGGTGCGTCTATCGAGAAGTTTCGCGCGCCGAATGTCCGAGGGTACGATGTTGTCGACTATAACAGCGATGGAGCTGCTGACGTTGTCGGCGCCTGGAGCTATAGCAGCATCTGCTCCGCCAATCCAGGGTTGGGCGCCGTCGCATACGAACGCTGGCTGTCGTCATTCAAATACGATCCTGCAACGAACGACTTCAAAACGTTCCTGAACTACACGTTCAAGGTGGGGAGTCCAGACACTGACGATCAGGCTGGGGCCATCAACTGTGGGCAGACCTCGGCCGGGGCTGTAATCTCTCGTGTAGTGGATCTGAACGGAGACGGCTTTCCTGACTTCCTTCGTAGTCGCGTAGCACCTGGCTCCTCCGGCCAGATGGCCTGGTTCGCCAGAATGAACCAGGCTCCATCTGGGAACTCTTTCCTAGGTCCCACGTCCTTTGTTGCTGGGGCCCTAGATGGGCCCAACACAAAGGTGGCGGGCCCGTCGGGTTTTCTTGCTTCGCGCGATCGGTTTGTAGAGGTCGTCGACATTGACGGCGATGGCGCGGCCGAGATTCTCCAGGCGGTCCCGGGTTTGACTGGGAATGGTACGCCGGGTGAGATGGAAGTGGTTGGTTACGTCGCGCACTCCATTTCTGGAGTAAAGGCTCAAGACTATGTCACCTTGGCGAGTGTTGGCGCCGTAGGGCCAAGGACCTGGGCATCGGGCCTTGAATCGATCGCTGTTCGGCGAGGTTCCAACGGCGCGACGATCATGGATGCTGCACCGATTATTTGGGCCGATCTAAACGGTGATGGGCTCAAAGATGCGATTCACCAGCCAGAGTGTGGCGGAAGCGCGCTTGTCCAGATCAATCGCGGTGGCACCTTCGCTCCCTCCATGACAGTAGCACTGGCCGATGCGGACCGTTTCGGGCAGCGGCGGACCTATTGCGACTGGAACAATACAGATGACCTGCGGACTGCACCGCTAGTCATGGACGTCGATATGAACGGCACCGACGAGCTCGTCCTGGTCGATAGGGGGATCGCGGATAGCTACCAAACCCCTCCTTTAGGAACGTTTGACTGCCCGATACGCTACCTTTTTCCTTGGCTTACTATTGCGTGTGACAAGGGAAAAGACCCAGTCGCCACTCGAACCAACGTGCGAGTGTTGCACTGGGTAAACGACCATTTTTGGTCTGCCGAAATGCCGATACCAGCAGTGGGCGGGGGGAACGGGCGCCACGCGAACGCGGATATCAATGGCGACGGAATCGATGACCTGGTGCTTGAGCGAAACAGGACGCTCGAGACCTGGTATCGAACAGCAAACGAACAGAAGCCGGGCCACCTCACGAAAGTAACTGACGGGCGCGGCGTCGTCACCAACGTCGAATACAAGACCATCAAGGACTCGGTCCACAGCCCTGGAGACTGCAGCTCCGAGGTGGGTGTGCTCTGCTTGAAATCAGGCGTTTGGGTTGTCGCGAAGCATGACGTGGCCTATTCATCGGACACACGTCATTTCGAATACAGCTACTCGGGCGCACGGATGGACATCGGCGGGCGGGGCTTTCTCGGTTTTGCAGGCATTTGGGTCGACGACATAGAGGGGAGTAAGAGCACCTTCACCAGGTTCGACCAAAAGGCGCAGTACAATAGGACCGATGAGATTCTTGCTGAGGTTGGTGAGCCGGGCATCAAGTACTTCCCGTTCCTGGGCCAGCCTCAGGCGCAAACGACGTACACGCACCCCAACAGCACGACCAGGCTAGTGTCCGAAACCGAGAACATCTACGACATCGCCGGTTTGAACTTTTTCGGATCCTATTGGTGTTGCCGCGCAGGTTGGTTGATGGGTTCGCGCGCCGGCTTTGTGATGGCGTCACTCGGCGAAGTTTCTGGGTGGCGGCGGCGTGAGGCACGGGATGCGGGCGCGGTAGCGGGCATCGTCGAGGGCCGCGCGGTGGTA
>JANPFD010000040.1:0-3944 GCA_031423255.1 Myxococcales bacterium | reverse complement strand
ACGACCCTGTCAATAACCTGCGGGGCTCAAAGCCGAGGGTCGAGCGTACCACACGCGGACGCCGTAGGCGGCCGCGCCGCTCGCATCACGGCGCCGGTCGCGCGTGACCCGACGGGCCCCGCAGGTTCATTGACTTGTTAGCCAGTCCTGCGCGTCACCGGGGCGCCTCGCACCAGGTCCGGATCCCGGCTACACCCCGACGAGTTTGACCCGTTTCCCCTTTACAACCGCGACGACCTCCAGATCCCCACCGATCGCCTCGACGAAGCGCCGAACGGTTGAGATGCGGTGATCGCCCCGGCTCTCGATCTTGGACAGGTGCGACTGCGTCGCCTCCAGCTTGGCGGCAACCTCGGTCTGAGTGAGACCGGCCGCCTCCCGGATTGCGGTGAGGTCCATTTCGCGAAGTTCGGCGAGAGCCGACTCGCGAATCTCGCGCACCTTCTCCGGCGAGAACTTCTTCGCCTTGATGTCACTCCACTTGTGCAGCTTCATGGTGAACCTCCGGTCAGGGGATGAATCCTTGCTCTCTCGCGTACTGTTCCCAGATGGCCTCGGCTTTGGGGATGATGGTTTCGTAGAAGCGATCGTCGCCCGTCTTGTCGCCGCCAATCAGGAGTACCGCCTGGCGCTCAACGTCGAAGATGTAGACAACGCGGATCTGATGTCCCTACGCTTTCACGCGAAGCTCGCGAAGTGCGTACCGTGTGCCGTTAAGCGCGCTTGACAGGGGGAACGGTAACGTGACCCCGACGATTTCAAGCTGGTCTACGACGCGGGCCACCGAAACTGAATGGCCCTCGTCCAGGCTCTCGTACCACCCCTTGAAGTCGTCGGTGGCGATGACCTCGGCCATGGAAGAAAGATGACACTAAGGGAATATGACGGCAAGAGAATAATCCGCCCCCTCGCCCGAACCGACGCCGCTGCGCGCCGTCACGGTCACACTGTCCAGTCCGGCGACTGATCAGGATCTGGCTAACGACCCTGTCAATAACCTGCGGGGCCTGTAGCCGAGGGTTGAGCGTACCACACGCGGACGCCGTAGGCGGCCGCGCCGATGCATCACGCCGACGATGGCGCGTGACCCGACGGGCCCCGCAGGTTCATTGACTTGTTAGCCGGCCCGCGCGCCACTGCGGCGATTCGCACCGAGATCCGACAGGCGGGGCATCTCGATTCGCCAAGGCCTTCAAGGCGAGTCTGACGAGTGGCACCCTCTGGCGCGTGCCGTCTGCGACAGCTATCGTCGACATGAGGAGCCGTGCCGGCCTGCTACGAGGACGCGGCGCCAGTTGTCTTGCCGAGAACGTCTTCGCATTCCTCACTGAGCATTCCCTGATTCACGTACCGCGAGGGATCGGCGCCCCACCGCGCGCGCGCGAACTCCACCGCCGAAGTGGCCTCGTCGAATCGGTGCGTCTCGAGCGGCTCGTCTGATTCCTCTGCCACGGACGTGAACTCGTACACGTCCAAGAACCAAGGCGTCCGCTGATCGAGCACCTCATAGAGAGAGGCGAGTACCTGACCGCCATCCTTACGAAGGGTCACCCACCTAATGGTGCGTTCACCGCGGACCTCGCCTGCACCAAGGAGACAGTCGACTGACTTCCCGCGGTTCAGCGCCGCGAAAACGAAATCTAGCAAGAGGTGACGCGTCGCCATTCGTTCTGGGGTTCGGGTCCGGCTAACGACCCTGTCAATAACCTGCGGGGCCTGAAGCCGAGGGTCGAGCGTACCACACGCGGACGCCGTAGGCGGCCGCGCCGCTGCATCACGCCGACGGTCGCGCGTGACCCGACGGGCCCCGCAGGTTCATTGACTTGTTAGCCGGCGCGTCGTTCGGGGGTTGCGCACTCACGCGGCATTGAAAGTGCGGGTCCCGATCCCGCCCGACGAGCCACGCCGTCACCGATTTCCGGTCTTCCTCCGGGCCAGCGCTGCCCGTCGCTCCGACTCAGGCCATCCGGGTCCCAGATCGAGAACAGACCCGTCCTCCGCGACGCGGAAGTACGCGGCAGACGTTCCTCGATCGAATCCCGAGATTAGGACCCCGTACGTAGGTCCGGGCACTGGCGTTTCGCAAGTCTTCAAACTGTAGTCGCCACTGGCCGGTTCCTCCCCGTAGATCCATTCCACAAGCCGTCCTGGCGTTCGGTTGTTTGATCTCGCGATCAACTGGCAAAGCGTCTTTCGCCAACCTGTCGCATCGACCTCCGACACTTCGATCGCCCAGACGGATCTTCCCTGACTGCCCGGAAGGGCAACCCGGATCCGATCGAGCTGACCGCTGACCGACGGGGTCCCACAGCCAGCGGCGAAAAACAGGCCGCACAGAATCCACGGCGCCGGCCTCCGATGCCCTGGTTTTCTTCGCCTTGGTTCCATCCCCGGTTCTCCCCTGCTCGCACCACCGAGACCGTCGCTCAGCGTCCGGATAACGACCCTGGCAGTAACCTGCGGGCCCTGAAGCCGAGGTCCAATCGTACTGCGGGCTGGTGGGCCGGCGCCAGCCGGAACCCACCAGCCAAGCCAACCGCCGCGCGGAAGCCGACGGGGCCCGCAGGTTCACTGCCATGTTATCCGGCGTGCCCAGCCAACGACCCCTCCGTGAGCCAACCGGTGCGGGGACGGACCCTCTTCGCCCGCACCCCCGCCACGGCCGACCAGGAGGCAACGCCGGCACTTCCGGCGCCGACGGTCGCGGGAGCGCACGTCAATCGAGGCGACCCCATGGCAAGTTCCAGACGCCGCTGGCCAGCCGATTTCTGCACCCATCAAGGCAACGGTGCTTCGAGGGGGGCGCGGATCTGAAGCACGGCGGCGATGCTCGCCGTGTTCGAAGTGCGGTGCTGGTCGCGCTGCACCGACAGGAAGTACCGCGACTTCACGATTTCACCGCGGCCAATCGTCCAGCGCGACCAGCACGACGCCAACGACCGCCCGAGAGTGGCCGCGAAAGCCGACCGTCGCGCAAGAGGGCTCTCGAATTCAAAGAGCCGACGTCCCGCTGGGCTTTCGCCGGAGAAGCGCCGCCGCTAGCCTGACCACGTCGGTCGACAAGAAGTCTTCGCCGGAGGGCGACCTACCCCAACTTCCCTTGCAGCAGTGCTTCTCTGCCGTCCCCAGTCCGGATAACGACCCTGCCAATAACCTGCGGGGCCGAAGTTCACCTTGACCGTAGCACAAAGCGGCCGCCCGCGAGGCGGCCGCTCACCTCGCCCGCCGGCGGCCGCGCCGCCGGCATGAGCGTCACCGCCGGCCGGGCGGGCGACGAGCCCCGCAGGTTCATTGGCTTGTTATCTGGCCTTCCGCCACGTCGGCACCTGCGACAACCTCTTCGAGAGCGGCGACCGGCCGTCGGCCAGGAGACGACGCGTGCACTTTTTGACGGTGGCGCGTAGGCCCCGCCGCGCGTACGCCGGTACCGTGACACCCGGGAAGCCGCCGACCGTCCCACGCCGGTTCGCGGCGGGCTGTTGCTTTCACCGCGACCTTCGCCCGTAAGCGTCCGGGCGCGGGCCGAAGGATCTGGGCCCGCACCATCTCCGGTCGCCCCCACAAGTCACCTCGACGGTCGCTCGAGAGCGGAGGCGCCACGATACACCTCGGGGCCGGGCCTGGGAGCCTCGCTCAGGCTGGTCGCGCCCACCTACAGGACCAGCGTCGACCACTGCATGCCTCGACTGCGATGAATCGAAGGTGCGACCAGCCGTCCCTGGGCCTCCCCTTCCCGGCCCACACCACAACTTCACACCGAAGTCCCTTCCGAACCCTCAGCAGCTCCGGCGTCGTCAGGTCCAGATAACGACCCTGGCAGTAACCTGCGGGGCTCGAAGCCGAGCCCCAAGCGTACCGCGGGAGGGAGGGCCCGCGCCAGCGGGACCCGACCGACTCACCGACCGTCGCCCGGAAGCCGACGGGCCCCGTCAGGTTCACTGCCT
>JANPFD010000039.1:0-4579 GCA_031423255.1 Myxococcales bacterium | reverse complement strand
CGCGGACCGGAGACCAGCTTCTCCACCTGGAGGCGACCCAGCCCGCAAAAGCTGCACTGAAAATCTTCCACCATGCTGATCCGGGCCTGGCTAACAACCCTGGCAGTACCCTGCGGGGCCTGAAGCCTGCCGTCGAGCGTACCGCGGCCTGGAGGGCCGGCGCCATCGGGAACCCGCCGGGAGAGCCGCCTTCCGCCTGTACTTCGAACGGTCCCGCGCGCGACGCCGGTACCCTTCGAGCGGGTGACCCTGCCGAATGCCGCCGCTCCTGCAGCTCGGACGTTCAGCTTCTGGCCACCTCGGTCGCGATCACCGACGCTCGACCGACGGTCATCCTAGAAATACGTTTTCGCGGTGCCAGGCCAGCGCGCCGGCCATCGGACGGACGGACGGATCTCCGGGCAAGGTCAGCGGTTGCCCGCGCAGGCTGTAGTAAGAGCGCCCGTTGTCGAAGTCGTGTTTCAGCCGATCGCCGACGGCTAGCCGGTGCTGCTCGTCGACAGTGATGTACCCCCGGTCGAGGAGACGGTGCAGGTCCGTCCGCAGGGTCAGACCGTTCGCGACGTCGTGAGCGCCGCCGAGGGCATACGGGCGGATGTGCGCAGCCTCGAGGACGGGCAGAGAGTGCTCGCCCGTGACGGCACACGCTCGGCCGTAGGCGTCCAGCACGCGGACGCGGAAGATCGCCTGGCCGAGGCGGGGCAGGTGCATGGTCGGGGCGCCGTAGCGGGGCTGCTCCTCCTCGACCCGTGTGGCAGCGATCTGGGCGGTGCTCGCCCGCACGAGGCACTCCTGCCAGATACGGAGACCCTCGCCGGACGACAGGTCGTACGTGTCACCGACCTGCGTCGTCCGCGACCAGTCGGCCGGCTGCGGGATCCATTCCCCGGGCTGGAAGAACCGCGCTTCGGCGATCAGGCAGCAGCCGATCCGCCCGGCGGGGTCTGCATTGATCCGCGCACCCTTCTGGATTTTCTGCAGGCGCGCTCGGAGCGCGTCGAGGCTCGGGACCCCGTTGGCCTCGCCGAACGTTTCCCACGCGAGCCAGTCAGGCAGGACCGTGAACCCCAGCTCTCGAGGCCGGCATCTAGATCCCGACGGCTACACAGGCGCGCTATCATGGCATCACCGATGGACGGCTACGTCGCGGTGACGGATCCCGGCTGGTACGAGCGGCTGTTGCAGGATCCGGGACCGCGGGATGCCAACTTCTGGCGGCCGTCGGCCAAGCCGCTGCGCCGCCTGGTGCAGGGGACGCCCTTTCTCTTCAAGCTCAAGAAGCCGCACAATGCGATTGCGGGGTTCGGCTACTTCGCCGGGCACGAACAGGCGAATGGTTCTACCCCCGCTCAGACCACGTTCGTCACGGGCGCGAGCACGTCCGGCGGCGTTTCCATAGACGCGCGCCGTTTTCGCACATTGAGCACCCACGAAGGAGCGTGGTTGCAGATGTTATGGTGCCGATGTGAACCCACCGCAGCTCGATCTACATGCGATGGCCGATCGAGTGCAGGGAGTGTTCGACGGTGCGGGTGTACATTGGCGCGGCTCGCGATGGGGCGGGTATGCCGCTATCCTGGAGGAGGTTGCGAGCCTGAATCCCGAGACGGCCGTGGCGTTCCGAAAGGCCGACCAGAAGCAGCGCCTGTTGTTTGAGGCCGCTGGGCAGGTCTTTCAACTCGATCTGGCGTCCCGCCTGTGGACAAAGATCGACCGCAAGCTGGTGCGCCGGAGCTTGGAACAGGTGCGCAACGGGTCAGCGCTGCCCGGGCGCGGCGACGACAAAGCCCGCAATATCCTCCTGGAGCTGGTTGCCGCGGCGTCCCTGGCCGACATTGGGTTTCATGCTGATCTCACCGACGACGAGGAGGACGTCCGGCTCGTTCACGACGTGATTGGCCGGGTCGCGGTGGAATGCAAGCGTCCCAGTTCGCTCGGGGCGCTCGAAGCCAATCTGAAGCGTGCCCGCGCCCAGCTCGTTACTCGCCTAGCAAACGGCGCTGCGTACGGCATTCCCATCATCGGCATGGACCGAATTGCCGGCCTCTCTGGCGCTCTGATGAAGGCAACAACGACGGAAGAGCTCGACAAGGCTCTGTTCGAGATGAGGACCACCGTCATCAGGGAAATCGTGAGGCTCTGCCGCAAGCCCCATGTCAACTTCGGACCGCGTGTCCCCGTAGCATTTGTCATCGTCGTCGGTGCAGCGCTCGTGACGCATCCAAAGCCAAATGCTGTGGTTCCGGTGACGATCGTCCACCCCTTCACGCCCGGGGACGCGCCAGTGCCAGACGAACTCGATGCGATCCTGACTGCGCCGCCCCGTTCAGGTCTATGGGATGAGTTTCGAGCATAAGCGGCAGCCTTGAGGACTGGAGCAGGGAGTTCACCTGGAACGTCCTCGTCTCAAGCCGCCGTCGCAACCTCGACCAGCACCGCCCTCCGCCCGGTCACCTCTACTGCCATCGCCAGCGGCCCCGAGCCGGCGAATGGATCCAGCACCACGCCACCTGCGGGCACGAACAGCCTCAGGAGGTGCGCGAGCAGCTGCGGCGGCTTCGAACACGGGTGACGGAGCACGTTCCGCACCTCGGGGACCATGGAGACGTGCGGCGCCTTGCCGACGCCTTTGTTCCATGGGGATGATGGTGATCGGATCGCGTCGGCGCGAATGAATGGCGGGGCTCCTTGTCCGTCTACTCATTCGCGATGACCAAATCAGCAGCCGCCTTCAGCGATCACTGCGACGAGGAGCGGCGCCAAGCGCGGCAGGCCATCAGTGACTTCGTCGACGGCGCTGCGTCCGGGGACACCGACCGCATGTCCTCCTCTTTCCAGGGCCTCACCTTCGGAGCGCACGCAGGAGGGGGCTGGCGTCGCGCCTTCAGGCAGATCTGCCGCCTTCCACGCATCCCCAGCGCTACTCGACGGTTCTTCCTGCGCGTTTACGTCGAATATGGTTCTCACATTCGTCAGGAAACGGCTGACGACCTGACCTTCGCCGACGGTTTGCGGGCACTCCTCCCGCCATACAAGGGCGGCGCCGTCCGGCTGTACAGGGGGGAGAGTGCCTCCAGCCGGCAACGGCGGCTCTACGGTTCGGCCTGGACCGCGACCCGGGAGGTGGCACGCACCTTCGCAGAAACGGGAGACTACCGTTGCAGCAAAGAAGGAAGCGTCCTCCTCTCGGCCCATGTGCCGTCGGATGCCATCATCTGCGCCCCGGCGCTCCTCGCCGGCCGCTACGACGAGCAGGAATACATCGTCGATCGGCGCCGCCTACCGAAGGTGGAATGCGAAGAGCACTTCCTTCCGCTAAACATGCGAGAGTGGGACGCGTTGCGGAATCGCAAGCCTCGCCGCGGGTGATCGATCTCGCTCGGTTGCCCAGTCTGCAACGGCCTCGACCAGCACCGCACGCCGCCCCGCCGCCTCGACGGCTGCCGCCATCGGCGCCGCGCCCGCGAACGGATCGACCACCACGCCACCCACCGGCACGAACAGCTTCACCAGGTGCGCCAGTAACTCCGGCGGCTTCGAGCAGGGATGGCCGAGCACGTTCCGCACCTTGGGCACCATGAAGACGTGCGACGCCCCCTCGAACACCTCGTCCGTCGCCATGACGGTAGTCGGCTCCCGCCCGCCATCCGCCGGCGCGAACCCCTCACGGCCGTGGGCGTCCAGCGAGCTGCGGTAGACAGCCCGCCTCCGACCCCCTTTCCTAAGCGTGTCGATCCGCCTCACCTGCGCGCGGTCGGCGGCGTCGCGGTACGGGATGCGTCCCTCGTCTGCGTTCACCGGGATCGGCTTGCCAGGCGCGCGCGCCACCAGGATCAGTTCGTGCGCGGGCCGTAGGTGGCACGGCGACGGCCGGCGCCCGGTCCGAAACACCCAGAGCGCCTGGTCGGTCACCCTGAAGCCCGCGTCCTCCACCGCCGCCGCGAGCCGATGGTAGGTCCGGCGCCCCGCGAACGCGACCAGCGCGGCGCCCGGCTTCAGCACCCGCCGCACCTCGCGCCACACGTCCGGCCCGGGCACCTCGCGGTCCCACGCCGCGATTCCGATCCCATACGGCGGATCGGTCACGCAGGCATCGAACACGGCCGCCGGGAGGACCGGCAGCACGTCCCGGCAGTCGGCACCGCGGATCAGCTCCCAGCAGGAACCGTGGTCGCTCGGAGAATCCACGCACCGACCGTAGCTCGTCCGCGTGCCAGATCAGCGATCGCGGCCGAGCCACCAGAAGAAAACGTCAAAATCGTCAAATGCCGCAAACCTGAACGTCAAAAACGTCAAATCACCGATCGACCTGCCACATCCACAACGCCCGGATCGAGCCGACATCCACGCCGGACGCCTCCGCCGATTCCCTCATTCCTCCCTCATGCGCGCCGATTCCCTCATGCGCGTCTCTGAGGCGTCCTAAGTCTGCGATTTATTGAGCGGGAGAAGGGACTTGAACCCTCGACGTCCACCTTGGCAAGGTGGCACTCTACCACTGAGTTACTCCCGCGGAAGACGGACGAACTTACTCGTTTTCCAGTCGTCGTCAAGCGGGTCAGATGACGGTGATGACGCC
>JANPFD010000038.1:0-4528 GCA_031423255.1 Myxococcales bacterium | reverse complement strand
CCGCAGCAACTGACGCAGTCGGCCTTGGTCGCGGTGCAAGCGACTCCGGAATGGGCCGCGCTCATCAAGACGCCGGCCTGGAAGGTCTATCAGGAGGTGCTGGCGTTGCAACGGGCGCACGAGACGGCGAAGCCGAAGGTGGAGAAGGTCGAACCGAAGTAGGCCCCTTGTGACGGACGTCTCCGCGACCATCGAGTTCATTACGACCACCAGCAGCAAGGTGCTGTTGGCGCTGGCGCTCTTGGGCGGGTATCGACAGTGGTACGTCTGGCACTGGCAATATCGGGCGATGCAGGAGGACCGGGACGAATGGAAATCCATCGCGAAACAAAGTCTGCATCTCGCCAGCAGCAAGGAGCCACGATCGTGATCTGGACCTTCTGGCGCCCGCCGCCGCGGACGCGCGACCGCGACTTGATCGAGGCGTGGCGCACCCTCCTGAAACTGCAAGGCAAGACGGCGAGCGACTCGGGGCGTGTCGTGGTGGACGACGACACGGGTGAGATTATTTTCCGTCCCTCACCGGCGGTGGGCGGCTGGAAAGCGAGCGGCGAGTGACCTGCGACTGCGGCGCGTCTGGGACCGGGCGTTCGCATCGGGCCTCCTGCGCCGTCAGGCGCGCTGAGCAGGATCGTCTTGACAACTGGGGCATCGGCACGCTGATGCTGTTCGGGGCCGTGGTGTTGGCGGCGGTCGTCGCGGCGGTGACACTCTATCAACTACAGCCGTTGACGTGGTGGGGGCGAGGATGACACATCTCGGCTGGCCGCAAGTCGTCGTGATCGTGGCAATGACGGGTTTCGCCAGCTTTGCGTTGTGGCTCACGGCGAGTCACTTCGACGCCTCGGAACTGAAGACACTGGGCCTGATGGCGGCGTCCTTCACGGCTCGGGAGGTGATCCCGTTCCTAAAGTCAATTCTGGCGCCGACGACCGACAGCCTGAGTCGTGGACGGGTGGAGTAGCCATGCACCTCCTGGCGATCCTCGGTATTATCGATAAATCGCTCGAGTTGGCCTTGCTCTTTGCGCGTGATCTGACGCCCGAGGCACGGGCTGGTTTTTTGGAGCGCCATGAGGCGCGGATGGTGTTCTTCACCAGTCTCGCGGAGCGGTTCAAGGGCGAGTCATGACGCTCCGTCTGATTCGTGAGCCCACGGTGGACGGTGCGACCTTGGGCTGTCTGTTTATTGATGGCGCGTTCTTTGGCTTCACCTGCGAAGATGCCGTCAGGGAACGGCCTGGCGTGCCAGTGGAGACATGGAAGATTCCAGGGGCCACGGCGATCCCGGCCGGTAAGTATCGCGTCGTCCTGAGTCAGTCGCAGCGGTTCAAGCGGCTGTTGCCGGAAGTGCTCCACGTCCCCGGCTTTCTCGGTGTGCGGATCCATCGGGGAAACGGGCCGTCGGACACCGAGGGCTGTCCACTGGTTGGGACAGGGCGCACGATGGGGAAGGTGACGGGCTCAGCCGTCGCGGAAACGCGGTTGATGGAGCTCTTGAAAGACCAGACCAACGTCTGGCTTGTGGTGGAGAACCCGCCACTGGAGGGGTAATGCTCAAGGGTTATCGTTCGCACATTATCAACGGCTTGGCGGCGTTCGCGGCGATCATTGCACTGCCAGATGTCGGCGGGCTTGTCGACCCTATGTACATCAAATACGTCGTGGCTGCGCAAGGCATCATCGCGATCATCATGCGGCAACTGACGACCACGCCGGTCGGGGTCAGCGCGGAGTCGTAGGCGCCGTGAAGTGGCTAATCGTGGCCGGCGCGGTCTACTTCTGCACCTACGGCCATGACTTCTTCTGGAGTGAGGCCCGTAGGGGACTTGGAGCCCTTCGGACGTATGACCTCAACAAGCGTAAACATGGACGTGCAAAGTACGACACGGCCATCCTTGGCATTGTGCAGGATGCGAGCGCAAACGTGGTGTCGCTCAGGCTCTGAAGCGCTGTTGAGAAAGCTGATAAAGACGCCGGAATCCCAGTACAGGCTCGGGAGTTCGCTACCCATCGCGCAGGTGTTCGAGGTAGTCGGCCAGCGACTCTCCGCCGGTCATGTTGCTGACGGAGCCTTGCATCCGTTCTACCGATGGCAGCTCGGCATCGTCCGGGTAGGGAGCAATCAACGACACGTCTACAGCGGTCGCCCTACCTATCTCGTTGTACGAGACCACGCCGGACACCAGCACGCGTTGTCGGAGCGAGGCCTTGACGGTTTCTTCAAGCGCAGCCGGGTAGCGACACGTAATTGGGCGTTGGTGGTTGTCGTCCCAAATGCGAATTTCGTTATGCCGATGGACAGAGATGGTGTCCAGGCGGCCGAGAACAGATCCAGTGCTCTTGGATTTGGTTCCAACGAGTCGGTGAATATTAGTCAGCGTCGATTCGTTGATGGGGACACTTCTGCTGTCCGTGTAGACGGCGATGTCCCCAATGCGACGCGATCGCTTAGCAAGACGCGTGTAGCGACCGATAGCCGAATCAGAGACGAGATCGCCGCGGTCGGCTTCAAACGTCAGCCGCGCCGTATCCTTAATTACGGCCGTCTCAACCTGCGACCCAAAATTCACTCCGAAAATAGCAGGATCGACAGTTTGCCTGGATTGAACAGGCGACACGCCGATCACAACGGGGCTGCGCTTCTCGATCACCTCGACATTCCATCGCAGCGTGCCGCGCGGGTCGCGCGAGAGCGCCGCGTCGAAGTCAAGGAGCAGTCCCTTGACGTCGATCATGGTGGCGACCAGTTGACCAAAAGTGATCTGGTCCGTCTCGCCCAAGCGGAAGTAGATGATTCCGTCCATCGGTGCCAAACGGCTGTGCGTGCTGAGAGTACCACGACCGATCTGGCCGCGCTTTTGGCCCCGTTTTGGCCGCTGTCGGAAGGGGTATCGGTATGAGCAAGCGTGACCTGTTGAAGTTCCCTAACGACTTCGAGGGCAACATGCGGGCGCTGCTAGCCACGCCGCCAGCACCTGCGGGCACGGCGGGCAGCCGCAAGGTAGCGCCCAAGGCCCCACCGAAGCCGAAGGCCCCGAAGCGCTACAAGCTGAAGCCGAAGAAGGGGACCGCCCTCGCCAAGCCGGGTGTCTCAAGAGGCCCGAAGCACGCGTACGAGATGGCGCCTGTCCTGAAGGAAGGCAAGCGGCAGAAGCGGAAGGCCAAAGAAGCGTTAACGCAACACAATCAACGAGTTACAATAGATGCGTATTGGGTTTGTGAAAGGCCGAATTACCTAGAAATACTACTCCAGGAAAGCGCGAGGCGCGCGTGTTGGGGCCGTCAGCCCGGCCGCACTCACGGCCACCCACTGACGGAAGGCCGCGCGTCTCGCGCCCCTCACGGGTCTTCCATTCCGCGCGTAAGGGGATCGCGCTCGCCATCGGGTCCCCACATCACGACCAGACTGGACGTCACGACCACAAACGCCACTGCCGACAGGACGATCGCGCACGCCACGAGGAAGAGGCTCACAGCGCCTCCACCTTGAGCAGGCGGCGCAGCTTCGTCAGCTCTGCCGGGGTCGGCTCAATCTGGCCCCGCTCAATCTTGTGCGCGCGCCAGACGCTCATCCCAAGCCGTTGCGCGAGTTCCCACTGCGCCAGGCCCATCCCGACGCGCGCCAGTTTCAGGGCCATCCTGGGTTTCGTTATGGTCATGGGTAGAGCCTAGCAGACGCGCGCCTGAAGCGCAACCGTTAATGGCTGTTGACAACCTGTGGCGGTGCGTGCATACTCACGGACATGGCCACGACACTTCGCTACTGCATGCCGTGCGACGAGTGGGTGAAAGGCAAAGAGTGCCCCAAGTGCGGCGCGGACACCGATAGAGGTGCCACTAGCTCTGCGGCGCAATGGGCGCTGGGCGCATGGGCCGCACGGGTGGCGCTCGGGGACAGGACAGGGGGCGAGCATGAGCCGGGCTGATTGCACGGTGCGAGCGGTGTCTATCGTCACTGACTCGAGTTACGCCGACGTGGCTGCGTTGATGGCGCGTGACGGCTATCGACCGGGCCGTGGCTTCCACCTGGAGCGGTGGCTCTACGGCCAATGTGATCCAGCCATTGGAGAACCGGAGCATGTCTGCGGATGGACGGCCACGCGGCGATCGGTCCCGGTCCAAGCGCACGGCAAGCGGCACACGGCGGAGTCGTTCGCGCAGGCCAATCCGCATGGGCGGTTCATTCTGCAGCAGGCGCGGCACGTAGTCGCCGTGGTGGATGGTCGTGTCGAGATGGAGACGCGCCGAGACGGAGCGCGCGTGTATTCTGCGTGGCGCTTTACTGAGGTAAACCCGTGACGCGCCGTGCCCTCTTCGGCCTCGTGCTGCTGGCGCTCGCGGCCGTGGTGGGGAAGTGGACCGTGCAGCCTGAGCCGAAGGCGTGGCCGAATCAGTGGGAGGAGGACTAGCTGTGAGCATCGCGCAGGTATTCGGCATCGGCTTCGGCCTTGTGGCGATTTCTGCGGCCACGGACTTCCCACACAAGGGGTCGTGGTGGTTCGCGCTGGTCGGGGTGGGCCTGATGG
>JANPFD010000037.1:0-2493 GCA_031423255.1 Myxococcales bacterium | reverse complement strand
GACTGCCCAAAGGCGGTCGCCGCACCGATTTGCCAGCCCGACGTCCCCTGCGGCAGCGCCGCCACCGGCGCGGACTGGGCCACCTTGACGCCGTCGCGGTAAAGGCGAATTTGGCTGCCGTCGAACGTGCCGGCCACGTGGGTCCAGGTGTTCAAGGGCACCGCCGACGTGGACGTGAGCTCCCGCCAAGGAAACCCATAAGACCCGCCGTCCAGGTCGTGGGTAGCACCCTGCGTGAACAGCCCGAACTCCACGTTGCCGTCTGCCCCAAGCACCTCGCTCACTATGGAACGGTAGAAGCTGAATGTCGTCGCCTGGTTGTTGACCCACGCTTCGACCGTGATGCCCGAGTTCGTGGGCGAGCTGACCGCCCCGGGCACCTGCACGTACGCCGTGCTGCCGTTCAAGCTCAGCGCATTGCCCGCCCCCGGCCGCCCAGGCGCAAACGTCGCCCCGCCCACCATCGTCCCGGGATTGCGACCCGTGCTGTCCGCCACCGTGCTCGCGCCCATCGCGTCCTCGAAGCGCCACAGCCCGGCCGGATTCGTCCCCTCCAGCGTCACCCGGTCGCTATTCTCCTGCCCAGGGTTGTACGACGCCGGGCAGTTATCCGCCGCATCCGCCACCCCATCGCAATCGCTGTCCCCCGCCGCGCAAGTCACCGGCGTCCCCGACGTCAGTAGCTGATTGAAGCCGTTCTGCTTGCAGGGTGTCGTAGTCGGCATCGCCCGCGTTTTTTACGCTCGTGGTTCGGTACAGGGCGGGTTTTTACCTTCCATTACCATGAGGGGCGGCGCGTACACAGCGTCCGGAGACGCATCCCAACGCAGAAGGAACAATATCGAAGGTGTTATACAGGCAGGTCTGGACATGGCGCACTCGGCCAATCGCGCGAAGCTGCTCAGCGTCGAACGCCCGGTTCACGGGATAAGAACCGTCGAAGTAGACACAGTCTTCTGCGGCAGTGCAGTTGTTTGCGATCTCGAGGAGCTCGCCAAAAGCGCGGCGGAGATGAAAACAAATTGGCCTCTCCAATCCGTGACGTTCGTCAACTGAAACGCCCGATAGAGCGACCGCTGCCTCACGTTGGTTCCTCGCGTCACTCCTGGTCCCGGAACCCTTGTGGGGACCCTTGTGGGGGGCCTCTTCCCGACAGGCGACCACGGCTCCAATGAGACCCAGGCACCAAACGGCTACCGGTTTGATCATCATCGCCTGGCCATCGGGAAACGCCAGCCTTCACTGATAAAAGGACCCAGAAACAGGCTCGAAGGAAGGCCGCACCGCCGACTCATCTCAAAGGCTCCAGGAAATTCACTCGAACTTTCGTTACTGGTCTGGCCTGTGTGGTGTGACAGCTCGTGGATAAGCATTGCCGCCATTCCAAAGAGTCCGACTTCCTGCGCGAGGCCTTTCTTATAGCCTATTGGGTAACCGACACTCGCCGATCTATACGATCCCTTGCTGCTGTAAAAACCCACGCCTGCCTCCGCAGCCGCACCAACCGTCGAGATCGCTGTCGGGTCGATTTCATACACGACAGCTCCTGCAAAAAGCTCTGAAGCAAGGTCTGGCTTGCCCTTCTTGCACCACCGCCCTGACATCCCCTCCAGAAAAGCCCTGTTGCATCCTCCCCACATGACGAACTGACTAGCCAGCCGGATCGCCATATACACAATCGTGAGATCATCATCATTAGGGGTGGTCCAGTAGTGGTCCTCACCATCAGTTCCTGTGAATACCTGCCCCTCTCCGCTCACGATCATTTGGCCATCGGGATCCTTATTGCTGATCGGATTGTTCCCTGCGTAGGAAAACGGGTGGGCGGGGACTTGAGCCAGAATCAGCCGTCTCAATTGGGAATCCACAGCTGAAAATCCACCATTACTGGGGTCGTAGGTCCGGTGGCGGTAGTACATTCCTTCCCCACTCGCCACATGTCTGCGCCCCGTGAATCCCCACGCGGTGGGCGCCACCTGGCTTTTCGCGCTCCGCAGCCCGAAGGCATCGTACGAAAATCTCGCCGGCATCGCCACTGCCGGGTCGACAAGCGCATACACACTGCCGAGGGCGTCTGCGATCAAGTGCGCCTTCCCGCCGCTTCCCGTCTGCGCCAGCAGCGCATCCACGCGACTCGGATCATGCTCCCACCGCGCCCCCCTCGTCCCGCCGCCCACTTCGTACTCCGCCATCTCCTCGATCCCATCGAGCAAGATCCGCCTGTCCCCTCCACCATCGTTCATCCGCACCCGCAGGTTCGCCGCATCGTACCCGTACGTCGCGCTACCTCCCGGCCCCGCCACGGCAGCCAGCCGATCCCGCGCGTCCCACGTGAACGTCGTCGTCCCCGTAGGCTCCGCCTTCTTCGTCTGGTTGCCGTTGCCGTCCCAGCTAAACAACCTCGCCGCCGCCATCACCCCGTCCGTGACCCCGTCGCAGTTGTTGTCGAGGCTGTCCCCAGCCACCTCCGTCGCCCCCGGCCGCACCGCCGCG
>JANPFD010000036.1:0-3722 GCA_031423255.1 Myxococcales bacterium | reverse complement strand
GGCTTCCGCTAAAGCGCGTTGTCGAGCGCTTCTACTTCGCTTTCCCGATCGACTACAATGACCATCGAGCATTGCATCGCCCGTGTTCACGAGGAGTACGCCGGCAATCCGACGAACCTGAGCGGCAACCAGACGAAGCAGGACGCGATCGCCCGCGCGGGTCACCTTGCGCGGCCGCTGGCCGATACGATGAAGAAGATGGTCGGCTTCCGGAACGTCGCCGTTCACGACTATCAGTCACTCGAGCGCCACCTGGGCGACCTGCGAGAGTTCGCCACGATTCGCTGATCATGCGGTGGCGATGCGGGTTCATCGTGGGTGCATGCTTGGTCGGCATCGTTCGGACGCCGCTCGCCCAGGAGGCCGAGTCTGCGGAGGCGCTCATCCAGAAGGGGCTGAGCCTTCGTCGTTCGGGTGATGACGTAGCCGCGCTGCCGCACTTTCGGCGAGCGTACGATCGAGAGCCGAGCGCACGCGCGACCGCTCAGTTGGGGCTCGTGGAGCAGGCAACTGGACGGTGGCTCGATGCGGAGGAGCATCTGGCAACCTCACTCCGTTTCACGACAGACGTCTGGATTCAGAAGAATCGGACCGTTCTCGAGGAATCCCTGCGAGTGGTCCGGGAGCACATCGGCGAGATCGAGATCGCGGGCTCGCCTGCAGGGGCGGCTGTCACGGTGAACGGTGTTGCGCGTGGGCACCTTCCACTGGCCAGCCCGATACGCCTGGAGGAAGGTGAAGCCGTCGTGGAAATGATCGCCGCCGGCCACGTTGCGGCCATTCACCCCACGCAGGTAACCGGGCGAAATCTGAAAAAGCTATTCCTTCGGCTGCAACCAGCCGGCCCGACCATCCAGGAGAAGGCTCTCGCGACCACGGTGGTCCAGGTCGCATCGGTCCGATCCGGGCATGATTCCCGACTCAAGACACTTGGTGTCGCCGTCGGCGCGGCCGGCGTTCTGGCGGTGGGACTTGGTATCTGGAAGACGTTCGAAGTTCGGGCGATCCAGAAGGCGGTAGGGCAGGAGACGGACGGAACCAAAATTGCCGACCTCAACGAAGAGGGTCGAAGAGCGGAGCGCTGGCAATGGATCTCGTACGCCACGGGAGGCGTCGCGGTCATAGCGGGTGCTCTCCTTTTCCGGAAGGCGTTCGGGATGCCGGAGGCGACGGTTTCGATGACCGTTCGGCCGGAGGGCACCCTGCTAGTCATAGGCCGACGTTATTGAGGACTACGGGCACATGAGCTGTACGGTGACCGGAGAAGGCTTGGGTGTCACGACGGTCCCGTCGCCGATCTGTCCGTCGCGGTTCCATCCCCAGCACCAAACCATTCCGTCCGCCGTGCGCGCGCAACTATGCCGGCCGCCAGTCGCTATTTCGATCACATTCGCGCCAACGGCGGTGACTTGGACGGGCGACGGCTTGGGAGACGCGGTCGTCCCATCGCCGACCTGGCCGAAGTCATTGATCCCCCAACACCATAGAGAGCCGTTCGATTTGATCGCGCAGGTGTGGAAATCGCCAGCCGCGAGATCGATGCTCGTCTGCAGCGCAGTGACTTCCACGGGTGACGGCTTTGGTGTCATGGCCGTCCCGTCGCCGATTTCGCGAAACGTGTTGTCGCCCCAACACCAGAGAGAGCCGTCAAGTTTGCCCGCGCAGGTGTGATAGTCGCCAGCCGCCATTCTGACGACGCTCGTGCCTAGAGTTGTGATCTGCACGGGCGATAGCTTCGGGCCGTCGGTCGTGCCATCGCCGATTTGGCCGAACCCGCCACCGCCCCAGCACCACAGGGCTCCGTCCGTCGTGCGAGCGCAGGTGTGGTTCAGGCCAAGTACCACGTCGATGATCCTGGTACCCAAGGACGTGACCTGCACCGGGGACGGTTTGGGCGACGCCGTGGTGCCGTCACCGACCTCGCCCTGCTCATTCTGACCCCAGCACCAAAGAGTGCCGTCCATCTTGCGCGCGCATGCACGGTTAGATCCAGCCGCCACTCCGACGACGCTCGTACCCAGCGCCGTCAGCTGCACGGGCGACGGCTTGGCCACCGCCGTCGTGCCGTCGCCGATCTGGCCGTGCTCGTTTCGACCCCAGCACCAGAGGGTGCCGTCCTTCTTGCGGGCACATGTGTGATAGCCGCCAGCCGCCACCTCGACGACGGTTGTGCCCAGCGCCATGACTTGCACGGGCGATGGCCTTGAGGCCGTCATCGTGCCGTCGCCTGTCTGGCCGTAATCGTTTCGGCCCCAGCACCAGAGGGTGCCATCCTGCTTGACGGCGCACGTGTGATACCCGCCCGCCGACACCTGGAGCACACACGGCGGGGTCCCACATGCGCTGGCCGTTCCCCCACCGCCGCACGTTTGGGGCGCGACGCAGTTGTCGGGGCACGAACCGCCGCAGCCGTCGGGGCCGCCGCACTTGCCCGAGCACACGGGGGTGCAGCAGGCCGCGTTCGGGTGCGACCCGGTGCATCCGTTCGCGCACGTCTGGGAGGATGTCCCGACGATACATCCGCTGGCATCGAAGGCGCACATGGCCACTGATGACCGGGACTGGCAAAAAGTCCCGGAAGATTGTCCGTTGCACCCGGTCGGCGCTGGCGGGCATGTGCATGCGGCGTTCGGGGCGCTTCCAGCGCAGGGGCGACCGATCGGACAGACTGTGGTCGTGCTCACCGCCAGGCAGCCTTCCGAGTTTAACGCGCACGATACCAGCAGATTTCCCTGACATGTCGTACCCGTCCCAGCGGCGCAGTCTGGCGGTGGCGCTGGGCATGAGCAACTCGCCTTCGGATGGATTCCGGTGCAGGGCTTTCCGGCGGCGCAGGTGGTCCGGTTCTCGACCGACAGGCACCCTTGCGGGTCGGCCACGCAGATGGCGACGGTGGTGGAAGATTCGCAGAACGATCCCTGTCCGGCGGCACATCCGGCGGGCGGTGTCGCGCAGGCGCAGGCCGCAGCCGGCTCTGCTCCCTGACACGTCTGAGGGCCGGAACACCTTGCTTCGCTCGCCCAGTTCGGGCAGCCCTGCATATCGGCGCAGGTCTGGACGCCGCCGCTCGATCCGCACCGTTGGGCGCCGGGACTGCACTCGGCCCCACAGCTCGGATTATCGAGGCTCGCATCGGGCATCCTCCCCAGAACATCCGGTGGCTCGTCACGATCCGGGCCTCCCTCCGTACCCGGAGCGAGCGCATCGGTGAGCGCGTCGGCCGCTGCGTCCGCACCGGTCATACCTTCCGCATCGACCGGCGTGGCGCGTGGGCGAAACGTACAAGCGGCCTGCAGGGAGAGCGCAAACAGAGCCACGAGACGCCCGAGATCACTGGTCGACGGCATTCGATCTATTCGGCCGTGACTTTCTCACGTTTCGACAGCGAGAACTCGCAACTGTTCAGCGGCGTGCCTACAGGGCCGCTCGGTACTCCCGGGTCGCCTGGCTGGCCGTCGGGCGGTCGAGGAAGCTGGCCAGTTCGCTGACGTCGATTCCGGGAAGGACCTGGCCTTGGGCGACCTCCTGATATCCGTCGCTTTGCAGCACATGGATCGTCACCCGACCGCGTTGCCACAGCCGAGCAGCGACTTGAGCAGCTCGTGTGGCCGCAAAGGGCGCACGAGCTCCAGTACCCCTTCCAGGTAGGCGAGGCGCGCTAACGCGCCCAGAGCGCGGAAAGGTCGAGCTCGACGGCTTCGAACGGCTCGGCTCGCACCTTC
>JANPFD010000035.1:0-2026 GCA_031423255.1 Myxococcales bacterium | reverse complement strand
CTCGCGCGCCTGGAAGACCTGAAGCGAGCCGCCGCGGTCGAGGCCATCCAGAACCTGGGTGCCGTGCCAGGCTCGCCGTAGGGCTCACTGTCCGACGGGGACGCGGCCGTCGACTACGACCTGCCCATCCTCGAACCTGACAGCGACTCCTGGCCGGCAGATCGCGTATACCAAGCGCCCGGTTGGGTCTGCACGGATCGCAACGGTGGCGCGATTCCGCTTGTGCCCAAACCCCGCACCGACCCAGCTCTGCTCCAAGTCGTCGGCGCGCGTCGTCGAGCCAGGCGTTTCGACGGTGCCAGCGAGCACAACGATGTCAAGCGGCGTGTCGCCACCGCGCAGGGTCACCACGCCGGCCTGGTACTCGGGGCGCCAGCGCGGATCGAGAGGAACGTGCGTGACAACCGCCGCACCCGGCCGCGTCCCCGAAACAACATCGGTGACCACCAGCGCCCGCCCGGGCGAAAACCGGATGCGCCGCTCGTGTCGCCAGCCGCGAAAGCTGGTCACAGCGCCGCCGCAGGTCCAGCCTCCCACGCCGTCCGCTAGTGGGGCGCCCGCTTCTACGCGCCCGCGCCCGCCCGCACGGAACGACGCCCACAGCTCGTCAGGTCCCTCACCGTCGACGGTGACGGTCGCGTGGGCACAGGCCGATCGCTCGAACGCGCGCCCGGGACCAACGGCGTAGGTCGAGACACCCGTATCGGTCACGACCCGGAGACCGTCCCAGGACAGCTCGTACGACAGTGCGTCCGAGTGGCCGTGGCCGGGCTGCTCGTCGGGGCCAAGGGGTCCGTGCTCGAACCAGAGCTCGTGGCCGCCATCGCGCAGGATGGTCCAGCCCGTGTCAGGCAGATGTGTGACAGCCGCCGCGGTAGGCGACGCCGAGAAACCGGCCAGCGCGGCCAGCTCGAAAAGCGCGGGCAACACTGGCGTCGCATCGGGGGCAGCGTCGTTGAGAAAAGCTACGTCGACGTCGCTGCGCCGCACGCGCGCAAGCCAGCCGACCATGGCCTCGATTGGCCCTTCCACCGCTAGCGGCCGGCCGCGATGGCGTGACAGCAGCAGCGCCCATAGGCAATCACGCAGGACGATAGCGTGGTACTGCACGGTCCGCTCGGCGTAGCCGCCATCGGCGAGCACTTGCCGGTGCAGTTCGCTTTCGAGCAGGCGCGCGCCGCGGGCGCCGATGTCCTCGATGCCCTGGGCGTCGATCACGGCGGCCCCGGCGACCAGGGCCGCTGCGTCGCACAGGAGATGGTTGCCGAGCAGGTGTCGTTCCGGGTGCTGGTCCAGGAAACGAAGCTGGCGGGACAGCGGGGCTGCGAGCGACGTGCCAAGCTCGGGAGCGATCGCGAGCGCGACGGCGCCGTTCAGTATCCGGCGTGCGACCGGGTACGCGTCCCAGGCGTCGCCTCCCGCGGGCGGGCACGCGCGCTCCCAGCCGCGCACCAGACGATGTCCCTCTTCAAGCCATGCTGCCCTGCCATCGGGGCCTGCGGTTTGCGTGGCTATGGCCAGAAGCTCGGTGTGGTACTGGCGCTCAAAGCGCCACAGCCTTGATGGGCCAGGTGCGTGCCAGTCGTCGCGGTCGCCTTCGTGTCCGTGGTAGCTGACCTTGCCTTGTCGCCACAGCTCGGCCATGGCGCGTCCGTCGTCAGGCAAGGTCGTCGGCAAGGCCAGCGCTGCCGTGATGACCGAGCGCGCGTCGATCTCCGCCGGCCACAGGCGAGCCAGGCGCGGCGCCCACGCGTAGGCACGCCGACGGGCCTCGTGCACCACGCGCCAGCCGATCTGACTTCCGCGCTGGTACCGCAGCGTGCGCCAGAGACGCGGCAGATCGGGCGCGGCCAGCTTCACCGCGCGACCGACACCGGCAATCCGCTCGCCAGGGAAGTCAGCGCGGCGAAGGTCGCGCGGCTGGTCGCGGCGAGGCTGGTGTAGTCGATGGGTGGCGGGCCACCTGCGCGCACGGCAGCGATGAAGGTGTCGACCTCGGCGCGGTGGCCCTTGTCCTGGGACAACT
>JANPFD010000034.1:0-2026 GCA_031423255.1 Myxococcales bacterium | reverse complement strand
CTCGCGCGCCTGGAAGACCTGAAGCGAGCCGCCGCGGTCGAGGCCATCCAGAACCTGGGTGCCGTGCCAGGCTCGCCGTAGGGCTCACTGTCCGACGGGGACGCGGCCGTCGACTACGACCTGCCCATCCTCGAACCTGACGTCGACCCGCGGGCCGCAGATCGCGTATACGGAGCGCCCGGTAGGGGCGGCACGGATCGCAACGGTGGCGCGAGCCCTCTTGTGCCCAAACCCCGCACCGACCCAGCTGTGCTCCAAGTCGTCGGCGCGCGTCGTCGAGCCAGGCGTTTCGACGGTGCCAGCGAGCACAACGATGCGCAACTGCGTCTCGCCACCTCGCAGGGTCACCACGCCGGCCTGGTACTCGGGGCGCCAGCGCGGATCGAGAGGAACGCGCGTGACGATCGCCGCCTCCGGCCGCGTCCCCGAAACAACATCGGTGACCACCAGCGCCCGCCCGGGCGCAAACCGGATGCGCCGCTCGTGTCGCCAGCCGCGAAAGCTGGTCACAGCGCCGCCGCAGGTCCAGCCTCCCACGCCGTCCGCTAGTGGGGCGCCCGCTTCTACGCGCCCGCGCCCGCCCGCGCGGAACGACGCCCACAGCTCGTCAGGTCCCTCACCGTCGACGGTGACGGTCGCGTGGGCACGGGCCGATCGCTCGAACGCGCGCTCGGGACCAACGGCGTAGGTCGAGACACCCGTATCGGTGACGACCGGGACACCGTCCCAGGACAGCTCGTACGACAGCGCGTCCGAGTGGCCGTGGCCGGGCTGCTCGTCGGGGCCAAGGGGTCCGTGCTCGAACCAGAGCTCGTGGCCGCCGTCGCGCAGGATGGTCCAACCCGTGTCAGGCAGGTGTGTGACAGCCGCGGCGGTAGGCGGTTCCGAGAAACCGGCCAGCGCGGCCAGCTTGAAAAGCGCCGGCAACGCTGGCGTCGCATCGGGAGCAGCGTCGTTCAGAAAAGCCACGTCGCCGTCGCTGCGTCGCACGCGCGCAAGCCAGCCCACCATGGCCTGAATTGGGCCCTCCACGGCCAGCGGCCGGCCGCGATGTCGTGACAGCAGCAACGCCCACAGGCAATCACGCAGGACGATGGCGTGGTACTGCACGGTACGCTCGGCGTAGCCGCCATCGGCAAGCACCTGCCGGTGCAGCTCGCCTTCGAGCAGCCGCGCGCCGCGGGCGCCGATGTCGTCGATGCCGTGGGCGTCGACCACGGCGGCCCCGGCGACCAGCGCCGCTGCGTCGCACAGCAGGTGATTGCCCAGCAGGTGTCGTTCCGGGTGCTGGTCCAAGAAACGAAGCTGGCGGCACAGTGGGGCCGGAAGCGACGTGCCAAGCTCGGGCGCGATCGCGAGTGCGACGGCGCCGTTCAGGATCCGGCGTGCGACCGGGTACGCGTCCCAGGCGTCGCCGGCCGCGGGTGGGCACGCGTGGTCCCAGCCGCGCACGAGGCGATGTCCCTCCTCTAGCCACGCTGCCCTGCCATCGGGTCCCGCGGTTTGCGCGGCAATGGCAAGAAGCTCGGTGTGGTACTGGCGCTCGAAGCGCCACAGCCTTGATGGGCCAGGTGCGTGCCATTCGTCGCGGTCGCCTTCGTGTCCGTGGTAGCTGACTTTGCCTTGCCGCCACAGCTCGGCCATGGCGCGTCCGTCATCAGGCAAGGTTGTCGGCAAAGCCAGCGCTGCCGTGATGACCGAGCGCGCGTCGATCTCCGCCGGCCACAAGCGAGCCAGGCGCGGCGCCCATGCGTAGGCGCGCCGGCGGGCCTCATGCACCACGCGCCAGCCGATCTGACTTCCGCGCTGGTACCGCAGCGTGCGCCAGAGACGCGGCAGATCGGGCGCGGCCAGCTTCACCGCGCGACCGACACGGGCAGTCCGGTCGCCAGGGAAGTCAGCGCGGCGAAGGTCGCGCGGCTGGTCGCGGCGAGGCTGGTGTAGTCGATGGGTGGCGGGCCACCTGCGCGCACGGCAGCGATGAAGGTGTCGACCTCGGCGCGGTGGCCCTTGTCCTGGGACAACT
>JANPFD010000033.1:0-2021 GCA_031423255.1 Myxococcales bacterium | reverse complement strand
CTGAGAGAAACCATCAAAAACAATTTCATTTCTTCCCTTCCTATTGATTGTTTGAAACATGCCTCTGAATGACAAGCTGGCCCAATTGGCAGAAGGACGGCTCGAAGTTTCCGTCCTGGCGGTGGGACAAGCTATCCGTGGCAAATGAGAGCCGCGTGAGACCTGGCCGCGTTCGGCTCGTAGGCATCATGGGAAGGTGGCGTCCAAGCATGCAACGGCGGTCGTAACGGCTGCGGCGGTCGTCGTCGGCTCGTGGTGCTTGGCAGGCTCGCGCGTTTGGGCGTGGGCTTGTTCGGCTTCGAGGGCGGGTGCGGGGTTGCTGCGGGAGACTGCGGACGAGCGACGGTCTGGAACTCGAAGCTGGCGCACCCAGGGTGGGCTTACGCAGGGCTACGCCCTGCTCTCTGGGGGCTTCGCCCCCAGCCCCCCGGGAGTCTGGTGCCTCGCCCCCGCGGCGTGCACCGGGATGGTCGAGATCTGTGGGCAGTGGGGCCGCGCGGGGCTGCGCGAAGACCCCGAAAAATGGCAATCCCCCTCGTTCGTGGTGACGCTCGTGTTGCAGACAACAAGCCCGACGAAAAAGGAGGACTGTAATGGACAGATACATCGGGATCGACGTTCACGCCAGAAGTTGCACGGTTGCGGTGGTGGATGCGAGCGGCAAACGGGTGGGCGAGCATGTGGTGGAGACCAACGGCCAGGTGCTGATCGAGTGCTTGCGCATGATCCCCGGACAGCGACACGTGTGCATCGAGGAGGGGACGCAAAGCGCGTGGCTCTACGAGATCTTGGCGCCGCACGCACAAGAGATGGTGGTGGCGAACGTGACGGAGAGTCGAGGGCAAAAAAGCGACCAGCGCGACGCCTTCGGCTTGGCCGACAAGCTGCGCGTGGGGTCGCTGGAGCGACGGGTGTTCAAGGAGATCGGTCCCTATCGGAAACTGCGCGAGCTCGGCCGCGTGCACACGATGGTGGTGCGGGATTCGGTGCGTGTGCAGAACCGGATCAAAAGCTTCATGCGATCGCGGGGGGTGGCCGTCGAGGGCAAGGCGGTGTACGGGGCCGAGGGCCGCAAAGAGTATCTGGACAAGCTGCCCGACGGGACACGAGTGGCGGTCGCGACCTTGTACGCCCAATACGATGTTCTACAGGAACTGCGCAAGCGAGCCGAGAAGGAGCTGGTCACCGAGGCGCGCCTGCACCCGGTGAGCAAGATCTTGGCGACGTGTCCGGGGATCGGCGCCATCCGCGCGGCTCAGCTTCTGCCGATCGTCGTGACCCCGCATCGCTTCCGCACCAAGCGGCAGTTCTGGTCGTACTGCGGCCTGGGTATCGTGATGCGCTCGTCGGCGGACTGGGTACGCGACACGTCGGGCGGCTGGCAGCGGGCCCAGGTGCAGCAGACGCGCGGCCTGAACCTAACCCACAACCATCAGCTCAAGGCGATCTTCAAGGGCGCGGCCACCACGGTGCTCATGCAGCATCACGACGGTCCGCTGTACGCGGACTACCAGCGGCTGCTGGCCGGCGGCACCAAGCCCAACCTGGCCAAGGTGACGCTGGCTCGGAAGATCGCCGCCATCGTTCTGGCCTTGTGGAAAACCGAGGAGGACTACGCCCCGGACAAACATCGCAAGCCGCAAAAGGTATAACTCGTCGTGGCCGCCGGCTCAGTAACGGTCGAGCAACCTGTCTCGGTCGGCATCCGGTCACAGGACGAGAAAGGTTCGAGGGTGAGCATCTATTGTTTCACTGGACCAGGGCCTCGGCCCTCGAGTTCCCACGCGTAGGCTATGCCCCCTCGGAGTACCGAACGAAGCCATGGCCCCTTGAGGCCCTGATAGAAGGATGGTTCCCGCTTTCTGAGCGAGGACACTGCGGCTTCACAGTCCCGTCGACCGCCGATCCCAGACAGAACTTCTCCCCGTCACGAACGCCGGGCGATCAGCGCTGCATCCCCTCCGCAGCAGATCCTGGGCGGCCCTCTGTGCCACGGTCGGGAGAGGACGCCGGATGCAAGA
>JANPFD010000032.1:0-2840 GCA_031423255.1 Myxococcales bacterium | reverse complement strand
GATCGTATCAGCACGTTCCATGCCGCCGCTCCGGGCGTGTCGCCGGTGGGTCAGTTTTGGTGAGCACACCCCGGGTCAATTTCCGTGAGCGTCGAAGCCCGCGCGCACTGGTCCGACCGGAGGCCGACCGGCCCCCGACCGGCGAGCCTTTCGGGCCGACCGGTCGGCATCGTAGCGTTCCATCGCCGCCGACAAGGCGCCTGGCGGCGTCCGTCAGCCGAAGGCGACCCTTGCCGAAGTGCCGCCTGAGCATCTCGTTCTCGGCGCGCAGGTAGTCGATGCTCTGCTGCTGGCGCCGCCCGAGGGAGGCGCCCACCCAGGCCGCGAGGAACGCGAACGGCAGCGGCAACCAGTCTCCGGCCGATGCCGGTTGCGCGCCTTCATCCTTGCGACCCATGGGTGCCTTGTACGCCTCCATCTCGCGCCTGTAAAGGTCTTCGGAGTCGGCGCAACTCTTCGGCATCCCGTAGATTTTTCACGATCGTGTTTTGGTACAGGACGGGAGTCCGATCACCCGCGCCCCTGGCCCCATGACCCTGGTGATTAACCCGCAACAGCTACCGTCCTAGACGGTCCAGGTGTTTGCCTAGTCGCTTCATCAATCGAAGGGCAACCCTACGACCATCAGGGTCGTTTCCGGCGGCTTCCGTCTGTAGTGCGCTCATCGCGCCTTCCTCACCGAGCTTCACCAGCAACCCACTCGCCTCTGCGCGAACCCAGGCGCGCGTGTCATGCTGCAGCCGCATGAGTTTCGGTCGCACGCTTTTCAACGGAACCGGGGGGAGCTTCCAAAGGGCCACCACTGCATGACCCGCGACTTCGTCGTCATCAAGTGCCGAAATGACGACTTCTCGATACTCGCTAGCTCTCAGGTCGCCAAACAGTAAAACCAGGCTCTCGCGGGCCCTGCCCCATTTATTTTCGAGGGCGAGCCTAGCGGCTTCGGGCAACAGCCGGCGTGCCTTGGTCACACGCCATGTTTCTCCCACATCCCAAGCCTGCATGTAATAGCCACAACCAGCCGCCGCCTCAAAGTAACGCACCATCAGGCGGTCGTCTTCTTCTGTGTTCGACTTAGCCAACACGGCCAACGAATCCCCGACATTCCAGCCCACACCCTTGGGCATCGAACCAGAAAGCAGGCGATCGATTGTCGCATTGACCATCGCGCGAGCCTCGACGATATTATTATCGGTCGGTAAATCTATCATGGCAGTTTGTTATACAGCGTAATCCAGAATGGAGCGGTTGCCAGCTCGCTAATCTCGACTATTGCCGCGCCGGGAATCCTGGCAATCTCATTCTTGAGAGTGGTCGGCATTGCTCCAATGTTTCTAGCCGCGATGATCAATCTGTAACCGTTGTTTAGAGCAAATGCCGACAGATCGACGAGCTGTCGGCTCAGATATAGGTTGCATGTCTCAACGAATTTAACTTCGACCATTAAGCGCATCGCCTTGTCAAAGACATCGGGAACTCTATATGCTGCAGTTCCCATCGTAGATATTATGCGTCCCGCCAGGACAGCGCCCCCTGTACCTACCTGCCCCACGGTTCTAACTACTTGTTCAACTAATCGCCCCTGGGCCATGGGGCCTAGCCCCATTGTTGTCATGAGGGTGGCGGCTTCTTCGTACGCGCCGGCGGCCAGGAGAGCCACAATTCGCGCCGAAAAACTGTCAAGGGCCGCTAGCCCTAGGGGATCGGTGAAATGAGTCGGCGCAGACAGAACGTACTGGTATCTGCTGTCGTCAAGTCCCCTCGCAGAACGAATAGATGTCGAAAGTCGCGCGGTGGCGGTATTGAAGTCCTGATCAAGGCGGTAGTTAAACGCATCCTCACTGGTGAACGCACCCCACAATGACGAATAGTACCTCTGCCGGTAATACATTCCCGCATCGCTCGACGACGACCTCCCCGTAAACCCCCAGCTCGTCGCGACCCCCTCGACCGCTGCGCTCCTGGCCCCGTAGACGTCGTACCCGTACCTCGTGACCTCCGCACCACCGCCATCCACCATGCCGTACACACTGCCGAGCGCGTCCGCCACCACCCGCGACTTCGGACCAGCGCTATCGGCCAGCTGCGCCAGCAGCGCGTCGACGTGAGTCACATCATGGTCGTACCGATTCACCCGCGATCCACTCCCGACCCCGTACTCCGCCATCTCCTCGATCCCATCCAGCAACACCCTCCTATCCCCTCCTGCATCGTTCATCCGCACCCGCAAATACGCCGTATCGTACCCGTACGCCGCGCTCCCTCCTGGCCCCGCCACCGCCGCCAGCCGGTCGCGCGCGTCCCACGTCATCACCGTCGCCCCCGTAGGCTCCGCCTTCTTCGTCTGGTTGCCGTTGCCGTCCCAGCTGAACAACGTCGCCGCGCCCACCCCACCGTCCACCACCCCGTCGCAGTTGTTGTCGAGGCTATCGCCCATCACCTCCGCCACCCCGGGCCGCACAGCCGCGTTGCCGTCGTCGCAGTCGAACTTCCCTGCGTTCCCGCCGCAGTTGTCAGCGCCCCGCGGCCCAAACCCGTCGCCATCCGCGTCCGTGCACGTCGCCGCGTGGCACGCCGGGTCCGGGTTGTTCGCGCACGAATCGCACGCGTCGCCCAGTCCGTCGCCGCCGCTTCGGTGCTGCGCTACCTCCGTGTCCGTCAGCGCCCGATCGTAGATCGCCACGTCGTCGATGAGCCCCTTCCATGACTGCCCAAAGGCGGTCGCCGCACCGATTTGCCAGCCCGACGTCCCCTGCGGCAGCGCCGCCACCGGCGCGGACTGGGCCACCTTGACGCCGTCGCGGTAAAGGCGAATTTGGCTGCCGTCGAACGTGCCGGCC
>JANPFD010000031.1:0-2482 GCA_031423255.1 Myxococcales bacterium | reverse complement strand
CAAACAACCGCGCTGCCAGATACGACCACGACCCGAGTCGAGTCGATGGTCTGCTGGCGCAGGTCGTGCCCGAAGGGAGGACCCAATTCGCAACCGACGCATTGGGGAGCGTCTACAAGCTTGAGGGCTCGGCGGGGGCTCCCGCGACCACGTATGGCTACGACGTGTATGGCGCGCGAGCGACGTCACTCCAAGGCTCGGGGACGCAGTGGGGATTTGCTGGAAGGAGCCATGAGGCGACGGGCGGGATGTACTACAGGGCGCGGTACTACGAGCCGGGGGTGGGCGTCTTCACCAGCGGCGATCCACTAGGGCCCTTTGCTGGAACGCATGGGGAAAATTCGTCGATCGTTCCGACCCCGATGTACGACCATTCATTCGGGAATCCCGTGCTCTTTGTTGATCCGCTGGGGAAGTTCAAACAGCAGGATCATTACGACCTAACGTTTTCGAACGGCATCATCAGAGGTATGTCAGGTCTCCTCGCCTACCAGATGGCGGCCGCCAACGTCAGTGTCGATTTTGAGCATCCGTTCGATGATTCGAGGCACGCAACTCGTGCAAGTGGCGGCCTGATGGGCATGCTTCACACGGTGGACTTGCTTCGCCATCGATGCCATACGTCCGCCCCGCCTATCCAGTCGAACGAAGCCGCGTTGGTCGCCGCCCACAAACGAATCACGGAGCACGTTTCAAACGCCGAGGACAAGCTATGCAGCGCCGACAAGGTTGGAGCCGCGCAAGAGATGGGTAGGGCGCTGCACACGGCGCAAGATTTGTATGGTCACCGCAAGTACGGCGACGACGGTCAGCAGGCTACGATTCAGGAGCACTGCACTTCCGAGATGGATGAGGCTCATTACCCCTATCTCTGGGAGGCGATGTTCAGAGCTGATCGCGCAACCTGGTTCTACGTTGGAGGCTTTATCGGCTCCGTACGGCAGCGCGGCTTTGACCTGAAGTAGATGAAACGTATCTACGGCATTCCAGGTCTACTGCTCGCGTTTATGCTCGTATGGACGAGCTTTGGGTTCGTTCATGGAGCGAGCCAGACAGGACGACCCATATTCGCGGCGGGCGCGATGGCGGCCGCTGCGTCGCTCTTTCTGCTGGCGTTTGGATTCCCTGGCTTCCTAAAGACAAGGAAGGCTTGGACGATTGCCCTGGCCGTTTGGTTGCTTGTTGTCGCTGTGGCACTATGGACAATGGATTTCTTGTAGTTTGTTGTGCCTGAGCAGCGCCCAGGACTGCCGCCGTGGCCGGATCGGGATCGATTTTCCGGGGCGAGCGGCGTGATCCTCGCATGGCTCGGCCGACGCGACGCTGCGCGCACCTTCGAGGATCAGGCTTTCAAAGAACGTGGGTGCGGGCGCCGGACCGTGCTTCTTCTCCGGCGCCCGACGTCAGCCGAATTTCCACCAGACCAGGCGTGCGTCGAAGTACGCGACTCGCTCCGGGCGCGGCGGGATGCGCTTCGGGCGACCGAAGTAGACCTCGTCCGGGGTGCGCCCGCCCCAACTGCTGTGCGGGCGATCTGTGTTGTGCCAGCGCCGAAAATCCGCGCAGAAGCGATCGATCTGGCCCGGCGACGAAAACAGCCAGATGAGGCTGAAGACGGTGGACTTGAAGGTCCGAAAAAGGCGCTCGATTCTACCGTTCGTCCAGGGGTGAGCGGGCCACGTGGTCGTGTGCCCCACGCGCTTCGCCCCGAACACCGCACGCACGGGTGGCGAGCCGAAGACGGCACCGCGGTCGGTGAGGACACGCAGTGGCGCGCCGGATCCAATGAAGGCGCGCTCGAACACGCGGGCGACCTCGCTGCCACTGGGCCAGCGGACGCGCTCGAGCGCCACCAGGCGACTGCCGTGGTAGTCGACGATCCCGAGCAGCCACACCGGGAAGAAGCCCAGGATCCAGACCAGGGTGAGGTCGGCGCCCCACAGATGGCCTGGCCCACGAACGGAGATGCGTCGCCGCCGCTTGCGGCGTTGCTGGTCAAGGGCCACCACCAGATCGCGGCGACGCATCAGGATCCGCCGCACGGTCTCGCGGGCCGGGCTGAAGGCGAGCACGCGCTCGGCGAGATGGCGAAGCTGGCCAGCGCCAAGTTGCGGTTGCTCGACGTGAAGGCGGACGAGCTTGTCTTCGAGGTGCTCGGGCGTGCGATTCGCGGCCCGACGCCCGCGGCGGGCATGGGGATGTGGCGGCGCGATTCCGTGGCGTTCCAGCCAGCGCTGCCGCATGCGCCTCAAGGAGCCGCGCAGGTTGCGAGCGCGGCGCGGGATGCGACGGCGAATGTTGTCCAGGATCAACGCCAGCCGCAGCAGCAGGCGGATCAGGGTCTGGCAGGTACGGTCGAAGACGCGGAGGAAGAAATCCATAAGAGGGAAGGTCGCACAGCCTCGCGTCGAGCGGCGTCGGGGGCTTCAGGGAATCCACTCGACCCAGTTTTCCATGTCGGGTGGGTCGAGGATCTCGGCAG
>JANPFD010000030.1:0-57894 GCA_031423255.1 Myxococcales bacterium | reverse complement strand
GTCGGCGACCCAGCACGGCTGCAGCAAGTGCTGCTCAATTTGCTTAGCAACGCGATCAAGTTCACGGAATCCGGGGAAGTGTCCTTGCGAGTCGCGCCGGACGAGGCCTCCGCCGTCCCGACCGCATTGCGGTTCACGGTCTCGGACACCGGCATCGGTATTCCGGTCGAAAAACTGAGCCGGGTGTTTGAGCGATTCACGCAAGCCGACTCATCCACCACGCGCAGGTTCGGGGGCTCGGGGCTGGGGCTCACGATCTCGAAGCGCCTGGTGGAGCTGATGGGCGGGCGCATCTGGGTCGAAAGCGCGATCGGGAAGGGCAGCGTGTTTTCTTTGGTCGTGCCGTTCGAGATCTGGGCCGGGGCCAGGCTGCAAGCGGCCGAGCCAGTCGGCACGGGTCCCGAGCCGCCACTGTTGCCGCTGCGTATTCTTCTGGCCGAGGACTCCCCCGACAACTGCACGATCACGCTGGCCTACCTGGAGAACACGCCGTACCAGGTCGAAATCGCAGAGACCGGGGCCATCGCCTGTGAAATGTTCGCAGCCGGACACTACGACCTTGTCCTCATGGATCGGCAAATGCCGGTCATGGATGGCTTGACTGCGACGCGGAAGATTCGATCGTGGGAACGAGCGAACAAGCGGCCGCCCACGCCGATCATCGCCCTGACGGCATCTGCCTTGAAGGGGGATAGAGAGAAGTGTCTGGCGGCGGGATGTACGGCATTTTTGACGAAACCAATCAAACAAGAGGTTCTGCTGCGAGCGATCAAGGAACATTCCCTGCTTGCGCCGCCGCCATCGCCATCGAACGACGAGAGCATCCCGAAGGACCCGATCGGTGCGCCTGTGAACCATCGATTTGCAGCGCGGGTCCCCGTGTTTCTGCAGAACCGCAGGAAGGATGTCATCACGATGCTGGACGCCTTGACTCGGGGTGAATTCGAGACCGTGGAGCGTCTGGGGCACTCCATGAGTGGGGCCGGGGCCACCTTTGGATTCCAGGCCATCACCGACATCGGCGCTGCCCTCGAGCAGGAGGCCAGGGGCGCCCACGCCGATGCGTCGCGCAGGTGGGTGGGCGAATTGTCCACTTACCTGGATCGTGTCGATCTCGCGCAGAGCGAAGGTCTCGCGCGTGGCGCCGAATTCACCTTGCCACTTCCGCTTTTCGACACCCGCGAGGTGATCGCCGGAGGCGCGCGCAGGATCGTGCTCGTCGATGACAACGCCGACTTGCGCGGGATCTTTCGCGACGTTCTCAAGGAACTCGGGCACCAGGTGAAGGAAGCGCGGGACGGGATCGAGGGATTGGCGCTCATCCTCGCCGAAAAGCCCGACGTCGCGATCGTCGATATCGGCCTGGCCGGGATGGACGGCTACGAAGTCGCGCGGCGGGTGCGCGGAGCGCTCGGACTTTCGGTGCGACTCGTCGCGATGACGGGACACGGGATGGAGAGCGATCGCCTCCAGGCGCTATCCGCCGGCTTCGACACGCACATGGCCAAACCCGTCGACATTGAACTGGTCGAACGGATGCTCGAGACGAGCAGCCCGTGGTGGAACTCGCGGCACAACGAGGACCTGAACACCTGAGGGGGCTTCCCTACTTCCGCAAGCCGCGCAGGAACTCCTGGCCCATCTCGGCCAGGTAGACCAGGCCCCAGGTGTACTGGTTGCACTTTCCCTTGCCGCCCAGGCGCGGCGGCTCGTCGCCCGGGATCTCGCCGATGCGCAGCTTGCGCTGGGCGGCGCGCATCGACATCAGCGGCTCCCAGCTGATCATGTGGTTGAAGTTCCGCTCGATCGAAAACGGTTCGTCGGCCAGGAGTCCCAACTCCTCGATGAGCTTGGTGCGGTGGATCCGGTAGATGACCATGGCGTCGGTGTAGCTGCCGCCGAAGAGCACGTTGATGAGCTTGGTGAACGTCCAGTTCCCGAGCCCCGTCATGAAGGTGTCGTCCTCACTCTTCGCGCCGTCGAGGTAGCGCGAGGCGATCACCATGTCGTACCCCTCCTTCGCCTTCGCCACCAGCTGCGGGATCAGCTCGGCGACGGAGTTCCCGTCGGGACTGAAGGTGATCACCCAGTCGCCCTTGATGTGCGGGTACACCTGCCGGTAGGCATTGATGAGGCCGCGCTTGTCCTGGATGACGACGTCGTAGCCCTGCTCGCGCGCGTACTCGATCGTGCCGTCCGTCGAGCCACCGTCCAGGATCAGGATCTGATCGACCCAGCCCTTCTGGATCTTCGGCATGATCGCGCGCATTCCGTCGATCTCGTTCAGCGTCGGGGCCAGCAGCGTTACCGTCATGAGGGCCGTGATTCTAGCGTAAGATCTGGCCGTGTCGCGCCCGGCGGCGTTCCTGGATCGCGACGGCACCGTCATCCGTCACGTCGATCTGCTGGCGGATCCCGATCGGGTGCAATTGCTGCCCGGCGCGGCCGCGGGATTGAAACGCCTCGCGGCCAGCGGCCGCGCCGTGGTGGTGGTGACGAACCAGCCGGTGGTGGCGCGCGGCCTGGCGACCGTCGAGCAGATCCACGAGGTCAACGACCGGATGAAGTCGCTGCTCGCCGCCGCGGGAGTCACGCTCGATGGCGTCTACCTGTGCCCTCATCACCCGGCCTACACCGGAGCATGCTCCTGCCGGAAACCGGCGCCGGGGCTACTGCTGCAGGCGGCCCGCGAGCTCGGTCTGGACCTCGCCGCCAGCGTGATGATCGGCGACCGCGCGGCCGACGTGGAGGCCGGGCGTCGTGCGGGATGCCGGACGATCCGCGTCAAATCCGACGCGCCGCCTGTGCCCCTGCCGCCCGGGCTGGAGGCGGAACCGGTGCCCGACGCGGTGGCAGAAGACCTCGCCGAGGCAGCGGAACTCGTGGTAACGATGAAATAATTCAAGATCCGTCCCCTGTTGGACGATTCAGTTCTAGATGATTGTCAGCCGCACTCCCTTCCGCATCTCGTTGTTCGGCGGGGGAACTGACTATCGTGCCTGGTACGAGAAGCACGGAGGCGCGGTCCTCTCGGCGACCATCGACAAGTACTGCTATCTGAACTGCCGGCACCTCCCGCCTTTCTTCGAGCACCGCTTCCGGATGGTCTACTCGAACATCGAGAACGTCCGGACCATCGACGAGATCATTCACCCGGCCGCGCGCGAGATCTTGCGCTACATGAAGGTCGACCGCGGGGTCGAGATTCACCACGACGGAGACTTGCCTGCGCGCAGCGGCATGGGCTCATCCTCATCGTTCACGGTGGGTCTGCTCCATTCGCTCTACGCGCTGCGCGGCCAGATCCCGACCAAGCACCAGCTGGCGACCGAGAGCATCCACATCGAGCAGGAGATCCTGAAGGAGAACGTCGGCTCGCAGGACCAGGTGTCGGCAGCATACGGCGGGATCAACCACATCAGCTTCCTGCCGAATGGCGAGGTGGTGGTGAAGCCGCTGACGCTGGCGCGCGATCGCGTGCGCGAGCTGAACGGCCACCTGATGCTGTTCTATACGGGCGCCAAGCGCACCGCCTCCGACGTCGCCAGCAGCTACGTGCAGACGCTGGGCGACAAGGAGCGGGAGTTCACCCGCATCAGCGCCATGGTCGACGAGTCGCTGGACATCATCACCAAGGGCGGCGACCTGCGGACGCTGGGCGAGATGCTGCACGAGTCCTGGGAGATCAAGAAGAGCCTCAGCGGTCGGGTGACCAACGCGATCGTCGACCGGGTGTACGAGGCCGCGCGCAAGGCGGGAGCGGTCGGGGGCAAGCTGATCGGAGCCGGCGGTGGCGGGTTCATGCTGCTGGTGGTGGAACCGGGGCGCCACGCCGAGGTGCGCGCGAAGCTGCACAAGCTGGTACACGTCCCGTTCCGCTTCGAGTTCTCGGGCAGCCAGATCATCTTCTTCACCCCGGAACCAGATTACTCGCGCGAGGAGGAGGCGCGGCGGTTGCGGGAAGACGATCTCTTCACGGAGCTGTCTTGACGATCTATGTCGCCGGGGCAAGCACGCTGGTCGGCGCCGCCGTCTGTGACGCCTTCGAGCGCGCCGGCCACGAGCTCGTGGCACGAGCCGGTGACGAGCCCGATCCCACCGATCGCAAGGCCGTGCAGAAGCTCTTCGAGGCCAAACGCCCGCGCTGGGTGGTGATGGCCGCAGGCGCCTCCGGTGGCATCCACGCCAACCAGACACGCCCGGCTGATCTGGCGCTCGACAACCTCCTGGCCACCTCCCACGTGCTCGAGGCCGCGCACGCCGCGGGCGTGGAAAAGCTGCTCTACCTGGCCAGCTCTTGCTCGTACCCGCGCCTCGCGCCTCAGCCGATGAAGCCCGAGCACCTGTGGTCCGGCGCGCTCGAACCGACGAACCGCGCCTACGCCGCCGCCAAGCTGGCCGGCCTGGAGTTGACCCTCGCTTACCGCCGCCAGCACCGGGCCGCGTTCACGGTGGCCATTCCCGCAAACGCCTTCGGCCCCGGCGACGACTTTTCGCCCGAGGACGGGCACGTGGTGGCAGCACTGATCCGGCGTTTTCACGAAGCCAAGCTGGCCGGCGCGCCGGAGGTCATTGTCTGGGGCACAGGCGAGGCGCGGCGCGAGTTCATCTTTTCAGAGGACCTCGGCCGTGCCTGCGTGCTTCTGCTGTCGCGCTTCGATGGCGACGAGCCGATCAACGTGGGCAGCGGCTGGGAGCTGTCGATTCGCCAGCTGGCCGAGAGCGTGCGCGACGTGGTCGGCTTTCACGGCAACCTGGTATTCGACACCAGCCGCCCCGACGGCATGCCCCGCAAGGCGCTCGACTCGTCGGCGCTGGCCGGGCTGGGTTTCAAACCGCGAGGTGGGGTGAAGGAAGCTCTCGCCGCCACATACCGAGACTATCTGGAGCATCGACCGAATGCCTGACCTCGCCCGCTTCTTCCGCCAGCTCTATCTCATCCGCCGCGTCGAGGAGGACGTCGCCAGGATCTACCCGACGGACAAGATCAAGAGCCCCGTCCATCTGTCCATCGGCCAGGAAGCGGTGTCGGTGGGCGTCTGCGAGGCGCTGCGGCCGGATGACGTCGTGTTCGGCACCTACCGCAGCCACGCCACCTATCTGGCCAAGGGCGGCAACCTCAAGAAAATGCTCGCCGAGCTCTATGGCAAGTACACCGGCTGCGCCAAGGGGAAGGGCGGCTCGATGCACCTGGTGGACGCCGCCGCCGGCATGATGGGCGCGTCCGCCGTGGTCGGCACCACCATTCCCCACGCCGTCGGCTACGCCTGGGTACAGAAGGTGAAGAAGAGCGGTCGCGTGGTCGTGAACTTCTTCGGCGACGGCGCCTCCGACGAGGGCTCCTGGCACGAGAGCTTGAACTTCGCCGCGCTGAAGAAGGTGCCGGTCATCTTCATCTGCGAGAACAACGGCTACTCGATCCACAGCCGGCAGCTGGAACGGCAGCCACACGCCAACCTGACCGAGCGCGCCGCCCAGTACGGTATCCCGGCCGAACGGATCGACGGCAGCGACACCACCTTGGTCTACGACAAGGTGAAGAAGGCGGTCGACAAGCTGCGTGGCGGGGAGGGCCCGATCTACATCGAGTGCCTGACCTACCGCTGGCGGGAGCACGTCGGCCCGAACGAGGACTACGGCGCCGGCTACCGTGACCGCAAAGAGCTCGAGCCGTGGCTGGAGAAGGACGACGTGCGCCGCCTGGGCGCCAAGCTGCCCGAGGCCGAACGGAAACGGATCGAGGCCGAGGTGGAGACGGAGATCAAGGAGGCCTTCGAATTCGCCGAGAAGAGCCCGTTCCCGCCCGACAGCGAGCTTTGGACGGATGTGTACGCATGAGCGATCGGGTGATGACCGCCGCCCAGGCCATGTACGAGGGCGTCGTCCAGGAAATGGAGCGCGACGACACTGTCTTCTGCTTCGGGATCGGCGTCGACGACTTCAAGGCCTTCTACGGAACCACCAAGGACCTGCACAAGAAGTTCGGGCCCGACCGCAACTTCGACACGCCGCTGTCTGAAGACGCGATGACCGGTTTTGCCATCGGCGCCGCCATGGCCGGCTACAAACCGATCCATTGCCACATCCGCATGGACTTCCTGCTGCTGGGCATGAACCAGCTGGTGAACATCGCCGCCAAGGCACGCTACATGTACGGTGGCCAGGTGTCGGTGCCGATCGTTGTCCGCTCGGTGATCGGGCGCAGCTGGGGCCAAGGGGCGCAACACTCGCAGGGGTTGCATGGACTCTTCATGCACATCCCCGGACTGAAGATCTTCGCGCCCAGCACGCCGTACGATCACAAGGGTTGCCTCATCGCGGCCATCCGCGATCCCGACCCGACGATCATCGTCGAGCACCGGATGGTGCACCAGCAGCGCGGCCACGTGCCAGAGGAGCTGTACACCGTCCCCTTCGGCCGCTCGCGCGTGCTCCAGCAGGGCAAGGACATCACCATCGTCGCCATCTCGTACATGGCGATCGAGGCGATGCGCGCGGCGGCGCTGCTGGAGGAGGCAGGCGTCAGCGCCGAGGTGGTGGACCCGGTCAGCCTGGCGCCGCTGGACGTCGACGGCATCACTGCCTCGGTCGAGAAGACCGGGCGCCTTCTGGTGGTGGATACCGACTGGACCATCTGTGGCGCGGCGGCGGAGATCGCGGCGGCGGTGATGGAGCGGCACCCGGTACCGTTCAAGCGCATGGGCTACGCGCCCGTGCCCTGCCCGACCACGAAGAACCTCGAGAACCTGTACTACCCGAATCCAAAGACCATCGCCGAAACGGCCTACCAGCTGGTGCACGGCAAGCCGCGTACCTTCACGGCGCCGGAAGCGACGGAGATCATCGAATTCAAGGGGCCATTCTGATGAAGTACCTGCTGGCAGAGAAGACCATCGACGAGGCCGACATCGAGGATCTGATCGGGTGGCTGCGCACCAACCCCTGGCTGACCCAGGGACCGCTCGTGCGGCAGTTCGAGGAGGGATGGGCGAGGTGGGTCGGCGTCAAGCGCGCCGTCTTCGTCAACTCGGGCTCGTCGGCGAACCTTCTGATGTACGCGGTGCTCGACGTGTCGAAACGGCTGCCCAACCGCAAGGTGATCGTGCCGGCGGTGGCGTGGGCGACCACCGTGGCGCCGGCCATCCAGCTGGGCTTCGAGCCAATCATGTGCGACTCCGAGCCGGAGACCTTCGGCATGGACATGGATGAGCTGGACAAGCTTTGCGCCCAGCACAAGCCGGGGGCGGTCATCGCCGTACACGTGCTGGGGACACCGGTGCGCCTCGACCGCATGGCCGAGCTGAAGAAGAAGCACGGCTTCTTCCTGATGGAGGACGCCTGCGCCGCGTGCGGCTCGACGTACGAGGGCAAGAAGGTCGGCAACTTCGGCGATCTGGCGTCGTTCTCGTTCTTCTACGGGCACCACCTGTCGACGATGGAGGGCGGGATGATCGTCACCAATGACGACCAGCTGGCGGATCTGATGGTCCAGCTGCGCGCCCACGGTTGGGGCAAGGACTTGCCGCCAGAAAAGGAAGCGAAGCTGGCGGCCGAGCAGGGGCTGCTCGAGTCCTTCAATCGCCCGTTTACTTTCTACATCCCGGGATACAACGTGCGTGCCACGGATCTCCAGGCGCGCATCGGCCTGTCGCAGCTGAAGAAGGCGGACCACGTGGTCTCGCGTCGCGCGGAGAATCACCGTCAGTACCTGACGCGCTTCAAGGCCAGCCAGCACTACAACGTGCCGGAGAATCCCAAGGCGGTCACCAGCAGCATCTCGTTCTGCGCGCTGGCGTCGTCGGTCGAGCACCGGATCAAGGTCGGCGCCGCGCTGAAGGCGGCCGGCATCGAGCACCGGCCCGTCGGCGGCGGCAACATGTCCCGGCAGCCGTTCTGGTCGAACCTGTACGGCAAGCAGGTGTTCCCGATGGCCGACAGGGTTCACGACGCCTGCTTCCAGATCCCGAATCACCCGGGCCTGGTGGCCAAGGACATCGACTTCATCAGCGATGTCGTCCTGGCGGTCAAGCCGTGAGCCGACCGGATCTGCTCCTGATCAACGCCGCCAGCCGCCGACGTGTCTACCAGGCGCTCGGCACCTCCCTGGCAGCCATCGAGCCTCCGGTGTGGGCGGGCTTGATGGCAAGCCACGCGCGCAACAAAGGTCTGTCCGTCGAGATCCTGGACGCGGAGGCTCTGGATATGAGTCCCGATGACGTGGCCGAGCACGTCGAGAAGCTGGCGCCGACGCTGGCGGCGGTCGTGGTCTACGGCCACCAGCCGTCGGCCTCGACGCAGAACATGCCGGCGGCCTCGCTGGTGACGACCGCCATCAAGAACCGCGTTCCCGCGCAGAAAACGCTGCTGGTCGGCGGTCACGTGGCCTCGCTGCCCGAGCGCACGTTGAACGAGGAGAAGGCCGATTTCGTGGCCACCGGCGAGGGCCCGGTCACCATCTTCGAGCTGGTCTCCTCGCTCAAGGGGGACGGTGATCTCACCAAGGTTCGCGGCCTGATGTGGAAGGAGCGCGGAATGGCGCGCAGCTCGGCGCCCTCGCCCATGGTCGAGAACCTGGACGTGGAGATGCCCGGCGTAGTCTGGGATCTGTTGCCGATGGACAAGTACCGCGCCCACAACTGGCATTGCTTCGGCAAGCTCGAGCGCGAGCCTTACGCCGCCATCTACACGACGCTCGGTTGCCCCTACAAGTGCACCTTCTGCTGCATCCAGGCCCCTTTCAAAAGCGGCGAGGCGCTCAAGGGCCTGAAGGCGACCACCAACAGCTACCGCATGTGGAGCCCGAAGGCGGTCGTGGCCCAGATCGATCATCTGGTGACGAGCTACGGCATCCGCAACATCAAGATAGCCGACGAGATGTTCGTGCTGAACCCGAAGCACGTGCACGGCGTGTGTGATCTTCTCATCGAGCGCAACTACGATCTGAACATCTGGGCCTACGCGCGCGTGGACACCGTGCGCGACGACATGGTGGACAAGCTGCGCAAGGCCGGCTTTCGCTGGCTGGCGCTGGGGATCGAGGCGGCGGGCGACACTGTTCGCAAGGATGTGGACAAGGACTTCGCCCCCGAGGACATCATCCGGACGGTCAAGAAGTGCACGGACGCGGGCATCTACGTCATCGCCAACTACATCTTCGGGCTGCCCGAGGATGATCGCGCGACGATGAAGGCGACGCTGGACATGGCGCTGGACCTCAACTGCGAGTTCGCCAACTTCTACTGCGCCATGGCCTATCCGGGCTCGCCGCTCTACCAGACGGCGCTGAAGGAAGGCTGGAAACTCCCTGACACCTGGGGCGGCTACTCGCAGCACGCGGTCGATTCACTGCCCCTGCCCACGCGCCACGTGTCGGCGGCCGAGGTGCTGCGCTTTCGTGACCAGGCCTTCGACACCTACTTCAAGAACCCGCGCTACCTGGACATGGTGACCAGCAGGTTCGGCGACAAGACCACGCAGCACATCAGGGAGATGACCGTGCACAAGCTCGAAAGGAAGTACGCGTGAAACGCATCCTGATCACCGGCGGCGCCGGCTACCTCGGTTCGATCCTGTGTGAGACCCTGCTGGCCCGCGGGTACGAGGTGCAGGTGGTCGACAGCCTGTTGTGGGGGCAGTCGTCGCTCAATCATCTTTGCCACAACCCGAAGTTCGACTTCGTCCGCGGCGATGCGCGCGACGAGCGGGTGATGACGGCGGCGCTGGCCAAGGCGGATGCCGTGATTCCGCTGGCCGCGCTGGTGGGGGCGCCGGCGTGCGACCGCGATCCGATCTTCGCGACGTCGGTGAACCTGGATGCGATCAAGCTGCTCCTGAGGCTGCGGTCGAAGAACCAGCTCGTCGTCTATCCGACGACGAACAGCGGCTACGGCGCCAGTACCGGCCAGCAGCACTGCACCGAGGAGAGCCCGCTCGAGCCAATCTCCCTTTACGGTCGCACCAAGGTGGACGCCGAGAAGGCGGTGCTGGACGCGGGCAACTCGATCACCCTGCGCCTGGCGACGGTGTTCGGCATGTCGCCGCGCATGCGCCTCGATCTGCTGGTGAACAGCTTCGTTCACGCTGCCTTCAAGGAAGGCTACATCGTGATCTTCGAGAAGGATTTCAAGCGGAACTACATTCACGTGCGCGACGTGGGTGACTGCTTCGTCCACTGCCTGGAGAACGCCCCCAGAATGATCGGACGGCCTTTCAACGCCGGCCTCGACGACGCCAACCTCTCCAAGGAGCAACTGGCGCTGAAGGTGAAGGAACAGGTGCCGCATTTCTTCATCCACTTCTCGGAGGTCGGATCGGATCCCGACAAGCGCAACTACATCGTCTCGAACGCGCGCCTGCGCGACGTCGGCTTTGCGGCGAAGCGGACAATCGAGGACGGGATCCGCGAGCTGCTGAAGGGGTATCGGATGATGCCCCGTCCGTCGCACGCGAATGTCTGAAGCGCTCATCCTGTGCGGCGGGCTGGGCACCCGGTTGCGGTCGGTGGTGCCGGACCGCCCCAAGGTGCTCGCGCCGGTCGCCGGGAGACCGTTCGTCGCTCACGTCCTCGATCAGCTGGCGGCCGCGGGCGTGACCCGCGCCGTGCTCTGCACCGGGTACATGGCCGAGGAGGTGGAGCGCACGCTTGGCGCACGACACGGGTCGATGCAACTCGCCTACGCCGTCGAGACCACACCGCTCGGCACGGCCGGTGCACTGAAGGCAGCGCTGCCGTGGCTGAAGGGCGATCAGGCGTTCGTGGTGAACGGCGATTCGATCCTGGATGCGCCGCTTGCAGACATGCCACGCGAGACCGCCGTGGTGGCGCTGGCGGAGGTCCCGGATACCGCCCGCTACGGCCGGGTGGTGCTGGAGGGTGACCGCATCGTGCGCTTCGAGGAGAAGGCGCCGGGCGCCGGCCTCATCAACGCCGGCGTCTATCTCATCCATCGCCGCCGGCTGGAGGCGCTGCCCCCGCCGCCGCTGTCGCTGGAGCGCGACGTCTTTCCACGCTGGATCGCGGGTGAAGGGCTCTCGGGCTGGCGCAGCGGTGGCCAGTTGCTGGACATCGGCATTCCCGAATCGTATGCACAGGCGGCGGATTTCCTCGCTCGACGGAGGTTCAGATGAAGGACATGACCATGGTGCTGGCGGAACAGGCGCGCGAGAGCATCGCCGCCCATGAGCGCTACCTGCGCGAGGCGCCGCCGGCCCTGGCGAAGGTGGCCGAGGTGATGCTCGCCGGCCTGCGCGGCGGAGGCACCCTCTTCTTCTTCGGCAACGGCGGCAGCGCTGCGGACGCGCAGCACGTGGCTGCCGAACTGGTGGGCCGGTTTCGCCGCGAGCGCGACCCGCTGGCGGCGATCGCGCTCACCACCGACACCTCGATCCTGACCGCGGTCGGCAACGACTGGGAGTTCGCCGAGGTGTTCGCGCGACAGGTCCGGGCGCTGGTGCGCAAGGGGGATGTCGCCGTCGGCATCAGCACCAGCGGCAAGTCCGAGAACGTGCTGCGCGCGCTGCGGGCGGCGCGAGAAAAAAGTGCCGTCACCGTCGGGTTCACCGGGGCCCGCCCCGGTCCCCTCGACGATCTCACCGACGTCTGCTTCCACGCTCCCGCCGACGAGACCTCGCGCATCCAGGAACTGCACCTCCTGGCCTGGCATTCGCTGTCCGAGATCGTCGAGTCGGAGATGGCTACCAAGGCGTGATGCGAGCGGACTTCACCGGGCCTCGGCCTGGAACCACCGCCAGCCCACGCCACCCCTGTCGTTGCGCACGACGATCAGGATCACGCCCGTGGCGGGCTCCTTGATCGTCAGCGTCGCCCCGGTCATCCGGTAGTGCTTGAGTTCGCCGAGGCCGGTGTACCAGGCGTACGGCGAGGTGCCGCTGGCCTCGTCCGCCGTCACCGCCAGACGGTGTTCGCCCACGGTGACCTGCGCCTGCTTGTCGACGGGCTCCCCATCGAGGGTGATCTCCTTGATGGTCGGGTTGCCCGCCGGCTGGACATCGGGGGAGCGCAGCACCGTCACCACCTTGTCGGCGCGCTTGTCGACGGCATCCACCGCGACGGTCAACCGCAGCGGCACCCGGAGCGCCGCGCCCGGCATCAGTCCCAGTGCCGCGGCGATGACGTCCAGCTGCGCTTCGTCGGGTGCGCGTACGTACCACATCTCGCCCTCGCGCTCGATGAACGCGTTCGCTTCAGGCGGAAGCGGCAATGGCTTGCCGGTGTGGTCGGGCGCGAAGGCGACCTCCTTCGGGTTCGCCTCGAACGGCATGCCCGCGTTGTCGGTGGCCAGCACCTCCAGGCGCGCCCGCTGGCCAGCCCGCAGCTGGGCCGGCGTCAGGCGCACCGCCAGCACCTGCGCGTATTTCAGATCGCCCGGATCGCGGAAGTCCGCACAGCCCGCGGCCAGCAGAATCAGCAGCAGACGGCGCATCAGAATTCCCCCTTGATGCCGATCGAGGGCAGGATCGGGATGCCGTTGATCGCCTGGGTCTCGGAATAGTCGTAGCTGTACTGCTGCTGCAGCGGCGCCGGGTGGGCGTAGATGTTGGTGACGTCCAGGTAGGCAGACAGCCGCCAGCGCTGGAACTTCCAGACGCGATCGAGCCGGAGGTCCAGCTGGTGCAGCGGCGCGAAGCGCTGGGAGTTCACGGCGCCGAACTCCGGCGAGTAGTAGTTGAGGTCGCTCTGGAACACCGACCCGCGAACCGGCGTGTACGGCTTGCCCGAGGTGAACTGGAAGCGCCCGCCTATCCGCCAGCGCTGGTTCTTCCCGAAGGTCCAGGAGCCGAGGGCGATGAGATTGTGCGTCTGATCGAAGTCGAACAGGCGCTGGTCCTGACCAGGGTGATCGCGCCGCACCGACCGCGACAGCGTGTACGCCACCCAGCCGAAGGCGCGCGCGCCGCGCCCTTGCACGAACAGTTCGCCACCGTAGGTGCGACCGGTGCCCGCATTGACATACGCACGCTCGGTCATGCTGGGATCGTTGCGGTTCGTGTCCCAGACGATCAGGTCCGAACGCCACGTGTAAAAGCCCGTGGTCTGCACGGTCAGCCAGCGCCACGGCTGGTGCTCGACACCGACGGTGGCCTGCCACGACTTCTCCGGATCCAGCTCGCGCTGGATCTGCTCGTCGTTGTAGTCCGGCGGCCGCGTGTAAAGGCCGCCCGAGGCGCGCAGGCTGGTGCTCTGGTTCAGCTTGAACTTCGCCTCGCCGCGCGGTTCTGCCACGTGGTCGTACGACCTCAGGTAACCGTCATAGCGGATGCCCGGGCTCAAGGTCAGGCGCGACGTGACGTCGATGTCCATCGCCAGCCAGGCCCCCAGGTAGGTGAACGGGTAGTTCGAATCGAACACCACGGGCGGATCGAAGGTGAAGTTCGGGTTCTGGGGGTCGCCCTCGCGCGGCGGACGCGGGAACTTCACGTGCCCCTCGAGGAACCACTGCTCCGCCTCGGCCCCGGTGCGCAGGGACAGACGCGGCACGATCCGCACCTTGGTTTCATTCCTGAAGGAGGCGCCCTTGGCGTCGAAGCGCAGGTAGCGGTCCTCCCTGGCCTCGAAGATGAAGTTGCCGCCCATGCCGGTGACGGAGGTGCGGCTCGTGACCCGCTCGGACTCGTAGGTGGCCGAGGCGATGGCCCGCAGGAAGCTGGTGGCGTTGCGGAAGGTGGCGCCGGTCAGCGACGGGTCCTCGGCGCTGTCGGTGCCGCTCGTCAACTCGAAGAGGTCGTCGGTGCCGAACAGAAAAAACCCGAGCCGCCAGCGATCGCTCACCATCCAGTCGAGGCGAGCCTGGTAGTCGTAGTAGCGCGGCAGCGCCGTGAAGCTGAGGTCGGCGTCAGCCGGCAAAATCGCCGGGATGATGGCGTCCATGAACGAGCGCCGGAAGGCGACGGCGAACGTCGGATCGTACTTGCTGGTGTGCGAGGAGCCCAGGAGGGGCCCCTGCAGGAAGGCGGCGGCGTTGATGAACGAGATCTCCGCCATGCCGTGCCACTCGGGCTTGGGCCGCCGCGACCGCATCTCGATGATCCCCGCCGAGGCGCGCCCGTGCTCCACCCCGAAGCCGCCCGGTGCATAGACGATGTCGTCGATCATCTCGGTGGGGAAAATCGACTGCAGGTTGAAGAAGTGGAACAGGAACGGCACCTCGATCCCGTCGACGAACACCCGCGAGTCCTGCGGCGCCGACCCACGGATCACCAGACCACCGGCCAAAGAGAAGGTCCCGGTCTGCGCCACGCCCGGCAGCGACTGCACCGCCGCCAGCGCGTCCCCGCGCGAGCCAGGGACGACCGTGATCTCCTCGCGCACGATCTGGGTCGCGCCCGGCGACGGCTTTTCTCGCGGAACCAGCTCGAACACCTGCACGCTCTCCACGCGGTCGAAAAGGCCGATCTGCACCGGCTCGGGCCGGCCCTGCTCGGCGACGGTGACCGTGACGTCGATCGGCTCGTAGGGTGGCTTGCCCGCGCGCAGGGTCCAGTTGCCCGGGCCCAGTTCGACGGAGAAGTTGCCATTCTTGTCGCTGGTGGCGGTGGCGCCCGTCTCGACGACGGTGACCGTGGTGTTGCCGAGAGGTTTTTCGCGGACGAGGTCGACGATGCGACCCTGGACCGTCGCTGCCAGGAGGATGAGGAGGTGAATCACAGCGCGCGGAGGTTACGATCCGATGGCGAAGCGCGCTAGCCTGCGTGTGTGACTTCTGGACGACATCTCGTTGCCGTGGCACTGACGGCGCTCCTGGTGCCCATCGTCCCATTCCTGGTCGTGGGCGAACTGCCCGGCCAGCGCTGGCTGATGGCCACGGAAGGTCATACCCTGGCGTTCGGGGCCACGGGCGCGGGCTTCCTTGCGGCCGATCTTCTGCTGCCCATCCCTTCCAGCGTCGTCGGCACCCTTCTTGGCTCCCGCCTGGGCGCCGGGCTCGGGTTTCTGTGGGCGTTCGCTGGGCTCACCGCCGCGGCTTTGCTCGGTTACGCCGCCGGCCGCCTGGTCCCGGAGCGATTCGCCCCCCGGCTGCCGACGCGGCCGACGGCCATGTTGCTTTTTCTCAGCCGCCCGGTGCCCGTCTTCGCCGAAGCGATGGCGCTCTCGGCGGGCGCGGCCAGAACCCCGTTTTCGACCTACGTCGCGTCCTCGACGGCAGGAAATGCGCTCTACGCCGCCGCCATGGCATTGTCGGGGGCACACTGGCTTCCCGGTGATTGGGCCGGGCCCGGACTCGTCGTGCCCATGCTGCTTCCGGTGGCCAGCTATCTCGTCTGGAGGCGCCTCTCGACATGACCCCCCCATCTCCTGCCTCCGTCGCCATCGTCACTGGCGCGTCGTCGGGCATCGGCCGCGGTTTCGCGCGGGCGCTGTCCGCACGGGGCTGGCGCGTCGTCGCGGCTGCCCGTCGCGAGGAGCCGCTGGTCGCACTGGCCGACGAGGCGAAGAGGGCCGGCGACGCCGAGATCCTGCCGCTCGCCATCGACGTGACCGCGCCCGACGCGCCGGCGCGGCTGCTGGACGTCGCAGGTCGGCTCGGCCCGCTCGGCTGGCTCGTGAACAACGCCGGCGTCGTCACCCTCGGCCGCTTCGAGGACAGCGATGCCGAGGCTGAGCGCGCGCTCTTGCGCCTCAACTGCGAAGCGCTGGTGATGCTGACCCGCGCGGCGCTGCCTCCCTTGATCCGCGCGGGCGCGGGGATCGTGGTCAACGTCGCGTCCGCCGCCGGCTTCCAGCCGACACCCGGTTGGGCAACCTACGGTGCCAGCAAGGCGTTCGTGATCTCCTTTTCCGAAGCGCTCTTCGACGAGCTACGCGGTACGGGCGTGTCGACCACCGCGGTCTGTCCCGGCCCGGTCGCCACGGAGATCTTCGGCGAGCACGAGCGCCGCCGCCGGCCGCCCCCGCACGAACTGACGGTCGAGCAATGCGTGAATACCGCGCTTTCCGCGGCGCTCCGTGGCCGGGCGGTGGTCATTCCCGGTCGCATGAATGCCCTCGTCGCTCTCGGCTCCAAGCTGGCGCCACGTTCTCTGGTCCGCTGGATCTCGGGCCGCACCAGCCTGCGCGCGCTGGGCCTTCCGCCGCTGCGAAAGCGGGACTGAAGCTCGTGATCTCCTGGGGTTAGCCGCTGGCGGCCACCCCCGCCTCAAGCGCGCATCGATCAATGTCGATCTGTCCATGATGGGTCGCGTGGGTGTTCCGTGGTTGGCGGTCGGCCTCCTGGCCTGTTCCACCAGTAAATCGGGCCTGGTGCACCACAACGGCGAGAACGACGGCGGCACGGCCCCGCAAGATGGGCGCCGCGGTTCGGACTCCGGAGGTTCGGACTCCGGAGGGACGACAGATTCCTCCGGAGGCGGAGGCGCCGGCGGCGCGGGGGGAAGCGCCGGGGGACCTGGTGGCACGGGAGGCGCCGCAGGAAGCGGCGGCACCGGCGGAGGCGGCGGATCCGGCGGCACGGGAGGCACGGGGGGAAGCGCCGGGACGGGCGGCGCCGGCGGCCGCCCGGTGGATGCCGGTGTCGATGGTAGCCGTTGCCCGGCTGGACGCACGGCCTGCGGAGCCGTGTGCGTGGACCTGATGACTGACCCGAGCAACTGCTCGATGTGCGGCATGAGCTGCATGAACGGCGGATGCAACGCCGGCGTGTGCGCGCCTCCGCCGGTGCAGTTGCTCGCGGCGGCGGGCGGCGACCTACTGGGCGTCGCGGTGGATGCAAACCGCGTCTACTTCGCGAGCCTGGCCGCTGGAACCGGTAGCGCGCTCTCCGTGAACAAGTCCGGTATGGCTCCCCTCACGCACTGGACCGGCAACGGCTTCGTCTGGTGGCTGGCGGTGAACGGCAACACGCTGTTGTTCACCATGCCCGGCGCGGGGAACGTCATGCGGTACGATTTGTCGGGCACCAGTGCCGCGACACCGCTCGCCTCCGGTCAGGCCAGCCCCCAACGCGCCGTCATCGACGCCACCCGAGCTTGCTGGGTCAACGTGGGGACCACCGCGACCAACGGCTCGATCGTGTGCGCCACTCTCGGCGACGGTCAGGTGACCACCTTCGCCACGGCCCAGAGCCGGCCCGGCGGCGTCGCCATCGACAACCAGTTCGTCTACTGGACCAGCCGCACCAGCGGCACGATCCTGCGATTGCCCTTCACGAGCCCGGGCACCGCGCCTTCCGTGATCGCGCTCGGCCAGGTCGCGCCGATCGCGATCGCCGTGGACGCGCAGAACGTGTACTGGGCGAACGGAAGCGGAACGATCATGCAGGCGCCCGCGGCCGGCGGCGGCACGCCGGTCCCCCTGGTCTCGGCCCAGACCGGCCTCTTCGACATCGTCCTCGACGGCGCGAACCTGTACTACTCGGCCACCTTCGGCGCCATGAACGCAGGCGTGATCCGCCGGATCCCGACCGCGGGCGGGGCCTTCTTCACCCTGGCGGCGCGGCAGAACTATCCGGGCGCCCTGGTGGTCGACGCCACCGACGTCTACTGGCGCACGCCGAACGTCGGGATCCTGCGTACCGCTAAATAGTCGCCCACCGCTCGCTCTGTGCCGAGCGAAACAGGGCGTCGAGCACCGCCATGTTCGCCACCGCGTCCTCGAGGGGCTGCGGGGCCGGGCCGCCCGCCAGGACCGCCTGCGAGAACAGGTCGCCCTGCAGGGCATACTGATCCACCGTGGGAAAGGAGATCGCCTCGTCGTCGACCAGGATCTGACAGGGACGATCCGGCGGGGCGTTGAAAGGGATCGGGATCTCGATGCGGCCCTTCGTTCCCAGGATCTGCGTTCGTTGGTGCGGCGACAATTGCGTCGAGCAGACGAACACCGACTGCCCCCGCGGGAACTCCAGGATTCCGGACGAGAGGCGGTCGGTCTTCATGTCGGGATCGCGCTCGAGCAAGGCCATCACGCGCCGGGGCTCGTCCTCGAAGATGAAGCGCGCTGTGGTGACGGCGTAGCAGCCGATGTCGTACAGGCCCCCGCCCCCGATCGCCGCCTGGTTGCGGACGTTGGCAGGATCGCGGTTGAAATACGCGAACGCCGTCTGCACGACGCGCAGGTCGCCAATGCGGCCCTTGCGGACGAGATCGCGGGCAGCGATCCACTGCGGGTGCGAGCGCACCATGAACGCCTCCTGGACGAGCCGGCCCGTGCGATCGCGCGCCGCCAGCAGCAGGCGCGCCTCGGCGGCATCCATCGCGATCGGCTTCTCGCACAGCACGTGCTTGCCGGCCTCCGCCGCCTTGATCGACCAGGGCACGTGCAGGTGATTGGGCAGCGGGTTGTAGACGACCTCGATGTCGGGGTCGGCCAGCAGTTCCTCGTACGAGCCGTAGTATCTCGGGATCCCCAGCCGCTCGGCGGCCGCTCGCGCCTTGTCCAGGGAACGCGAGGCGATGGCGACGATGTCGCATGACGCGCTCTTCTGCATGCCGGGCACGCATTTCTCGATGGCGAACTTCGAGGCGCCGAGGACGCCCCATCTGACCTTGCGCATGCCGCGTTCTACCTCGATGGCGATGGCCGCGACATCGACGGCGAATAGGACTTAGAGTGCGCCATGTCGCACCGTCCGCAGGTCGGAGAGCAGGCGCCGGACTTCACCTTGCCGGACGCCGTGGGCAAGCCGGTCCGCCTCGGGGACCTCCTGGCGACGAAGGTGGTCGTCCTCTACTTTTATCCGAAGGACGAGACCGTCGGCTGCATCGCCGAATCCTGCGCTTTCCGCGACGCGTACCGGGACTTCGCCGCCGCGGGCGCCGAGGTGGTCGGCGTCAGCCGTGACGATGCCGCCTCGCACACTCAGTTCGCCAAGGCTCACGAGCTACCGTTCCTGCTGCTCAGCGACACGACGGGCAAGGTGCACGAGCAATACGGCGTCCGTCGCGCGCTCGGTGGGCTGCTCCGGGATCGCGTCTCGTTCGTCATCGACCAAAAGGGCGTGGTGCGGATGGTGTTCGCCTCGCGGCTCGAGTGGACCCGCCACGTCAGCGAGGCGCTGGCGGCGGTGAAGTCAGCTCGCGTAGCTTCGTGAAGAAGGCCCGCTTGCGATCGGTGTCGATGCCCCAGGAGACCGGCGGGCACTGGTAACCCTCGGGATCGAAGTAGCCCCAGGAGGCGCGAGCCTCGATCGCCTTGCTCATGTTGTTCACCGGCTTGTCGAAGTCGAAGTGATCGTCCTCGTTGAACAGGATCGGCATCGGGCGGTAGCTGGGCATGGCGCGAGTCTCGGCCACCATCTTCGCTATCCGGCTCGGATCCTTCACCCCGTTACCGTGGATGAGGATGAAGTCCGAAGCGGCGACGACGGCGTCATCAGGAACGCGGCCACCTCCGTAGCTGGTGCCGGCGCGGAGGCCGAGCGAGCGCACGAGCTTGATCGTCTCGGCGGCGCGCGGAGGCTTCAGAATCTCGTGGTCGTAGCTCTTGATGTTGATCTCGTTGGCCACCTCGACGAGCACGTTCTTGTACCTGCGCAGCCAGCGGCTGGCGTTCTCGATGCCGCGCTTGACGGCGGCCTCGTCGCGCAGTTCCTGGTCCTGGCCGAAATAGAAATAGCCGACGATGGCCACCATGCCGAGTTGGTCGGCGCGGTCGAGGATCCTCTTCAGGCGCGCCATGTGGTCCGGCCGAAGCGAGCCATCGGGCGCAAAGGCGCTGTTCCGCCACGGCTGCGACTTCGAGTAACCCTCCGGGCTGCCGCCCTGCAGGTTGATGGTGAAGCCCAGCAGACCGTGCTTCCGCCACTCGGGCATGGCGGCGATGAACTCGCGCGTGTTGCGCTCAGGATCCCACTTGCCGGTGTCCTTGTACGCCCAGCGGCCGCGGGTCTCGGGGTTGGCGTCGTCGAAGATCCCCTGCACCATGCGCGAGTTCATCAGCAACCCTTCGAGCTTCGTGCCCGGATAGGTGGGCCGGCCGTCGATCGTGAAGGTGTCGCCGGTGATGCCGACAGCCGTGGCGACGAGCAGCAACAAGAGACCCATGGTCACTCTCCTTCCAGGAACGACTGCGCCATTGCAAAAAAGTCGGCGTCGCCGAAGTTGCCCGACTTGAGCACCAGATCCAGTGGCGGCTCGCCGATGGTCCGGCAGTGGGGAACACCGGGAGCGATCTGCTCACCGATCTCCAGCGCCGTGACGGCGAGCGCCTCGACGACCGCGCCCGACGTCTCGCCGCCAGCGACGACGATCTGGCGCACGCCCTGCCGGACGGCCCGCGAGGCGATCGCCGCCAGCGCCTGCTCGATCGACCGCCGCAGTTTCTCCGGATCGCCAGCCTCGGCTAACAGCGCCTGGCGTTCAGCCGGCCGCATGCTGGAGTAGACGAGCGAGCCAGGCGCAACCTCGGGGATCTTCGGCAGCGCGCGCACGTCGAGCGCCACCTTGGGCCCTGCAAAGGCGCGGATCTGTTCCAGCGTCCGTGCCGAGCAGCTCCCCGCCAGCATCAGCACGCCTCCGCCAGGAACTGGCCGCGCTGCTCCCACGGACCTATCCACCTTCCAGAATGCCGGCAGCTTCATCCCTAGCCCGCTTCCGCCCGTCAGGAGCGGCATGTCCACGCACGCCTCGGCGATGGCCGCCAGATCTTCGTCGCCCGCCGCGTCGATGAGCGCGATCTCCACGCCCGTGGCCTCGAGGCGCTTGCACTCCGACGCGACGTCTCGCCGGCGCACCATGGGCAACGGCACGAGGCCCACCTTCCGATGCGTCTGCGCCTGCAGGTGGCGCACCAGATTGGAGTCAGTCATCGGGTTGAGCGGATGGTTGCGCATCGGCGATTCCGACAGCGGCTCGCCGTTGACGAAGAGGTGCCCCAGGTACTGCGTGCGGCCGTTCACCGGCAGCGCCGGCACGGCGACCGTGAACTTCGTGCCCAGCGCCGTCATCAGGGCGTCGGTGACGGGGCCGATGTTCCCCGCGCGGGTGGAATCGAACGTCGAACAGTACTTGAAGTAGATCTGTCGGGCGCCGAGACGTTGCAGCTCGCGTAGCGCCGCCAGGCTCTCCTGGCAGGCGCGCGCCACCGGTTCGGCGCGCGACTTCAAGGCGATCACCACCGCCTGCACGTGGGGAGCGAGCGCGAGCGACCGGACGCCCAGCACCTGCACGGTGCGCACCCCCTGCGCGCTCAGCATGCCGGCCAGATCCGTGGCGCCGGTGTAATCGTCGGCGATGGCGCCCAGGAGGATCACGGGCGGATGCTACCATCGGCTCATGCTCGTCTCGCGGCGCGGTCTCCTCGGCACCGGTGTGTGGGCCCTGGCGGGCGGCAAGGGCGGCCCCACGGTCCGGGTGCGGACGCTGACGAAGCCTCCCCACCACCACTTCTACGGTTACTACGGCATCCCGCCCTGGAACCGATCGGGGACGAAGCTGGCCTGTCTGGAGAGCACCTTCCAGGACCACGTGCCACGGCCCGAGGAGCCGGCCAGCATCGGCCTCGTCGACGCGAAGACGGGCGCCTTCAAGAAGATCGGCGAGACGCTGGCCTGGAACTTCCAGCAGGGCTCGATGATGAACTGGAATCCGCTGGCACCCGACAAAGAGGTGATCCTGAACGACCGCCGCGACGGCGAGATCGTGTCGGCGGTCATCGACGTCGGCACCGGCAAGAAGCGCCATCTGCCGCGCGCCATCAACGGCGTCAGTCCGAACGGCCGCTGGGCGCTGTGCCTCACCTATGGCCGACTGACCCGCCTGCGCCCGGTGGTCGGTTACGTCGGCGCCATCGATCCGCATCCGAGCGAGCCTCACCCCGACGACGACGGCGTCTTCGTGATGGACCTGCGCAATGGCGAGCACAAGCTGGCGGTCTCCATCGGCGAAGTGTTCCGGCGGCTGGTCAAGGCGCACCCCGAGCTCGAAGGAAAGCACATGTGGTTCAACCACACCGTGTTCAACCGGAACAGCACCCGCTTCTTCTTCCTGGCCCGAACCTGGAAGGACACCAAAGCGGGCGACCCGGGTCCGGGCAAGCGTCTCGAATCGGCGATGTTCACCGCCAACACCGACGGGTCGGACCTGCGCGAGGTGGTTCCGTTCGGCAAGGGGATCTCGCACTTCGAGTGGCGCAACGACACCGAGATCCTGGCCACCTTTCGCCTGCAACCGGACCGGATGCAGCACGTGCTGTTCACCGACGGCAAGGCGGACTATCGCGTGGTCGGCGACGGCGTCTTGCTGGACGACGGCCACTGCAGCTTCGCCCCCGACGCCAACTGGATCGTCACCGACCGCAACCACTTCGACACGCTGGAAAAATCGCTACACCTGTTCGACCTGAAGACCGGTCACCACATCGAGGTCGGCCGCTTCCCGATGAAGGACAAGGAGTTTCTGGGCGGCGACAGGCGCTGCGATCTGCACCCGCGCTGGAACCGCCGCGGCGACGCCGTCTGCTTCGACGCGCTGGAGACGGCGACCTGGACCCGCCAGCTACACCTGGCGGAGCTGGGGAAGGTCTAGCCCAGCCACTCGTACAGCGTCTTGCGGGTGACGCCCAGGGCGCGCGCGGCGGCCGCCTTGTTGCCGTCGTGCCGGGCCACGGCGTCGCGCGCCAGCGTCCGCCGATCGCCCCCGGTCACCCGGCGTGCGCGCTGGACGGGAGCAGCGGGGAGAAGCGGATCCACCTTCATCAGGTCCTCGATGGATCGGCGGGAGAGGGCTTCGCCGCGTCCGACGATGAAGCAGCGCTCGACGACGTTGCGTAGCTCGCGGATGTTGCCGGGCCAGCCGTGCTGCCCGAGGACGGCCATGGCGGTGGCCGGCATCGCGGGAGCCGGCATGCCGTAGGTCTGGCTGAACTCCTGCATCAGTTCGTCGACCAACAGGGGAATGTCCTCACGCCGCTCGCGCAGGGGCGGCATGCGCAGCACCACCGTGCTCAGGCGGTAGTAGAGGTCCAGGCGAAACTTCCCGTCGGGTACCAGCGTGGCGAATTCACGGTTGGCCGCCGCCACCAGCCGGACATCGACTGAAATCGTCTGCTCGCCGCCGACGCGAACGATCTCTTTTTGCTGCAACACACGCAACAGCGCCGCCTGCAGCGGCAGCGGTAGATCAGCCACCTCGTCCATGAACAGCGTCCCGCCGCGCGCCGCCTCGAACTTGCCGATGTGCGTGCGGGTGGCGCCCGTGAAGGCCCCGCGCTCGTGTCCGAACAGCTCGGACATCGCCAGGCTCTCGGGCGTGGCGGCGCAATTCCAGGTGACCATCGGGCGATCGCCGCGCCGACCGAGGCGGTGGAGTTCGCGCGCCGCCAGCTCCTTGCCCGTGCCGCTCTCGCCCGTCACCAGCACCGTCGCCTCCGAATCGGCGGCTCGCCGCACCAGCTCGAACAGCCGCCGCATCGCCGCGTTGCTGCTGACCATCGCGCCCAGGCGTTCGATCGTCGGACGCGAGCGATGCGCCGCCTTGAAATCCTGCACCGTCTGCGCGACCACCGGGCCCGCCGGAAAGCGCTCGATGGCGCTGCCGGCGACGTACCCGCGCGCGCCGGTGCGCTCGTAAAGCTCGGCCAGGTCGCGTGGCAGCACGAGAGGCCCGCCCATCACCACCGGCACCACGGCGCTGTCGACGCGGCGGGCGGCCTCGATGATCTCGTTGACCCGCGCGAACGCAGCGTCCAGAGCCGCCTGCCGCTGCCGGCCCTCGAGGCGGAGGCTGCGCGACTCGGCGAAGCCCAGGTTCACGAGAAGGATGTCGCAGCCGGCGCCCACCATCGCCCTTGCCTGCACCGCCGAGAAGGCAAAGCCGACGGTGCCGAGGCCGCGCTTGCGCGCCCGTGCCAGGAGCTCGATCTCCCGCTCATATCCCAGTCCCGCTTCCTCCAGCGCCTCGGCGAAGACGCCGTCGAAAAAACCAACGCTGGGAAAATTGGTGATACCCGCAAGCCCCGCCTGCTCGCACAGATCGAAGCTGGCATCGAAGTCCCACGCCGGGTCCTGGGCGCACAGCCCCAGGAACGTCGGCATCGACGCGCCGGCCAGGCGGGGCAGGACGTGGCGCACGGCGATCTCCTCGCTCAGCTGGTTCGCCTGTGCATAGGGCAACAGCGCCGCCATCGAGGGCGCGCCGTGGGTCCGGAAGTGGCCGGCGCTCAAGGCCAGCACGAAGTCCGCCCCGCCCTCGCGCACGGCCGCCGCCACGGCGCCCGATCCGACCGCGCACCCGATCAGCGGCTCGACCGAGGCCAGCCTGCGGTGCAGGGCGGTCACAGGAACCTCGGCGGGCACGAAACCGACTGTATACTAAACGTCACCCACGTGGTTACCGGGCGCGTCGGGGAGCCGAACGCGCGGCCGTTCCCTGCGGCCCCTGCCTTGCACATGCCAGCACCCATGCATTCTGTCTTTTCTGTCTTGGCCTCTGTCTTTGCCGCCGTCATTTTCCTGGCATTGGCCACACCGGCCCTGGCCGCCGACAAGCCCGAGCCCCTGCCCGGCGGCCTGGCCGCCCACATGCTGCTCCCTGGGTTCGAGGTGCGCGAGTTGCCGGTCGAGCTGTCGAACCTGGTGCAGATAAGCTACGCCGACGACGGCCGGCTGTTCGCGCTCGGCTACGACGGTCGCATCCATGTGCTGCGCGATCGCAACGGCGACGGCATGGAGGAGACGATCGAGCCCTTCTGGTACGAGCCACCGCTGGTGAACCCCATCGGCATGGCGCTTTCGCCCGAGGGCCTCTACGTCTCGTCGAAGAGCAAGGTCTCGTTGTTCCGTGACACCAACAAGGACGGCCGCGCGGACAACGAAGAGATCATCACCACCGGCTGGAAAGGGCCGACGGGCGCAGCAGGAGGCCTCGACGCCTACGGCCTGGCCCGCGATCCCAAGGGGGCCATCTACTTCAACATCGGCATCAGCAACTTCATGGCCCCGTTCGAGATCGACAAGGACGACAAGCCCCGTTACAGCCGGCACGGCGAACGCGGCTCCGTCCTGAAGATCCGGCCCGACGGCACGCGCGAGATCATCGCCAGTGGCGTGCGCTTCGCGGTCGGCCTGGCCTTCAACAAGGCTGGCGATCTGTTCGCCAGCGAGCAGGAGGGAGCGACCTGGCTGCCCGACGCCAACCCGCTGGACGAGCTGCTGCACATCACGCCGAACCGGCACTATGGCTTTCCGCCGCAGCACCGGAAGTATCTGCCCGACGTCATCGACGAACCGGCCGTGGCGGTGTTCGAGCCGCAACACCAGTCCACCTGCGGCCTGGACTTCGACGAGACCACGCGCGGGCGCAAGCGATTCGGGCCCGCGTCCTTCGAGGGCAACGCCATCGTCTCGGGTTATTCGCGCGGAAAGATCTGGCGTGTGCCGCTGACCAAGACGCCAGCGGGTTACGTGGGGCAGCCGGTGCAGATCGCGACCGTGGGCCTTCTGACCGTCGACACCGCGGTGTCCCCGTCGGGCGCGCTGGCCGTGGCCCTGCACACCGGCAGGCCGGACTGGGGAACGGGGCCGAAGGGCGCCGGCAAGTTGGTGAAGATCTTCTACAAGGACACGAAGGCGCCGCAGCCGATCGCCACCTGGGCCAGCTCGCCCGTCGAGGTGAACGTCGCCTTCGATCGCCCGATCGATCCGATCGTGCTCGAACGGATGCGCGATGCCCGCATCGAGTACGGCGCGTTCGTCGGCGCCGGCGACCGCTTCGAGAAGCTGTGGCCCGGATACCGCGTCGTCGAGGACGAGAAGTCGACGCCGCGCCGGGCTCTGAAGGTGGTCTCCTCGCGCCTCGCCGACAACGGGCGGACGCTGGTCCTGACCACCGATGCTCATCCTTACCGTTCAAGCTACGCCCTGACGTTGCCGCAGATCCGATCGCCGGGGTCGCAGGCCGCCGGCGCCACCGTCGATCTCGCGTACAAGCTGGACGGCGTCGAGGTGACCGGCGGGACCAGCAAGCTGTGGCAGCCGCACCTGGATCCCGAGGTCACGCGCAACCTGACCCGCGGGTCCGCCCCGCACGACGCCTTCGGCAAGCAGAAGGGGCCGCTCGTCATCAAGACGAACGTCACCTTCGCCTACCCGGGCCGCATCGTGCTTCCGCCACGGGCGATCCTGACGCTGACCTCGAGCGATCCGTTCGAGGCGGCGCTCGGCAATCAGCGCGCATCGTCTGATCGAGCCAAGCGCGCGCAGCTCACCGTCGAGGGCGGCACCGAGCCGATCCCGCTCGAGATCACCGTCAAGCGGCGCAGCGACAAGTTCACGCTGCACGCGGCGTTCCGCTTCGAGGGCGACGACCACGACTTCCCGCTGAACCTGAACCAGCTCTCGGTGCCGTGGGCCAAGAAGACGCCGGCGCAGGCACCGGTGGCCCAGAACGCGCGTTTCCAGCCCGGCGACTGGAAGAAGGGCCACGAGCTCTTCTTCGGCGAGGCACGCTGTTCGACCTGCCACACAGTGCGCGGCGAAGGAGCCCAGGTCGGGCCCGACCTGTCGAACCTGGTGTACGTCGATCCCAGCCGTGTCCTTTCCGATGTGATGGAACCGAATGCGGCCATCAATCCCGACTTCCTCACCTACCAGGCGAAGCTGCGCACCGGCGAGGAACTGACGGGCGTGTTGCAGGTGATGGCCGGCGACCAGGTGCGTCTGGTCAACGCCGAGGGGGGGCGCACCATCGCCCGCCGCGATCTCGCCGACCTGCGGCCAAGCGACGTGTCGCTGATGCCTGCGGGGCTCGAGGTGCTGGGCCCCGACCGGCTGCGGGACATCGTCACCTTCCTCACGCGTTCGTCGGATGCGCAGCAGGACCACCCGTCCTTGGTCCGCACCGATCGTGGTGGTGCGCCCCCGCCGCGCACGCGTGCCGAGGTGGACGCCGTGCTGGGACCGGCCTTCGCGCCGTCGTCGCCGCCACGGGCGTTGAAGATCGTGCTCGTCGCCGGCAAGAAGGATCACGGGCCCGGCGAGCACGACTACCCGGCCTGGCAGCCAGCCTGGAGCGCGCTCCTGGGCGGAGCGCCTGGCGTCGCGGTGACCACCGCTCAGGACTGGCCCTCGGCCGAGCAGCTCCGCACCGCCGACGTGCTGGTGTTTTTCAACGCCAACGCCGGCTGGGGCCCGGTCCGCGGCGCCGAGCTGGACGCCTACCTCGGCCGCGGCGGTGGCGCCGTCTACATCCACTACGCCCTCAACGGCGGCAAGGAGGCGGACGCGCTGTCGAGCCGGATCGGCCTCGCATGGCACGGCTACTCCAGGTTCCGGCACGGCTGGCTGACGCTGAAGGCGCTCGGCGACAGCCCGATCACCCGCGGGTTCGAGAACGTCCGCTTCCTCGACGAGACCTACTGGGGGCTCAAGGGCGACAGGAAGCAGGTGCAGATCCTCGCTTCTGCCATCGGCGAGCTGTTGCCCGAGCCGATGTTCTGGACACGCGAGGTGGGCAAGGGCCGCGTCTTCGCGTCGGTGCTGGGCCATTACAGCTGGACCTTCAACGACCCGCTATTCCGCGTGCTCGCCCTGCGCGGCATCGCCTGGGCGGCGCGCGAGCCGATCGAGCGCCTCGAGCGGCTCGCCACGGTCGGCGTGCTCTTGAGGTGATCCCCACCCGCGACCTCACGCCCGCCATGCCCTGGACTGGACATTACCAGTTATAATAGGGCGATGCATCGCGGTATACTTCCGGCGCTGGTCACCATCTTGGTCACCGCTTGCGCCTCGGATCCGCCCCGATGCCAACCGACCAGCGGCGGCCCCCACTGGCTCGAGGAGGGCAGCGACCTTTCGGCTGCCGTGCGCTGCGAGAGCGGCGTGGAGGCGCACGATTTCGTCGTCGACCCGCTGCCGCGAGGAGCGACCTGGGACGCACCGACGGCGACGCTGACGTGGCGGCCGGCGCTGGATCAGGCGGGTGTCTACAAGCTGAAGGTCACCACCGGTCGGGAGACCGGCGAGATCAAGATCGGGGTCGCCGACAAGTTCGACGATCCGACGAACCAGCCAGTGCAAGATCTCGCCGCGTATACAGAAGAGTTCGGCCTACCGGTGATGCACCTGCAGACCACGCCCGATCTGGCCAGATCGCTCACCTCGCTGCAGATGATGTCCTCGCAGCTCAGCCGGGATCCTTGTACGCCGCTCTGCCTGCCCTCGACGTACACGCCGATGACGGTGATCTACGGAGGCCGCACTTACCTTGCGCAGGGCCACTACCGGGGCGCCTCGTCGCTGGGCTATCCCAAGAAGAACTACACCCTCAAGTTCCCGAAAAGCGACCGCTTCACCGAGCCCACGCTTGCCGGAGGCAGGATGCGCAACCGCCAGCGCATCGCCCTCATCACCACCTTCGACGACAACTCGTATCTGCGGTGGCGGATGTCCTTCGAGCTGTGGAACCGGCTCGATCCGAAGATCATCCGCATCGAACACTTCAGCGTCGTCCTGTACGTCGACGGCAAGTACGTGGGCCTGTACGCGCTGTCCGACAAGATCGACGAGGAGATGATGCAACGGAACGGGCTGTCGGAAACCGGCAACCTCTTCATGGCCATCGACCACAACGGCAACTTCGACGTCCTCGCCAAGCAGAAGAGTGGGGTCGACAAGGACAAGCTCCGACCGCGCAACTGCGGCTTCGAGGGGTTCACCAAGAAGGAAGGCCTTCCCGAGGAGTGCAACGGCGCCACCTTCGTGCCGCAGGCCTACGACGATCTGGTCCCCTTCGTCGAGTTCGTGGCCAACGCCGACGACGTTCGCTTCCGCGCGGAGATCGGGCGCGTGGCCGACGTGCGCGAGTACATCGACTGGTGGGTGCATGCCAGCGCCACCGTTGCCAACGACAGCTACGAGAAGAACGCGCTCCACTACCACGATCCGGTGCGCGGTGGTCCCTGGCGTGTGGTCATCTGGGACTACAACGCCTCGTTCGGTCAGGACTGGAACACCCTCCGGTTGCCGACCACGCTGAGCCCGGCCGGCATCGCCGATGCCACCGCCATTCCCTTCATCAACAACCTCTGGCGGCGGTTGTGGAAGGATCCCACCTACGGGCCCCAGATGCGCGCCCGTCTCGCCGCCGCCCTCAAGAGCAGCATGAAGCTGGAGGATGTGCTCGCCGCGTTCGACGCCATGGCCGCCGAAGTGCGTCCCAGCGCGCTCCGCGACGAACGACTGTGGGGCGCCAGACACCGCATGTACTACGGACCGACGTCAGGCACCAAGCGCGTCGAGTTCAACGACCACCTCGGCGAGATCGCCTACACACGCGCCTGGATCACCGCCCGGTGGGACTACCTGCAGGCGCAGTTCCCGTAGCCGGCTTGCCGTAGCAGATCAGCTTCAACCGCCCCAGCGTCACGCGGCGCCGCTGGAACTGACGGCGCCGCGGCCCGATGCGCGCGGACGCAGCCTCGGTCAACAGGATCTCCCCCGCCGCGGCGACGTCCTCACCCAGCTTGGCAGCAAGGTTCAGTTCCTCACCGAACATGTCGCTACCGCCGACCACCAGCAACTCGCCGTGACCGATGCCGATGCCGACGTGGACGTCCCAGTCCTCCGGCAGCGCCCGGTTTGCATCGGCCAGCACCGTGACGATCTGCTCCGCCGCCTTCACCGCGGCCGGCACGTCGCCGAACAGCGCGAGCATGTTGTCGGCGTCTGTCTTTACCACCCGGCCCTTCGCCTCCACCACCGGCCGCACCAGGTGGTGCATGCGCCGGATCATGGCCAGGAAGTGGATCACCCCGTACCGCAGGCTCAGCCGCGAGAACCCGCACATGTCCAGCACCATCACCGCCTGCTTCTTCGCGAAGCGCTTGCGGATGCGCGCGTCTATCTCCGCAAGGCGCTCGGGCCGTTGGTTGCGCTCGTCGAGGAGCCGCGACAACGCGCGTTCGTGTGCGTTCACGCCGGGAGCATAGCGTAGAAGCGAGAGCCGCGGCCGACCTCGGACTCGAGCCACATCTTGCCGCCGTGCTGCTCGACGATCTGCTGGCAGATGGTCAACCCCAGCCCGCTCCCCTCGTATTCGGTGCGTGCGTGAAGGCGCCTGAAGGGATCGAAGATCGCGCTCTGGAACTTCGGATCCACGCCGATGCCGTTGTCTTCCACGCAGAAGACGACATCGTGATCGTGGCGCTCGGCCGAGACGCTGACGCGCGGCACGTCGTCAGCCTTGTGGAACTTCATGGCGTTGCTCACCAGGTTGAGGAACAGCTGATAGAGACGATTCGGGTCGCCTCTCAGCGACGGGAGCTTCCCGACGACCAGCTCGGTCTTCGAGGCGGCGAGCCGGGTACCGAGATCGGTCCTGACCTGTTCGAACAGTCCCTGGCAATCGACCTCCTGGAATGCCACCGGACTTTGCAGCCGGGCGTAGACCAGCAGCGAGTCGAGCAGCGACACCATGCGGTTCGCCGCTTTCCTCGACCGATCGAGGTAGTCGCGCGGCTGTTCCTCCAGACTGGTGCCCACTTCGTCCGACAGCGCCTCGAGGAATCCGTTGATGGCTCGCAGCGGCTCGCGCAGATCGTGCGAGGCCGCATTGGTGAAGTGGCGCAGCGCCGAGTTGGCCATGCGTAGATCGACCAGCGTCTTCTCGTGTGCTGCAATCTCGTCGGTCAGCCGACGGCGGCCGAGGTAGAGATCCAGGAACACCTGCACCTTGCCCCGCAGGACGTGCGGGTTGATCGGCTTGAACAGGAAGTCGACCGCACCGGTGCCGTAGCCGCGCAGCATGTTCTCCTCGGAGCCGTGCATGGCGGTCAGGAAGATGATCGGGACGTCACGCGTCTGCGGATTGTCGCGCGCATACTTGGCCACCTCGTAGCCATCCATCTCGGGCATCTGCACGTCGAGCAGCATCACCGCGAACTCCCTCCGCAGAAGCTGCTTGAGCGCCTCGTTGCCCGATCCGGCGCGCACCAGATCGCAGTTGATCCCGCCCAGCAGCGCCTCGACGGCCACCAGGTTCGCCTCGACGTCGTCGACCAGAAGCACCGCGGGCCTGGTAGGAGCGTCAGTCATTTCCTGCGGCCTACGGAGCGTCAACGACGAAGCGGCAACTGGACGATGAACGTCGCGCCGCGATCCGGCTGGCTTTTCAGCTGAAGGCGGCCGCCATGCGCCTCGGCGATCTGCCGGCTCAACCAGAGCCCCAGTCCGAAGCCCCCATAATGCTCGGTTGGCACCGCGCGTTCGAAGCGCCCGAAGATGCGTTGTTGATCGACTACCGCGATGCCGATCCCCTCGTCGCGCACGACCAGAAGCGCGTTTGAGCCCTCGCGCGCGAGCGTCACCTCGATCGGCTTGTCAGCCCCGAATTTTACGGCATTGGACAGCAGGTTCTTGACCAGATCCTTGATTTGCGCCGGATCGAAGCAACCCAGGACGTTGCGCTCCAGGTTCAGAGTCAATCGGCAGCCCTGCCGTTCGGCCACCTCGCGAAACGGCTCGGCGGCTTCCCGCACCATTGGCTCGAGATCGCCCTCGACAAGAGCAAGCGCCTTGAGCCCGCTGGCAAACTTCGGGACGTCGAGCAGCATGCCGATCAGATCGCCCAGCCGCTGCACCTGCTTCTGCGCCCGTTCCAGCTTGCCTCGTACACCACCAGGCCCCGGCTCCCGCTCGAGCGCGCGCAAGGCTCCCTCGATGTTCAGCTGCAACACGGTGGTCGGCGTCCTCAGCTCGTGTGAGGCGAGCGTGAGGAACTCGTCGCGGAACTGCACCGCCTGCTTCAACTCGACGACCAGGCGCGCTTTTTCCTCCTCGGCGCGGCGCTTGTCTCGACGGATCTTGGCCTCGCAGCACTCGCGATCCACCGCGGGCCCCAGCCGCGCCAGGTTCTGCTTCATCACGTAGTCGCTGGCTCCCGCCTTCATCGCCGCCACTGCGACGTCCTCGCCGATGCTGCTGGAAACGACGATGAGGGGAAGATCCACGTCGAACTCGTTGCGGATCGCCAGCGCCGTCATCGCGTCGAAGCGGGGCATGCGGTAGTCGACGGTGATGGCGTCCCAGCGGCGTTGCGCCAGCGCCTGCCGCATGTCCTCGGCGGTATCGACACGGAACAGATGCGGCTCGAAGTTGTGGCGGCGAAGGGCAAGACGGATCAGCTCGACGTCGTCGGCCAGGTCCTCGACGCACAGCAGACTGAGGGGGCGCTTCGTGTTCACGCAGTCCTCGATCAAATATGAGGGTAGCACCTCTCCGCACGATGCGACCGCACGTGACGGCCGTCACGTGCTGATCAGCGCTTGGTCAGCGTGGCCGCGCGGTCGACCTCGACAGCGAAGGCCTCGAGCGCGGCGGCAGCTGCGGCGACCTGCACGTCGAACACCTTCCACTGGCGCTCCTCGATCGCCTCGCGCACGCCCGGCAGCGTCTTGACGCCGTAGCCGGTGTAGAAGCCCGGAGCGTAGACTTGGTGCTTGTACCAGGGACGGCGGGGCAGGCCCTCGGGCCGTATCAGCGTCTGCTCGAGCCGCATGAGCACGTGGTCGACCTCCTTGCCGGCCAGAAGCTGGCGTGCTTCGAACACGCGGGCGCTCTCCTTCAAGCGCCCGACCGCGTTCTCGAGCGGGGCGAAGTTCAGGTAGGGAACGGGCGCCTTCGGTTTCGGCGGCAAATAGGTCTCCGTCGGATCGGCGGCCGCGACGTACGCTCCCTCGCTCACCAGCTTGTTCTCGTGCTCGGTGCGGTCGCGCAGGTCGTCGGCGAGCTTGCGGACCTCCTTCACATAGCGGGCGACGGTGTCGGCAAAGGCGCCCGGCGCGAACGGCAACACCTCGGCGTTGGCCAGCCGCAGCACCAGGCGCCCGGCCACCTGCGCCAGCGCCACGCCGTACGCGAACTTCGGATCGACGAACCGCGTGTAGTGGTCGAACGAATCGTAGATCGAGTGGTACGAGCCGCCCTCGCTCTCACCGGAGAAGCCGACGTTGATCGAGGCTATTCCCAGGTGCTGGATGAACGGCGTGTAGTCGGATCCCGAGCCGAGCGCCCCGATGTGGAAACCGGGCGACGTGTCCTTGGCCTCCTCGCCGGAGCCGTGCACCATGCGGTGCGCGCGCAGCCGGTCTGCGACGCTGATCTTGCGCTGCGGATCGTTCACGTCTCGAGCCACCTCGACCACCAGCGGCTCGAGGGTGTGCGAGCCCGACGCGCGCAGGAACCCGCGGCCGTTGCTGTCCGAGTTCACGTAGGCGACAGCGTGGGCGCGCAGTTCGGCCGCGTGCGCCTCCACCCATTCCGTCGAGCCGAGCAGGCCCTGCTCCTCGCCGTCCCAGGCTGCGAAGACGATGGTGCGGCGGGGGCGCCACCCAGTCTTCGCCAGGGCGCCCATGGCACGCGCCTCCGCCATCAACGCCACCAGGCCGCTCACCGGATCGTCGGCGCCGTTGACCCAGGCGTCGTGATGGTTGCCCCGGATCACCCACTGCTCGGGCCGCTCGCTCCCGGCGAGGCGGGCGATGACGTCGTACGCGGGCACCAGCTTCCAGTCGAACTCCAGCTTCATGCGCACCCGCGCCGGGCCGGGACCGAAGTGGTAGGTGATCGGCAGCCCGCCCCGCCACGCCGCCGGGACCGTCGGGCCTCCGAGCGCGCGCAACAGGGGCAGGGCGTCGCTCCAGGATATCGGCAGCACCGGGATCTTCATCAGCGTGGGCGCCTGGCTGCGCTCGAGCCGCTTGGCCTCGCGGGTGGCGCCCACTCCTGGCGTCAACGGATCGCCGGCGTAGGTCGGCATGTCCATCACCGATCCGCGCTGCGCGCCCCACTCATTGCGCCAGGCGCCGCGCGGATACGGATCGCCCTGCGCGAAGCCGTCGTCGCGCGGATCGGAGTAGATGATGCAGGCGATGGCGCCGTGCTCGGCGGCCACCTTGGGCTTGATCCCGCGCCACGACTCACCGTAGCGGGCAATCACGATCTTGCCGCGCACGTCGATCCCACGCCGCTCCAGCTCGTCGTAGTCATCGGGCAAGCCGCGGTTCACGTACACGAGCGGCCCCTGCACGTCGCCGTCGGCCGAGTAAGCGTTGTAGGTCGGCAGTTGCTCCTTGTGTTGCCCCGAGGTGGCGTCCTCTTTCAAGCGGGGCTCGACCAGCATGGCGCGCGACTTGTTCGGCGCCAGCAACTCGAGGAGCCGCGTCCTTGGCGTGGGGAACAGCACCTGGAACTCCTCGATCTGCGTCTCGAAACCCCATGACTGGAACTGCGCTGCCAGAAAGTCGGCGACCTCCTTGCCGAAGGGCGAGCCAACGTGGTGCGGACGCGCCGTCAGCCGTTTCATCCAGTCGCGCAGCAGCGCCGGATCCAGCTGGCCGTCGAAGCGCTGCTCCAGCGCGCGCTGTGTCGCCGTCGCGCCGGGCCCGAAACCGCCCAATAGCCTCTCCGCGCCCGAGACCGACAGCGACAGCGAGAAGAAGAGAACCGCCAGAGATCCCAGGACCCGCTTGGTTGCCACGAGCCGAATCTGCCACACAACGCATCCCCCTCCCCGCCTACATTGTCGGGGGCGAGGAGAGGGCCGCGCCGTGTCCGTTACGCCGCCACCGCCTCGACCGGCAGCCCCAGGCGTGCGTTCTCGGCCTTGCGGCTCTCGACGAGGCGCTCCCGGATCTCGTCGGCGACCTTGGGGTTCTCCTGCATCCACTTGCAGGCGGCGTCGCGGCCGTGGGCGATGTGCTCGCCCTTCCAGACGTAGTGGGCACCCGACTTCTCGATGATGCCCGCGTCGGACGCCAGATCCACCACCTCGCCGGCCCAGTTCACGCCGGTGCCATACAGGATCTCGAACTCCGCCTCCCGGAACGGCGGCGCCACCTTGTTCTTCACCACCTTGACCCGCGCCTTGTTGCCCACCACCTGCTCACCGTTTTTCACCACGCCGGTCTTGCGAATGTCGAGCCGGACCGACGCGTAGAACTTCAGCGCGTTGCCGCCGGTGGTGGTCTCGGGGTTGCCGTAGACGACCCCGATCTTCATTCGAAGCTGGTTGATGAAGATGACGCAGGTGTTGGCCCGGTTCGTCGCGGCGGTGAGCTTGCGCAATGCCTGGCTCATCAGGCGCGCCTGCAGGCCCATGTGCGCGTCGCCCATCTCGCCCTCGATCTCGGCCTTGGGCACCAGGGCTGCGACCGAGTCGATGACGATCAGATCGACGGCGTTGGTGGCCACCAGCTTGTCGGCGATCTCCAGCGCCTGTTCGCCGTGATCGGGCTGCGAGATCAGGAGGTCCTCCAGCTTCACCCCCAGCTTGCGCGCGTAGGTGACGTCCAGCGCGTGCTCGGCGTCGATGAAGGCGCAGACGCCCCCCAGGCGCTGGGCCTGTGCTATCGCCTGCAGGCTGAGCGTGGTCTTGCCCGAGGACTCGGGCCCGTAGATCTCGACCACCCTACCGCGCGGCAGACCACCCACGCCCAGGGCCAGATCCAGCCCGACCGAGCCGGTCGGGATGACCCCGATCTCGGGCATCTCACCGCCGGCCAGGGACATGATCGCCCCCTTGCCGAACTGTTTCTCGATGGCTGCCACCGCAGCCGATACCGCCTTCAGCTTCTCCTTCAACGTGGACATGTGCTCTCTCCTTGTTTGGGTTGAACCGCGGTGGCACCGACGAGCTCGGCTCGACGGTGCCGTGGCGCGGGGGGTTCGGGACCCTTTCTGGGTCCCGAAGGCAATGAAGTCAATGAATGGGTCGGTCGAGGAATCGGTACTGCAGCGCCTCGGCGACGTGCGGGCAGCGCACGACGTCGCTGGCTTCGAGGTCGGCGATGGTGCGCGCCATGCGGCGCACGCGATCGATGGCCCTCGCGGACAGCGCCAGCTTCTCCACCGCTCGCTCCAGCAGCCGGTGGCCGTCAGCGTCCAGCGCACCACTGCGCGCCAGCTCGGACGAGGTCAGACGGGCATTCGCGCGCGGACCGCGCTGGCGCTGGAGCCCGCGTGCCGCCTCGACGCGGACACGCACCGTGGCGCTCGACTCGCCCGGTTCGCCCAGCGCCAGCTCGCGGTAGCCAACTGCGGGCACCTCGACGTGCATGTCGATGCGATCGAGCAACGGCCCCGACAGCTTGCCCCGGTAGTGATTGATCGCCAGCTGCGAGCAGACGCATGTGCGCAGCGAGTTGCCCGCGTGGCCGCAGGGGCAGGGATTCAGCGCCGCCACCAGCATGAAGTCCGCCGGGAAGACCACCGTGCGCCGCGCGCGCACCAGCGAGATCGCCCGCTCCTCCAGCGGCTGCCGCAGCGACTCCAGCGACGGCCGCGTGAACTCGAGCAACTCGTCGAGGAACAGGACCCCATGGTGGGCGAGCGAGATCTCGCCCGGCCGCAGCAGCGGACCGCCGCCGATGAGACCTGCGACGCTGACCGTGTGATGCGGGGCGCGGAACGGCCGCTCGCTGACCAGCGGACGCGGTCCCAGCAGCCCCGCCACCGAGAACACCATCGTGGTCTCCAGCGCCTCGTCGAACGACAGCGTCGGGAGGATCCCGGGCAGCCGCCGCGCCAGCATGGTCTTGCCGGACCCGGGCGGGCCTATGAAAAGCAGGTTGTGACCGCCCGCCGCCGCTATCTCCAGCGCCCGGCGCGCCACTTCTTGCCCGCGGATGTCCGCCAGGTCGGCGACCACCGTGGGCGCGAACGGAGCCGCCTCCGGTGCGCCGCGAACCTCACCGCCCTGGAGGGCATCCACGAGTTCGCGCAGGTGCCCGACGGCGGTGATCCCGCACGATCCACTGGCCACCGACGCTTCGGGCGCGTTGTCGCGCGGGACGTAGAGCTTGCGGATGCCCTGGCTGCGCGCGTACGCCGCCATCGGCAGCACGCCCTTTACCGGGCGCACGGTGCCGTCGAGCGCCAGCTCGCCCACGAACAGCGCGCCCACCATGCTCTCGGGTGGGATCACCCCGGCCGCGCCCAGAATTCCGACGGCGATCGGCACGTCGAACGCCGCCCCATCCTTGCGCAGATCGGCCGGCGCGAGGTTGACGGTGATCCGCCGCGGCGGCAGCTTGAACCCGGTGTTCTCCAGCGCGCCGCGGATGCGAACGCGCCCCTCCTTCACGCCCGCGTCGGGGAGACCGACGATGTGGCAGCCGGGCAGTCCGGCGGCGACGTCGACCTCGACGTCGATCGGCGCCGCCTCGACTCCGACCACGGTGGCTGACAGGACCTTCGAAAGCACGACCGCGCCCTAAGCGAGATCGATGCCAGCATCAAGGCCGCGGAACTGCTCAACCTCAGGCCGATATTCGGCCGCGCGCCGTCCGCGCGCTGGACCGCGTCCGCGGGTCGGCCGCCGCTGCTTTAACCAAAAATAAACCATCTGGATACCGGCCGGAAACATTGGATCGGTAGGGTGCAGGTGGACATTTCACCCACCTGAAAGGAACGCGCCATGAGCATGCGGAGAAGTGCAACGTTGAAGATCGGCATCATCGGGGTCCTGGCCCTGATGGGAGTCGCAATGGTCGGTGGCGGGCTCGCGGTCGCGCAATCACCGGCTGCCGAAGCGGCTCCTGCCGCCGCAGCCGCCGTCCCCGCCGGGCCCGACCTGGCGACCCGGGTGGCTGACCTCGAGGCTTACATAACGAACGGCGCTCCCAAGGCCCTGATCACGGCCGGCCCGGGCCACAACGCCTGGATGATGACCTCGACCGCGCTGGTGCTCTTCATGACCCTGCCCGGCCTGGCGCTGTTCTACGGCGGCCTCGTGCGCCAGAAGAACGTGCTGTCGGTCATGGCCCAGTGTCTCGGCTGCGCTGGCCTCGTGACGGTGCTCTGGTGGGCCGTCGGGTACAGCGGCGTCTTCGCGGCCGGTACGCCCTTCATCGGCAGCCTGAAGTTCGCCTTCATGAAAGGGGTGACCTCGGCGCCGAACGGCGACTACTCGTACTGGGTGTCGCAGAACGTCTTCGCGATGTACCAGTTGATGTTCGCCATCATCACCCCGGCGCTGATCGTCGGCGCCATCGCCGAGCGCATGAAGTACTCGGCGGTGATGGCCTTCATCGCGCTGTGGATGTTCGCCGTCTACTTCCCGCTGGCCCACATGGTCTGGGGCATCGACGGCCTGATGAACGGCGTGTGGAACGCCAAGGCCGCCATCAAGTCCATCGACTTCGCGGGCGGCACCGTCGTCCACATGTCGTCCGGCTGGTCGGCGCTGATCCTGTGCCTCATCCTCGGCAAGCGGACCGGGTTCGGCAAGCGGTCGTTCGCCCCGCACAGCCTGGTTCTGACCATGGTGGGCACGGGCATGCTGTGGGTCGGTTGGTACGGCTTCAACGCCGGCAGCGCCGTGGCAGCCGACGGGGTGGCCGCCAACGCTTTCACCACCACCACCCTGGCCACGGCGGTCGCGGCGGCGGTCTGGCCGCTGCTCGAGTGGGCGACGCGCGGCAAGCCGTCCATCCTCGGCTTCTGCTCGGGCGCCGTCGCGGGCCTGGTCGTCATCACGCCGGGCGCCGGCTTCGTCACCCCGACCAGCGCGGTGCTCATCGGCTGCCTCGCCGGCGCGGTGCCCTACCTGGCCTGCACCAAGCTGAAGGCGATCTTCAAGTACGACGACGCGCTGGACACCTTCGGCGTACACGGCGTCGGCGGCACCATGGGCGCGTTCGTCACCGGCATCTTCGCCACGCCCGAGGTCAACGCGAACCTCAGCACGAACCTCGCGGGCGTGGTGGGCAACGGCCTGTGGCTCGAGCAGCTCAAGGCGATCGGCCTGACCATGGCGCTGTCCATCGGCGCCACCACCGTCATCGCCTACGGCCTCAAGGCCGTGATGGGCCTGCGTCCGTCGGTCGAGAGGGAAGAGCTGGGTCTGGACGACACGGATCACGGCGAAGCCGGTTACCACCTGGGCGAGGGCGGGGCTCACGGTGGCCTCGAGGAGATCGACATCAAGATGCCCGTGCCCGCTGCGGTGAAGGTGCCGCGCGCCGAGTCGGCCTAGTCGGTCGGCGACGTACGAAAGGCCGGGTGGGCTCGCCTCACCCGGCCTTTTTCGTGCCTGACGGGCGTACCAATCTCTGTAGTTCCTCTGAAATCTTGTCGGGTGGCAGAACGAAGTCAATACACCCTGCAGTCTCAGCGTGACGAGGCATCAGGTTCACTTCGGCAGACATGTCCTGAGCAAAGGTCGTCCCCCCCTTTGCCTTGATGTGCTTACAGCCCTCCGTACCGTCGCCATCATACCCGGAGACAATAATGCCGATCGCGCATGCCCCCATGGCCTCCGCCATGGAAGTAAAAAACAAATCTATTTGCGCGTTCCTCCTGGTGCGCGGAGAGACGACTTTGAAGGCATTGCCATCAATCAGTAGATCGGCGTTCGGCGGAATCACGTAGACGCGATTTGCCTGGATCGGCATCGCCATGGAAGCCACCGCCACGGGCATTTTCGTACGACGTGACAGAATTTCTGCCATCTGACTGTTGGCGGTGGGATAAAGATGAGCAACAACGACAAAGGCCATACCGGTGTCAGACGGCAGTGCACCCAAGAGCGCCTTGTATGCGTTAAGACCGCCAGCCGATCCGCCAATGCCGACAATGAAAGTAGGGCGCAATTTTCCCACGTCCCGGGTCAGCCACCCCTGTTGTCATCCGATATTTTATGTCGCATTTTTTGCTTCTCGGAAGCGCCGCCAGTCTCCCCCTTCTGAGGGGGCCCCGCCGAAGCATCCACTGGAACCAAATCAATGCCGTCATCACTCAAAATCAGCTTATGAACGTCACTGGAGTGGCCCATGCCACGAGACTTGACGATGTAAAGTCCACGGACACGTGATTTACCGGCGTCTTCTTCCAATTCCCTGACTACAATCCAAGTATCAATCAAAGAGGAAACGCCGACTTCTCCGCTGGTGTAGTTTTGGGCCGTCGAGGAAACAAGGCTCGTAAAAAACCCGGTCATTCCCTTGGATTTTAGAAGATCAATCATGCGCGTAACCATTGATTGAATTTCACGAGGACTCCCCTCTCCAATGAGACTGGTCAGAGGGTCTATGACAACAGACGTTGGCTTGAAATCCGCTATGGTCTTGTACAAATCCAGCAAATGCATCTCGAGCCCAAAAAAGGAAGGCCTGGTAGAGACAATTCTCAGGAGTCCTTTTTTAACAAATCTCTCGAGATTGAACCCTATCGAACTCATGTTTTGAATGAGTTGCCCCGAGGATTCTTCGTACGACAAGAAAAGACACCGCTCTCCACGCCTGCACCTTTCCATCGCAAATGCGGCCGCGAGGCTTGTCTTTCCAGTGCCTGCGGTGCCTGACGCGAGCACCGTGCTGCCCCTGGTGTACCCGCCACCCCTGAACATCTCGTCTAGCGATGGAATCCCTGTCGAAACTCTCTCGGTCGTCCCTGGCTGATCGAGCCCCGCGGAAGTGATGGGAATTACTGAAAGCCCATCCTTGTCGATTACGAATGGGTATTCATTTGTCCCGTGATTCGACCCGCGGTATTTAATTACACGAATCCTGCGTACCGAAATCTGCTCGTTGACTCTATTGTCCAGAAGAATGATGCAATCGGAAATGTACTCTTCCAGGCCATGGCGAGTATAAGAACCTTGCCCTGGCTCGCCGGTAACGATTGCCGTAACTTGCTTCTCCTTGAGCCATCGGAAAAGTCTCTTTATCTCCAGGCGAAGAATACCGGCATCTGTGATGCCGGCGAAAAGAGATTCAATTGAGTCCAAAACAACGCGTTTTGCGCCGATGGAATCAATGGCGTGCTCCAGCCGAACGAGCAGGCCTTCGAGGTTGAAGTCGCTCTCCTGAATGTCTCGGCGCTCCAGGAGAACATACTGGAGTAGGATCTTTTTCTGGGACACAAGGCCTTGCAAGTCCATGTTGAGAGCAGCCACGTCTTTGTAGAGTTCGTCTTCTGTCTCTTCAAATGACATGAAGACGCCTGGCTCGTTGTAGTGGATTGCGCCGTTGATCACGAAATCGAGTCCCAGAAGGGTTTTTCCGGAGCCGGTGCCTCCACCAATTAAGGTGATCCTGTTTTGCGGAAGTCCGCCTTCGGTTATTTCGTCAAAGCCTTTGATGCCGGTGGGGCACTTGTGCAGTTGATGACGATTAGAGGCCTTCTTCTTCTTGTGAGTTCTAGACATACAATAATCCTTGCCCCTGTAAGGGTCGATGCGGGTTTTCGGGGCGGCCCGGCCTTCCGAACATTAGTTAGGCCTCAGCCATGAACTGGCAAGGGCCAAGCACCGAAGGGGCCGTGACCGAACCACATTCTGGGGCCGCAATCGTCGGGCTCTCACGCCGCACTTCCGCGAGGTTTTCCGACAATGGTGTTCACGGCGTCGAGCAGCCGAGCGAGCTTGATCGGCTTGGGGACGACAGGAAGGCCGGGCGGCGCTCGAGAAGGATCTGATGTCGACACCACGACAGGTATCCTCGCGAGTGCCGGGTCGGCTTGCATCGCCGCGTAGAGTTCCGTCCCGTTCATTCGGGGCATGACGAGGTCGAGGACGATCACGTCCGGCGGAACTCCGGCCTTGAGGATGTCGAGCGCTTTTTGTCCATCAAACGCAGTCACCACGGTGTAGCCGTCGTCCTCGAATGCCTCCCGGAGCGACTCCAGGATGTCGCCGTCGTCCTCGACGATGAGCACGGTCTTGCTCACGTCTCGCTCTTGTGTTCAGCGTCGGCGCCGGGAAGTTTCCTCGGAAGTCGAAGGGAGAACGTCGTCCCGGTCGCCTCGTCGGATTCCACGCCAATGGTCCCGCCGTGAGCAGTCGCGATCTGCTGCGTGATGAAGAGCCCGAGGCCGAGTCCTTTCGAGCGCGCATCCCTGCTCCCCATACGAAGCGGTTCGAAGATGACCGGCAGAAGGTCGGGAGGTATCCTGCCGCAGTTCATCACCTTCACCATCACGAACCCCGGCAACTGACCATCGGCGGCCACGTGAATGGGCGTTCCTGCAACCCCATGATGGCACGCGTTGCCCAACAGGTTGGAAAGCACCTGCGCAAGGCGATCGCGATCCCACGTGCCCGCGAGATCTCCGGAACCCTCGTACTGTATCTGCCCCGTGGCTCCTTCGGCCTGAAACTCCGCGACGATCGCGACGATGAGTTCGCCTAGATCCATCTCTTTTGCCTCAAGGGGGAGTCCCGTGCCTAGGCGAATGCGCGTGAAGTCCAGGATCTGGTCGATCATCCTCGCCATACGCTCGGCGCTGGCAAGAATCCGGGTCATGGGTTTTGAAGTACGCTCGGAATCCGATCGCATGAGAAGGAGGCTGGCGTTCGTGGTGATCGAGCTCAGTGGATTTCTCAAGTCGTGTCCGAGGACGCCGACGAACATCTCGTTGAAGCGCGCCGTCTGCTGGAGAGACTCGATGAAGCCTTCTCGCTCCTTCTCCCCGCGCTTCCTGTCGCTGACGTCCTGAAATGTGATGACCGCGCCCGTGATGCGGTCGTGGCGTCGTATGGCCGACGATTCATAGGCCGCCTGAAACCACGAGCCATCCCTGCGCAGGATGTTGTGTTCGTCGCTTCTGGTTTTCCCGCCAGTCCGCATCGCTTCGTCGAGAGGACACGCGACGGAGCCGCCGGCGATTTCGGAAAACCGAGTCAGCTTGCGGAGCGGTTGTTGCAGCGCGTCCTTGCTCGACCATCCGAGGAGCTCTTCGGCTGCTCTATTGAAGAACGTGATGGTTCCTTCGAGATCGACGGCAATGACACCCTCGCCCAGGCTGGCGGCCATGGCATGTGTGAGGTCGAGCTGTTCCTGGAGTCGCTCCGCGGCCTGCCGGGCATCCTCCAGGGCTTGCAGCAGCTCGTGATTCTGGTGACGAACTTCCTCCATCGGGCTCGGGGCCACCCGAGCCAGCTTCTCGGCGATCTTCGCGAGGCTCGCCGGCGTCAGCCCTGGCGCGGCCTTCGGGAGCAGCGTCGCCATCTCGATCGTGGTTCCGTTGCCCGGAGCAGACTCGAGACGGAAGCGATCCGTGAGCTGTTTGGCTGCGACGATTCCCCTCCTGAGTTCGAACGGCGGCTTGGAGGGCCGACCGTTCAAGACCGCATCGACGTCATCAATGCCCGGACCGTGGTCCGCGACGCGTATCACAAATGCGGCGGTCTTGTCTCCCTCGATACCGAACGTCACGCTTCCGCCTCCCGCGTACTGAAAGGCATTCCGCGCCACCTCGGAAACGGCCGTGGCGATCCGTGTCTGGTCCAGGGATGCCAGGCCCAGGAGCTCTCCGATCTGTCGCGCGCGTCGACGCACGAGGACCAGGTCGTCCTCGTTGCGGATCTCGGTCGTGAGGAGGTCGGCCTTCACGGAGCCTGCTTCGACCTGGCGGTGTTCTCGCGGCATACGAGAACGACCACGTCGTCATTGCGGTTGTGAAAGTCGCGATACAAGACGCCGGCGATGAGGCTCGGGTCCCGTTGGTCCAACCCCGGATAGGCTGCCAGATCCCAGCGGCTCGACAGACCGTCCGAATGCACCACCAGGAGTGCCTTTTGCGGCCAGGGGTGCCTGAATTCCTGAAAGCGCCGCGTCACCCGACCGAGCGCGCCGTGGTGAGAGACAAGACCCGAGCCTTTGCCACCTGGCGGGATCAGCATGCCGAAGATGTTGCCAATGCCGGCGTATCTCATCTCGCGCTCCGGCCAGCTGATGTCGACGGCCAGTGCAACGGCGCCGCGTGTGCCTCGCAGGTCCTTCTCGAGGCCCCGCAGAGATGCCTCGGGCCCCTCACCTGACATCCTGTGGAAACTGCGGAGCGCCTCTTGTGCGGCATCGAAGGCGTGGAGCCCATGTCCCAGGCCGTCGACGACGAAGATCCTGCTCCGATCAGGTGTCTCGTCTATCGCCCACGCATCCCCGCTGACTTCCTGATTGCGAATGGGCACGCAGACCGCGCTGCATTCCAGCCGGGGCTCGGGCGAGCGCCTGGGGCCCACCTCGATCCGGGAGAGGAGCGCGGTCCCCTTGCCCGGTATCGACAGGATGTCGTACGTCGTGGACATACGCGAAATCGCACCAAGGCCGACACCCAGCGATCCGGCGGTCGAGAATCCGTCCTTCATGCACTCGGCCACGTTGGTCATGCCGGGTCCGTTGTCGAGCGCGATGATCTCGATACCAGCGCTCGTGTCCATCGCGATACGACGAAGAAGGATTTCACCACGCCCTGCGTGCCGGGTGATGTTGGTCGCTGCCTCGGTGACGACGAGCGCAGCGCGGCCGGCGTCGAATTCGCTGAACTTCAGCTCTTCGGCCATCTTCGTGACGAGCCTTCGAGCTTCACCGGCTCCGGTCGTGTCGTCGATGGCCACGGACAGGCACACGACGTGGTTCGGCAGCGGCCTCAGGTCCACAGGGTCACCATCACGCGCGTGCCTTCGCCCGCACCGGATACCAGCTCGAACTCGTCGACCAGTCGCTTGGTGCCGCCGAGACCGAGGCCCAGTCCGCCGGCCGTTGTGTAGCCGGGGGTCATGGCTAGCTGGATGTCGGCGATGCCAGGGCCGTGGTCTTCGAACGTCAGGCGCAACCCACGCCGCGCCGTGTCCGCGAATGCCTCCAGGAGCATCCGTCCACCACCGCCATGAACGAGCGTGTTCCGTCCCAGTTCACTCGCGGCAGTGACCGCCTTGGTTTGCTGCAACTTGCTCAGACCGAGCTCTGCCGCGCCTTGTCGCACCAGATTGCGGACCAGCAGGAGGTCGGGCTCCTCTCGAATCGCCACGGTCTCAATCTTTAGGAGACGCACGCGCGCGTCCCTTTCTCATCGCGGCGCGGAGGCGAGCCATGCCCTTTTCTGCATCGAGAGCGGTAAGAATTCCCGGCAAGGAGACGCCCATTTCCACCAGCGTGATGGCGACCGTGGTTTGCATCCCGACCAGCACGGTTTCGGCATCGAGCAAACGCGACATCTGCGCGATGTTGCCCAGAACCCGGGCAATGAAAGAGTCGACGGTGTCGAGCGCGGAGATGTCGATGAGGACCCCTCGCGCCCCGGTGCTCGCCAGGCTCTTGCCGAGGTCATCATGCAGCGTCGTGGCGAGTCGGTCGTGGAGGTCTACCTGAATGGTAACCAGCAAGAACTCGCCCATTCGCAGAATGGGAATGCGTTCCAAGGCCCGCCCCTCCTTCTGTCCCCTATACCCCTGGCTCTTCGGATGGTTGCAGATCCTTGACCCCCAGGCCGCGTCGCTTGAACGCGATCGCCAGGGCACCAGCGATGGTGGACTTAGTGATGACGTCGGTGAAGCTCACGCCCAGGCCGACCATCGTCTGGGCGATCTGCGGCCGCACGCCCGAGATCAGGCACTCGGCCCCCATGAGGCGGGTCGCGTTCACCGTATTGATCAGATGCTGAGCCGTCAGGGTGTCCATGGCGGGTACGCCCGTGATGTCAATGATGGCCACCTCTGCCTGGGTCGCGGCCACCCGCTCGAGCAGGGCTTCCAGCATGAGCTGCGTGCGTTTCGAGTCGAGGGTTCCGATCACCGGCAAGCATAGAATGCCCTGCCAGAGCTCCACCACGGGAGCCGAGAGCTCGAACATCTCTTGTTGCTGACGACCGATGATCTCCTCGCGCGACTTCTGAAACATCTCCGCCGTGTACAGACCGAGCTTGTCGAACAGGACGGTTGCGCTCCAGTAGTCCTCCGCGAGCGAGTCCGCCTTGTCGTGGCTTTTCCGAAGGCGGGCGAATATCGGTTGCTTGATGGAGAAGACGAAGGTAGCCGTTTCGGATGCACTGAAGCCCTGCAACGCCCTCGAGCGACTGATCTCGCCAAGCATGTCCCGGACAGGCGCCCAGTGCGGTCGCTGGATGTCGAGAATGTTGCTTCCCAGAATTGCGTCACGGAGCAGCTTGATGAACTTCGTGCACTGCTCGCGCAATTCCCCCTCTCTCAGGAGGTCAGGACGGAGCGTCGTCGCGCCGATCTGTTCCTTGATCCATTCCGCCAGGACTTCGGCCTCGTGCTTCTCGAGGACCTCGAGAATTTTGGTATTCATTTCGGCATGCATCGGATCTCGCCCTCCCCCACGTTTTTTTTTGTCGCTTGGGGAATGTGGGGGATGCGGGAGGGTAAGGTCAACGACCTTGCCGCCTGAAGTCAGTGGTGCTGTGACTCGCACTGCCCTCGGGCAAGGCGGCTGTGCGCTGGGTCACCGCCGAGGGGCGCCCAGAGGCCGAGTGCTCCATCCTTGGGGCGGTGATATTTCTCAATTTTGCGGACAGCGATCTCCTGGTGGGGGGCGCCGCGGACTGGCAGCCTGATACGATGAGCGTCGTCTTTCTCGCGATGCTGGCGGCGGCAGGAGCGGTCGAGCCCTGGACCGATGCGCGGCTCCCGGTGACCGCAGGACTCGAGGGCTGGTGGGACGCTTCGAGACAGAATGCCGCGCGCGAGGCGGCGGGCCTGCCGGCGCTCTCGGCCGCTTCCGCGGTGGATCGCCTGCTGGACGGCTCGGGACACGGGCGCGATCTCGTGGCATCCGCGAAGAGTCGCGCGCCGGCCCTGCGGCAGATCGGCGACGGGAAGACGCTCCATTTCGACGGCGCCAACAACGCCCTGGACGCCGAGACGCGCACCCCCTGGCGGCCCGACAGCACGGTCTGCCTGGTGGCGGCGCCGCAGAGCAACCGCGGTCAGCATCGCGCTCTGCTGTCGCTGGGCGGAATGACGCTCACCTTGGGCGAACCTTCTTCGTCGCGGCTCGATACCCTGACCGTCCAGGGGGACTCCATCGCGAACCGCCCGAACCTGATCAAGGACGGCTTCGAGCTGGGCACTTTCCACACCTTCTGCGTCGACGGTGGCCGCCTGTTCATCGACGGACAGGCGCACGGGCAAGCGGGATCACCGCAGGCGTCCGTGAGCCCGGCGCGCTGGTGGCTGGGCGCACGTGATGGCAAGGGCTTCTTCGATGGCGACGTGGCGGAGGTGATCATCTACGGCCGCAAGCTGTCCGACCAGGAGCGGATCAAGGTCGAGCGCTACCTCGTCGGCAAGCACGTGGGCCTGAGCAAGGCCGCCGGCATCGACGTCCAGGTGCTGGTCCCCGGCTTCACCGTGCGGCCGCTCCCCCTCGCGCTGCCGAACATCACCAACGTCCGCTACCGCCCCGACGGGACGCTGGTGGCGGTCGGCTACGACGGAAAAATCTACCTGCTGACGGACACCGATGGCGATGGGTTGGAAGACCGCGTCCGTATCTTCTGGGATGACCTCAAGGCGCGGGGGTCGCTGGGGGCGGCGCTGACACCCCCCGGGTACGCGCGCGGCCAGGGCGTCTTCGTGGCGGCGAACCGCAAGCTGTCGCTGGTGCTGGACAGGGACGGTGACGACAAGGCCGACGAGGAGACCGTCGTCGCCACCAGCACCACCGATTCACGCGGCAGCGTCGAGAACCGCCCGGTGGGCGCCGTCGGCGTGGCCATCGATGCCACCGGGAAAATTTACTTCGGCCAGGGAGCCGCCAGCTACACGAACGGCTACCTGGTGGATCCCGCAACCAAGAAGTCCCTGTACGATCTGCACGACCAGCGGGGCGTGATCCTCGAGGTGGCGCCGGACTTCACGCGCCAGCGGATCGTCAGCACAGGCGTTCGCTACCCGGTGGGACTGGCCTTCAACAAGGCGGGCGATCTGTTCGCGACCGATCAGGAAGGCGCCACCTGGCTGCCCAACGGCAACCCGTTCGACGAGCTGCTGCACATCCAGACCGGCCGCCACTACGGCTTTCCGCCGCGCCACCCGACACATCTTCCCGACGTGGTCGACGAACCGAGCGTCTTCGACTACGCCCCCCAGCACCATTCGACCTGCGGCTTCGTCTTCGACGAGGGCCGCACGACCTTCGGCCCGGCGTGGTGGCAGGGCGACGCCTTCGTGACCGGGTTCTCCCGGGGCAAGCTGTTCCGCACCAAGCTGGTGAAGACGGCGGCGGGCTACGTGGCGCAGAACCAGATCTTCGCCTCGCTGGGGATGTTACCGACGGACGTGACGCTGTCACCGGCGGGAGACCTGCTGGTGACGGCCCACAGCGGCCGGCCCGACTGGGGCAGCGGCCCGCACGGCATCGGCAAGCTGTACAAGATCACCTACGCCGGCAAGGACGAGGCGCAACCGGCTGTGGTTTACGCCGCGTCGGCGACCCAGACGCATGTGCTCTTCGATCGGCCGGTGACGCCGCGGGCCGTGCGGGCTCGCATCGTCGGCGGACCGTTCGTCGGGGCCGGGGACAGATTCGAGGTGTGGCGGCCAGGCTATGCGGTGGTCAAGATGCAGGAGCAGGCGCCGCGGTCCGACCTTCCTGTCTCGAAGACGACGCTGTCCAGCGACGGACGGACCCTGGTCATCGAGCACGGCGCGCGCACCGACGCCGGACGGCGGTATGCGCTGGCGCTGGAGGGGCTGCGCGAGCGCGTGAAGTCCGGCGTGCCCCAGCAGCCGGAGATCGATCTCGACCACGACCTGGGTGGCGTCGAGGCTCGGTTCACGCCGCGCAAAGGTGCGCCCAAGGGTGCGTTGTGGACGGGCTGGTTGCCCAGCCTCGACCTCGGCACATCGCTGGCGCTGACGGCTCCCAGCGCGGACCACGCCCAGCTGCGCGAACGTCTACGGCGTCCGGGCACCCTCACGCTGCGCGCGCAGCTCGACCTCGGGAGCATGCTCCGGCCCGCCGTCCAGCCCGGCTCGAAGATCGACTACGAGCTGCCACCCGAGCAGGTCACGATCGTCGTTTCAGGATCGGGCAGCGTCACGTTGCGCGCGGGCGGTGCCGCCGTCTCGCGCCGAGGGTCGCGCCAGGCCTCCTTGACGGTGAACGCCCCGCAGCGTCCGGTTCCCGTGGAGATAACTCTCGCCACCGGGACGGGCGAGGCGCACCTGCAGGTCGTCTGGCACACCAAGGAAGACGCGCGGGCACGCGCTCTGCCGCTGCGGCGCACTGTGCTTCCGTGGGCCGTGCCCGGCAGCCAGACGCTGCTCGCCGAGACCAACCGCCAGCTCCCCGAGCTACGCGGCGGCGACTGGACGCGCGGCAAGGCGCTGTTCTTCGGCCCCGAGGCCGCTTGCTCCCGCTGCCACCAGATGCGCGGCGAGGGTGCCCGGGTCGGCCCCGATCTATCGAACCTGGTCTTCCGCGACTACGATTCGGTGCTGAGAGACATTCGCGAGCCGAGCGCCGCGCTCAATCCGGATCACCTCCAGCAGACAGTTCAGCTCGCCGACGGCCAGGTCGTCAACGGCATCGTCCAGGAGAACCGCACCGACGACATCGTCTTGGTCGACGCCTCCGGCACGCCGACGACGGTGCCGCGCAGCCGCATCGTCTCGATGAAGGCGTCCGATGTGTCGCTGATGCCACAGGGAGTGGACCAGGCACTCGGGCCCGAGCGCCTGCGAGACCTGCTGACGTTTTTGCTGACGCCGCCGCCGCGAGCAGCGGCGCTGGGCCGCTAGAGTCGCATCGCAATGACGGGATCCCGCCGGCAGAGGGGTGCATGGGAGATTCAAGCGACCCGTCCTACGGCATCAAGCTGGCCGATAGGCTCCTCTTCCGTCAACTTCCGCCCCTTCCCCACCTTTCGCCCCCGGGAACCTGGCTGTTTCACTGTCACGTGTCCGATCACATGATGGGGGGCATGTATGCGCCCTACGTCGTGCGCAAGGACGGGAAGGCAGACAAGAAGGGTGCGTTCTTCGGAATGGCAGACGCACGGCGGTCCCTTCGGCTTGGCCAACCCGCGGCGTGCCCGAGACCGGCGCCGGGCCGGACGAAGCGCTCCCTCAGAATTGCAGCTGCGTCCAGAAGTACAGCTTGTCGTCAGCCCGCATGCCGTTGCGCAAGGCTCGATACTCGTAGTTCAGTAGAAACCGCACGGGTGAAGAGGGCAGCGCGGCGTACAGACCGACGGTCCACCGTTTGAACTCATCCGCCACCGTGTCGAGCCTCACGAGGGGGCCGATCTGCCAAGGAGTCTTGCCCACGAGGGTGACGTAGTACCCCTGCAGCGCATCCGACTCCGCCAGGGTCTTGTTGTCGTTCCAGCCAGCGACGTATTCGGCGGCCAGGAACAGCCACTTGTGGTCGAGCTGAAGATCCGCGCCCAGCCGCTTGAACTCGATGCGCTGGTCGGTGGTCATCAGGAGGGGGTCGCCTAACTCGATGAGATCGCCTGTACCGCCGGAGATCCCGAGTCGGGAGACGAACGATTCTCGCTTGTAGCGGAGCCCCACGCGCCCCCAGAAATTCTTTGCGGCTGTGTCGTCCGCCTGTGGGTTGAGACCCACGCCGTTGCCGACCGTCAGGGCGTCCTCGAGCCGGAAGCCTTTCCCCAGCTTGAGGTTCCCGATGAGACCCAGCCCGACGTCGCGAAGGTTTGCTCCTCGGGAGAGCGCGTCGGAGAGCTCGGCGCGGTTGACGACGAACAGGTTGCGGGACGACGTGCGGTTCTCGTACCCGAACTGCATCTTCTGCTGGCCGATCCGGATCTGGTGGCGGGGAATGAATGACAGGGCGATGAAGGCATCGCGAAGTACGCCGGCAACTTCAGGCGCTCGCGGGTCCATCTCGACCTGATAGGAAGCCCAAGGGGTCACCTCCCCCTCGATCTGGACGCGGACGCGCTGAACGCGGAAGTCGGGATGATCGGTGACCCCGTTGCCGTCGGTAGCAAAGGCGTGCCGATAGTGAACCTGAAGGTATCCCGACACCGTCGGTGGCTTCAGCGTCCAGGGGCCGGGCGCGCCCTTACCGGCTTCGGGGATCTTCTGCGGGTCCGCGTCTGGCTGGGCATGGACGAGCCCGGCATTGAACAGGCCGAGAATGACCAGGGTGACCGACCGATGATGCCGCATGAATCATCTATGGGTGCCCCGCCTCCCCCTGAACCTTACCTGGTCCGAGCGCGCGCAGTCCGTCGGCCGCGCTCTGGCGTATGCGCGGGGCATTGTCCTCGAGCGCCCGGCGAAAGTGACGCTCGGCCTGCGCGTGGTCCCGTCGTTCCAGAAAGAGCCAGCCGACCATCGCGCTGGCCTCTCCGGCACGGACCGATGCCGGGTAGGCGTCCAGAAACGTTCCGAAGATGCGGATCGCTTCCACGGCGCGGCCACTCCGTGCGATGGCGACGCCCCGCCAAAACAACGCGTCCTCCACAATTCTGCTGTCGCCGTTCTGTGCGGCCACCCGCGCGAAGGCGGCGGCGGCGGTATCGAACGAGCCGTTCCGGATGGCGGCCCACCCTTCCTCGAAAGCCCGCTGGGCGACACCGGGTAGGGGGACGGCGATGGCTGCGTCCGCGGGCCTCGAGGGGACGGGGGCGAGCGCGCGTCTTCGCGCCGGCCGGGCGGTAGCGACCGCGACCGGGGCTGCAGCATCGATCGTGCGAGCCGGCGCCGTCCAGGTCTGCCCCGCCACGACGACATGCGATCTCAAACCGGTGACCCGCACCTCGACTGCGCCATGAATGGTGCGCACGGCGACGAGACGATCCCGATGGCTGGTCACATCGAACGCGGTGCCGCGAACCTCTATCTCGGCGTCGCCTGTGATCACACGAAAACGCTCGTGCTGGCGCAGGGCTTCAACCTCGATGGTGATGGTTCCCTCGACCAAACGGATGATCTCGTCGGGCTGCTGGGCCGCGACCATGTAGCTTGCGCCCTCGTGGGCCAGTACCTTGCTGTGCCTGCGGCCGTCGCGCGGCGAGGCAGCGTCGCGGGGACGCCAGTAGAACAGGGCGACAGCTGCCACAGCCACCGCGAGCGGGACGATCTGCCAGCGCCGCCAGGCCGGACGGAGGGTGTTCGGGGCGACCTTTTCGTCGGAAAGCACCCGCGTGCGGAGCTCTTCGCGCCGCTCCGGCGAGAACGGCGGCAAGCGAATCTGCTGCCCCAGCCCGGCCAGCGCCGCTATCTCGGCCCACTGTGCCCTGCAGGCGCGGCATCCCTCCGCGTGGGCGCTCAGCGTTTCGTCGTGGGACCAGTAGGCCCGTTCCAGATCTGCCGGCGTCGGGCACCGCACGGCGCCTACCCCCTTCATGGGTACACCCCCTCGAGGGACTGGCGAAGTTGCGCGCGGGCCTCGTGAAGCCGCTTCCACACGGTGCCCTCGCGCGCACCGAGTATCTCGGCGACCTCGCGCCCGGGGAGACCTTCGAGATAGACCAGGACGAACGTCTCGCGCAGCTTCGGCGGCAGGAGGAGGATGGCGTCGTGAAGCCGCTTGGCTCGCTCGCGGGAGAGCACGTCGGCCCCGGCATCGCCGCTGTCGAATTCGCGACTGGACGCTACCTCCGCCCCGAGGCGCTTTCGACGAACCTCCGAGCGGACGTGATGGCGCGCGACGTTGTTGGCGACGCCCAGGAGCCAGACCACCACCGACGCGCGGCCGTCGTAGCGCTTCGCCGCCCCCGGCAACGTCTCGAAGGTCGCCTGGAGCAGATCGTCGAGGTCACGTTCGTCAGTGCCAGACAGACGCGCCAGAAAACTTCGCACCCGCTCGTAGTGGCGGTCGAACAACGCGCCGAGGGCGGCCGTCTCGCCCAGGGCGCACGCCGCCAGCAACGTGCTGTCGGACATCTCGTTCGTCGTGCCGGCGATCCGTCGAATCGGAAGGAGATGCCTCATCACAGTCCGCCGTACGTCAGGCCAAGGCCCAGCCAGACGGAGGCCCGCGGCGCCGCCGGGAGCGCGGGATCGGTGTCGGTCGCGTCGCCGAATGTCGTCCTGACGAAGGGGGAGAACCCGCCCGCAACATCCAGACGAAGTGCCCACGCGCCAACGACTGCGTAGCTGACGGCTATCTGAGCGCGCGCGGTCAGCCCGGTCTCGGTTTCCCGATCTTCCATGCCTGCGATGACCCCCTGAGCAAACACAGACGCCTGTCCGATTCCGGCGCCCGGAGACAGGGTGAATCTTCCGGTGCGCAGGGGCCTCTGCGCCATCGCGATGAGGTCCAGTCCCGAACGCGCCGCCCCTATCTTGGCGGTGGGACCGCGGCCGCCGGTGTCTCGCGCGTAACGGACCAGGGCGCCCAGACAAAAGCCTTTGACCGAAAAACACGCTTCGGCGCGGGCGCCCGTCCACAGGGCACCGTCGCCACTCATGCCACCTTCGCCGACGGCTGCCAGTTCGATCCCACGGAACCTGTCGGGCTCGTCCAAGGGAGGTGTCTTGCGAACCGAAGGTGATGGAGTCTGGTCGCCAGACAGCGCGGGCGGCTCGATGGGGCGCGCGAGCAGCGGAGAAACCACGTCCCGCCTCGCCCAGGATTCTCCGATGGCCACGGCGCCATCGACGTCCGCGACGACGCGCTCGGACCGACGCCCGTCGGGGTCCGTGATGTTGACCCGCACCTTTCCACCCAGGTCCGCGAGCGCCACCACGATCGATCCGCAGGCGCTTTTTCCGGTGACCGGAACACCGCGAATGGCCAGGCGTTCCTGAACGGAGCGGGCAAGAGCAGCGTCACCCGTGACGTTGGCCACCGGGATACACGGTGTCTGGGCGCGCGTTCCGCTCGGAGCGAGCGCCAGCGCCAGGTGCGCGGTAGTGGTGATGAGCCCCAGACATCGCATTCGATCACCGACCGTTCGATGGTACGCCCTGGGTGCCCAGACCGGAGGCGAACCTTACCTGCGCGCGACAAGGCTTGCCCGCGGGGCCCGTCTGGACCGCGCTCGCATTCCTGTCGGTTTTCGTCCTTTGCCATCGTCAAAGATGGCAGGCCACCCCGTCGATGTCACACTGCGTCTCGTATCTACTTGTCGAACGCCTGGCACCTCACGGACGCGCGCGGGGGATGTCGTCCCGATGACGGCGGAGGACGCCCTCAGCCGACGGAGCTTCGTCGTTGGGACCGCGACAGCCGGAGTCGGCGCGGGGCTTTCGGCGGTCGCCCGCTCCGCGGATCAAGCCCTGACAAACCGAACGCGGTTGCCAGGCAAATCTGACCTGTGGCAGTGATGGAGAAGGCCCATGGCAGAGCACATCGACATCAGGCCTGCGGTTGCAGGCGACGAAGGCAGCCTCGCCGCGCTGAGTGCCACTGTGCAGGCGTTGCACGTGCGTGAGCGGCCTGATCTGTTCAAACCGGTGGACCTTGACAGCCTCGGGCAGTGGTTCCGCGAAACCCTCGCGGCAGGACCAGCGAAAGTCTGGATTGCAGAAGTGGGAGGCGCCAGCGCAGGGTATGTCCTGGCTTCCGAGCAACGGCGACCCGAAAACGTCTTCGGCTATGAACGTCGATGCTACGAGGTGGAGCAGATCGGAGTCCATCCTGACTACCGACTACGCGGTGTCGCACGCGCGCTTCTGCGCCGGGTCGCCGATGTAGCCGAGGCCCAAGGCATCACCGAAATCGAGCTGACCACCTGGGGCTTCAATACTCCAGCGCGGGATGCGTTCCAGAAGTTGGGCCTTGTCGTCAAGACCGTCCGGTTCGCAAGGGGCCCGCAGTAGTGGGAGAATTGCACAGCCTTTGAGACTTTCACCGGTGTTGCGAATCCTGTGCCTCGTCGTGCTCGGCCACCTGGCGTGCACCGGCGACTCTGGCCCGCCGGCTACGTTCGGCCGTCGATGCGTGCCGGACGGCGGCGGGACCTGTAGGGCTCCCTTTACCTGCCTTCCGAATCCCAGTTTGGCGGAAGGCGGCTGGTGCAACATACGTTGTTCGTCGGACGACGAATGCCCCAGCTACACCGCCTGCGGCGGCTACCACTTCAAGTCGACCTGCGATGCCGGCGGTTGTTACGTGCTCCGCTGCAAATAGGGCGAGCGTTCACGGTCATGCCCTACCTTCAGCTCCCAAGAATGACGAGTAGCCCCAGAGACGTCGGCGGCACGCTGTGGATGCTTGCGATCACGGGAGCAGTTATCTGCCTGGTTCAAGCCATGGTCGGAAGCCTCGAGGCAGTGATCTTTGCATTGCCAGGAATCGCGATCGCACTGGAAGGCCTCCGCGCGCGTTCGGGTGGCGCCAGCGTAGGAATTCTAGCGAGATGGCGCAGGCGCGTGCCCCACATTCAGATCGTGTTGAGTTGCGCGACGCTGGGCCTCTTGCTCATCCACGTCTTGAGAGAATAGCCGCCGGATCTCGAATCACGATGGGACTGGAGACGCTCGAGTTCGTCGTGGACGTGGAGAACGCATTCGATCTCAAGATTTCCGACGCCGACGTCGCGACCATTCGGACGCCACGTGACTTTGTGGCCTACCTCGCCGCCCGGCTCGAGGCTGTCGACTCGAAGGCCGGCGCTATCGTGCCCCGTTGGACGCCGACCGAGATCGAACAGGTTGTCGAGGGGCTTCTGGTTCGGACGCTCGACCGAATGGATTTCACCCTGGACACCGAGTTCCGCGACCTGTTCGGGTAGCGATGGCACCGCAGGCTACACGCCACGCGTGATCCAGCCGATCGGATCTAGAGTGCGACGAGTTGCTCTGACCGCGGTGATCTTCCTGGGCGCGTGCGCGACAGCCAAGTCGACGACGCCAGTGGGCTCAGGAGTCGCGTCAGCACCATCCGGCGCTCGTGCGCACCCAGCCCTGGCCCGCGCCGAGCCTCCCGTGTCAGAAGAACAGCGCCGAGAGTGCGCCGCAGCCACTCGAAAGTTTCAAGCGGCGATCGATGCGGCTGCCGATGGCTGCTCGTCGGCCGAGGACTGTGATCTGTTCGAAACATGCCATGCCGTAACCTCCGCCAGTACTCCTGCGCTGTGGAAGTTGAAGGACCGAGAGAAGGAGGCGTGTCGGCCAGTGCGCAGCATCGACGTCGTGATCGGCTGCGCGTCCAGGGCCCGATGCATTTCAAATCGATGCGTTCGCCTTTGATGGCGCGCCCTGCCAGCCGACACTTCATGACGCCGGCAACTTCCACCGTCGCCTCGCACCGACCCCACCGGCACCGGGCATACAATCGACCGCTGTCCTCGTAAGGCGATAGCCGAGTTTCTCCTGCGCGGTTCGATCGTCAGCGGCCGTCACCGCGATCACGATCTGGCCCAGGTCGTCACAGCTTGACGACAAACCACACGCGTCACGACCCTGGCCGCGGTCGATCTTGGAAACCAGTAACATGGGCGCGCCTGGAGGCGTCGGATCGCTTCCTCTCTCGATGGCATCGAGGGTGTGCGTCGGATTCGACGACCTCTTGCACGCCGCCGCCATGGGCAGAAAGCTCAGGAGGACGAGGAGCATGGAGGCTACCAAGCGCACAGGCGCATTCTCGCACGACTGGCCGGAGCGCCCCGGTCGTTAGCCCGACGGGACGAACTCGCCGCTGCGGGGAAGCCGGTGACTTCATTGTGAACTTGATGCCGCCGCCGCACTCGGGGCCGACGGATTGCGAACGGCGTTCGCACAGAGCTATCCTGGTAGACGTTGTGATGAAGGCGTTCCCGACGGCCGCGCTCCTCTTGCTGGCCTTCGGCACTGGCGGATGCGGCGTCGTGCTGGTCGCAGGCGGCGGAGTGGGAATCGCAAGCATTGTCGTCGGCGGGGTGCAGGAGGCATCGAAGCCCGGCACCCAGTCGCCTTCACCTTCTGACTTCCCGGTCGGTATGTCCGCGGACGGACCTGCATCGTCGTGCTCCTTCTTTGGATCGAGGTATTTCCCTGACTGTGATCCCAAGGCCGGCGCCTGCTACTACTCCCCGAGAGCCGACGTCGAGGACACTGGCATTCCGAACGGCCTCCTCAGGGAGTACCAGCTTTATCAGGAGCAGATTCGGTCCGAGTTATGGAGTCCTTACCCCGTGCCGGATGACCCGAGGCAGATCGGGCGCTGACATGTTCAGTCTCGGTGTTTCATCCGAAGTGATCGTGGCGGCCCTCTCCGCCGTGGTTATTTTGGGGGCCCTCCTTGCGTTTGGCGCGAAGGGCCCGCGACGTCGCGCGCTGATTCCCTCGGGGGCGTCTTCGAGGGCCCCAGATTGTCGCCGGGGTTGCTGAGGAATGAGACGTCGTCACTCGGTCGCTGCAGTCCTCATCGCGCTCGGCTTGCTGGCGCGCACCGCCCCTGCGCAGGCGCGCCGTCCAGCGGCACCCGGCCGAGTTGCCGGTCAGGCCCCGCCTGCGAGTGACCAGCCGAACGTGGCCGCGTCCCCCGCAGCGAGGCGATCCTATGACCGCTGCGAGACGCTTTAAGTCGCCTATCTGCGCATTCCAGGCATCGCGATCAGCGGGACCGTGGCATCGCGATCACGCCGTCCAGGGCATCATGATCGGAGCGAAGCGACGCTGGCTGGTCTGATTACTTGTCCGAGACGGCCTCCTCTGGCTTGCGCCTGGAAGGACCCTTTAGCACCAATGCCGTTCGGTTAAGACGACGCATGGGCAGGGCGCTTGCGGGCGTAGTTGCTCATCTTGATCTTCACGGCACGCGGGTAGCGACGTGATGTCCGACGTGGAGGCAAGACGAGGCGGGTGAAGAATTCGCGCATGGTTTTGAGGCGAGTGGGCAGTGCGCCGGGGGAGGCGATGGCGCACCAGGCCCAGGTGTCGCAGACGATGCGAAGCGCAGCGACGAAACTGATCCTCGTGGGCTCGACCCCGAGGTCGTCTGCCGTGCGTTCCATCTCGACGCGGACGAGGTTGTACGCGAGGAGGATGCCCCAGACCTCTTGCTCAATCCCTTTGACCGTGCGGCTTCGAATCGTTTCCTGGCGGTCGAGCATCTCGGTCTTGATCTCGTCGTACCCTAACTCGAGTTCCCAGCGCTCATGGTAGAGCGCGATGACCTCGGCGGCGGGGTGAGCCTCCACATCGACCATCGAGGTAATCAACGTCTGCGGCCGAAAGCCTTTGCGCTGATACCTGATCGCGCGCGCCAAGTAGGTCTTCGGGAGGGCTGGGTCGTACTTGCGCGCCTGCGCCGAGACGTTCAGCTCGACGAGGTCCTCGTTCTTCCCAGAAGACTTGATCACC
>JANPFD010000029.1:0-1507 GCA_031423255.1 Myxococcales bacterium | reverse complement strand
GGTGGCTGGCGGCGATCCGAGAGAAGATGATGGAGGACGTCCACCGCCGGCTCGCGATGCGGTTGAAGGTGTCGGACACGGAGATGGGGAGCATCCTGAATCTGGTTCGAAGTCAGGTGGCGATCCGGCTGCCGGAGAAATTCCGCAAATGAACCGCCGCCAGTTCCTCGCCACCGCCGTCGCCGGGCCGCGGGCTCTCCCACCGATGCGCACGACCCCGCCGCGCAAGAAGATCGCGGTGATCACCACCGCCTACCACTACCTATCGCACGCCTACCATGTCTGCGGCCGTTTTCTCTACGGCCACCTGCGGCCCGACGGCCATCACCACTCGGACCTGGTGATAGGTGGGATGCACGTCGAGCAGCAAAAGGACAACGACCTGAGCCGCGCGATGTCACGCAAGCACGGCTTCCCGCTTTTTCCCGACGTGGCCGGCGCTCTCACCCTCGGCGGCAAAGAGCTGGCCGTCGACGGGATCGCCCTGATCGGCGAGCACGGCGACTATCCATACAACCCGAAGCAGCAGAAGCTGTACCCGCGCTACGAGCTGTTCCAGAAGATCGTCGAGGTGTTCCGGAGAACGGGCCGGTCGGTGCCGGTCTTCTGCGACAAGCACCTGCACTACGACCGGGTCAAGGCCGCCGAGATGGTGGAGACCTCACGCACGATCGGCTTCCCCCTGATGGCGGGCTCCAGCCTGCCGATCACCTGGCGGCGCCCGGAGATCGAGCTGCCTCTCGGCGCGAAGGTGACGGACGCGCTGGTGGTGTCGCGCGGCGAGATCGAGATCTTCGGCTTCCACGCCCTCGAGACGCTCCAGTGCATGGTGGAGCGGCGGCGCAAGGGCCAGCAGGGCGTCGCCGCGGTGACCTGCCTGCAGGGCGACGCCGTCTGGCAGGCGGGCGACAACGGTCTCTGGTCCTGGGAGTTGCTGGAGCACGCCCTCGGTCGCAGCCCCTCACGCAATGCCGGCGACATCAAGGAGAACTGTCGCCAGTTCACGCCGCCCGCGGGCCGGCCCACCTTCCCGGGGGCCGCCACGGCGTTCGTCGTCGAGTACCGCGACGGTCTGCGCGCAACGGTGCTGCTGCTCAACGGCCACGTCGACGACACCACCTTCGCCGCCCGGCTGGCCGGGGCCAAGAAGCCAGTCTCCACGCTGATGTACCTGCCGCCTCCGCCCGGCGCCGCCTACCTGGAGGTGCTGGCCGACAAGGTGGAGGCGTTCCTCCTGACCGGCCGCTCCCACGCGCCGGTGGAGCGCACCCTGCTGACCGGCGGCATCCTGGACGTCGCCCTGGAGTCGCGCCTCAGCGGCCACGTCCGCCTGGAGACCCCGGACCTCGACGTCAGCTACGACCCGCCCCGCGACTCGGGCTATGCCCGTGGCGACTACGTCCGCCCGGCCTGAGATGTCGGGCTTTGCGCCGGCGTCCGTCCTTCTCTCCAGGGAGGACGAGACGTGCAGCCATTCGCGTCAGGATTTCTGCTTCTCATCGCCGCC
>JANPFD010000028.1:0-14987 GCA_031423255.1 Myxococcales bacterium | reverse complement strand
CTCCTGGCGCATGCTGATTCCGTTGCTGGTGATATCGGCCGCCATGTGGTTCTGGAGATCGAGCACCGAAGACAGCAAGCAACCTGCAGTGGACTATTCGGTCTTTTTCGGCTGGGTAGAAAAGGCGAAGGTCGAGGTGGTTACGTTGGAAGGCGAGCGACTGACTGGAAAGCTCAAAGCGCCGGAGACGGTCCCCGGGGGCCGACGGGGGGAAGTTTACAGAAGGGACCTTATCGGCCACAAGTGACGCCGTAGGACGGGTCGCTTGAATCACCTATGCACTTCGTCAAGCGTATGGACGAGATCTTACCGATGGTGCTGACCGAGATGCCGAAGCTGGTCGGCACCATGACCAGCGCGGTGACGCAACCGACGTCACCTCCGGCGGCGTAGCTCAGACGCCTTCCACCGCGAACGGTTCCAGCTCCCGGATAGCTTCGAAGTCCGATGTGTTCGCGGTCAGAACCGTTGCGCCCCTCTGTCGTGCCGTCAACGCGATGAGGACGTCGTTGACGAGTGAGGCCGACCGGACCTCGCGCCCAGCAAGCTTGAGTTTGCGAAGGAGCGAACCGGCCCGGTCATAGACAATCTCGGTGGGCGCGATCAAGCGGCCCGCTGCGCGGTACCCCCGTGCTATCTGATCGACCGCCAACCTGCCACCACGGCCGTGTGCCCCGGCGCGCAACTCCATGAGGACCACGGCGCTCAGATACCGAACCATGCCCGTGGCCAGCATCAGGGGCTCGCGGGCACCTCGATTCATCCAGTCGATATAGATGTTGGTGTCGAGGATGATCTTCTTCACGGCCGTCCAAAGACGTCAGTCACGCCGCCCACGCCCCTCACCTTTCTGTGCGCGCGCAAGATGGGCTCCTCGGCGATCAAGAGATCGAGCGCGATCTCGATGGTCTCTTGCTCGGTCTTGACTCCGACCACCCGTCGCGCGCGATCGATCTTGCCCTGATCGAGCCTGAGGTGCTTGTGCTTCAACGCCATGTTCATAGAACTGTACTCTATGAACACAGAAGAATCAGCCCGGACGTCGCCGGGTGTTTAGAAGCGCCCCGAGAGGCCCAATCCGAGGCCGCGCCACAGCGGCGCAAGCCCGAGTTGAATCGCGGGTCCGGATGCCTTCCCCGGGGGCCGAGGGGGGAAGTTTACAGAAGTTGAGTGCAAGGACGTTCAAACGACGCGTCCTACGGCGTCAATTGTCCGATAATCTCCTCTGTAAACTTCCCCCCTCGGCCGCCCTCCGCCCCCATCACTCGATCGACCATCTGGTCGATGGACTGCGAGGCGATGCGCTGGCCGCACTGCCAGCAGTGCACCGCCTCGCCGATGCGCGCCCAGAGCAGCCGCAGATAGTCGTAAGGCGTTCCAAGCTAGCAGAGAATGCCGGCCATGCTGACCATGGCGCTCTTCCTCGCCGCCACGCCGTCCGTCACGGTGGCCAACGACAAATTGGAATTGACGGTGATGACCGACGGCGGGGCCCTGTCCTCTCTCGTCCGCAAGGACGATCCTGCCCGCACCAATCCTCTGTGGGAGGGGTTCGGCGGCACGGGTCGCGGCCACTTCACCTGCGTCGACGGCTTCGGCGGTGGCTCCGCCGAGGAGAAAGCAGCCGGTCTACCCGGGCACGGCGAGGCGCACAGGCTGCCGTGGCAGACCCAGGCCGACAGGAACAAGCTGACCCAGACGGTCAAGCTGCCTGTCGTTCAGGAGACCCTCACCCGAACCATCGAGCTGGTCGACGGCGAGAGCGTCGTCTACGTTCACAACCAGCTGGAGAGCCACCTCGGCTTCGATCGCCCGATCGTGTGGGCGGAACACGCCACGGTCGGTTCGCCGTTTCTGGAGACGGCGGTGGTCGACCTGTCCGCCGGCCGCTGTCATACACGGCCACACCCGACCAAGCCGCAGGACCTGCCGCGGCGCCTGGCCTCGGATCGCGACTTCATCTGGCCCATGGCGCCTTCGGTCACCGGACCGATGATCGACCTGCGCCCGCCAGGGAAAAAGGCGATCGATCATCTGGCGTGCCAGGTCGATCCCACGCGCAAGTGGGGTTGGGTGACGGCGCTCGACACCAGGCGGAAGCTGCTCGTCGGCTGGGTGTTCCTGCGCGAGCAGTTCCCCTGGGTGCAGAACTGGGGGCATTACCCCGACGGCAAGCTGGCCCGCGGCCTCGAGTTCTCCACGCAGCCCTTCGATATCCCTCGCCGCGAAGCGGTCCAGATGAAGGAGCTGTTTGGAACGCCGACCTTCCGCTGGCTGCCCGCCAAGTCGACCATCGAGGGCCGCTACCTCGTCTTCTACACGCCCGCAGAGGGCTTTGCGCGCGTCGACGACGTGCGCGTCGAGGAGGGGCGCATCGTCGTCGAGGACCGCAAGGCGGGAAAGACGATCACGCTGGCGGCGTCGCGCGCGTCAGCGAAGTAGACATGGTTGGCGGCGGCACTTCGGCGACTGCCGGACTGGCGGTCACTCTCCCGCGTTGACGGTCCCCATCTGGCCTATCACCGGGTCGGAGGTGGCCGGGTCCACGGTCACGATGCGTACGAAGCGGGACCGCCGCCCGTCGCAGTCGAGGTCGCCGATGTCGCTGGCCGTGAACTGCGGCGGCGGTAGCGGTCCGAGTAGGCCTCCGAGCGGGCCGAGCAGAGGCATGGGAACTCGCGCCTCGCTCAGGTAGACGTGGGCATTCGGCTTGGCGAACTTCAGCGCCATCCAGAAGTCGCTGCCCCAGATCGGATGGCCTCCGTCGCACTTGCCCCGCGGGCGGCAGGCACAGTCCACGACGAGGAGACCGGCCAGCGACTCCTCGAGTTCGACGCCGGTGGTGGTATTGCCAGGAAACTGTCGGGGCAGGGTGGTCCCATCCGGCGCAACGTGGTCGGCCTGGTAGTACACCACCGCCCCGGTGACGAGCTTGTTGAGGTCCAAAACCGCCTCGGCCGTCAGAGCGCGCAGGCGGTAATTCCTGAAGCCGGGAATCGCCACCGCCGCCAACACCCCGATGACGAAGACGACGATCATCAGTTCGACGACGGTGAAACCCCGATGATTGCGCAACACTTCCTCGACAATAGAGTAGCAGAGGCGCGCCACTCGGGAGGGCCACCGGATCGAGGAGCGCGTGCTATCTTGCCCCCCCTCGTGGAGCCCTGGGGCGAGCAAAAGCAAAGTCTGCGCGCCGCTCGTCTGGCCGTGGTGTTCGCCGGCCTGGTCTTCGTCGCCGGCGGCCTCTACGGCATCCGCGGGCCGTTCGTGGGCGGCCACTACGCCTACCACGCAGGCCAGTTCTCGGCGAGCGCCCGCAACCTGCTGCGCGGGGGTTTCGACGCCGGCGTTCTCTTGCCGAACCTCTCGCCGAGCTGGACGCCGCCGATGCCAGGATCGTACCGGTACATCCATCATCCGCCGTTCGCCGACTACCTGACGGCGCTGAGCTTCGCGCTGTTCGGTGATGGCGAGGCGACCATCCGTGCCACCGCGCTCTTCGGTACCACGGCGGCGCTGATCTTTCTGGCCGTCATCCTGTGGCGCCATTTCGGGCCATGGGCCGCAGCCCTGGGTGCGTTCGTCTATGCGGTCCTGCCGTACAACGCGCGTTACGCCATTCATCTCGATCAGGCGCCCTTCGCCGTCACCTTCCTGCTGCTGTTCTTCGTGGGCTATCTGCAGTGGCTCCGCGATGGGCGCTGGCGCAACGCCGCGCTGGCCTGTGCCTCGGCCGCACTCGCCGGAGCGTGCGACTGGGTTCCTCTCATCGCCGCCGTGCCGATCGGACTGCACGTCCTTTACATCGCCTCGAGGCGCGGCGGCCGCTTTCTCGCCTTCGTTCCCCTCTACACCATCTCGGTCGTACTGCTCATCGGGGTGTTCCTCTTCTTCGTCTGGCAGCAGGGGCTCGTGGGCGACCTCACCGCCTCTTACGGGGTGCGAATCGGACAGGCGACCACCGTGACGACGCTGGCGCAGCGGATGCTGGTTTACTGGAAGGTGCTCTACGGACAGCGCCTGCTCGAGGCGATGGGCCTGTGGACGCTGATCCAGCTGGTGAGGCTCTCGAGTGGCCGCGGGCGCGCCCGTGATCTGGTCGGCATCACGTTCCTGTTCTCCTCGATCGTGTACTCCATCAAGTTCAAGGACACGGTGATGACCCACGCCTACCGGCCACCGTATCTGACGGTGGCGGCGGCGATCGCCTGCGTGGATCTGGCGCTGTGGGCGCGGGCGCTGCTGTGGCGCTTGCGGCCCCGTCGGGTGCTGGCCACCGCCGCGGGCGCGCTGGTCGCCTGCGCCTTGCTGGTGGAGACCATCCCCCTGGCCTGGAGCGGGCTGCTCGGCAGCCGGCAGTTCGGTGGCGTCGGGTTGCTGCCCACCGAGCCGTACGATCCGCAGTTCCCGCTCCATCAGTTCGGCCGCCGTGTCCGCGACGAGATCCAGCCGGGAGACTTTCTCCACATACACCAGTCGTTCCAGTTCCGGCGTGACATGTGGTTCTACTTCAGAGGCGACGAGCGTCTCGGCCTGACGATGAACGATCTCGGCAAGATGCCGCCCGCCGACCGGAAGCACGCCGTGGCCGTGTTGCTGCCGCAGTCCCTGGTCCCCGCCGACCGTCGGATCCTGGCCCAGATCGCCCGCGTCCACCCCATCACCGAGGTGTGTGGCTACATGCTGATCGACTTTCGCAGCTCGCGGCCGCGCGTTCACGCCGAGTGCGTGGACGGCCGCGGCGCGGCTCGGCGCGGGTGGCTGGCCAAGTACCTCGACGGTCCGTACGGCTGGCCTGCGGTCGATCACGCCGAGGACCGGGAGCTCGCGCTCATCCTGCAGCTTGGCGTGCCTCAGCCACCCGATCACCGCCCGCCCCTGGCGGCACCGGCACCGTCCGACCTCGAGGGGCTCGTCCGTGACCACAACTATCAGCGCCTCATCGGCGATGGAGCGCGTGCCGCCGAGGCCCGAACTCGGCTGTCGCACCTCCTCGGGATGACCGGAAAAGGCATGAGCGAAGTGTCGAAAGGCGTGAGATTCGAGACCCTGGGCGCGCGGCTCACCGGTGCGACTTTGCAGACGCTCTACCGGGTCGAACTGGACGCCGGAGCGGCGCTGCCGGAGTTCGTTTCGATCCTGGTCGAGATCCGGGGCGAGGCCACCCGGGGCCGTCACGATCACCGGATCTCTCCCGCGGCGCGCGACTGGCAAGACGGCTTCATCTTCGTCGACAATCATCCGGTGAAGGTCACCCCGGGCCGGAACCTGGTGTCGCTGGCGGTTACCACGACGGAGACGCCCTCGGCGCCGATGCCGAAGGCGGCTCTCACCGGCCAGCTGACGGTGGCCCGGCCATGATCGGGGAGATGATCGGGGAGATGATCGGGGAGCGACTGACCCGTTGGCGCGCGTCGCGTGACCAGGAGGCGCGTCTGCCCCGCCTGTCCGCACGGCAGCGCGCTTGCCTCGCGCGGGCGCAGGTGTTGATGGCGGCCGCCAAGCGCATCTGGACCTCGGCCGCGGAGTTCGACGGGCCGGTGGCTCCCGCGGTGATCCTCCTGCTGCGCGAGGCGACGCGCCTGGCTCTGGCGGCGACGAGAGACGAGGACGGAGCCATTCCCGATTTTCCATCGCTCTGGCAGGCGCGTGGCGCGGACGCGCTGACCGGGGCGTCGCCTTCGGAGATGGAGCGCTGGAAGCGCGCCGCGGAGCTGATGCTGGACGACGCCAGACTGGTCGGCGGTGGGTTGGACGCGGCGACCGGCCGTGACGTCGACGGCGCTCGTGGGCTCGCCCGGGCCCTCGTCGCCCGCGCCCTGGTCTCCGAGCGCCATCACGCGCGCCTGGTTCGGAGCCGCTGGCTGCGCGCCGGCGCTGTCATCGCCGGTCCCGTGGTCCTCGGGCTCCTGGTCGCCGCCATCTCGTATTTTGCCACCCGGCCACCCGATCTCGTCGCGCGCAGTCCGTACCGGACGAGCAGCGTCTGGAAGGACTGCAAGGTATCGGGCGACTGCGGCGACGCCTTCTTTCACACCAAGCAAGAGGAGTCGCCCTGGATCGAATATGACCTGGGAGCGGCCGTCGCTCTGAGTGAGATCGAGGTCGACAACCGCAGCGATTGCTGTCGCGAGCGCGCCATTCCGCTGGTGGTGGAGCTGAGCACCGACCGTCGGACGTGGACCGAGGTCGCGCGCGCCACCGAGACGTTCACGCACTGGCAGGCGTCACTGCGCGGGCACGCCGCACGTTATCTGCGCCTGCGCTGCCCGCGCGTGACGATTCTCAACCTGCGCCGGGTCACGATCCGCTGATGGCTACGTCGGCTCGATCCCACGGGTCATCAGGATCTTGCCCGAGCGGACCAGCTCGACGATCCCGAGCGGCCGCAGCAGCGAGATGACCCCGTCGATCTTCTCGGAGTTGCCGAACACCCGGATGATCAGCGAGTCGGCGCCGTAGTCGACGACGCGCGCGCTGTAGTGTTCGGCCACTTGCAGGATCTCGGTGCGTCCATTCAGCACGGCCTTGATCTTGATGAGGGCGATCTCCGTCTCCACCACCGCCTGCCCGGTGTGATCGATCGCCTGCACGACGTCGATGAGCTTGGTCATCTGCTTGACGATCTGCTCGAGCATCTCGGTGTCGCCGCTGCACGTGATGGTGATGCGCGAGAAGTCGCCGCTGGTCGCCTCGGGGCTGACCACCAGGCTCTCGATGTTGTAGCCGCGGCGGGCGAACACCAGCGCCACGCGCACGAGGACGCCGGGCTGGTTGCGCACCAGCGCCGAGATGGTGTGAAGCGGCGGCGGTGCGGCCGGCGCGAGGGCGAGTGCAGTGGTCATCTTGTTATGTGCTCCCCGTTGGCTTCTCGAGCTTCACCTTGGGCCGCTCGATGATCATGTCTTTCAGTGCGGCGCCTGCCGGGATCATCGGGAAGACGTTGTCCTCCTTCACCACCTCGGCGTTCACCAGGCACGGCCCGTCGTTGTAGGCCATCGCCGCCTTCAGCACCCGGTCGACGTCGGCCGCGCGCTTGATGTTCCAGCCCTTGATCCCGAACGCCGCCGCCAGCTTCACGAAGTCGGGATTGCCTTCGAGGTCGGCGCCCGACAGGCGGTTGTCGTAGAACAGCTCCTGCCACTGCCGGATCATCCCCAGGTAGTGGTTGTTGATGATCAGAATCTTGACCGGCAGCTTGTGGATGGCCGCCGTCGCCAGCTCACACATCGTCATCTGGAAGCCGCCGTCACCAACGACCGTCCAGACCTTCTTGTCAGGGCAGGCCATCTGCGCGCCGATCGCCGCCGGAAAGCCGTAGCCCATCGTTCCGGCGCCGCCGGACGACAGCCAGTGGCGGTTCTTCGTCGTCAGGCAGAACTGCGCCGCCCACATCTGATGCTGGCCGACGTCGGTGGTGATGATGCAGTCGCGTCCGCCCAGCTTGTCCAGGCGATCCAGCACGTGCTGCGCCCGCAGGCCGCCCTTCTTCGGGTACTTGAGCGGATAGCTCTTTCGCCAGGTGGCGATCTGCGCCAGCCACTCCTCGCTGTCGCAACGGTCCACCAGCGGGATGAGGTCCTCGATCACCATGCGCGCATCCCCGGCGATCGAGACGTCGGGCTTGATGATCTTGCCGAACTCGGCCGGATCGATGTCGATGTGGATCTTCGTGGCGTCGGGGCAGAACTCGGAGAGCTTGCCGGTGATCCGGTCGTCCCAGCGCGCGCCGATCGCCATGATGAAGTCGCAATTCGCCACCGCCTTGTTGGCGTAGGCCGTGCCGTGCATGCCCAGCATCCCCAGGTGCAGCGCCTTGTCCTCCGCCACGGCGCCCTTGCCCAGCAGCGTATTGACCACCGGAGCCTGCAGCTTCTCGGCAAGCTGGTAGATCGCCTTGCCCGCGCCCGAGATCACCGAGCCGTGGCCGACGTACAGCACCGGCCGCTTGCTCTTCGTCAGCAGCGCCGCCGTCTTCTTGAGCAACTCGGCGTCGCCTCGTCCGGGCACGTGGTACCCAGGCAAGTTGACCTTGTCGACGAACGGCGCCGTGCACGGCCCGCTGGTGATGTCCTTGGGCAGGTCGATCAGCACCGGCCCCGGCCGCCCCGTGGTGGCGATGTGGAACGCCTCCTTCATGACCCGGGGGATGTCGCTGATCTTCTTGACCAGGTAGCTGTGCTTGACCACGGGGTAGGTGATGCCCGTGACGTCCGCCTCCTGGAAGGCGTCCTTACCCAGCATCGGGCTGATGGTCTGGCCGGTCAGCACGATCATCGGCACCGAGTCCATCAGCGCCGTCAAAAGGCCGGTGACGGTGTTGGTCGCGCCCGGGCCCGAGGTCACGAGGCATACGCCCGGCCGGCCGGTCGCACGCGCGTATCCATCGGCCATATGGGTCGCACCCTGCTCATGACGCACAAGGACTAACTTGATTTTTGAGTCAACCAGCGCATCGAAGATGGGCATGGCGGCCCCACCTGACAGTCCAAAGATGACTTCGACCCCTTCCCGCTCCAGACACTGGACGACTTTGTCGCCTCCAGTGACGGTTCGGACGGTTCCGAGCCCTTCCACCGCGGCTGCTTTCTTGGAAACAGGACCACGGAGGTGGTGAATCGCCTTGTCGACAACGGCCGGCTTGCTCATCTTGCGCTCCTGAGGGGCAAATCTATACCACAGGAGCGACCGGGGCCGCAAAGGGGACGAAAAAACCGCCAAGTTGGCGGTCAGGTCACTCGACGGTGACCGATTTTGCCAGATTGCGTGGCTGATCGACGTCGTTGCCTCGGGCGAGCGCCACCTCGTAGGCCAGCAGCTGCAGCGGGATCACCGTCAGCAGCGGCTGGATGAGCGGCGGCGCGTCCGGGATCCACAGGATGTGCTTCGAGTGCTGGGCGATCTCCTGGTCCCCGCGCGTGGCCACGACGATCACCTGCCCCTCGCGCGCCTTCACCTCGGCCAGGTTCGATAGCACCTTCTCGTAGCCCTTGCCCTTGGGCGCGATCACCACGACCGGGATGCCGTCGTCGATGAGGGCGATGGGCCCGTGCTTCATCTCGCCGGCGGCGTAGCCCTCGGCGTGGATGTACGAGATCTCCTTGAGCTTGAGCGCGCCCTCGAGCGCGATCGGGTAGTTCGTCCCGCGGCCCAGATAGAGGAAGTCCTTTGCGTCTTTATAACGTGCCGCGAGCGCCTTGATGTCGCCGACGCGCTCGAGCGTCTCGGTCATCTTCTGCGGCACCAGGAACAGCTCGCGGATGAGGTCGTCGGCGGCCGCGTCGCCGAGGCCCTTCGTTCGCCGGCCGACGTGGATCGCCAGCAGCGACAGGGCTGCAAGCTGCGCGGTGAAACACTTGGTGGAAGCGACTCCGATCTCCGGACCCGCATGCGTGTACAGCGCGCCGTCACAGGTGCGCGGGATGGCCGAATCGACGACGTTGCAGATGGCCAGCGTGCGCGCCCCGCGCGCCTTCGCTTCCTTGATCGCCGCCAGGGTGTCGGCGGTCTCTCCGCTTTGCGAGATGCCGACCACCAGATCGTCGGGACCGATCACCGGATCGCGGTAACGGAACTCGCTCGCCAGATCCACCTCGCAGGGGATGCGAGCCGCCGACTCGATCAGGAACTTGCCCACCAGGCCCGCGTGGTACGAGGTGCCGCAGGCGACGAGCACGATCCGCCGCGTCGTCGGCGAGACCTCGAATCCGTCGATGATGGCGTCCTTTAGATCGGGCAGGAGCCGCCCCCGCAGCGTGTCTGTCACCGCGCGCGGTTGCTCGTAGATCTCCTTGAGCATGAAGTGCGGGTAGCCGGCCTTCTCGGCCTGCGCCGCCGACCAGGTGATGGTCCTCGCCGCCCGCTCGCGTGGCTCGCCCGCCAGATCGCTGATCACCACGCCTTCGCGTTTCATCTCGACGATGTCGCCGTCCTCCAGGAACATCACCTCGCGCGTATGTTCGAGGATCGCTGGCGCGTCCGAGGCCAGGAACATCTCGCCCTTGCCGAGGCCCACCACCAGCGGCGAGGAATTCTTCGCAGCGATCACCTGATCCGGGTGGTTGTCCGACATCACGCACAGCGCGTAGGCGCCTTCGGTCTGGCGCAGGGCCACCCGCACCGCCTCCACCAGCGAATCCGCGCCCGCGGCCAGCGCCTCGTCCACCAGATGCGCCACGATCTCGGTGTCGGTCTCCGACGAGAAGACGCGACCTGCCGCTCTCAGTCGATCGCGGAGCGCGACGTGGTTCTCGATGATCCCGTTGTGCACCACCGAGACCGGCCCCGCCTTGTGCGGGTGCGCGTTCTCGTCCGACGGCCGGCCGTGCGTCGCCCAGCGCGTGTGGCCGATGCCGACCATCCCGTGCGGCGGATCCTCGGCCAGGCGCTTCTCGAGGTTCGCCAGTTTCCCCCGGCAGCGGACGATCTTGGCGCCGTGCCCGTTCGAGACCGCCACCCCCGCCGAGTCGTACCCGCGATACTCGAGGCGCCGAAGGCCTCCGACGAGGATCGCGGTCGCGTCCCGGTGCCCCACATACCCGACGATGCCGCACATATTCGTTGGTCCCTCTTACTCTCGATAAGTCTATCCGCTTTGCGGAACCGCCAGGGGCAGCGGCTTCAGTCCTTCCGCGTCAACCGCGCCGCCAGGTCGAGCGCCGCCAGAAAACTGTGCGGTTGCGCGCGTCCGGTGCCCGCGATGTCGTACGCCGTCCCGTGATCCGGCGACGTGCGCACGAACGGCAGCCCCAGCGTGAGGTTCACCGCGTCCTCGAAATGCAGCAGCTTCACCGGAATCAAACCCTGATCGTGGTACAGCGCCACCACCGCGTCGAAGTCGCCGCGGGCCGCCTGCCGGAAGACGACGTCGGGCACGTGCGGGCCGGTGATGAGCGCGGTGACGCCCATCGCTTCCAGCCGGCGGCGCGCCTGCTCCATCGCGGGCACCACCAGCCGTGTCTCCTCGTCGCCGAAGCGCCCCGACTCGCCGGCATGGGGATTCAGGCCGGCGACTGCCACCTTGGGCAGCGGCAGCGCGAAGTCGCGGCGCAGGGCCTGTGCGGTCAGCCGGATCGCCGAGGCGATGTTGTTGATCGTCAATGAAGCGATTGCTTCGCGCAACGCGAGGTGGGTGGTGACGACAGTCACCCGCAGCCGTGGCCCGGCGATCATCATGGCGACCTCGCTGACGCCGGCTCTGTCGGCCAGGTACTCGGTGTGCCCGGGAAAGCGAAAGCCGGCTCGGCCGGCCCACTCCTTGGAGATCGGCGCGGTGATGAGGGCCGCCGTGCGTCCCGCGAGCGCCGCCTCCGTCGCTGCGGTCAGGTACTCGACCTGCGCGCGGCCCGAGAGATCGCTGGGCTGCCCGGGCGTTATCTCGTCGGCGCCGAGCCGGGTGACCTCGACGATCTCAGCTGCGCGATCCAGCGTCACACCGGCGCGCTCGGCTGCGCGCTCGAGCACGCCGCTGTCGCCGAACACCACGACTTTCGTACCGGGGCGAAGCGCAATCGCGCGCACCACCACCTCCGGGCCGATTCCCGTCGGGTCACCGAGGGAAATGCCGAGCCGCGGTGTCAAGGGAGCGCGAATGATAGCACCTACCGTCCGGTCAAGCCCTGCACTCGACGCAGAGCACGGTTTCGACCAAGACGGGCTTGGCTAGAGTCGGCGGGCGATGCAATACTGTTTTGGATGGACGACTTCCACTGCTCCTTCTGCGGGAAGCGCCGCCGAGAGGTGCGGAAGCTCATATCCGGTCCGCGCGTCTTCATCTGTGACGAGTGTGTCGCTCTGTGCAACGACATCATCGCCAAGGAAGAGGCCGCCGAGCGCCCGAGCTACCCGCGTCCCCGCGAGATCTACGAGGAGCTGAACAAGTACGTCATCGGACAGGATCGCGCGAAGAAGGCGCTGTCGGTCTCGGTCTACAACCACTACAAGCGCATCGGCCAGAACGGCAAGGCGGGCGACGTCGAACTGCAGAAGGGGAACATCCTGCTGCTCGGCCCCACCGGCTGCGGCAAGACGCTGCTGGTGCAGACGCTGGCGCGCAAGCTGGACGTGCCGTTCGCCATCGCGGACGCGACGACACTGACGGAGGCTGGCTACGTCGGCGAGGACGTCGACAGCGTGATCAAGGCGCTGTATCGCAACGCCGGCAACGACGCCGACAAGGCCGCGCGTGGCATCGTGTGCATCGACGAGATCGACAAGATCGCGCGCAAGGGCGGCGGCCCGTCGGTCACCCGCGACGTCTCCGGCGAGGGCGTGCAGCAGGCACTGCTCAAGATCCTCGAGGGCAAGCAATGCTCGATCACTCCCGACGGCGCGCGCAACCGCCCGCAGCAGGAGCTGATCCAGGTCGATACCAGCAACATCCTCTTCGTGTGCACCGGCGCCTTCAACGGGCTCGAGGAGCTGGTGCGCCGCCGCGTCGGATCGCGCGGTCTCGGCTTCGGGGCCGCGATGGGCAAGAACGAGGAAGATCGCAATGCCCTGCGCGCGCTGGCTCGCACCGAGGATCTGACCAAGTTCGGCATGATCCCCGAGTTCATGGGGCGCCTGCCGATCATCGTCGCGGCCGACGAGCTGACCGTCGACGACCTGATGTCCATCCTCTGGAAGCCGAAGAACGCGCTGTCCAAGCAGTACGAGAGGCTGATGGAGATGGAGGGCGTGAAGTTGCGTTTCACCGAGGACGCGCTGCGCAGCGTCGCCGAGGAGGCCGCGCGCCGGAAGTCGGGCGCCCGCGGGCTGAGGGCCATCCTGGAAGAAGTGATGCTGGACGTGATGTACGAGATCCCCTCCATGACCGGCGTGACCGAGTGCGTGGTCAACCGGGACGTGGTGATCTCGCGCGGGCGGCCCCAGCTGGTGCGTGAGAAGAAAGCTTCCTGAGAGCTTTCCCTTCGGGGGGCGGGACTTAACTGTGAGTGAAGAGCTTCGACACCCGAGTCGCGAAGGAGCACCATGCTGACGGACAGCCAGAAAACCCAGCTTCGTACGGTCCTCGAGGAGGCGCAGAAGCGCCTCGCCGGCAAGAGCCAGAACGCGCTCGCCTACTCGATGAACCACGAGCGCAACATTGGCCGTGACTCCATCGACGAGTCGATGGAAGAGGAGCTCTTCTCGACGGAGATGCGGCTGCACGACCGCGAGAAGTTCCTGCTCGGCAAGATCAACAAGCAGACCGCTCGCCTCGATGCGGGGGCGATCGACGTCTGCGAGGACTGCGGGGAGACGATCTCCTTCCGACGGCTGCTGGCGCGGCCCGTGACCACGCTGTGCATCGACTGCAAGGAGCAGAGCGAGCGTGAGGAGGCGGTCATCGCCCAGGCCCGCGGCGGGGGGCTCGAGGGCGACGTGGCCGAAGCCGGCGCCGAGGAATAAGTCCGCGCCAGTTGAGCTAGTTCTGGGGGTCCTATATAGTTTTCCCGGGCCGGACCCCCGGTCGTCGCATGCCCGACAGTCGATATCGTATCTCTGAGCGGATCGCCGCCGGTGGGATGGCCGAGGTCTTCAGAGGCGTCGCCGAATCGCTGCAGGGTTTCCGCAAGAACGTCGCCATCAAGCGCGTCCTTCCGGCGCTGACCCAGAACAAGAAGTTCGTGGCGATGTTCCTGGACGAGGCGCGCCTGTCGCTGCACCTCCAGCACGCGAACATCGTCCAGGTGTTCGACATCGGCCACGCGGACGACACGTACTTCATCGTGATGGAGTTCGTCGAGGGGATCGACCTCAAGGCGCTCCTCGAATGGCGGCGGCGGATCGGCAAGCGCCTGACGATCGGCCAGACGATCTACATCACGATGGAGATCTGCAAGGGCCTCGGCTACGCGCACGATCTGCCGCACCCCGAGACCGGCAAGGCGCTGGGCATCGTCCACCGCGATGTCTCGCCGCCGAACGTGCTGATGTCGCGCAACGGCGAGGTGAAGCTGGCGGACTTCGGTCTCGCCAAGGCGGCCAGCCAGCTCGAGACCACTGACCCCGGCGTGGTCAAGGGCAAGATGAGCTACCTGTCGCCGGAGGCCGCGCGCGGCGAGGAGGTCGACCTGCGCGCCGACATCTTCGCCGTCGGCATCCTTCTTTACGAGATGCTGACCGGCAAGCGTCTGTTCTACGGGGACAGCGACTACCAGACGGTGGAGCTGGTGCGCGGGGCGAAGGTGCCGTCGATCGCCTCGCAGAACCCCGAGGTCGAATCCGAGATCGAGGAGATCTGCCGCAAGGCGCTCGCGCGACGGGTGGAGGATCGCTTCCAGAGCGCGAACGATCTGCAGGACGCGGTGGCCCACTACCTGTTCTCGCGCGGGCTGAAGATGATCCAGCGCGACATCGCCGAGCTCGTGCGGGGATGCCTCGAGGACATGGCCACCATGTCGGGAGTCAAGCGGCCGCGGCCGAACATCATCGACACGCTCCTGCACGAGGAAATCAACAGCTTCACCTCGCTGGACTTCGAGGAGTCGAAGCCCGTTACCCAGGAGCGTGCGGCGACCAAGCCCGACGTCTCGACCCAGGACTTCATCGATCCGCGCGCCTGGGCCACCGACGCGGATCAGTCCGGCCGCCGCAGCACCAACTACAAGCGCCGGCCGACGGGGGCCATCGCCTGGGGCTCGGAGGACATGCCGGCGGTCCCCGGCACGCCCGTCAAGCCCATGGCCACCCCGGGCGAGACATCGAACGACTTCGACGGACCGACCCCCGGCCCCGAGGAACTCGCCGACGTCCTGGAACCTCGGGGCCACGCGCCAGTGGCGCAGGCGAATCAGAGCTGGATCCGCAAGGGCGTGCTCATCGGAATCGTGGTGGGGGCGATCGCGGTAGGGGCGTTGTTCGCGGCGTTGCTCGTGCGCGGGTAGGGCCCGCCGTTGTAGAGGCGCGACCGCGGCTGCGACGGGGTCGTGAGGGTCCGTTTGCGCCGACCGGTCGCCTTCGGGCCCCTGCGGGGCCCATGGCTCCCTTTCCTCGCCTGG
>JANPFD010000027.1:0-2232 GCA_031423255.1 Myxococcales bacterium | reverse complement strand
GTACCACCGCGCTGCGCTCGACGATGCCCGCTACCGCGCCCGCATCCCGTGCCTCACGCCGCCGCCACCCAGAAACTTCGCCGAGTGACGCCATCACAAAGCCGGCGCGCGAACCCATCAACCAACCTGCGCGGCAACACCTGCACCCGACCACCCGGGTACGGCTCGAGAGCTATTTGGATCACCGGCTCCAGGAAGCAGGCAGCTGCCCCTGGGTCTTCATCTCCATCAAGGGGCGCAAGCTTCACGGCAACACGGCCCGCGGTGTCTTCCGCCGCCTCGTCTACGCCCTGGGTATCGCTCGGCCGCAGGACAAGCTGCGGCCCCGCCTCCATGACCTGAGGTTCTATTTTGCCAATCGGGCACTCACGACTTCGCCGGGGGATCGCGAGGGCATCTCTCGGCACATGCTTGCCCTCACGACTTACCTCGGACACTCCGATGCACGGAGTGGTTACTGGTATCTCGAGGCGACGCCGGCGTTGTTCGCCAAGATCGCGGACTGCTGTGAGGCCTTCGCGAGCCGAGGGATCTCATGACACCGCTCGCACCACTGGTCACTGCGTTCTTCCGGAAAAACCTCGTCGTCGACAAGGGCGTCAGCAAGAATACCCTGGCCAGCTACAGCTACACGTTCAAGTTCCTGTGTCGATACGTCAGCCGTCAACTAGGGAAGACGCCATCGCAGTTGTCGCTTGAAGATTTGGATTTGGGGATGATTCGGGATTTTCTGGAGCATCGCGAACGCGATTGCAGCAATACGCCGCGGACGAGGAATCTGCGGTTGACAGCCATCCGCTCGTTCATGAAGTACGTCGAGTACGAGGTGCCCTCGGCGCTGGAGCAGGTCGGTCGCGTCCGGGCGATCTCGAACAAGCGGACGCAAGAACGCCTGGTGAATCACTTGACCCGAGAGGAGATGAAGGCGGTGCTCGATGCTCCCGATCCCGGCACGCGCTCCGGAATCCGTGACCAGGCAATGCTCTACATCGGCTTCGGTGCCGGGCTGCGCGCCTCGGAAATCGTTGGTCTGCGCTTGGACGAAATCGAGTTGGACGGCCCGTACCCAAGAATCGTGGTGCGCGGCAAGGGACGGCGACAGCGTCGCCTTCCGTTATGGAAAGAGGCGTCGCGAGCACTGCGGGCTTGGCTCTCCGTACGTGGGCCTGCCCTTACCCCGGAGATTTTCCTCAATGACCGCGGCGAGGCGCTCGGCACGTCGGGCCTCAGTTACATCGTGAAGAAGCACGTCCGGATGGCGCAGCCGCATTGTCCGAGCTTGTCGAAGAAGCGCATCTCTCCGCACGTATTGCGCCACACCTGTGCGATGACCAGTCTGCAGGCGACGCGCGATATCCGGAAAGTCGCCCTCTGGCTCGGCCACTCGAGCTTGAAATCGACGGAGATCTATCTGCGGGCAGATCCCACAGAGAAACTCGAGGCCATCGAGCAGGCTCTGCCACCGGAGCTCCGCCGCGGCGTATTCCAGGTCGAGGACAGGCTCATCGCCTGGCTTTCCGGCAGGAAACTATCTGGAGTGAATTCCTGGGAAGATCCCCCGTAACAAGCGAGGTCCGGCCCGCACTCTCCATAGTTTCCCGCTCCGGACAACACGCGAACGCCACCAGCTTTCGCTCGCACAAACGCCGCATGCCATGAGTGCGAAGCCTCGTTGCAGCAGGCCACAGTCGACATAGCCCTCGAGATCTCGCCGCACGAACCTGGGCAGCGGCGCGCCCGCGAAGCCGTCCTCGACAGCGCCGTAGAGCGTCTTGAGGTTTTCACGCACAATGCGATGGAGGGTGCCGTCCTCGGGTCTCCTGCGCTCGTAGCTTGGCAGCTTGCCGGCACCGGGTGCGGGCGCTGGCGAGATGGCGGCCGTAGCGGTCGCTGGCGATGCCGGGGCACTGGCTGACACCAGGCGCAGGTTTCGGCGCGCGGGTGCCCCCGGTTGCCTGCTGTCCGGATCCCGGCCCCCTCAAGTTCGGGCACGGCGGCTCAACACGAGGAAGCAGAAGGTGGGCGCGGCCGGACGCCTGGTCGCCCAGGCTTGTACCCGAGCTCTCACCCAGCCAGCGCCACGAGCTCGTCTGCTATCTGCCGGGCGGCTTCGGGGCGCGACAGCGCGCGCATCGCATCGGCCATCTGCGCGCGGCGAGGGGCGTCGGCCAGCACGGCGGCGATCGTGTCGGCCAGGGCCTCGGCGGTCGCGCTGCGCTGTTCGACCACGAC
>JANPFD010000026.1:0-1126 GCA_031423255.1 Myxococcales bacterium | reverse complement strand
TGCGATCGTGGTTCAGCAGGTGACGCGGGTGAAGGCGGGGGCGGGGGTGGTGACGCCGCCGATGGTATCGCCACCGGTGGTGCTCGCTCCGTCGCCGGCACCGCTCGAAGCGTCGATAACGCCCCAGCCGTCGCTTCGGTTGCCGTCGTCGCCCGCGGTGGCCAAAGTGCAGCAGCCTGCCGGGGCCGATGGACAGATGGCAACGGCGTCGGCGGCGTCCGACCGAAACGTGCGCCGCAAGACGAAGGTCAAGAATGAATCCGCGCCGCGAACTGCCGAGGTGTCTACGCAACCGCCGCCACGATCGGACCCGTTCATCAAGGATCCTGCCCTGCCTCGGGCAGAGCCTCCGCGCGGGTCGAATCCGTCCAAGGGCGGCTTCATCAAAGATCTCTAGCGTGCCTCGCCGTGCGCGCGGTTTGCTGCTGGTCGGAGTGGCGCTGCTTGTCGCGGGCGCAGCGCCGGGAAGGACACTTGCCGCTGCGCCGGCCGACGATGCCAAGGCACGCGCGACCAGCAAGCTGTACGAGGCGGAGAACCTGTTCAACCAGGATCGCCTCGCCGAGTCGTTGCAGCGCCTGGAAGAAGCGCGCGCGCTTTTTCCCAGCCCGAAGATCGCCTTCAACTTCGGTAAGACCTACCGCGCGCTGGGGCGCGACGCCGACGCACTGGCCGCGTTCGAGGAGTTTCTGAGCGGAACCGATCCAGCGGATCCGGCCCTGGCCGAGCGTCGTCCCGAAGCCGAGCAGCAGGCGCGCGAGTTGCGGGAGAAGGGTGTGGTGGCGACGCCGCGAGCCGTGCCTCAGGTGGCGACGGCAGTGGTGAAGCCAGCGCCCCCGGTCGCGCCACCGCCGCCAATGGCGCCGGCGCCAGCACCGGCCGCGCAGACGATCGATCTGTTCGCGCGCGGGGCGCCACCCGTCGCGACGGACACCCCTCGGCCGTTCTACCGCCGCTGGTGGGTCTGGACGGGCGCTGGGGCGCTCGTCGCGGGGGCGATCACCGCGGCGGTGATTCTCTCGATGCCACCGGGGCAATCGAAGGTGTGCAGCCCGAACTGTGGTCTCGGCGAGTTTCCGGTCAAGCCATGAGCAGCTTGATGGCCATGACCCGCGCTCGACTGCTT
>JANPFD010000025.1:0-1432 GCA_031423255.1 Myxococcales bacterium | reverse complement strand
TATCTGGGCTACGCGAACCTGAAGGGGCCGGGGGGCCGCACCGGCTCGGTGTTGCCGCTGGCGACGCTTGAGTACATGGCGACGCTCGGCCGCGACAACTGGGTGCGGGTGCCGCTGCGCTTCTCGACCGGCTACCTGCGCAGCAACGGTCCGGTCATGCGTGTGGCAGCGGGGCTGGCGTTCGCGCTGACCCCGTCGGTGGACCTGGTGACCGAGCTGTTCGCGCCCACGGTGTGGGTTACCCGCAACCAGACGCTGGTCTCGATGGATCTGGCGCTTGAGCTGGCGTTCCGGATCTAGAGCTGGCGGGTGACTGGTTCAGCGTAGCGTTGGCCCTTCACCTATCGGCGCCGAAGAAATGCCGGCGCCACAGGTACAGCAGCACCCACACCGACCCGAGCGCGAGGGCACGTAACCAGCGCGTCTTGCGCTGGCGGCGCACCAGCGAGTCGTAGAACTCGGACGCGGCGGCGACAGGCAGCTTTTGCAGGATCAGTTCCTCCTGCTTGATGCGCATGCGGTCGCCCACGCCGGCGCCGATGGCGATGACCCCCAGAACGACGATGAGCGTGCCCAACATCGCGGGTCAGCCTTTCCCCTTGGCCGACAGCCACACGTACACCAGCGCACCGCAAGCCGACAGCGCCAGCAGCCCGGTCATGCCGATCAGCGCCCAGTCGCCACTGCGGCGCGTGCGCTCGTAGTACGCGAGCGCCTGAGCGCCGGGCAGCTTGTGGATCTTCGCCAGGCGTCGCCACTCTTGATAGAGCCGCCCGGCCACCATGACACCGGCGGCAGCGAGCAAGACCAGGCGCACCATGCGCATCAGGCGCCCAGGTCTTTCAATGCGGCGTCGATGTCCTTACGGATGCAGTCGTTGCCGCCACCGAAGCCGCGGAACCTGAGACCGCCTATCGACATGCCGCTTGCGCTGCGCGCCTTCTTCAGTGGCTCGATGGCGCGCGCGTCCTTGGTCGCGGCCAGGTTCTTGACCGCCTGGCGCTTGTCCTCGCAGCTCTTACCCTGGCTCAGATCAAGCCCGTAGCTCTTGACCCGATCGATCCTGGCAGCACATCCAAGTTCCTCGCACGCGGCGCGGGCGTCCTGGCGAAAATCGGCGCGGCGATCGTCGTTGGCAAGCTCGACCAGCACGTCGGCTGCGGGCTTGCCGATGTGGCCAATAATGAGGTCCAGCGCCGGGCGTGCGAGTTTCCTGTCGTCGAGTAGCGAACGAACGTTGATCAACAAAGCGGCGTCGGCGCGCAGACCAGGATCGAGCTTCAGCGCCGCGGCGTACGCATCCAGGCCCGCCGATGGCTGCTTCTCGGCAAACTCCAGCTGGCCCAGTAGCTGGCGCACGCGCGCCGACTGCGGGTGCGCCGATACCTGCTGCATCAGCAACAGCCGCGCCTGCGGCAACTGGCCCTTGCCG